>NZ_CP045429.1:3380166-3987699 GCF_005886805.2 Pseudoalteromonas rubra
CCGCCACTCTGCTGTCTTCCGGGGATAAATGTTTAATGGTTAGCTGCGCACTGGTTGTCGAGTTTGTCATGGTAAGTCCTTGTGTTTTTTGTTGTGATTATCCGACGATTTTTTCTTGGTCGGTGTTGTAAATCTACTATAGTTATAGCGTACTTTTTAAACAACCAGAGGGCATATGGACACCAGTGCACATAACCTAAAAAACTTATTCGCTCAGCTTGGATTAGACAACAGTGATGCTGGCATCAAGGCATTTTTTAATCAGCACACACTGCCCAGCGATATGCTTTTGGCAGAAGCCCCGTTTTGGAACGAAGGACAAAAGCACTTCATTGAAGAGTCACTCAGAGAAGATGCTGACTGGAGTGAAATAATCGATGAGCTGGATGCAAGATTACGTTGAACAAAGCTGGCCACACTGGCGATAACCGGAGCATTACCCTGCATGTGCAGTGCTAAACACATGTGACATTGAAAAGCGCTATATGTCATCTCACAAACACGAGCTGCACCTTTTTACTGGTGATGTATTGGCAGCTTAGGTGATACAATGCGCTGAGTTTTAATTTCCAGAGGCCGCTTTATGCACCCCGCAGTTTTGAACGCAATTGCCGCACTCGTTGCGCAAGGCAAAACCCCCACCGTTGCCACCACCAAAGCCAAACTGGCCGAGCCCGTTGCAATGCCCTTGATCATTGCGGGTTTGACGGCTTATAAAAATAATCCAGATCTGCTGTCAACACTGGACGATCAACCAACGCAGAACGCACAACCAGCAGCACAGGATAACGCGCAGACACAGTTAGATCGCATTGAGGCGAAACTGGATAAATTACTCGCTCTGCTGGAGTCTCGTTAAGATGTTCGTTGTTGATCTCACTTTTGACTGTTATCAGGACACTACGCTTGAGCAAGCAGAGCAGGCTATCAACCGAGTGGTTAACGCGCTGCGTTTCAACGGCCAAATCATTGGCGATGAATTTCCCACCGTTTTGAAAGAAGGCTTTTTTATCACTCGGGTAATGTGTCCACTTGAAGATGCACTGCATCCTCTGCATCACAGCCCATTCGTTAAGCACGCCATTGATCAACTTCAGCAGGCGGGATTGTTAGCACCTAAAGTCAAAGTGATAGGTCAGGATATTCATGCCAATGGCGCTGATCAGTGCCAGTCTCCGTCCAGCTATATTCTCTATACAACCTATGTGCACACCTGTAGTCCGTTGTATTGTGGTGATGATTTTCAGCCAGTGCCTCTGTATAAGATCCCGGCCATCGCCAATGGCGATTATAAAGCACTAATAAAATGGCAAGAAGACTGGCAGGCCTGTGATCAGATCCAGATTAATGGTGCAACACGCTGCGAGTTTGCCGCTCTCAATGAATTGACCAGCCTGGATAGCGATCTCACCCGTCGGGGCCTGGATCTCAGTAAACGGATCCGTTATCTCACCAAAAAGCCGGTTTATTATTACTTGTACCGGGTTGGGGGTGAAAGCCTGGCACAGGAAAAAGCACGCTTGTGTCCGAGCTGCGGTGCACAGTGGGCATTAGATGAGCCCTGGTTTGGCATTTTCGATTTCAAATGTGATGCCTGTGAACTGGTTTCCAATATTTCCTGGGATTTCCAGTAAAGACGTAAGAGGTGGCCTCGCCACCTCCTGATATAGCTTAAAACTGCGAGATCAGCTGAGCCAGAAACGCACTCAGACTGGGCGCCAGCACTGTATGTGGCGCCTTACCCACGCGTTCAAGACATACTTCCCCCGTACTGAGTTGCACTGTAATTAAGACATCTTCCTGCGCAGTCAAACCAATAAAAACGGTATCAGCTTGCTTCAGGCGACGCTTCATTAACACATGCCCGGTGATATTCTGTTGCAAGCGCTCGAAATCTTCTTCATTCCAGGCCTGCAGCAGTTCAACCTCTTCTCCATCCAGCGTAGCCACAATATTGCCACCATACGCTGTGCCATAAAACGCATTTAACTCAGGGCTAAACTGAGTTTCCAGCGCACTGGCCAGTGCAGTCAAATCACCGCCCGGATTTCTGGACACGGCTTGCCAGGCAATCAGGCCATCGCCTCTTGGCTCACCGGTTTCACACGGGCTGGGCCATTGTGCATCATGCTCGATCAATGGCCAGTGACCGTGGGTCTGCTGTACCGAGTTGGCAAATTTATCATGAAGTTCGAGGATCAAAGTGCTCACGCTCATACTGCTATTTTCGCTCATTATTCGCTATAATCGGAGCCATTGTAACTACTAATGGATCAACATGACAGACTACAATAACGCCCCGGAGTTAAAAGCCTCTGTGCTGGGTAAAACCACCGAATACGCCAGTCAGTACGAGCCAAGCTTGCTTCACCCTATCGCGCGCAAGCTTAATCGTGATCAGATAGCCGTTGATGAGCAGGCATTGCTATTTTTTGGTGAAGATATCTGGCATGGTTATGAGCTGTCCTGGCTGAATACAAAAGGTAAACCCCAGGTGGCCATCGCCCGGTTTGTGTTCCCTTGCCAGAGCAGTCATATTATCGAGTCTAAGTCATTTAAACTTTATCTGAACAGCTTCAATCAGAGTCAATTCGCCAGCTTTGAGGCGGTACGTGACACATTACAGCAGGATCTCTCCAAAGCGGCCCAGTGCGATGTTACAGTGACCTTGTACGGCCCTGACGACCACAACTGCCTGCCATTTTCAGCCCTGCCTGGAGAGTGCATTGATGAACTAGACATTACTGTGGATGATTACAGCCCGCGCGATGGCTTATTAACTCAGGAAAACGACCAGCAAGTGAGTGAAACCCTGCACAGCCACTTGTTAAAGTCTAACTGCCTGATCACCTCTCAGCCAGACTGGGCAAGTATTGTTATCCGCTATGAAGGGGCGAAAATCTGTCGTGAATCATTGCTACGTTACCTGATCTCATTTCGTGACCACAATGAATTTCATGAACAGTGTGTAGAGCGCATCTACTGCGATCTGCTGCGCGCGCTCAACCCCGCCAAGCTGGAAGTGTATGCACGTTATACGCGTCGTGGTGGCCTGGACATCAATCCGTTCCGTTCCAGCGAACAAAATCAGACCACCTTTAATGTCCGGATCAATCGTCAGTAAACGCTTCAATCGGCACACTGACCGCGCAAACATCGGTGTGATTGGCCTGGTGTAAAAACCAGGCTTCAGGGCGATTCTTGCGCGCTTCAATCAAAGCCCGAAATGCGTGACTATGGGTATTGAACACCCGAAAACGTTGCTTGTCGGTACGCTGAATATCCGCCAATACCTCAACGCCAAGAATAGGGTTAAAAGGCTGGTTTTCTTCAGGTTGTCTGTGCAATCGTTGCACATGTTCCATACCAGCTAACACTCGGCCAAAAACCGTGGTATTTAAATCCAGATACCGTTGTGCTGTTAATGTGAAATAGAATTCACTGCCCCCGCTATCAGCGCTATTTTGCCGCGCCATCGCAAAAGTACCCGGACAATGGGTCTGCCAGGTACGTGTCCCTTTGTCGTTCTGTGCTACGGCAAACCCATTTAAAAACCCGGTCCGTGGTGCATAACCATCGACCAGGTTTAAGGGAGTGATCTCCTGAGGCTCTGCGGTTGCCAGGAAAAGCTCAGCCGGAATAGTTTTTGACCCCTTGAGTGGGTGTTTCTCGTCGCTCTGATCTCCGCCCTGTGCGACAAAACCTTCAACAAAGCGATACATAGTCAAGTCACGGTAAAAGTCCTCTCGCGCCAGCGCTTTAATATTTTCCACATGGCCTGGCGCCAGCTGCGGGTTTAGTTCGACATAAACGGGCCCCGTTGGCAAAGTGATCTTAAGGATGTGCTCCAATGGTACTGACCGCCAATCCGCATCGCCTGCCTGTGCGATGATCTCTGCAGGGGCTGGTGTCGTCTGAGGTACATTAACACTATCAGTTTGTGCCAGTTTGTCGGTTGCCTGACAGGCAGTGAGTGCGAGGAGCAACAGCGCTGCTGTGCTCATCCTTGATGTTATTTTGCGTATTATTATTGTCATTATATGTTCCTGGTTGATACCACAATTCGCTGCGCGACAAAGGTGTCTCGGCAGACAAGGTTGGATTCGGCAAGCGTAGGTGAGTGCGCCCAGCCAAATCGAGTTGTGTTAGCTGATCCGCGAAATGGCGACGAAATAGCTGCTCAAAACAGCCATCCGCAATCGCTTGCTCAAGGCCTGCTTGCAGCAAATCACGAAGCTGAATATTGGCTTTATCGACAAACAGATAAACTGCTGAGGGATAACTAATTAATAGACTGGGTTGCACCATAATATCAGTGCGTGAAGGAAAGTCATTGGCAGCCAGAATATCTAGCGGCACGACATCCAGGCGTTTGTTACTGAGCATAGTCATGGCCTTTTCGGTATCGTGGAAGGCCACCACCTGTAACCCGTTGCGTTCGAACACTGCTCTGTCAGGCCAGTCATGACGCAGCCCAAACAACAAAGGCTGCAACTGCCCCCAATGCTTAATATCCACAAAGTCCGCCGCTCGGCTGGCAGCAATGAACAACACACGATAGCCCAGCAAACCTTTAACCAGTGGGATACGCACAGCCAGGGCCTGCTGCTCACGCGCCTTACTGGTCACAGACCAAAACACATCAATGCCCGATGGTTTACCGAGCAAACGCAATGCCCGACTCTGTGTCGGGATCCCGACAATTGGCTTAAATGTCACAGGTCTGGGTTGATAAGATAGTGCCAATGCCAGTAACTCAGTCACATAAGGGTTGGCGCCCGCAGTGACACGTATCTCAAGCGGCCCAATAGCACGAGAGGCCGTGGCAGAGCCGGAGATACAGAGCATCAGTAGCAACAAAAAACGGCGCATCATTCGTCCCAGTCAAACTTATACAGCAGATCAATACTCTTATATAAACCGCTGGTGGCTTCAATATAAAACTTTGAAAAAATACGATACCGCACTGCCACTTCGCTGAGCGATGCAAATACCCCGACCCGGTAACTCACCTGTACACTGGGCGTCAGATAGCCAGATACTTCAACCTGAGTATCGTCTCCGCTGCCTTTGGCGGTCAAATTCACATCCTTCACCCCTATCGTCTCTCCCGCTTTGGCGAAATAACCCTTACTGCGATCGATACTCTGCGACAATAAAAACTGTGCCAGCATGGTATTGTTATTACTTTCCCCCTCACCCAATGGCTGCCCATTGAGCAAATAAGCCAGCGCCTGTGCCTGATCCATCGCGGGCTCTGAGTAAATCACCAGCTCCGGGCTGCGAATGCTGCCTTTCACTTCAACACCGGCAATCACGCCATTGGCTGTGGTATCTGGGTTGCGTATCGCACGCACATTGATATAAGGCTTATCCAATGGGCCATTAAAGCCCAGCTGACCAGTCTCTATGCTCAAATCCTGACCAAATGCCTTATATTGTCCTTCTCGCAGATTAATCTCGCCGCTGGCCAGCATGGCTGAAGCGAGTTGTTTTTCCAGCGATAACTCACCTGCCAGATAAGCATCCAGCCCCATCGCTTTGACTCTGACATCATCAAGCAAACTGACATCCAGGTCGAGCCGATAATCCACTATCTGAGCAGACTCACTGGCACTGGGATTAGCGCCATCAATGATGACCTGATCGTCACTCACAGTAACAACCCCTTCTGGCAGTTCTTCTATCTCGATACGTCCATAAGGGACACTGACCGATCCCAATAACTCAGCATACTGGCCGTTGTAGCTCAGTGACAAATCGGGCGAAATATCCAGTTCGATACCTGGCTGTGGCATCAGTGTCAGGCGCTCGCCATTGAGCCGCAATTTCGCCGCCATAGCGGCATGCCAATCGATCTCGCCGGTGAATGTAAGCTGACCTCGGGGCAACGTGTGTAGCTCACCATGGAGCAGAGCCTGCTGGCCACTCAATTGTATATCAAGGTCTAAATCGCTGATGGCCATCGGAATTTCACTGGCTTTTAGTTGAACATCCGTGACTCTGAGCTGCCCATTCAGCTGGGGCTGAGACAGTGCACCATCGATGCCTATCTGACCAGCGATAGTGCCAGCCAGTTCCAGATCGGGCCACAACAGACGGCGGAGCAAAGGCTTAAACTTATCAAGCTCTATGCCTGCGATGTTGACAAAACCGCGCATGGAACGTGTCTCTGCCTGTAATGGCATCGCCAGCTCGCCATTGAAATGACCTAACTTTTTGAGCGCCAGTTGCCAGGCCGTTTTGGCTTGTTGTGCATCACTGTTGAGTGTCAGTGAAAAGCGTTCTATTTCAAGAGGTAAGATCGGCGCAACGCTGTCCTCACCATCATCGAGCTGCTCAGCAACAGCGCCATGTAGAATAACCTGAGCGTCAGACATATCCAGCTGCCCATCCAACGCCTGTAACTGACCTTGTGACCAGTTTGCCTTTGCATGACCCGATAATAAGCCTTGTAGCTGCGCCACGTTACTAAGTAACGGATTAAAATGTGCCAGGTCTAGTTGCTGCAACTCTACGCTGGCTTGGCCCTGAGCCCCCTGCTGCGCCGCGAAGCAAAGCTGACCGGGTGCCAGTGTCCAGCATTGACGCCCTATCTCCACTTGCCCGTCTTTAGCCCGAATAGGCGCAGGTGCCACCAACGCCAGTTCGCTATTGTTTATGCGTAACAGGCCAGTATCAAGTTGACCTGCCCAGGCTTGCTGAGCATACTGCCCACTCAGGGCCAACTCGGCACTGCCGCCGCTATTGTTAACTTGCACCCTCAGCTGATGCTGACTTTGATCACCCTGCACCATCACACTAAGTGCCGTTTCGGGTAACTCACCCTGCGTCACAGCCGGCAAAGAGACACGCAAATCCGTCAACCAATTTTTGGCTATATCCACCGTCAGTGCCAGTGTACCGCCGTCAAGCGCAGTGTCCTCATAGACCAGTTTGTCGAGCTGGCTGTTCAATGTGAGCTTTGGCATATCAATCGGTCCGGTCGCCGTAAACAGCCCTGACAGGTGCGCATCCACAGGCAAAAGCGTATTTCGTTCATGGGCCAGGGTCAGCTCACCTTGCAAGTCCAGTTGTTTATCGGCTTTGCCTGACAACATAACCTGACTTTGCCCATAACTAAGCTGAGCAGCCTGGATCTCACCATGTAAGTTACTATTTACTTCGCCTCGGACCATCACTTTTAGAGGCAGTGCAGCCAGCTTGCCAGAAAGTGTGAGTTCATCGACCTGTGCCAGCCAGTGCTGATCCTGCCGAGTAAACTCGAGCTGATAAGCGCCCGACAGCTCAGTCTCATCCAGTTCAAGCCAGGCGCCTAAAGGCAGCCTGTATAGCTCCCCCTGTAACTGACTGCGAAGCCCTTCTTGCCAGCTCACCTGAGCATTCAGTTGCGTATACGCTTCTCCCAGTGCTACCTGAGCTTCTTCCAGCGTCAATGCTGTCAGGCCTCCATTGGCAGCCAGTTTCACAGTGAGCTGATTATCCGGCACGGCCAGCTGTTCGCTCAGCACCACATTGGCATTCGCTGTAAACTGATAGTCATCCGCTGTCCCCGAAGCACTTAGCATCAGCTGCTGCAGCGTGTTATCAGCATCAAACGCAAATTGCCCAGCCTGAACATCCAGTGAAAACGGCCAGTTTGGAACTGCTGGAGTCACACTTAATACGACTTTGCCTTGCACCAGACCTGTCGTATCCGCAACCAGTTCAAGTTGCTGCAAATCACCTTTAAATGAGGCCGCACTTTGATAATCCGGATGCTGATAGTCAAGCGTACCCGATACAGCCCAGCTGCTCAGGTCAGCCTGCGCTGTGGCTACCAGCTGATGTGCGAGATAAGCCATCGACAAGCGCTTTATCGATAATTCGGACTGCTGAGCACCTGCGCTTAATGCTAACTGATTCAGTACCTGAGTATCGCCCCCGTAAGATTGATAAACAAGCTCACCTATAGACAGTTGTTCAAGATCAACGGCCATTGGAAGGCGTATGGCTGGCAAGGATAGCGCTGGTATCTCTGTCGGTATAACGAAAGGCGCGGCAGGTGCTGGCGCTTCAGTTTGTGTGACTTGTATGCTGCGCAGTGCAAACTGACCAACCTGCATAACCTGCTCATCAATGCGCGCAGTCAGCATCAGTTCATTAAGATCTATCTGATATCCCGCTGCTTTGATATCTGCAACGTCCAGTGTCAATTGCTCGATGGCAACTGAGAAAGGCACGGTCACAGAAGCTAGCCCAGACGCTGGCTCAGTGCCTGTAGTGCCAGGCTGAGCATTCCCTTGCTCAGTCAGATGCAACGTCACCTCGTCGGCACGGCCAGAGAGGCACAGGGTTGCACAGCTAAACCATTCAAGCGACAGACTTAGCTGACGCGCGTCAAAAACAAGCTGTTCGTTTTCAAACCGGATATCCAGTACAGCATTAGACAACAAACGTGCCTGCGGCGAGCTGATCTGTAAACCGGAGACACTGTGGTTGGCCACCCAGATAACGAACTTGTGACCGGGTAAGGTAAATAGCAGGCAAAATGCGGTCACACATACACCAAGGACAGCATAGCTAATACGGCGCAGCCAGGTTTTCAATCCCATTACATCTCCGGTCCAATCACAATACTTAAACGGGTACTTTTGCTGTCTTTACTCAGCCCCCAGGCGTGGTCCAGCCGGATTGGCCCAACTGGTGTCAGATAACGCAGCCCGAAGCCGGCTCCCAATGCCCATTTCTCTTTAAAATCATCCGTCGCCGTACCGCTATCAACAAACAGCGCTACACGCCAGTTAGGCAATAACTGATAATTGTACTCAGCACTGGCGGTCGCCAGGTATTTGCCCCCCAGCAACTTACCATCCTCATCTCGAGGAGCAACCGACTGATAGGCGAACCCTCGTACGCTCTGATCGCCACCGGCGAAAAAGCGCATATTAAAAGGTACAGCCGCAATGTCATCTGCCACAATCGCACCGACTTCAAGACGCGTCAAAAAAAAGTGCCGCTGTTCCAGGTTTCGCAACCAGGCGTTTCTCCAGCGAACTTTGAGTAAAGACGTTGAAGAGATCACGGAGTCACTGGCCAGCTCGACCGAGATCAGTCGCTCATTCCCCCAGTAAGGCAACATTCCACCCAGCGTTTGCTTTTTCGCATAGCTAACCCCCGGGATCAGCATTTCAGTCTTAAGTACCTCACCATCTTGTTCACTGGTTTCATGTTCACGTTTTAAAAACGCAGTGCGCACCCAGTTGCCGGATGTCAGCCATTGACGCTGAACCTGGATATTCCAGGTTTTGGTATCCACCCCTTCGGTCAGATCATCTTGTAACTGATAACCACCAAGAACGCGAAATACATCGCTATTGGGGTCACTCATCGGGATAGTGTAAGCCGCACTGATATCCTGCTGACGCTGAGACACATTGAGATCTGAGGTCATCGAATGTCCCCCGTCAGTGATCCAGGGCTTACTCCATTTAAAGCGCGCTTTTGCCCCCAACTCAGTGCTATATCCCCCACCAACTTCATAGCTGTTGGCGGGTTTATCGACCAGCTCAACACGGATAGGGACCTCCCCCTCTTGCCTGGCTTTAAGCAAAGGATATACCCGAACACTTTGAAAATAGGGGGTTTCATTTAATGTCAGATTGTACTCAGACAATTTATCCGCAGCATACAACTCACCAGGCTGAAACGGGCTCAGCGCTCTGGCAAAGTCTATTGCTTTTGACTCAGATGACAAACGCAGCGCACCAAAGCGATAGCGGGGACCAGCTGAAAGGACTAAGGTAGCAGAAACCTGCTGCAACTCAGGCTCTACCGTCAGCTGCTTTTTCTGCCATTGAAAATCAAAATAGCCCAGCTCCAGCAGCAAGCTTTCTATTCGCGCTTTGGTGGCTTCATACTGATCATGTCTGACTTGCTCGCCCGCCTGGATTGCACCCGCGATTAAACGGCTGCGTAGGGTTTCATCTTCAACCCCCTGGAGGGAGATCTCGACTTTGTGCCAGGACAAGGGTGTCCCGGGATCCAGATGTAATGCGACACCGCGAGTCTGAGGGTCAAATACCACAGAGAGCGTATGGCGATAATATCCAAGTGCCTGCAATGCCTTAGTAACATCTTTATTTATAAGCTTAGTTCTGCGCGGCGTAAAAGGTTTACCCACATACGAAGCCATAAACCGTATGACATTGTCCCTTGCTTCATCAGTCAACTCAGCGCTGTCAGGGGCACTGTGGATGGTAAACTCTGAGATACCAGACGACGCTATAGCCAAGGAATGAAATGAAAAAAGTAGCACAACAAGAACGGTACTAAACGCAGATAAACGCACTAAATAACCCTATAAATCACAATGGCATTATAATACCACAGCAAGTTGACGCTGACATGGCGTGGTTAGGCTCATTACTGTGTTATTTTTATGCGCATGCATACAAATTTTTGTGGTCAGTGCTTTTTATTTTGTGTTGGATAGCGGACAATATCGCCAGCTATTTTAACTTGAGTACGATTATGCAATTCCCTGATGATGACAACGGCCAGCTTCTGTCTGAAATTGCTGCAGCCGGTGTAGATCTCACCCAGATGCACAGCATCGATTTTTTTATCTTGTTTGAACAAAAAGCCGACGCAGAACGCTTTATGAGTGCCATATCTGCTGATGAGTTGGCACCCAAAACTAAGCTGGATACCTGCCCGGATACTGGCGTGTGGGAAGTTGTGACGTCTGTGACTATGGTGCCAGATCACCAGCTTTTAAACCAAACCGAACAATACCTGGAGTCTATCGCGAACAGCCACGAAGGCTACGGTGATGGCTGGGGGATCCTCGCAGAGTAATGCTCGCGTGTTTTAGTCGCGGATAACAGCAAGCCCAGCTTAGCTCTTATCCGCGGTGCGATAACTGCCCTGATAATCAAAAATCTTCTCGCTCACCTGCCAGCCATACTTTTTATGTTGTCGCGCAATCACAAAATCCGGTGCCGATAACACAGTTGCATCCACCTGTGCTGCCTCTGTCCATGCCTTCACGTTAACGCCAGTCCGACAGTGCTTTTCAAACTGGCGAACAAAATAATGTCGACTTTTAGGGTTTGCAAAATCAAACACTTCACTGACGCTGGCTCCGTCTTCGTCGAAATAAGTGATTTTCAGCACTTGCGCCTTAATCACTTCACCACTTAATCCGCTACAACGTATCACCATGGCGTTTTTTAAGTTCAACGCCGCGCGCAGCTTGTCATCGGGATCTGCCAGCATCACCCCACAACTATGACACTGACGGGCAGCGATATCGTTCTCAGCGCCACAACTGTCACACTCCTTGAACTTAAAACGATAGTCACATTGTTGCTCGTTGCCTTCATCATCCTGCAACAACCCCTGGCAACGTCTGCCAAAATGCTCTATAACTCGCCCCTGTTCATCATATTTACCCCAGAAAACATTGCCGAAACCACAGCCAGGGCACAACACCTGAACAGGTTCATTGTCTGAGTTCGGTTTCTTACTGCCGACTTCAGGATGGAACAAATCAAATTCATTGGCTGCATAATCAATCACCAGACAGTCTTTTTTGCCCTCACTGAGGCGCAGACCTCTGCCCACAATTTGCTGATATAAACTGACAGACTCGGTGGGCCTTAAGATCGCAATGACGTCGACATGAGGTGCATCAAACCCCGTAGTTAATACAGACACATTCACCAAATACTTTATTTCTCGACGTTTAAAAGCAGCAATAATGTCATCCCGCTCCCGGTTATCCGTATCACCAATCACCAAAGCGGTTTGCTCTGTCGGTAAATAACCTATGATCTCTTTAGCATGTAATACGGTCGCAGCAAATATCATCACCCCATGACGCTCTTTACTCAATGATACGACGTGATTAATAATGCTTTTGGTGGCCCGTGTATTACTCTGCAACAGCTGATTCATATCCGCTTCACTGTAACGACCAAACGCATTGCTATTCAGCGCGGAGAAATCATAATTTTCTACTGCCGGATCGAGTTTATTAGGTGGAGTGAGATAACCATGCTTGATCATATAACGCAGTGGTAATTCATAAATACAACGGTGGAAAGGGCTATTTTCACTGCCCCGAACAAAGCCATGATAGTGATTTCGATACACCCAGCCACTGCCTAACCGATAAGGCGTTGCAGTCAGCCCTAAAAGCTTTAGAGCTGGGTTAAATTGTCGCAAGCGTTCAATCACCGCCATATACTGACTGTCTTCCTCACCGCTGACGCGATGACACTCATCGATAATCAGCAAAGAATAAAAAGTGTCTATCGCTTCTAAATTCCGAGCCAGAGATTGAACACTGGCAAACGTTACCTGATGAAGCGTCTCTTTTTGTTTTAAACCCGCTGAGTAAATACTCGCGTTTAAACCATAGCTTTGATATTTCTGGGCGTTTTGCTCAACCAGCTCTTTCACGTGTGTCATCACCAGAATTTTGTGTTTCGCCAATCGGGCTAACTGTGCAATCACCAGGCTTTTACCTGCTCCTGTTGGTAACACAATAACCGCACTGTCATCGGACTTTCTAAAATGCGCAATGGTATTAGCGACAGCTTCTTCTTGATAAGGTCTTAACGTGTAAATAGGAACACCTGAGAATATTAACGAATTAGGAAAAAGACAAAGGTGGAATAAGGCAGGATATGAGAGTGAACAGAATACTTGTCCACTTAAATAGTAGTAAGCCAGTCACCTTTGAAATACCGTGACTGGCCTTAGACGCTCACAATTAGATTTTGTGATCTTCTAAATTAACGCCAACAAACGCCTTTGGTGTTTTACCGCGACCAGTCCATTCAAATACTTCACCGTCTTTTTCAATTCGGTATTTTGGACGAACCTTGCTACGCTTATCTGTCGCACTTTCCGAAGCAAAATCTTCTAAAGACAATCCTTTTTCTTTAATCAGTGCCAAAACTTCTTTTTTGGCTTCTTCCTGTTTTGCTTGCTCATCAATAGCAGCTTGGATCAGCTCCAGCGCTTTATTCAAATCACTGTAACTTGCAGTCTTTATAAAAGATCTTATTTCACGCATTGGATTACTCTCATAGATTGTTGAATTTAGAATTTTCTAAGTTAATTAAGCTCGATATATAGAGAGTATATTATATTTATCTCATTTCAAATTAAAAGTGATTAAATTTATAATGCCTGTTGATAATTACTCAATATTAGACACAGCGCCAGAACATTTTCCACTCTTAGGCACAAAGACAGCATAGCAACCCAGGCTAACGCATCCACACTTTTACTTCTGCCAGACCATTCGACTGCAGCAACTGGAGTTGAGATTCCACATTTTGACTTTGCTCAAACTCAAAAGCATCCAGTTGTTCATCAAAAGTAATGGTCGCAGCGCCATCTCCACCGCGCTGTTTTACTTCATGTAATGCGATATCAGCCAGGTTAACCGAGGCCTCCCAGCCGATCACCTGTCCTCCCAGCAAGGGCAGTGGATAAAAAGACCATCCCACAGAGACACTCAGGTTTAGTGACTTACCATTGGGTAGCTTAAAGTCGAATTGGGCAATTGCTTTACATAACTCACTGACATATCGCTCAACCTCAGAACATTTAAAATCTCGCAAAAGCAGCAGAAACTCATCGCCGCTCCAACGCGCCACATAATCTGAGCCCTGCGTACGGGTATTGAGCAAGGTTGCAAGCTGCTGCAAACAGCTATCTCCGCCAATTGGACCATAGGCATCGTTGATTTTACTGAAACTATCTATGTTTAAGATCATCAGCACCAGGCTCTTATCCTGCTGACGCAATGACTGTGCATTGCGCTGATAGTGCTCAATGTCCTTAGGAAGCTGATCAAATAAGAAGCGACGACTGCGAAGCCCTGTCAGCTCATCTGAGTGGCTCACCAGTTTCAGTTGCGTATTCACCTGATTCAATTTGTCGTTGGCTTTTCTCAGTTCGGTCGTACGCTCAGCAACCAGCGCTTCCAGTGCAGCCTGTTTACGTCGCTCCTGAGTACGGAACACCCAGAACACCAGATAGAACAAAAACATGAAACCACAGGTGATAATCAAACGGAAAAACACCGTTTCATCAAACCGCTGAGGCAATTGCAAATTCAGCGACAGATTATGTGCCTGTTGCCAGTCCTGACCACGGCGCTTCACCTGTAATAAGAAGGTGAAATCGCCTGGCGGTAAATTCGTATATATGGCTTCGCGACGTGACTGTGCATCACGCCACAGGGCATCATGTCCTTCCAGTTTATAGCGAAACTCGATACTTTGCGGTGCATAAAAATCGATAGCCGTGTAGCGAATCGTCAAATCACGCTCGCTGGTGTCGAGTTCAACCGGGCCCTCAAGTCTGTCTGGTGTCAGGTTTCTGTATGCCGTAGAGATACTCTCAAATTTGGGTGCCAATTCAGCAGCACTAAACAATTGCACCTTTTTCGGGATCCGCACTATGCCTTGCAGGCTGGGATAGAGAAGATAATCATCCTGCTCAACCACAGCATCATGCCCAAGCCCGGTACAACATTGGCTCGGCACCCCATCCAGTTGCCTGTCAAAGGGGTTGATCACCTGTTCAACCTGCAGGTTCTGCACAGCTTCACTAAACTGTGCCACCGGCATCCGATACACCCCTTTCATGGTACTCACCCAAACGAGCTCCTGGGTTTTATCGAAATGCAATGACAGAATCGGGCCATAAGGTAGTCCGTGAGAAGCATCCAGCTGATGCCAGTCTCCATCCTGGCTTCTATAATAAAGGCCATCATAAAAGGTCCCCAACAGAGTGGCGCTGCCTTCTATGTGTAAAATGCTGGTGACATAAGCAGACTCAAGGGACGTCTGTCCGCCTATCTTCTCGATGCCACGTTCATTATATTTATAAGCCCCTTTGTCGGTGCCAATAAAACCAAAGCGAGGGAAGTCGACGACATAGGTAATAAACTGGCTACCAAGAAAGGCATTATAAGTGAAGGGTGTCAGTCCACTGTAATCGAGCCGATATAGACCACGCCCGGTGCCTAGCCATAATCCACCTTGATTGGAGGGGGTCAGTGTAAAGACCTGAGTCTGACGAAATTCTCGATTAGGGATAGCCAGTAATTTATCATCTTCATAAATAACCACACCACGACCGGTGCCAAGAAACAAACGTTCGCCAATAAACTCCATATCATGGATCTCAACCCCTTTGAGCTGCTCTGCACTGATCACCGGCTCAAAGTTATCGTTGCCATCCAACCGACCGACACCTTCACGGGTTGCAACCCAAACATTTCCCTGCAGGTCTTGCGTAATAGCAGAAACGGCCTGCTCGCGCTGCGTCCCAACGGCGAAACGCTCTACTCTGCCAGCATGCGCCAACCACAAGCCTTCATTGATACTGGCCATCCACACATTTGAGTCGTTGTCGATGAAGATATCTGTAAACCAGATCCCCTGATCCAGCTGTGCCAGCTCAACATATTGCCACTGACCACCACTTTCTTTGTACAACAGCCGTCCGTATGTGGAAACCCACATACCGCCTTGCTGATCGCTTAAAAACTTATAGGTCGCGTTATTGCCAATCTCATCGTAGCGCCGCAACACTTCATCGAAATCAAGAAAGTATGCTCCCAACTGAGAAGCCAGGAAAAGCTTACCGTCTATCCAGGCAAGGTCATGGATATTGGTCTGCGCTAACTGTCGGGGTAATGAAACTTTGCTCGACAGTTCCAGTCGCATATCATTGGAACCCATAGATTGCGATTCGCTGATCCGCAGTAAATGGCGCTCATTGATCAGCCAAATCCCTTGCGGCGAAGAGGTCATTTTGGTTACAGAGCCAACGATTTGGCTGATATGCGTCAGGGAGAGTTTTTTACTATCGAGGTTATTTTCGGCCAGAGTAAGGCGTTTGGCCGACACGTAATATAAGCCATTTGCCGCGACCCAGATATTGCCATTGTGGTCTTCGAGAATATCTCTGACTTCACCCTGAACGTCAAAACGCTCTGCGACCAGCGTCTGTGGATTTAAACGGGTCACACCCCGGCGGGTACCTATCCACAACATGCCAAATCGGTCTACGAAAATCTTATTGACCGCATTGCTGTCGAGAAACGTGCTGTTTTGGGTCGTATAATTGCTAAACTGCAAGCCATCAAAGCGACTTAAGCCGAACTGTGTCCCTAGCCAGATATAACCCTGCTGATCCTGTACAACACTTTTGATACTTTGCGACGGCAGCCCGTTTTGCATACTCCACTGTTTAACAACATAATCATTAATTGCCGCATTCACGCCGGTGGTAAATATACACAGCAACAGTAGAAGTATAAATCGCATAGGCTCCCTCTTCGTACCCGTAAAAAATTAGCCGCCCAGGACCCCTGTTTTAAACAAAGCTTGCAGACAAATCAATGAAAATATCCCGGCAAGCAGGTCATCCGCCATGATCCCAAGACCACCATGAAGTTTTCTATCTAATAATCTGATGGGACCAGGCTTTGCGATATCAAAAAAGCGAAACAGCAAGAAGCCAACCAACAGAGACTGCCAGCTGATTGCAGCACCCACCATGGTAATATAAAACCCGGCAACTTCATCCCATACAATGGCTGGATGGTCATGTACCCCGACATCCCGAGCGGTTTTACCACAAATCCAAAAACCAGCCAGGCTAATGACGACCGCCAGGGCCACTTGTAACCACAAGGGCTGTCCCATTGTCAGCAAAATAAATGGCAATGCTGCCAGGGTACCAAAAGTACCCGGCGCTTTGGGCGCCAGTCCTAAACCGAACCCCAAAGCTAAAAAGTGGTGCGGGCGTTTGAGGTTGAATGATAACGGCTTATTCAAACCTGCTCCTCATTAAAAATGTTGATAACCACTGCGCGGCAAGGGGCACTTTTCGCCCGCATTGAACAACTCAAGCTTACCCGCTGAAGCCGTGACCTGACCGATACACACAGGCTCAACGCCATACTGGCGCAGTCGTGCTTCGACAGCCCCTTTATTGCTGTCGTTGACGGTAAATAACAACTCATAGTCATCGCCATAAGCCAGACTTAGCTCATGACGCAAAGATTCAGGTTGCAATTGTTGCATAATTGGTGAAACAGGCACATCTTCGATATTAATGATGGCCCCGACTGCGGACTTATTCAGGATGTGCTGTAAGTCAGCCAGTAAGCCATCTGAAATATCAATACAGGCTGTTGCCATGCCACGTAAAACCTGCCCTGCCGCCACTCTGGGAGTCGGGAAATGCAACTTTTCTTCAAGCCGCTTTACTTGCTTATCCTCAAGTACCAGCTGCCGCTTACGTGCTTCGATAGCCAGCGCAGCATCACCTAGCTCGCCGGTCACGTAGATCCAGTCACCCACTTTAGCACCAGAGCGTGTCAGTGCTTTATCATTAGGAATAATCCCCTTGGCACAAATGGTGATGGTCAGCGGACCCTGTGTCGTATCACCGCCAATCAGCTGAACATTATAGTATTCAGCAATTTCATGCATCCCTTCGGTAAACGCTTCCAGCCAGTCCATATCAACCTCGGGTAAGGTCAGCCCAATGGAGATCCAGGTTGGCTCAGCGCCCATAGCAGCCAAATCACTGAGGTTAACGGCCAATGCACGATGACCAAGGGCTCTGGGTGGAATGTCTTCGAAAAAATGAACACCGGCAACCAAGGTGTCTGTCGTTATGGCAAGTTGGTGCTTTTCAGGAACCGTCACTATGGCACAATCATCACCAATGCCAACCTTTACATCACGACGCGCAATACCACGCCCCTTGAAGTAATGATTGATTAATTCAAATTCCTTCATACAATAAAAAAGCCGGCCTATGCCGGCTCTCCTCACGGTCTAGATTACTTGCGGATTATCTTAACCGCTTTGTCCAGTACGCCGTTGACAAATTTGTGACTGTCTTCGGCACCAAACATTTTCGCCAGCTCAATCCCTTCGTTAATGGCGACTTTGTAAGGGACGTCTTCGCGGAACTTTAACTCGTAAATGCTGACGCGTAATACGGCTTTTTCAACCATATCCAGGTCATCAAATGGACGAGATAAATGCGGCGTCATCAATTCATCTAGCTGCTTGCAGTTCACTGCAACACCACGAGCCAGATCCTTGAAGTACTCTACATCAACCTTTGAAACGTCATTTTCGATCAGCATCTGCTGCTCGATATCAGCAATGGGGTTGCCACTTAGCTGCCAAGAATATACTGCCTGAAGGGCAAGGACACGCGCCTTACGTCTAGCTGCTGGTTTCACTGAGATTCCTCTTAAATTTGCTCTAGCACGTTCACCATTTCTAGTGCACCAAGCGCGGCTTCGCCACCCTTATTGCCCATTTTGGTTCCCGCACGTTCGATGGCCTGCTCAATACTTTCGGTGGTTAACACACCAAAGGCAACCGGGATATCGTAGTCCAGAGACACGCTCGCCAGGCCTTTGTTAGACTCATTTGCAACCAAGTCGAAATGAGGCGTACCACCACGGATGATGACACCTAATGCAATGATGGCATCGTGTTCTTTCTTCATTGCAACACGTTTTGCCGCTAAAGGTAATTCTACCGCACCCGGTACATACACAACTGTGATGTCTTCATCCTTTACGCCACCTGTGCGCTTTAACTCATCAACCGCGCCTTCTAACAAGCTGCTGCCGATAAAGTCGTTAAAACGAGAGATGACAATGGCAAATTTCTTGCCTGGTGCGTATTTATTACCTTCGATGATTTTCATTAGATGATTCCTAATCTAGTATAAGCAATTGCCAAATTGAGGCGCATAATAGCATAGAAAAAGACGAAACGCCTACAGGGAAATCCCCAACAGGCGCTCGTGCTGTTATTCGTAAATTATTGAGGTTCGACGTAATCGACGACTTCTAAGTGGAAACCTGACAGGGCGTGATATTTTTTCGGTAAGCTCATCAGGCGCATTTTGCTGATCCCCAGATCAGCGAGGATTTGTGAACCTACACCGACGGTTCTGGAAGTGCCCTGGAATTTGCGATAGTTCGGCTTCTCTCCGGCATCTTCTGCTGCAAAGGCCTTGACCAGCTGTTCCAGATCTTCGGTTTTCTCTTGTTTGCCCAGAATAACCAACACACCTTCATTGTCGGCGATGTATTTCATTGCCCCATGCAAGGTCCAGCTGCGATCGGCACTGCGATCGGAAAGCAATGTATCATTGAATGTACTCTGTAAATGAACCCGAACTAATGTTGCCTCATCCGCACTGACTTCGCCCTTGAGTAATGCATAGTGCAACTGGTTATCTATGGTGTCTTTGTAAGTAACCAGGTCAAACTCACCGAATTCAGTCGGTAATTTACACTGCGCGACTTTTTCAATCGTGGTCTCATTAAGGTTACGATATTCGATTAAATCGGCAATGGTGCCAATTTTAATGTCATGCTCTTTCGCAAAGACTTCCAGCTCAGGGCGTCTCGCCATGGTGCCATCCGGGTTGAGGATCTCAACAATCACAGAAGACGCTTCAAGACCGGCTAAGCGGGCTAAATCGCACCCCGCTTCAGTGTGACCGGCGCGAGTCAGAACGCCACCGGGCTGTGCCATAATTGGAAAGATATGACCTGGCTGCACAATGTCTTCAGGCACCGCACCTTTGGCTACTGCCGCCTGCACAGTACGGGCACGATCGGCCGCTGAAATACCGGTTGTCACCCCTTTTGCAGCTTCTATCGACATGGTGAAGTTGGTTGAAAACTGAGCGCCGTTATTTTTAACCATCAGCGGTAAATCAAGCTGCTGGCAACGTTCCTGCGTCATTGTCAGACAGATCAGGCCACGGCCATAAGTCGCCATAAAGTTAATTGCTTCTGGCGTAATATGCTCTGCCGCAATGATCAGATCGCCTTCATTTTCCCGGTCTTCGTCATCCATCAGAATGACCATCTTACCGGCTTTGATGTCGTCGATGATTTCTTGTGCGCTGTTTAAGCTCATAATCTTTCCGTTAGTAAGTCGTAATTGGCAAGTTATTTAATAAACCCAGCTTTGGCGAGCAAGCTAGATGTGAGAGTTGATTGCTGCGTGGCAACCGGTTCACCCTGGATCAACCTTTCCAGATAACGTGCTATCTGATCCACTTCCAGGTTGAGTAAGGTTCCCACCTTAAAGTCGACAATGGTGGTTTCCTGTGCGGTATGTGGCACTATCGTCAACTTGAATTTATCACCATCCAGGTCATTTACCGTCAGGCTTATGCCATCAATGGCCACGGAGCCTTTATAGGGGATGTATTTCATTAATTGTGCTGGCGCTTTGAGCCAGTAATCTGTGGCGCGTGCATTAGGCTGCACGGCGACCACCTCAGCAATGCCGTCGACGTGACCAGATACCAAATGACCACCAAGACGTGAGATCGGTTGCAGGGCTTTTTCCAGATTCACTTTTTGTCCAACCCGATATTCACCGAAACGGGTTAACTTCAGCGTTTCATTTGAAACGTCGGCACGAAAACCGTCAGCAAACTTCTCAACAACGGTCAGGCACACTCCGTTGGTGGCAATGCTGTCGCCAAGTTGCACATCATTCATATCCAGTGTTGTGCTGGTAACTCGCACGCTGAGATCACCCTGTTTAAGCGTTAGCTCTGTCAATGTGCCCGTTGCTTCAATGATGCCTGTAAACATAATGTCTTACTTACCTTGTTGTTTGTGTGCCGTGACGCGAATGTCCGTCCCTATCGACACGACCTCTGCAATATGTAGTTCGGTGATCTCACTCATCGACGCCAACGGCGCACTGTTGAACAAGTCTTTACCATGGGTGCCGATGATCTTAGGTGCCAGATAAATCAGATATTCATCAATCAAACTTTGTTGATGCATGGCACCCGCCAGTGTTGCACCGGCTTCCAGCCAGACTTGATTGATATTACGCTCAGCTAACATGCTCAGCGCTGCATGCAAGTCAATTTTACCAGCATGGCTATTAATTTTAATTTGCTCTACGAAATGTGGCCAGTTGTGTTGATTATCAAGGTCTGAACGTAAAATAACGACAGGAGACGGGGTTTTAAACAAAGCTAACTCAGGGTGCAGACGATTTTGCGAGTCAATAATCACCCGAACCGGTTGCCGCCATTGTTCAACAGGGCGCTCAATGTCTGCCAGCTCCTGTGCGCGCACATTAAGCCGGGCATCGTCGACCAGCACGGTGTCAGCGCCAGTTAAGATCGCACAACTTTGTGCCCGGCCAAGCTGAACATCTCGTCGTGCCGCTTCCCCGGTGATCCATTTGCTTTCACCATTACCCAGTGCCGTTTTACCGTCCAGGCTTGCTGCTAACTTACAGACAACAAAAGGCAAGCCGTATTCCATGCGCTTTAAAAACCCCTTATTCAGTGCTCGGGCCTGTTGCTCCAGCAGCCCAGAGGCTGTTTCTATCCCGGCCTCATTAAGCATCGCCAATCCCCGCCCAGCCACTTCAGGGTTAGGATCAACCATGGCTGCAATGACTTTGCTCACTCCGGCTTCGATCAGACCTTTTGCACACGGAGGAGTGCGGCCGTAATGGCTGCAGGGCTCAAGTGTCACATAGGCTGTTGCACCCCGAGCTCGCGCTTTCGCTTCACGCAGAGCGTGTACTTCTGCATGTGGCTCTCCGGCTCGCAAATGAAACCCTTCACCGACAATCTCACCATTATTAACGATCACGCAGCCTACATTCGGGTTGGGTGTGGTGGTAAAACGACCTTGTTGAGCCAATTCAATGGCGCGTGCCATATAGGTATGATCGGCCTGTGTAAAACTCATTCATCCCCCAGTCGGGCAATTTCTTCGCCAAACTCTTTCACATCTTCAAAGCAACGATACACCGAAGCAAACCGCACGTAAGCGACTTTGTCGAGTTTTTTCAATGCTTCCATAATACACTCACCAACCAGCTGACTGGGCACCTCCCGCTCGCCAGTCGCCCGTAACTGAGACTTGATCTGGTGAACCACTTCTTCAATCTGCTCGGTGCTCACCGGGCGCTTCTCCAGCGCGCGATGCAAACCATTTTGTAACTTGTCTTCGTTAAATGGCTCTCTGGAGCCATCTTGCTTGATGACCCTGGGCATAACCAGCTCTGCACCTTCAAAGGTGGTAAAGCGCTCATGACACAAAATACACTCGCGTCGCCTGCGGACCTGATGGCCCGAGCCAACTAATCGTGAATCAATCACTTTGGTTTCTTTTGCCGTACAAAATGGACAGTGCATAAAAGCTCACTATGAAAAACAGATAAAAACCCAAACTGCTTCATTGATTTCAGATCACACTTTGAGCCAATTGCTGCCAGTATATCAAGATAGTAGCATTCGATGCACATAAAAAAGGCCGCACTTAAGGCAGCCTTTTCTTATCTATTTAGGTGGTATCTCAGCTTTACGCGTAAACAGGTAGCTTAGCGCAGATTGCTTTAACCTTTTCTTTTACTTGTGCCTGTACCGCATCATCTTCGATGTTATCAAGCACATCACAGATCCAGCCTGCCAGCTCGCCCGCTTCAGCTTCTTTAAAGCCACGGCGTGTAATAGCTGGTGAACCAATACGCAGACCAGAAGTCACAAACGGAGAACGCGGATCGTTTGGTACAGAGTTCTTGTTCACGGTGATGTTGGCACGACCTAGCGCAGCGTCAGCATCTTTACCTGTGATGTCTTTGTCGATCAGATCAAGCAGGAACAGGTGGTTGTCTGTCTTACCAGAGACCACTTTATAACCACGCTCCTGAAGTACTGCGACCATCGCTTGCGCATTTTTAACCACTTGTGTCTGGTAAGCTTTGAACTCGCCTTGCAACGCTTCTTTGAATGCAACCGCTTTAGCAGCGATCACGTGACACAAAGGACCACCCTGACCACCGGGGAAAACCGCACTGTTCAGTTTTTTGTAGATATCCGCATCACCACATGCAGACAAGATCAAACCGCCGCGAGGACCAGCCAATGTTTTGTGTGTAGTTGTTGTCACAACGTGTGCGTGTGGGATTGGGCTTGGGTAGATACCCGCAGCAACCAGACCTGCAACGTGTGCCATATCAACCAACAGGTAAGCACCGACTTTGTCAGCAATCTCACGGAATTTAGCCCAGTCAACAATCCCTGAGTAAGCAGAGAAACCGCCGATGATCATTTTTGGCTTGTGCTCTAATGCCAGCGCTTCAACCTGTGCGTAGTCAATTTCACCCGTTTCTTCATTCATACCATACTGAATTGCATTGTAGGTTTTACCAGAAAAGTTCACGTGTGAACCATGCGTCAGGTGACCACCATGCGCCAGGCTCATACCCAACACAGTGTCATGCGGCTGAAGCAGCGCCTGGAATACCGCAGCGTTAGCCTGAGAACCCGCGTGAGGCTGAACGTTTGCGTAATCACAGCCAAACAATTCACAAGCACGGTCAATCGCCAGCTGCTCAACCACGTCGACGTGCTCGCAGCCACCGTAGTAACGCTTACCCGGATAACCTTCAGCATATTTGTTAGTTAACTGCGACCCCTGAGCCTCTAGTACGCGCGGGCTACAGTAGTTTTCAGAAGCGATAAGCTCAATGTGCTCTTCCTGGCGGGTGGTTTCCGACTGGATCGCTTGAAATAGTTCTGGGTCAAAATCTGCAATATTCATGTTACGTTCTAACATGGTGTCTCCTAGGTACACGTAAGATTGGTTTTTGAAGGCTTGATTGTACGCAAATTGCGGCCATTTGCCTATGAAATCGGTGTGAGCCTATTTAATCAAGGATTGAATTTATTTCACAGTGTTTGGGGGATGATATTTTTTTATTTAAACATTTATATTTTTTATGGGAAAGTGCATTTATATTTCAAATTGAAATCTACTAAATACGCTTTACTGGCGACTCACTACGCCACCAGCAAAGCAATAAACCGCCTTTTAACCCACTAAACGCGTTAACACAGCCTGTTTAAGTGCATCATAATCCGCTGACAAAGGCTCAGCCAGACATGGCTTTTCCAGCGCACTTGCTAGTGCCTCAGGCATCTCAATTGCCTGTTCCAGCACAGCTTCCACAGTTTCTCTGAACTTAGCAGGATGCGCCGTCGCCAGAAAAATACCGGTTTCCTCAGGCTGCCCATCCAATAGGAGCCCTTCATAGGCAATGGCGGTATGTGGTTCTGTCACATAACCTCCTTTTGCAACCTGACGCATGACTTCCTGCGTTCGCTCTTCCGATACTGAACGTGAATAAAACTCATACTTAGGAAAGTACCCACTATCCAACATAGATTCCACGCGAGGCCAGTTATTAGGTTTACTCACATCCATTGCGTTAGAAATAGACTCCAAAGTCGCATTAGGTTGCCACTGCCCAGAATCCAGATAACGGGGCACAGTGTCGTTCTGATTGGTGGTTGCACTGAGGCGTTTAACTGGCAGCCCCAGCGCCGCAGCTATCATAGCCGCACACACATTGCCGAAATTACCGCTCGGTACGGAGACATGAACCTGCTCACGCTCCGCGACGGTAAGCTGGGCAAAGGCCTCGAAGTAGTAACACACCTGGGCCAGAAGGCGACTGATGTTGATTGAGTTGGCTGAATTCAATCCCAGAGTTTGCTTAACCTCATCATCCAGGAAAGCCTGTTTTACCAGTGCCTGACAGTCATCAAAGCTGCCCTCGACGGCGTAACAGTGAATATTTTCTCCCAGTGTGGTAAACAGCTTTTGTTGCGCCAGCGAAATTTTACCCTGCGGATACAAGATCACCACATCAACGCCTGGCATTTGATAAAATGCATGTGCGACCGCAGCGCCGGTGTCGCCACTGGTTGCGGTCAATATGGTCACCCGCTCACCCTGACTAAACGCACCAATACATTGCGCCATAAATCGGCCACCGAAGTCTTTAAAGGCAAGCGTTGGCCCATGAAAGAGCTCCAGGCAATATTTATTTTCTTCAACTTGTACTAATTGGGCAGGAAAATCAAATGCCTGCTCGCACATGCTCTGCAAAGAATCGAGCGGTAGCTCATCTCCAATGAGATGTTTCAGAATCGCGGCACTGCGCTGTGCAAACGGTTGCGCCAGCAAAGCATCAACGTCAGTCAGTGGCACAAGCTCAGCTGGGAAAAACACCCCCTGATTACGGCCAAGACCTGTTTTAACCGCTTCAATAAAGGATACTGTCTGAGTATCATCTTTTAAGTTCACCAGTTTCATTCTACTCTCCTTCCTTTATTTCTCTTGTGCCCTGTAGGTCTAATCGGCATATGTGGCTGAAGCCATGTTCATTTAAATAGTGTTGTTGTAGCCATAGTTGGCATCGCTGTGCATCCTGATCGTTGTCGCACAATGCCAACAAGGTTGGCCCGGCGCCAGAAATACTGACCATCAGAGCACCTAATTCAGGCAAGCTTTGTTTGGCTTCTGCAAACCCTTTGATCAAAGGTGCTCTGGATGGCTCGGCAATCTCATCACGCATCAAGGTCACAGCTTTATCAAACTGATGCTGCGACATGAGCAATGTAAAGGCACTTAATCGCTGCGCAAATTCGACTGCATCGTGTGTCGCCAGCTGTTGCGGCAATACCGCTCTGGCCGCCGCCGTATTTAGTGCAAAGCCAGGGTAAGCTACAACCAGTCGCCAATTGTCATCACTCGGTAAACTCAGTGCCCTGTCCGGTATTAACTCGGCTGTCAGCTGCAACCCGCCTAAATAGCAAGGCGTGATATTGTCATAGTGGCGTGCGCCACTGACTTTTCCTTCAAAGTCAGCCATCAGCTCAATCATCTGCGTCTGAGACAACTGAGTCTGTGCAAAGGCATCCAGCGCTGCGAACGTCGCGACCACTGAACAGGCACTGGACCCAAGCCCCGAGCCAATTGGCAGACGTTTCTCCAGCGTTAGTTTCACCCCGGGCATGGTCGCAGCGACATGCTCCCTGAAATGGACCAGACATTGATAAGCCAGATTTTCCTCAGCTCCCGACGGTAATTTATCCGCATAAGGACCAATACATTCAAAACTGTCCTGTTCGGCTGCCTCAGCACTCACTACATCACCCAGCAAAGTGCCATCAAGCGGGGCTATCGCTGCGCCCAGTGAATCAAAACCGACACAAAAATTGCCGATGGATGCGGGTGCATAAAATCGTTTCATAACCACTCCTAGCGCGTCAGAGTTTTCAAGATATCAGCAAATACCCCGGCCGCGGTTACTTCCGCTCCGGCACCATAACCACGGATCACAAATGGTTTGGGCTGATAATACTGGCTTAATATGGCAAGCGCATTTTCACCATCTCGGATATCCGACAACGCATGTGAACGCTCTACCGCCTCAATACCCACCCGACAGCGGCCACCTTGAATACTCCCCACATAGCGCAGTACTTTGCCTTCGCTCGCCGCGCTTTGAATGCGATCTGCAAATGCCCCATCTTGCTGATGCAGCTGCGCCATAAATTCATCCACTGAGCTACCCGCAGCAAAGTCAGCTGGCACAACTGGCTCAACTTCGATATCAGCCAGCTCCAGTGCCAACCCGGACTCACGGGCAATAATAAGTAGCTTGCGCGCCACATCCGTGCCTGACAGATCATCACGCGGATCCGGCTCTGTAAATCCGCTTTGTTTTGCTTTCGCAGTGGCTTCGGACAGACTCAGGCCATCTTCCAGCTCGCCAAAGATATAAGACAACGAACCCGATAAAATGCCACTGAAGGACAACAGCTCATCACCTGCACCAAATAACAACTGGAGGTTATCGAGCACAGGCAGCCCAGCACCCACATTGGTTTCGTATAAAAAGCGTCGGCCCTTTTGTTGCGCAACCTGTTTTAGCGCCTGGTAATAGTCATAGTCACTGGTATTGGCTTTTTTATTGGCGGCAACAACATGGAAGCCGGCAGCGAGGAAGTCATGATACTTATCAGCCAGATGTTGAGACGAGCTGCAATCGACAATCACCGGATTGATTAGGTGATTCCGGCGCACAAACGACTCAAGTTCTGACAGCTCAAAGCCCTGCTGCGCATCGGCCAGCACCTGCTGCCAGTGCTCAAAAGGCACCCCTTGTTCATTCAGATAACAGCGTTTTGAATTCGCTACCCCATAGAGGTTGAGCTTGATATTACGCTCCGCCAGCCAGCTTTGCTGGCGCTGTAACTGCGCGATCAACTCAGCCCCCACTAAGCCACAGCCAAGCAAGAACACGTCAATTGAAGGAATATGGGTGAAAAAGTTTTCATGGCAAACCTTGACTGCATCCTGACACAGCTCGCCCTGGATCACGGCAGAAATGGCACTTTCGGTAGAATCCTGAGCAATCGCCACAATATTAACCTGTGCCTGCGCCAAAGAGGCAAAAAACTTAGCGGCTAAGCCTTTGTGAGATTTCATGTTATCACCCACCAGGGTGACAATCGCCAGCGAACGACGTACCTGGATTGGCTCGATCAGGTGGGCTTGCATCTCCAGTTCGAAAGCAGTTTGCAGTGCCTGCAATGCCAGTGACAAATCCTGTTCATGAACACAGAAGCTAATACTGAACTCACAAGATGACTGGGTGATCAGAACAATCGATACATTGTCCTTGGCCAGCGCCGAGAAGACTCTGGCCGCCATGCCAACCTTGCCTTTCATACCAGGTCCGGAAACCGTTAGCATCGCCAGCTTGTCAAGGCTGGATAGCGCTTTAACTGGCTCGTCTCCCCCACCTTGTGCCGCAATCACAGATCCAGGTAACTCAGGCGCATGGGTATTTTTGATTTCACATGGCACACCTGCTTTGGCACAAGGCAAAATGGTTTTAGGATGCAAGACTTTGGCACCAAAATACGACAGCTCCATCGCCTCCTTATAGGATAAGCGATTCACTTTGGTGGCCTTTTTAATCAGTCGGGGATCAGCACTGTATACACCATCAACATCGGTCCAGATCTGACAGACATTAGCCTGAATGCACGCCGCAGCAATGGCAGCAGAATAATCCGATCCATTACGACCGAGGGTCGTCAATTCACCAGCACTATTACTGCCTGTAAAGCCAGGCATGATGTAAAACTGTGCCGGTTGAGCCTGTAATTGCGCCGCAAAGCGCTCGCGGCTGTCGTCCAGCAAAGCTTCAGCATCCAGATAAGCGTCATTTGTCGCGATACAGGCAGTGGCATCAAGGTAATGGGCTTTGTGCTTAGTTAGCATCGCCACCATCAGCGCCACACTCACACGCTCACCAAAACTGATCACATAAGCTTGCACCGCATCCGGGCATTGCTTAAGGAGTTTTACGCCCGCCAGTTTGTCTGCCAGCACGGTAAAATCGGGCCAATGTGTCACGTCACCAAATTCAGCTTCAACCTGTACTTTAAGCCCATTCAAACGCGCTGTGAGCGCTTGCCATTGATCACTAAAACTTTGCCCCTGACGCGCCAGGTCGCATAACTCAACCAGTTTATCTGTGACGCCCCCTGGTGCAGACAACACCACTAAGGCTTCGTGGTTACCCTGTGTCAAGATAAGCTCACGAACTCGTTGCAGGCAGTCGTAATCGGCCAGCGATGATCCTCCAAACTTCAATACTTGCATGTTTATTTTCCTCATTCCAAAAACAAAAAAGGCCTGTGCTCGCAGTGAGCACAGGCCTTTTCGAATACGCACCGACCTATGCCACTATCCCGTTAGGATGGTGGTGGTAATAATGGTCGTGGTGTTAATAATCTTGTTCATAGACTTTAGACTGCCTGAACAATCAATAAACTGTCAAGCACAAAAATTTAATTCGCACTGCAAAAAGCTATGCAAAAAACTCAAGTTGTGTACAGCAGCGCGCAAAGTTTATGTCAAATTAATGAATTAACTGATGAACAAAGCAATATAAACTGAGGTGAGTGGAAGAAGTGGTCGTTTACCATTAACCCGATTATTATCGGATCCCGAACTTACTGAGCGTTGCCTGCAGGGATTCTGGCTTCACCGGTTTTTCCAGAAATTCAAGCGCCCCCAGTTTAGCAACTCGTGTCTTCATTTCGTCCTGAATGTCGGCCGAAATAACCACGACATAAGTTTCAATCACCTGGCGCTTGATCGCTTCGAGCACCCCGATACCATCCAAAACGGGCATAGTCAGATCGAGACACAATAAATCAATATGTCGTTCAGCCAGCACCTCCAGCGCTTCGTGTCCGTTACTGGCTTGGCATATATCAGCGTCAATGATCCCGTTAAGACAACGGATGACTTGTTTGCGGGCAACGACTGAATCGTCACAGACTAATACAGAGTAGCTCATAGAGTGAATTGTCAAATAATCTTTATTGTTCTGTTTTGGGATAAAGGTTATTGTTGTGGTTAAACTTATAACACAATAATATCCATCCAGTAAGTGCCCAAGGAACAAATTCCTTGCGATATCAGATTGAGATTAATATTTATTTTTAGCACTTTATTGGCTAACTTTAAGTGTATTAAGCGCGCAGAAACTCGTTGTTAGGAGCAAAGAACACTTCATGCTGCAAAAAAGTCTGTCTAAGAAGCTGCTCACAAACGTCTTGTCGGTTTACTTTTTGCTCACCTTTGTCGTGACTTGCGGACAAGTGGTGGCCGAATATGTCAACACTAAAGACTATATTCGCAATGAGTTAACTATGCTGCAAAAAACCTTCAGTCGCAGCCTGACTCGCGCTATCTGGGAGCTCAACACCAAACAAACCGTCACTACCGCTGAGGGCTTGTTAGCCATCCCTATGATTGAAGGGATCATAGTACGTGACGACAGCGGCGAGATCATTTCTCAGCTGGGTCGGTCGCTCAATATTCATGAGCTTTACAGCCAACAACTCGTACAAGAGGAGGCGCTCATTGAAGATACGCCGTCAGGTCTATTTGGCTATACCTTTCCTTTGATCTTCGAGTTTTCCGGCAGAGCCACGCAAGTGGGCGATGTAACGCTGTTTTCAAGCCGGGAAGTGGTATTCAGTCGTATCATGATCTCTATTTACTTTCTGATTGGTAATGCGATGGTCAAAACCACATTTTTGATTATCTTGTTCTTGCTCGCTTTCAGAAAATTACTCACCGAACCACTCACCGATCTAACCGAACAAATTGACGATTTTGAAATCGACAATGTCGATGGTCATAAAATAGACATTGATACCACAGAGCGCAACGAGCTCAAAGTGATGGAAGAGGCCTTCAACAAACTCATTGATCGCATCGCCGACTATCGAAAAAAACTCGACCAGGCGCAAAAAGAGCTGTTAATAAGTAATGAAAAACTCGACCAGCACAACATCCAGTTAGAACAAGAGGTCGCGCGTAAAACATCTAACCTGTCACAGGCTATGATGGACCTGCAACAACAAAAATATGAGCTGGAAAAGCAAAAACTGACGCTGACAGAAGAGATCGATCTCAGACGCCAAACCGAAGAAGAGCTGCTGACCAAGCAGAAGGAGCTGGAAAAGTATGTTGATGAACTCAACATGGCTCAAGAACGTCTGGTTGGCTCTGAAAAAATGGCTGCATTGGGTGGCCTGGTAGCGGGGATCACCCACGATATCAATACCCCTGTCGGCATCGGCGTTACGGCAACCTCATTCCTGGAAGAGCGCCTGCAAAGACTGGAAACCGCGTATCGAGATAAAACTCTTTCACCCAAGGCGCTGGAAGAATTTATCAACGAGGCGAAACAAAGTACCAGCTTACTGACCACCAACCTGGATCGGGCGTCAGAACTGGTCGCCAGCTTTAAACAAATTGCGGTTGATCAGGCCAGTGAAGCGGTACGCACCATTAACTTTAAACAATACCTGGGCGAAGTTATCCGCTCTTTACACCCCAAACTCAAAAAGACAGCGCACATTGTCAACGTAGATTGCCCGGAAGAATTAACCCTGCATCTGCCCGCAGGAGCCATCAGCCAGATTTTCACTAATCTGATTATGAATTCCCTGATCCATGGCTTTGAAGGTGTTGCGCAGGGCACCATAGACATAGAGATCCGAGAAGAAAACAACGACGTCTTTATCGTCTACAAAGATAACGGCAAAGGCGTTAGCAAAGCGCAGCTTGAAAAACTGTTTGACCCATTCTTTACTACCAAGCGTGAGCAAGGCGGCAGCGGCCTGGGCACACACATTACTTTTAACCTGGTTAAGCAGACCCTGAATGGCGACATTGAAGTCAATTCAGAAGAAGGCAGAGGACTAACTTATTACATCAGGTTCCCTAAAGAACTACAGAAGAACATTGCTATGTTCAGTTAATGAACGCCTGTATCAACAAGGCGAAATATCTGCGCTGAGCCTTTGCCCGAGGGTATGTCGATTTGCTATGATGCGGGTCGATTTTACTCTTCGGAACCTGTTCTATGTGGTTTAGCAATCTTATCTGTTACCGTTTTAAACAAGACGTCTCCTACGCCCAGGAAGACTTTGAAGCAGCACTGGAGCACGACGTATTTCGTCCGTGCGGTAGCCAGGACATGAGCACCTTTGGCTGGACCAAAGCCCTTGGCAAACATGGCCAGACCCTGAGCCACTTTTCTCAGCACTGTATTCTGGTTTGTGCCAAGCGGGAAGAAAAAGTCCTGCCTGCCTCTGTGATCAATGAAATGGTTGCAGAAAAGATCGAATCGATCGAGCAAGAAGAGAATCGTCCGGTTAAGAAAAAAGAAAAAGACGAAATTAAAGAAAATATCACTGCAACCTTGTTGCCTCAGGCATTCAAAAAGTCCAGCCTGCAATTTGCTTTTATCGACCAGAAAAATGGCTGGTTAATCGTCAACAGTGCCAGCTTCAATAAAGCGGAAGAACTGACCGCATTACTGAGAAAATCCCTCGGCACTTTGCCTATCGTCCCAGCCTTTGCAAATTATGATTTGGATCTGTTCCTGACTGACTGGCTCACCAAATTCGAAGTCCCTGAAGGGTTTGCAATCGGCTCTGATGCCGAATTACAAGAAGCCGATGACAATGGTGCGCAGGTTAAACTTAAACAGCATGACCTGGCCGGCGATGAGATCAAATTGCACCTGGAACACGGTAAGCGCGTAACTAAACTGGGTATGGACTGGCGTGAACGCGTGCAGTTTACCCTGCAAAATGACGGCTCAATCAAGCGCCTGAGTTTCAGCGACACACTAAAAGAGCAAAATGCCGACATTCCTAAAGAGGACATGGCGGTCAAGCTCGATGCAGACTTTATTCTGGTCTCTGAGGAAATCAAAGAGCTGCTGGAAGAGCTGTCACAAGGGCTCGGCGACCAGGACGACCTGTAGCGTCTGAGAGGCGGGGCTAAATGCCCCAGCCACTTCGTTTTAATAATTACGAAAATGCCGCTTTAATATCGTTCAGCATGTCCTGATAGGCATCATCATAAAACATATCCACTGAACCCAGCACCCCCTTCTCTTCGTAGACATGCAGTGCCGCCGCCTTATCAGACACTTGTAATATCCCTTCAACAATGGCACCGACACGGATAAAGTCCACATAACAAACATGCCCGGGTTTATAGTTTGGATTAGCCCAGCTTTCAGCGACTTCAACAAACTCTTCCGTGAACCCCCACTCGCGCATAATTGCCCCCCCTATGCGACCACCCAGCTTTTGGATTGCATGCGCTAAAAAGCTCGGATTGGCGAAGACTTCAGGGTGATTTTCAGCTTCAGTCAGGATAGGAAGTACCCCGATATTGAATACCAGTGACGCCAGCGTAATGGTGTCTTTATTGAGCGAGGTATGTTTGTTAATGCGCAGATAAAAGTCCATCGTGGTGATCGCCTGACAGGCCACTTTCAGCGTCTTCTGCCAAGCTTTATCCATATACGTTTTGATGAGCTTATTTTGCGAAACAAACAGCTGCTCCATCGCCATTGCTGTGGCGACATTTTTGACCTGACGCAAACCTATCCGGGTGACGGCCTGATTAAGAGTGTTAACTTTTACAGTACGGCCCAGAAATGCACTGTTGGCCACTTTAATCATACGTGCCGCCAATGCGGGATCATGAGAAATCACCTCGGACATTTGCATCAAATTAACTTCCGGGTCATCCGCAGCCTGCCGGACCCTTACAGCAATTTCAGGCAAGGTAGGTAGTACCAGGGTATCATTGTTTATTTTATCAATCAGAATCGTCAACAAGGCATTTTCAGTAGACATATTGGTTCAATCCTCGAATTTATTGGCCTCTGGAGCGCAGCAACTGCCTGTGGCGCTGGGCAATGTGCTGTTCATGTTATTAGTATTGTCTAACTTAAAGAGTAAGTTAAGAAAAGTATAAAAATTATTCGTGATAGACAAAAAATTCCAACGCGCTGAGTAAAATAAAATATTCAGCGACTTTGTGCCGCAACAGCAGCAAGTTGCAGTCAATTCATGTAAGGTATAGCACCGAAATAATAATACGGATCCCTGCAGGCTGCTATGTTCCGAGCGGCCTCTATGCAGTAAAGGTCCGACTAACACTCCAAATGAAGGAAAAATGATGAAACGCGCACTCTTATCCACGGCGGTCATGCTGGCTTGTGGCATGCTACTCAGCGGCTGTTCTGAGCCACAGCAACCCAAGACTGAAAGTCAGGCACAACAGAGCACGACACACAGCGGCTATCAGCTACAAGACCTGTCGCCAGAGCGACTGGATATCTATACCCAGGTCACCCTGAATAGCGACCTGTCACACCTCAATGACAACCAGAAAAAAATGCTGGGGTTATTGATTGATGCGTCTAAAATCATGGATGATCTTTTTTGGAAACAAGCATTTGGCATGAATAAAATGGAGTTTCTGACCAATATTCAGGACCCGAAGGTACGCCAGTTCGCTGATATTAACTATGGTCCCTGGGACCGCCTAAATGGTGACAAAGTATTCCTGAGTGGCTTTAACGCCAAAGCACCCGGCGCTGAGTTCTACCCAGGCTCCATCAGTAAATCCGAACTTAATCAGACGGACGTAAAAGACAAAGCAGGTTTGTACTCTTTAATAAAACGAGATGCGCAAGGCCAGCTATATAGTGTCCCCTACTCCGAAGCCTACCAGAACGAATTAAACACGGCAGCTCAGCTATTGCGCGATGCCAGCAAACTGGCAGTGGATAAACAATTTTCCAAATACTTAAATTTACGTGCAGACGCGCTGGTAAATAATAGTTACCAAACCTCTGACTTCGCCTGGATGGACATGAAAAATAACCCCATCGATGTTGTGATTGGTCCCATCGAAACCTACGAAGATCAGCTCTTTGGTTATCGTACTGCGTTCGAATCTTATGTCCTTGTCAAAGACATGGCCTGGAGTGAACGTCTGGCAAAATTTGCCGCTTTCCTGCCTGAACTGCAGCAGGGATTACCAGTCGATGAAAAGTACAAGCAAGAAGTGCCAGGTTCAGATGCCGACCTCAATGCGTATGACGTCATTTACTATGCCGGCCACTCTAATGCCGGAAGTAAAACCATTGCCATTAACTTGCCGAACGATGAAGAAGTTCAGCTCCAAAAGGGCACGCGTCGTCTGCAGCTGAAAAATGCGATGCAGGCCAAGTTCGACAAGATCCTGGTACCCATTGCTGAACAGTTGATTGTCCCGGCACAACGTAAACATATTACCTTTGATGCCTTTTTTGCCAACACCATGTTTCACGAAGTAGCGCATGGCCTGGGCATTAAAAATACCATTACAGGCAAAGGCACGGTGCGTCAGTCACTACAAGAGCATGCCAGCGCTCTGGAAGAAGGCAAAGCCGATATCCTGGGTCTGTATATGGTTGAACAACTGCTGAAAAAAGGCGAGATCACCGAAGGCACGCTGGAAGACTATTATGTCACCTTCATGGCCGGAATTTTCCGCTCTGTGCGTTTTGGCGCATCCAGCGCCCATGGTAAAGCCAACATGATCCGGTTTAATTTCTTCAAACAGGAAGGCGCATTTTCAAAAAATGCGGATGGCCTTTATGCTGTGGATATGGAGAAAATGGGCGCTGCCATGGAAAAGCTGTCTAACCTGATCCTGACACTGCAAGGTGATGGTGACTACCAACAAGTCGATCAGTTACTGGCCACCCATGGCGACATCAAAGCGGAACTTCAGGCCGATCTGGACAAACTGGCAGCAGCTAACATTCCGGTTGATGTGACGTTTAAGCAAGGTAAAGCGGTACTGGGACTATAATATCCCAATCCACATTTAGGCAGATAAACAGGCGCTAAATATCCAGCGCCTGTTTTATTTCGGCAATTTGCTGGTCACTGTAAGGGATGGGTGGTAACAACCCCCACACAGGCTTTGGCCAGGCTGCATCATGCTCAAAACGCGCAATATGATGAACGTGCAGCTGAGGCACCATGTTTCCAAGGGCGGCCACATTCAATTTGTGCGGGTTAAAAACGGCTTTAATTAAGTGACTTAACTGGGCAGACTCCTGCCAAAACAGTTGTTGCTGCTCAGCACTGAGATCAATGATCTCACGCATGCCTGATACACGTGGCACCAGTATAAACCAGGGATACTGACTGTCGTTCAGTAATAGCAATTTACACAATGGCCAGTCGGTCAGTTCAATACAATCACGCACCAGTTCCGGCGCCAGTTGAAATGTACTCATTGGTCTTTTTAAGTTCGTTATTGATGAGCTCACTGTAACTAACTTGCCACATAAAATCGACCCGATACGACGACGTTTTGTCTGCCACCACACCCATCGGATTTGTTTGCCATCAGGATTTACAGTCTTTAACATCGGGTTTTCAATCCAACATTACACAATTATAAAGGTGACTCTGTGCGCAATTTGCTATCTTATGCCGCGCTTGCCACCGGTTTGCTGGCCACCAGCCAGTTTACTGTGGCCCAGCCGCTGACGCTGGAACGTATTTTCGATGACCCCTCATTGGCAGGTAAGGCCCCTGTTAACCTTAAGTTTTCACCCGATGGTACCCGGGTAACCTACCTGCAGGGCAAAGTAGACGACTACAACCGCTACGATCTATGGGAATACAATATTAAGGCCGACACAAATCGTCTGCTGGTCGATTCCCAGGCCTTATTCTCTGGCCCTGAAACCTTGTCAGACGAAGAAAAGGCGCGCCGTGAAAGGCAACGTATCTTTGGTCGCGGGATCCTCGAATACAAATGGTCTAAAGATGGTAAAGCACTGCTCTTCCCACTTAATGGTGACCTTTACTATTATGAGCTCAGCTCAGGTAAAAGCCGCAAGCTGACCGATACCGAAGCCTTTGAAACCGATGCCCGTTTCTCCCCTAAAGGCAACTATGTGTCCTTTATACGAGAGCAAGACCTGTATGCTCTGGAGCTGGCAACCGGCAAAGAGATCCGCCTGAGCAAAGACGGTGGTGGCGTGATTAAAAATGGCATGGCAGAGTTCGTTGCACAGGAAGAAATGAGCCGTATGACTGGCTACTGGTGGGCCGGAGATGAAAGCAAAATTGCCTTCACCCGCATCGACGAAAGTCCGGTACAAGAAGCCATCCGCAACGAAATTTATGCCGATGAAGTCAAACTGTTTAACCAACGCTACCCGTTTACTGGCACGGATAATGTCCGCATCGATCTGGGTGTAGTCACCCTGAATGATCAGAAAGTGAACTGGATTGACCTGGGTAAAGAAAAAGACATCTACATTGCCCGAGCGAAATGGCTGGAAGATGACACCACTTTGTCATATCAGTGGCAAAACCGCGCTCAACAAAAGCTGGAATTGAGATTTTACAACGCCGACAGCAAGCAACAACGCGTCGCCCTGACAGAGACCAGCGACACCTGGATCAATCTGCATTTTGATCTGCACTTTTTAAAAGACAAAAAGCACTTTATCTGGGCCTCAGAGCGCGATGGCTATAAGCATCTGTATTTGTACCGCACTAGTGGCCAACTGGTTCGTCAGCTGACTCAGGGCGACTGGATTGTCGAAAAGCTTCAGGGCGTGGATGAGAAAAAGGGCCTGGTCTACTTCTCTGGTCGCAAAGATACCCCGCTGGAAAGCCATCTGTATGCAGTCCCATTGTTCAAAAAAGGCAACATTGAGCGGATCACAGAAGCCGGTGCCTATCACAAAGTGGTAATGGCGGAAGACAATCGCACTTTTATCGACAGTAAATCGTCCGTAAATCAACCTACATCGGTTTCATTGCGTAAAGCCAATGGCGAATTCATTACCTGGCTGGAACAAAATAAGCTCGATGATCAACATCCGCTGACGCCTTTCCTGAATGATCTGTCGACACCAGAGTATGGCACTTTGAAAGCGGAAGATGGGCAATTGATGCACTACCGTTTGTTTAAGCCTAAACAGCTTAAAAAAGGCAAAAAATACCCTGTGATCGTCAATGTTTATGGTGGTCCGCATGCCCAACGTGTTACTAATAGCTGGCGCAGTAAAAACCTTTATTTCCAGTATATGGTGCAGCAAGGTTACATCGTCTTCCAGCTGGACAACCGTGGTTCATACAATCGAGGCAAACGCTTTGAAGACCCCATTTACAAGCACTTAGGTGAAGTGGAAGTCGCCGATCAGATCCGTGGTGTGGAATTCTTACGCACACTGGATTATGTCGACCCGTCACGCATCGGGATTTATGGCCACAGTTATGGCGGTTATATGGCACTGATGACTATGTTTAAAGCAGGTGATTACTTTACGGCGGGCGTATCTGGCGCGCCAGTAACAGACTGGGCACTGTATGACACGCATTACACTGAACGTTACCTGGGACATCCACAAACCAATGCAAAAGGCTACGAGCAAAGCGCGGTATTCCCCTACACAGACGGTCTGAAAGGCCCGCTGATGATCTATCACGGGATGGCGGATGACAACGTGTTGTTTACCCATGCGACGAAGCTGTTCAAACAATTACAAGATGAAGCAAAGCCTTTTGAAATGATGACCTATCCGGGCTCTAAGCACAGCCTGCGTGGTAAAAAAGTGCAGACGCATCTGCATCAGACCATCACCAACTTCTTTAATCGTCACTTTGACATGAAGTAACACACAGACACGGGCCATCGCTGGCCCGTGTCACCTATACGCACAAACACTCCCTGACACTATTCGACAAATAGCTAATTGCCTTACGCTTTCCTCAGTAAATATATTATTCACTTGATTTAGAACAAGTTTTACCTCTGACCTTGTTGCAGAATACGCAATCATAGCTGATTCAGTGCACAATCTTGTGCTTTAAAAAGGAGTAGGTGCTATGGCATTTTTAAGACAGTTCACCATATTTGGCCGCCTTGCGATGTTGGTGTGCGTCGTCGTGCTTGGCCTGAGCGCACTGGGCATAATGAATTTGCAGCAGCAATATCAGGCATTGAGTGAACAGCAATACGAAAAAACCAAGAACCTGGTAGAAACAGCCCATAGCCTGATCGCCCACTTTCATCAGGCACAGCTCATCGGCACACTCAGCGAAAGTCAGGCCAAAAACGCCGCTCTGAGCGCACTGAAAGACCTCAGATACGATGAAAACAATTACTTTTGGGTCAATGATCATTACCCTCGCATGGTGATGCACCCATTTAAGCCCCAACTCAATGGCCAGTCACTACGTGATAGTAAAGACCCAGACGGAGTTGCGCTGTTTCAGGAAATGGTGGCCGTTGTTAACAGTCAGGGAGATGGCTTTGTGCCGTACAAATGGCCCAAACCCGGCAAGTCTGCACCCGTCGACAAGATTTCTTATGTAAAAGGCTTTGCTCCGTGGCAGTGGATCTTAGGCTCTGGTGTGTATCTTGATAATATCGACGAGCAATTTGCTCAACTGCGCAATCAGATGCTGTTTAATATCGTCGCACTGCTCATCGTGCTGATAATTCTGAGCTTTATCATCGGCAATAGCGTGTTACAACCGATGCGTGCAGCTGCCGACATGATGCGAGACATTTCTCAGGGTGAGGGCGACCTGACACAGCAACTTGATGAACATGGCCGTGATGAGATCTCACGCCTGTCTCGTTTTTTTAATGCCTATACAAGTAAAATGCGCCGCTCGATCACCTCGGTCGCGGGCAATGCCGCAGAAGTAGAAGCACTGGCCGATCGCGTAGATGACACGGGTGAGGTAAACCTAGAATACATTGAACGTCAGAATGACAGCAGTCGCCAGGTCGCAACAGCCGTTGAGCAAATGAGTGCCCAAATCAAAGAGATCAGCCAACATGCTGAGGCTGCAGAGCAGGCAGCCGGAGATGCAATGCGCACCAGTGAAACCGGTAAAACCACCATCAGTGCCACCATCAGTGCCATAGGTACGCTATCAGACACCATTGAAGAGGTCAGTGTGGTGACGCAGGCACTCGCAGAAGAGAGCCAGCATATTGGCTCAGTGCTGGACGTGATCCGGGGTATTTCGGAGCAGACCAACCTACTCGCACTGAATGCCGCCATCGAAGCTGCCCGAGCCGGAGAGCAAGGTCGGGGGTTTGCAGTCGTGGCAGACGAAGTACGTACACTGGCAAGTCGCACCGGACAAAGTACCGATGAGATCCAGACCATGATTGAAAAGTTACAAAAAGGCGCTCAGGCCGCTGTTGATGCCGTGCAAAACAGTCAACGTCTTTCTGCCAATACCGTGAGTCAGGTCCACGAGGCTGAGCAGGCATTGAGTGAAATTGAGCGTCTGATCACCGTCATTCTGGAAATGAACGGCCTGATCGCGCGTGCGACGGATGAACAAAGCAGTGCAGCTGCCGATGTGAATGTGCGTATTAGCGACCTGTCAGACGCAACCCATCATTCACTCGACACGACCCAAACCTTGTCTCAGGCTAGCAAAGAGCTGAAACAGGCAAGCCATCAGCTTGCCCAGATTGTGGAAAGTTTTAAAGTTTAAAGACAGTAGCGCACAAACAAACTGCTCACGGTGGCGGCTGTTGGCTTACCATGTTGCCAGTCACCTCCCTCAACACCACTGCCCGCGATGTCCATGTGGACATAAGGCAGTGGTAAGTCAGACTCACAGCCGTGCTTGTCCAGTCCACCAACAATAGCCAGAAAGGCCATTGGGAACTGGTGACCACGCGCAGTCACTGCCGACGGAGCGTTATTGCTCGATAAAACATCATCCGCCAGAGTACGTGGCTGCACGAAATCGTAATCTTCACGACGACTGCGCGATACCTCAGCACAGTCAGCCCACAGATCACCGATATCAGCAAGCTGACGAGATACCTTTTGTGCACGCGCCGGGCCGTTTTCAACATAAGCACTGTAAGGCCCCATCGCTCGGGCGGCGTGTCCGGTTAGTGTAGCCACCGTAAACAGCTCAGGATTCACTTCCTCAGTGGCCATATCTTTAAGCTCACTCAACAAATCTCCCATTGCCAGACGGCCTTCCGCATCCGTGTTACCAATGCGCACTTTCACGCCTTCACGCGTGGTGATGATCTCATCCGGGACGAAGCAATCAGAGCCAATCGAGTTACGCACCACAGCCAGGTACGCGATCACTTTTACGCCTTTAGGTTGAAAGTCTGCAACGGACTTCATAAAGCCGGCGACTGAGGCAGCGCCACCTTTGTCACGGCTCATGCCCGCCATAAACCCGCCAACTTTCAGATCGGCACCACCTGTGTCATAAACCAGGCCCTTACCAACAAACATCAAGGTGCGCTCAATGTCTCCTTGTGGTGTATAGACGAGCTTAACAACACGCGGGTGGTGACGCTCTACCGCATAAGATGCGCGCGCAACGGTGCCCAGCATCGGGTAGTCTTTGTCTATGGTAGCCGGGTCTGACACGACTTCAACGCTGACACATGTGTGCTTAAATAGCTCAACACAGTAATCTGCAAACTTAGGGGGTGCCATGCGCTCCGGCTCCGTACCACACAGATCCCGAGCTGCATACTGACCCGCTGCCATAGCGTTTAACTGACGACATTGCTCTTCAGAAGCCCCCAACAGAGCAATAGATTCAACAGGTTCGATCGCTGGTCCACGATATTCACGGGCTTCCAGAGGTTGCCACAACGCCTGACACGCTCCCAGGTAAGCCACTTCAAGAGCATTCTGATAACGCGCATCGCCAGGTACCCCAGCCACCATCAATACCGGCTTAACCGCACCGGCTGCTTTGGCTTCCAGCACAGCGGCTTTACCCGCTTCAAAAAAGCGTCGCACGTCATCATAGTCACGGTTAAGCGGGCCTGTTGGTGACACGATCAGGCGCTTGCCAGGTACACCTTCAGCCAGCAGTAAGCTGGCTTTGCTGTGTAATCGTGCGTCAACCGCAAGATAAGGGGCGACCGCACTGTTTAATGCCGCAACAGAAAGATCTGACACATCGGAGGTGACGACGATAACAGCATCGGCGTCCTGAACTTGCCAGTCACTGACCGGCAGAGCGAGAGGAAAAGACATATAATCAGCCCTTGGTTATTAAAATGCTGGGCTGATTATCGGCTATTTGTCCGCAAGAGCCAATACCATAGGGGTAATTGCCGGGACATAACAGAACGCGCGTCAGCGTATGACACACTGACACGCCCTGTTAAGCCGCAAAGTAATCGTTAATCCGACTGTGATATTGCGCCGCTGTCTTTTTGTAATTTGAGCTTACTGACCACAGACCAGGCTTCCAGCATCACCAATACACTGACAACCAGAACCACTATGTCCAGACCTACCAGCAACCAGTTACCCTGCTCATAGTACTCACCCAGCTTGATCAGCCCGGCAAAAAAAGCCATCAGAATCACAAACATCATCGGGATCAGCGTGAATTTTGCCGGACGCCCCAGCTTCATCAGATACACAGAGATCACCAGCAAGGTCAGGCTGGCAAGAATTTGGTTGGTCGAACCAAACAAAGGCCAGATGATCATACCGCCGCTGCCCGACGCACCACCTGCACCAAATGCCAGCAGTAAACAGCAGCCTACTGCCACCAGGGTTGCAAGCACACCGTTTTTCAGGGCATTGAGTTGATAAATTTCACCCCATTCCTGAATAATATAGCGCTGCAAACGCACACCAGAATCCATGGTAGTACCGGCAAACAGCACCACCATTACCGCAAGCAGAGTTGATGCGATCTCCACCGACAATCCCCAACCATTGCTGATCAGGTTAGCCCCGCCCTGGATAAATGCACCGACACTGCCCGCGCCGAGGTGACTGTAAATTTCGTGCCATTCCTCAGGTGACACAGCCAGCATGACGCCGCTCACGGCCACCAGCGTGATCAATGCCAATGAGCCCTCGCCCACGGCCCCCAGGTAACCGACAAAGCGGCCATCGGTTTCTTTATCCAGCTGTTTCGAGCTGGTACCAGAGGATACAATGCCATGGAAGCCGGAAACGGCACCACACGCGATGGTAACAAACAATAAAGGAATGATGCTTGGCGTATCAATCGCAGTTTGCGTATTAAAAGCGGGTGCCGTGATATCCGGCATCACCACAAATACCGCACCATACAGCAATACCAGCCCTACCAGTAGCTGCATGCCATTAATAAAATCGCGCGGTTGTAACAACATCCAGACAGGTAATAAAGACGCCACAGCCGCGTAAATAAACAGAATAATAATCCAATTGGCTTTATCGGCCAGCCCGAACAATTCGCTGGGCAGAGCCAGTGGCATACCCGACCCCACGTAAATGCTGGCGTAAAGAATGGCGACCCCAATCACACATAAGGGTACCAGTGGCACCTGACGTTTAAGTAACTGGCCAATCACCAGCGCCACCAAAATGGCGGCCCAGGCAGGGAACACAGCACTGGGGTTAGCCACAAAGGAATTGGCGATAACGACCCCAAATACGGCATTCACCATCAGCAGTACCAGGAAAACCACAATCATAAACAATGAACGCGTGCGTGTACCTATAACAGTTTCTGACAGCGCCCCCATCGACTTGCCTTTGTGACGCGCACTGGCCCAAAGTGCGCCCATATCATGCACACCTGCAAAAAAGATGGTACCAAACACCACCCATAAAACCGCGGGGACCCAACCCCAGTAAACGGCAATGGCTGGGCCAACAATAGGTGCGGCCCCTGCTACGGATGTAAAATGATGCCCCCAGAGCACCACTTTGTTAGTCGGTACATAGTCTACCCCGTCATTTAACTCATGCGCCGGTGTAACGAACTTATCGTCCATTTTAAATATTTTTTCGGCGATGAATTTTGAATAGACAAACCAGCCAAACAGCATACCAAGTATGCCAAACAGCACGATCATGATTGACTGCATTGTATTCCCCCTGTTGTCCTGTTGTTGTTCTTGATGTCCGCTAAATATCAGTGTGTTATTGCCCGTGCAATTCAGCCATATTGCAGTACGCGGCAAAGCCAGCGACTCAGACAATATCTGGCCGTCAGGTGATCCGTTCTATGCTCTCGAGGTTGTATTGTGCGAAATAACGTTTTAATTTAGCCGGATAGGTATACCCTAGCACACCGCCGTGTGATCACAGAGCCTTGTCATTGTTATCTTTTAGTCGAAGGTCTGAACATCAAACAGGCCCAACTGAGCCTGACCGGATGCCACTTCACCTAAACCCAGCTGTATCCCTATCAATCTGACCGGTTTACTGCCAAAGCGCTCAACGGCCTGCTCCAGCAAAGTGAACAGCACTCCTTCATCAATCTCATGATACTGACACTCTTTGGTGGTTTGCGTAAAATCATAAAACTTCACTTTAACCCCCAGTTTGTTAAAGGTCCGCGTGCCGCGATAGGGCTCAGCACGCCGCTGCAATTCAGGAAGCAGCCGCTCGCGAAGCACGTCCTTAAGTGCATCCAGATCTTGTATGTCTTTTTCAAACGTGGTTTCAACACCGACCGATTTACGAATACGTTCAGTTTCCACTTTACGCTCATCAATGCCCTGACAACGCCGCCAAAGTACATCTCCGAATTTACCAAACCGCTCTGTCATCTGAGTTCTGCTGCTGGCCTTAACGTCGCGGCCATATTGCAATCCCATTGCCAACAGTTTTTCATATGTCACTTTGCCCACGCCAGGGATTTTTTTCAGCGGCAAAGTGTCAATAAACACATCCACGTCGTCAGGGGTGATCACATACTGGCCGTTCGGTTTATTTTCGTCGCTGGCGATTTTGGCCAGGAATTTAATGGGCGCAATGCCCGCAGAAGCAGTCAGGCCCGTTTCTAGATAGATATCGTTGCGGATCTGCTGCGCAATTAACGTTGCGCTGCCCTGACACAAAGTGCACTCCGTAACGTCCAGATACGCTTCGTCCAAGGAGAGTGGTTCTATTAGGTCAGTGTAACGGGCAAAAATCGTGCGGATCTGCGCAGACACCGCTTTGTAAACCGCCATCCTGCCGGGCACAATCACCAGCTCAGGGCACAACTGCTTAGCCTTGTAGTTAGACATGGCAGAGCGCACACCATACTGGCGCGCGATGTAATTGGCCGTTGATAACACGCCACGGTGGCTATTCCCGCCAATCGCAATCGGCACATTGGCCAGCGCTGGGTTATCGCGCATCTCTACGGCAGCATAAAAGCAGTCCATATCAACATGGATAAACTTACGCATGAACTTAACAACTGGTTATTTATACAGTTATTATGGGCAAAGAAATTCAGTATGGCAATATGATTGTGTGTTTTTTGTCATCGCGTCTCACCTGTATTTTTAGGACAAATAGAATGGTCTGTCGATGGGTTGCATCGGCATAGGTACGCAGCTTTTGCCTGGGCGTTTCTTCAAGCACCCGGCTACCTTTCAGTTCGTACCAGATACGCTCATCGTTCGGCCTTACTCGCTGATGGGGAAAGCTGCCACCCCCTGTCAACTTTCAGCCTCTGCATCCTGTTCAGCCTCTGCACCCTGTTCAGACACCTGTACTTTGTTCTTTTCTAGTTGGCCAATGTATATGGCAAAAGCAACAGCAAGTAGCAATAGCCCAGTAAAAACCTCATACATCACGAGTAGTTTTGAAAACAGATGAGAAGGATGGACATCGCCATAACCTAAAGTTGTAATGGTTACCACACTAAAATACAGTGAGTCGAAGAACCCCTCCAGAGGTCTCGTAAACAATGGAACGTCATACCTCAACAAAAAAATCACTTGTGAGGAATAGAATAGTATAGAGAAGTTCAATGCAAGACCAAAGTAACTGCGCAGTGCCATCAATACCCTTTCATAAACACGAATATTTGAATGAGGCTCCTTATCTTTTAACTTGCTCAAGAGATCTCTCATAAATGCAAAGGCTATTTCATTAACCCTACAATAGGCATAAAACAATAAAGCATAATGCCAATATATATGTAAATTCGAAACTACCTCTTTAAAAAACAGAGCGCCAAAAAGGAAGGCAACAGCGAGAAAGGACTCTATGATAAAGAGCGCTTTGCTCCATGCTCTGAGCACTTTACCTCTATACTCTTTCCTTTCAACCTCACCTTCATCTGCGCGTCTATTTTTCCAATAATCAATTAGAAACCTTGAAAAAGAGAAAAGCACTTTAAGTATTGTATATCTATTCCACACAGGGTTTTTCTTACTTGATAGATCTGTCAAAAGTTATCCTTAGGAGGTTAAAAGTAGAAGTGAAAAACAGCCAGTTAACTGGCAAACCTATGAAGGCAATTTTACAGGGTCAAAGTTTATGTAGCTAGCACTCAACACCTTGAACCTGTTCTACTTCTTACGGGCATCGGCATAAGTGCGCAGCTTTGGCCTGGGTGTTTCTTCAACCACCCGACTACCTTTCAGTTCGTACCAGGTGCGATCACCAATCGGCCCAGATTCATTGCGAAAGGCATAGTCAGGGGTACGCTTCAGCTTTTGTGTGTATCCCCGCTCAAAATCGTTGTAATCCGGCGAGTATCTTTCATAAGGATTGTCTGAGTAAGAGCGAGCATTCTGCCCCTCTCGATACGCTTTACTAACCATGACTAACTTTCCTTTTAGTTGGTATATGGTCCTGAAGTTATTTTCGCTTAAACCACTTCCAGAACTCGTACCATTTTTTATGCACCACCACTTTTTCTGGCTTATTACTTTCGCCGTCAAATGTAACGTTGTCGGCCTGAACCTGCCCTAAATCAAATCGGTGTTTTCTAAAGTGTTCCATCTGACTCATGTCATGCAGATTCGCATGAACGATTTCTCTATGAGGGAGTACAATCGCAAACTTTTTGGCTATTACATCACTTGCAATATTGCTCGAATTTCTTGTCTTATCATCCTCACTAATTTTGTCAGTGATTGGCTGATAATCAACAAGATATACTAAGTCCAGGTCCTCTTTTTTTCTATAACCGCTCACAATTGGTAAAATTTCAAGATCGTTGGACGCAGCCGAGGTTCTAATGATGTACCCGATATAGACTTTCCTGTTCTTCATAGTAAAAGCTACTGGCAACCCTAAAGACGCAGAACTGAAAGCCAGCGATAAAAACTCTGGTGTTTTATCTCCTGTTGCATCCTTTTGCCATGCTTCAAGAATTAGGTTTCTATTTGCCAGTGCATACAGTTTTATAATTATGGCAGGTGCCAATCCTGCCAATACAAACGCGACACCACTCACACTTACCATATTCAAAATTTCTGCATTGCTTGCAATTGAAGGCATGAGCACTTCAACAAACTTTTTGAATTCAAACCCAATGCTATACGCCAAGCTCGGAAAACATAGAGTAAACACAGTGAGAATAATAAATGACACGATGTGCAGAAGCACCCCAGCAACAGCTGCCAGGATGAAAGTATGATAGCCTTCAGACTTTTCATACTTAACTACAGTAGTTGGGTAATTGCTCAAAAAGCGGTTACCTGATACTAAAAAAAACAGTATTAGTAAAACGGTTGGCTTTATCATAATGTCCTTATTGAAAAAGGCGCCAAAAGGCGCCTTTTTTCATAATGAAAAGTAACTACTTAGAAAGTTGCTCTTGCTGTTTTGCTACATGCTTACTAGCCAACTCAGCTTGTTGCTTTACAACTCTGCTTTTAAATAAAGAGTCAACATTAGTAACAAATCCTGTTGTGCCTTTCATTTCAATCAGAAATTCTGGCGTCGTTTGTTCCTTAGAACCAAGAATATTTTTTAACCAATCCATCATCTTTCCCTCTTCTTTTTGAAGAGCATATTGTGCTCGCATGTTCAATCTGTACTAGGTCAAAATTGCCCTCTACCTAAGCAACAGCTCAACTACATATCACTGTATCCACAGTATACGAACTTTCCCTTTTGGTAAGATCATACTAATATACGAGCACGTTATCTGCAACTATTTGCCTAAACTAGTTAAGTTAAATTAATTAGCTTAACTGGTTTAGAAAACTCAAAAACAACCAGATTGCATCTACTATGTTGAGTGTAAAGTAGTTACCAGAGTATCCTTTCTAAATATGCGTGCCATTGTTCCATTGCTTCGCGTTTCTCGCGCATGTAGTCGTAACGGTCATAGTGTACCGTCGAAACATCTGACTGCGTGTGTTGTTGCAGCTTATCCCGCGTTGTCTTGCTAATTTCAGCTTTGCCCATTAGCGTTTTGCACGTTCGGCGAATGTCACGCGGTGTAAACCTGGGAATTTGATGCCTGTCGCACCAACTTCTTATCGCTAATCTTAGGTTGGATATGCAGGCTGATTCGCCTGGTTTATCCCTGTGCGGAAACAACTTTCCTGAAGCGCCTCTGTGTTTAATCAGTAGTTCAATCACAGGAATGGCCAACGGCCCAATAGGCACCAGGTGATCGCCCCTGTTTTTTACTTTGACCCGACTTTCAGGAATCGTTAGTATCCGCTCCTTCATGTCATACTCTGTTGCATTTGAGTGGTATACCTCTTGTATCCTCTGACCAGCCATACAAATGGCCAGTTTTAAATACAGGTGCGTTCTGAACGGTAGGTCATCTGCATACCATACCTGTCGCACCTCTTGCTCGGTAAGCCACCGCTTCCCTGGTATATTTGGCACATCAAAACTAATGTCTCTGACAACATTGGTTTTAACCCCATAAATGTCAGGCTCTTTATACTGACTTGGTGAGTTATCGTAATCTACAGCAAACTTAAAAACATTCTTCAATACACTACGGGCAAAATTGGCTTTTTTCAGAGCACCTCGATTGTATATCCTGTAAAGTAATTCCCTTGCGTCATCTACGGTTAACTCTGGTGGCGTCATGTCTGACGGTATAAATGGCACAAAGTCTTTTTCGATCATATATTTGGTTGACCTTATTGTAGACGGCACCACTCTCGGCACTAAATACTCCTGATAATCCTCTAATAGCTGTAGCATAGTTCGCTGAGCGCTTTTAGCTGCATGCTCTTTCTGTTCTTCTTTTTTAACTGATTGGGGATCTACCCCATTAAGCAATTGTCTGGAAATGTCGGCGTGCTTTTGTCTTGCTGTTTTTAAATCTATGTTCGGATAATTACCTAATGATATGGTTTTTCGCTTGTCGTTAAAGTGGTACTGAACACGCCAGGCTTTGGTCCCGGTTGTTTGAACTCGGATCTGTAAGCGCCCTTCTCCATAACCGCCTATACTCTCTGTCAGCACATAGCGTTTGTCTCTGGGTTTGAGAGATTGGATTTGTTTGTCTGTGAATTTCATAGTCTTGCCTTTAACTGTGACCATCAATTAAGGTCGCAGTTTTGGTCACACTTTGGCTCACGATAATAACTACCGCAACCGACAATATCCACAGAAAAATAATTCAAAATCAGCCAGATAACGCGGAAAATAACGATATACGACAACTTCCGACAGCTTAGTGTATTTTATGGCCAAATACTCTAAACTGGTCAGACAATGGCCGCGTATCAGTGCATAACTAAACTGAGCCGCCAGACCTATTTAACACAAGGAGCATTTATGAAGTACAGCCACCTGGGTCATTCCAATTTAGAGGTATCACGTGTCTGTCTGGGCAGCATGACATGGGGCGTGCAAAATAATCAGCATGACGCCGATGAGCAAATCAATTATGCACTTGCACAGGGTGTTAACTTTATCGACACTGCCGAGATGTATGCCGTTCCTCCGTCACCTGAAACCTATGGTAAGACCGAGGAAATTATCGGGGACTGGTTACGTCGCCACCCTGAAAAGCGTCAGGATATGGTCATCGCCACTAAAATAGCCGGTTCAGGGCTAGCCTGGATCCGTGGCGGTGCCCCCATCACGGCCGAAGCCATTGTCGCCGCTGTCGATGCTTCCCTTAAGCGACTGCATACCGATTACATTGATGTATACCAGCTACACTGGCCAAATCGGACTTCCCCCCATTTCTCTAAACACTGGCCCGGCATGATCACTTTCAGTGATGTATCAACGGAGCAGCACAAAACAGAGATGTTAGAGATACTGGGTGTACTCAAACAGTGTATGGACGCAGGTAAAATTCGTCACTGGGGACTGTCCAATGACACACCCTGGGGCATAAACACCTACTTGCAACTGGCGCATCAACACCAATTGCCAAGACCGGTTTCAATTCAGAATGAGTTCAATCTGTTACATGCTAAAGACTGGCCTTACATCATAGAAAACTGTGTCCATGAAGACATCGCCTATCTGCCCTGGTCGCCACTTGCCGGAGGCGCTTTGTCAGGTAAGTACCTGGGAGGTGCACGACCAGAGGGATCGCGCTGGACCTTGATCCAACGCAACGGCTTATTCCGGGACACTCAGTTTGCACAAGAAGCCACGGCGGCCTACGTCGAGATTGCCAAAGAGCACAACATCACCGCATCTCAGCTCGCACTGGCCTGGTGCGACCAGGTCGATGGCGTGACGTCTACCATCATAGGCGCAACAACGATGACGCAGTTAAAGGAAAATATCAAAGCCTTTGATTTGACTCTGTCACCAGAGGCGTTGGCCGAAATTGATACGGTGCTAAAAGCGTATCCATTGCCCTATTAACAGATACGCGCCCGACGGGGTTCCGCTCGGGCGCTGCTGTCTGAATCGAAATGTGGTAGACTCAGCGCTTTTTCGGGACTCTGCCATGCGCGTTCTTAATCCAGCCCCAGCTGTGCCTTTACCTGGTACCAGTTTCACCCGGCCTGCAACACGAGCCATTATTACCCGTCAATCGCAAATCTTGTTGCTCTACACCCAGCGCTATGATGATTACACCTTACCCGGTGGTGGGGTTGACGAAGGAGAGTCTCTCACAGACGCGCTGGTACGCGAGGTCAAAGAAGAAACCGGTGCCCGCTCTGTAACCAACATCGCGCCCTTTGGTATATACGAAGAATATCAGCACTGGTACAAGCCCGATTATGACAATGTACACATAGTTTCGCACTGCTATCAGTGTGAAATTTGCGGGGAATTTGATGAGCCAGAAATGGAGCATTATGAAGTTAGCAATGGTATGCAACCACAATGGGTGGAGATCACCGAAGCCATTGCCCACAATGAAGCCGTACTGGCAAATAGCGATAAGCAAGGACAATCTCTGCTCAGAGAAACCCGCTTGCTCAAGCTCATTGCCAAAGAATTAATGCAACTGAACTTTTAACCCTTAGCCTGAGTCATACGTATGTTTTGGATAGAAAAACAAAATAAGAAAATCAAAACACTAAGGAAAAGTGATGCGTTCATGGCTCAGTGCAATTGTCATTTCCGTTGCCTGTCACTCAATATTACTATGGCTGCTGGCTCAACAAACAGTTGTGGCACCTGTCCGCGCGCCTCAACCAAGCATTAAAACCTACTTGATCGTCTCACCGCCTGAACGCACACAGGACCCCAGGGATACCGAGCAACCATCACAGCCACCCACTGAGCCCATACAGGCATCTGAGCAGCAGATAGCCTCGGTGCAGCCAGTGCCCGAAACAAAACAGGCCGAATCACATGTCATCTCTACCAAGACTACCCCCACGACTCACACTGACCCTCAGCCACAGGTTCAACAAACCAAAGCACATGTCAACAAACCCTATAAACGTATCGATCCAGCTCTGGGCCTGTCACGTCTGCGCCAGCAAATGCTAAATCAGCCTGTGATACGTCAGACACCACGCAGTAATACCCAGCCAAAACGCCTCGGCGTACCTAAGTCACATCAAACCTTGAACCAACCTCTGCGACAGATTGAATCGAAAAACCACATTTTCACGGAATATCGAGAAGGAGACCGGTGTTACAAAGAGGTTCAGGGTGACCCAAACAACCCACCACCTGAAGGGTTTGCTAAAAACTGGCTTACCGCAAGCAGCACCTGCGACAAAACAGCTATCTCGGATGCTTATGATGCTGCTATGGGCAAGTGGCTGAATAAAAAACGCTGACCACACAAGCTTAACAATGTATGTTTGCCCAACACTGTGCACCAGCAAACTGTACTGAGATCAAAACAACCCCGGCTTTGACTCGCAACCTGCCGCTAAAGCGATGAGACGATTAATAGCTAGCTGTTACCCCACCCGCAATCCAGCAAATCAAGTGTATTTACACCACACTGTGTGCCAACAAACTGTACTGAGATCAAAACAACTCCGGCTTTGACTCGCAACCTGCAGCTAAAGCGATGAGACGATTAATAGCTAGCTGTTAGCCCACCCGCAATCCAGCAAATCAAGTGTATTTACACCACACTGTGTGCCAACAAACTGTACTGAGATCAAAACAACTCCTGCTTTGACTCGCAACCTGCCGCTAAAGCGATTAGTATTTAGCTGTTACCCGCCCTTAGTTCGGCAAGTCAAGGAGTTAGTATGAGTATAAAGCGGATCAACCAGTTTTTTAACCCCCGCTCGGTGGCCGTTATTGGTGCCTCCAGCAACACGGGCCGAGCCGGGAACGTGGTGATGCGCAATCTGCTACACGGCGGGTTTAAGGGCCCCATTATGCCTGTTACACCAAAATACGCAGCCGTTCAGGGGGTATTGGCCTACCCAACCATTGCCGATCTCCCTCAGGTACCTGATCTGGCCGTTATCTGCACCAATAAGGCGACACTAATACAGATTTTAACCGAGCTATCGGAGCGCGGGTGTAAAAATGCCATTGTTGTGGCAGCGGGGCTCGACAACGAGCAAAAACAACGCTTACAGACTCTTGCCAGAGACAAGCAAATCACACTGCTAGGCTCCAACAGCCTGGGTATGCTACTCCCTCACCTGGGGCTAAACGCCAGTTTTTCTCATACCACCGCTGATGCAGGCAAACTGGCCTTTATCTCCCAATCTGCCGCGGTCTGCTCCACCATACTGGACTGGGCAAAAAGCAAACGCATCGGGTTTTCCTATTTTATCTCTCTGGGCGACAGCTTGGATATCGACTTCGACGAATTACTGGATCTATTCGGTCGGGATGCCAAAACGAAAGCAATTTTGCTGTATATCGATAACATCAAAGATGTACGTCGCTTTATCTCCGCAGCAAGAGCTGCCGCATTTAGTAAGCCCGTCATAGCTATCAAAACCGGCCGTACTCAGGCAGGTGCTGAGGCCGCTGTGATCCATACAGGCGGGTCAACCTCAGACGATGCAGTGTACGATGCCATGTTCCAGCGCGCAGGTATGCTCAGGGTTACCGATCTGCGAGAACTATTTGCAGCTACACAAACGCTGGCGCTGCACCCTAAGCTATTACAAGTTGAGCACCTCACTATACTCACCAATGGCGGTGGCCCAGGTATTATGGCCGTAGATACCTTGTTACAACGCAGCGGCAAACTCGCCGAGCTCAGTGACAAAACCATCGCTGCACTCAATGCCGTGATCCCACAGTCAAATCACACTGCAAACCCGGTTGATATTTTCGGCGACTCAGCGCCTCACCGCTATCAGCAGGCACTGGAGATTTTACTCAAAGCGGAAGAAGTGAAGAACTTACTCATCATTCATACGCCATCTGCCCTGGCCCCCAGTGAAGCGTATGCCCAGATCATAGCGCAAACCCTGAGTACGTTACCTAAAATGGCTCGCCCCTTTGTAATGACCAACTTTATGGGAGAGGAAGCTGCCTGGGAGGCCCGTGATGTCTGCGCCGAGCACAGCATTCCGACGTACCGCACACCAGAGGGCGCCGTCGGGGCTTTTATGCACCTGATCAGCTACCGGCGTAACCAGAAGCACCTAACGCAAACCCCGGAATCCATCAGTCAGGATGAACTGATCCACAGCCACAGTGCAAAAGCGCAGATTGACAGCTATCTTGATCAATCACTCACGCAATTATCGACCCACCAGGCCAGCCAGATCCTCTGCCATTACGGCATGGAATGCATAGATACCGACATAGCACTGACTCCCAGTGAAGCCAAAGAGCAGGCACAGATACTCGGTTTTCCTGTCGCACTCAAATTGATCAGCCCGTCTATCCCGTCAAAATCTGAGGTCGGCGGCGTGGTGCTCAACCTAAATGATGGCGATGAAGTAGAACAAAGTGCTTTTGCTATACTCCTGCGTATCAAACAAGCCTACCCAGACGCTATTATTGAAGGGTTCTCTTTGCAAAAAATGGCGCCCAGGGCAGGCAGTCAGGAATTACGTATTGCAGTCAAAACCGAGCCCGATGTAGGACCGGTTATATTACTTGGTGAAGCTGGCACCGGATTTAACTTCAATCAGGCGGCCGTTGCCCTACCCCCATTAAACATGAACCTGGCTAAATACCTGATAGCCGCAGCGTATGATAAAGGTGTCCTGAAAGAGCGCCTGTTACCGGAGAAAGTAGATAAGTATCGTCTCTGCGCGCTGCTCACCCGCGTCTCCCAGTTAGTGGTGGATCAGCCAGACATTCAGGCTGTAGAATTGAATCCCATTTTGGCGACCGATGGGCACTTTTTGATCCTCGATGCCAATATTGCTTTACAACGCTACGAGCCGCTCCCGGGACGCAAGCGATTAGCCATTAAACCCTATCCAAAAGAATGGGAGCGATCGGTTACCCTGAAGAATGGCACCCAGGCACAGCTAAGGCCAATCCGCCCCGAGGATGAACGCAACCATCAGGAATTTGACCAGTCTCTGAGTAAAGAAGACAGATACCGACGCTTTTTCGGAGAATTGCCACAGTTTACTCATGAGCAATTGGCTAAAATGACGCAAATCGATTATGACCGCGAAATGGCATTTATCATTACCGAGCCCTATAAAAGTGCACAACGGACACTGGGTGTTTCACGGGTGTTGATGGACCCAGACAATTTACTCGCCGAATTTGCTGTGGTCGTGCGTTCAGATTGCCAGGGCCTTGGCCTGGGCAAACTACTGATGGAAGCAGCTATCGACTACTGTAAACGTCAACGCGTCGGGTGTATTGAAGGGATCACCTTACCAGAAAACACCGGCATGATAGGGCTGGCGAAAAAGCTCGGATTCACGGTGACCCGAGACTTTGAAGAAGGCACTGTGGTGATGAAAATGCCACTCACAGCACAATAACGCGGCACAACCCTTAATAGCAAGGTTAACAAGATAACTATGGATCTGACACTCAGACAAAAAACCGCCGGGCTACTGGAAGCCAGCGGGCGATTCAGGAAAGCCGGACATGCCATTGATGTATTTCTGATCTCGCTCATCATTATCAACGTCATCGCCATAGTACTGGAGTCTGTGCCAGCGCTTGCTACGCGTTATCACAGGCTGTTCTTTTTCATCGAAGTCACGTCGGTGGCGATTTTCACCATTGAATATCTGCTCAGGCTGTGGTGCTGCGTTGATAAACTGGAATTTAAACATACGCCAGGTAACAACACGAAAAAACGTATGCGTTACGTGTTCTCGCCACTGGCCATTATCGATTTACTAGCTATTCTCCCCACGTTACTCATGGTGTTCTTCACCTTTGACCTGCGTTTTTTACGGGTATTCCGTTTGCTGCGTATCTTCAAACTGACCCGCTACTCGCGCGCAATGCAGCTATTGTTAGCAGCATTCAGAGAAGAGAGCAGTTCATTGCTGGCGGCTTTCTTTATTATGTCGCTGGTGTTGATTGTGGCGTCGTGTGGCATCTATCTCATTGAACATGACGTGCAGCCCGATAAATTTGGCTCGATACCGGCCGCCATGTGGTGGGCAATGGCCACACTAACCACGGTAGGATACGGTGATGTTGTGCCCATCACGCCTTTGGGGCGATTTTTTGGCGGGGTGATCACCTTACTGAGTATGGGGATGGTCGCTATCCCTACGGGTCTGTTGGCGTCCAGCTTTGCCGATCAACTGAGAAAACGTCGCGATGCCTTCAATGAAGCCGTGCTGCACTCACTGAGCGATGGGGTCGTCGATGAGCAGGAAAAAGAACACCTCGAAGCCCTCAGAATTGAACTGGGGCTCAGTGCAACGGAAGCTAATCAGGCCATAAAAATGATGACCAGCCAGCGCGTACACAACCACTATTGTCGTCATTGTGGCGGCAAGCTATAGCAAAAAAAAGGCCTGCATCACGCAGGCCTGTCACTAGCTGGCGCGCGCAAATACCTGATGCCAGTTACGCCTTAGTAGTGCACCAGCTTCGCTCGCAGGCAGCGCTTTACTGAACAAATAGCCCTGGAAGCGTTCGCACCCAAGCATTCTCAAAAAAGACAGCTGCTCCATTTGCTCTACGCCTTCAGCAACACAATACTTACCCAGACTGTGTGCAAGCGATAAGGTGGAGTGAATGATCACTTCGTGTTCCTTGTCACAGCCAATGTCGCTGACAAAACTGCGATCAATTTTAAGCGCATCGACTGGATATTGTTTAAGGTATGTCAGTGATGAATAGCCAGTCCCAAAGTCATCCATATAAAGTCGGCAGCCCAGCGCCCTGAGCTCATGCATACGCACAATTGCCTGCTCGGCATCTGCCATCATCACTGACTCGGTGATTTCGAATACCAGATGGCGACCATCCACACCATTACGTGCCAGAATATCGGTGATCCGGACCAGTAATTCTTCGTACTGAAAATCCAGTGCCGATAAGTTAACCGAGATATACAGATCGGGATGGGTTGTGTGCCACTCTTTCAGGTCGACCAGTGCCCTTTCCAGTGTTTGCAACATAACCCGGGTAATGATCCCCGTCTGCTCTGCGGTATGGGCGAGCTCCTCGATGCTATAACTGGGCGTTTGTGGCCAGCGCAGCAAGACTTCAAAACCTTCTACCGACATATGGCTCGCATTGATAATGGGCTGATAATGATTACGAAACGCTTCTTCCTGATAAGCTTTTAACAGCGCCTGTTCAATAGCCAGAGCACGCTGAACCTGCTCATTGATCTCACTGTGATAGAATTGATAATCTGTCACCAGGGACTGCCTGGCATGGTTGAGAGCTGTCTCAGCGGCCTGATTGAGGTCAAAAGCGTCACTGGCATCATCCGGGAACATTGCAATTCCCAGCTTCGCTTTCACATGCACCTGTTGCTGCTCAATCTCAAACCCTTTTTCAAATCGCTCAAGCAGGCAATGAATATACCGCATTACCTGTTCCACGCCCGTTAGCTGCTCCATCAGAATATAGAAATCCCGCTCGTTACCGATGGCCAGGCTATCAACTTCTCGAAAACAACATTGCAAGTTGGTTGCGAGCTTTTGCGTAACCAACGCAAGGAAGCCGTTGCCATAGGTATCCGCGAACCTTTGCAAGCGACTGAACTTAATCGCGATAATCGCCAGAGGTTGGCGTGATAAATGCGCCTGCTCTATCGCATGCTGTACGCGATCCATGAATAACACTTTATTTGGCAGCTTAGTCAACGCATCATAGTTAGCCAGTTGATAGAGTTCTTTCTCTGTGCGCTTTTGCTTGGTGATATCGGTGAGCACCAAAATATAATGCTTATCTTCCGTCGCACTGATTTTTAACAGTACCTGACGCTTTTCGCCGCTGGGCAGTCGCAAAGTTTCTTCGGCAACATATAAGTCATCGACTTTTAGTTTGCTGATCGCACGCAGATACTTCATCCTGACATCGCGCTCCAGACCCAAAGTGACGCTGGTACTGGATGAAGGCGCGGCACTAACAGAGAAGGCACTTTGCAGTGCTTTGTTGCAAGCAAGAATGCGCAAATGCTTGTCAAAGATCATGACCCAGTCACGAGTTTGCTCAAACGCCGCACCAAACAGAGTTGCCCGCTCTTCGAACACCCGCTCCCGGGTCAGGTTGGTATACGTCCCGGCAACCTGCACAGGCACCCCATCCTGCCACGCCATTACTTTGCCGTAGTCCTTGTACCAACGCCATTGACCATTGACATGACGTAAACGATAAGTACAGTCAATAAAACCTTTTTCGGTTGAAACAAACTCCAGCCACTCAATCCTGAACAGGGCACGATCCTGTGGGTGGATCAACTCTAAATATTCATCCAATACCAGGCTCTCATTGCTGTAACCCAGGTCGCTCACGAGCCGCGGCTGGTAAACAAACTGGCTTCCAGACTGCCAATCCCAGACACCCGAATTACTGCCCTCCAGAGCCATCTTCAGGCGCGTTTCACTGTTTTGTGTTTCACGGTGGGCAGCCAGGATCATACCCGCTACTTTATTTTTCCGGTGCACCCAAAAAGCAAATAAAGCGGCGGCCAGCAAGACATAGCAAAACAGTGCCCAGGGCGCACGCCAGATAGGGTAATGCACCACAATCTCTAATTGAGCAGGTGGGGTATAATCTCCCGTCAGGGGATCCTTCGCCCACACTTTGAGGCGATAATTGCCGGGGCTTAATTTAGGAAAAACCACCCGGTTACTATTACGGCTCAGAATGCGCTGCTCACCCGAGAGCTGATATTCATAAACGATACGCTCTTGCAGCGTAAACGCCATGGCCGAAAACGACACTTCCAGCCCAATATCATCATGATTCAGTTCGATGTAAGAAAAGGACTTGAGCCCGGATGGCAGAAGATCCCGAGACATCAGATCAACATCAGTGATATTGACACGATTTAGCAAGGATTTAGCCGGGCGATGCGCCTTGGGGTCGAATAGCGTAAAGCCCTGTAACGAGCCATAACCAATGCGACCATCCGACAGCTTGACTGACGCCCCGCCGTTAAACTCATTGCTCATCAGGCCATCAGCCGTAGTAAAGCCCTGCAGATGAAAGTTATCCGGGTCCAGCCGCCAGATCCCCTGGTGAGACGACATCCAGATCATGCCGACATCATCTTGTACCATTTCATACAAGATATTATTGGTGACAGTATGCTGCTCATTGGGCATAGGCAACAACTCGTAACCATCTGCGGTAAGCCTCACCAGACCATGCCTGGCAAACGACAACCACAGCACATTATGCTTATCTATGGTATAGCTCAGCAAATCGACCGCGCTTTGCTTATGTGCTTTAGGCACCTGGTATATCTCTACCAGCTGGTGTGCCTGCGTGTCATACCGGAACAACCGTCCTTCACTGTAAAAAACTGGGTCCTGAGGATGTGTACTCAATGGCTTGTAAAAACCATAGCTCAGAAAAGGATCAAACCGGTCGAATTCTTCGCCCAATTTCGAGAGCGTGCCAGCATTGATATCAAACACATAAAACCCGGTTTTTTCATCAACCAGATAAAGCTGACCATCCCCTACAATCACTGCCCCTTTGACAAATCCGGACAACACGCCTGTGGCAGTGTCATCCTGTGCCTGAGGCCGATAAATTTGCTCAGATTCAGGCTCGAAAATAAACAGCCCACGGTTACTGCTCAGCCATAGCTTGTCCTGATAGTTCAGTAAGCCAAAGATAGTAAACTCGGGATAAAAACCATCCCCCAAAAAACCTGCTAAATACTGTTCGGAAGTTCGGGTTTGTGGGTCGTAGCGGGTCAGTCCATCTCGTGTCCCAGCCCAGATAAAGCCATCGTATTCGACCAGGCCCCATACCGTGCCTTTCGAAAAGCGCCCTTGTACAGATCCCGGGTGTACATTATCAAACCCCTGCGACTCGGCTGGTAAGTAAAAAGCGCCGTCTTTTTTGGTCGCGATCCAAATGCCACCAAAATCATCCCGAATGAAGTAAATAACACTGCTGTCTGAAACCGCATAATGGCTGCTGGCCAGTCTTGTATCACGATGAACTGCACCAGTGGCGATGTCATAGTGCATCAGACCATGATCTGTCCCCAGTAACAACTGCGTACCATTACGCTCAATTTGCCAAATATTGAGCTCTTCAATCAAGGTTTGGTAAGGCACTTCGGCGTCAAAGTCACGGCGTAATGCACTGATATCCAACTGATACATGCCAATTACAGCCCCTAAAATCAAGGTGTCGTCATCGAGCAGATACATTGATTTGGTATTGGTCTGAAAAGGGTGAGTGATCTGATCGCGGTGGGTAATGGCACGCAACTGCTCGGTATCGGTGTTATACACAAACAGGCGTTCAGCGGACGCTATGAACAATAGGTTGCCATGTTTGAGTAAGCCGCGCACTGCCATTTGACGATCTTCAACAGGCAAAACTATCTCCTGAGTGATGCTCCCTGTACGCGTATCCATCACCGCGACATTTTGTGCTCTGCCCAGCCAAAGCTCATGCTTACTCTTGCTGAGCATTTGAAATACACTGTTTTTAAAGTAATCTTCTTCCGATTCCGGTGCTGATGTGTAACGACGATAGCTATCTTTCTCGGGGTCATAACTAAACAAGCCTGCGCGCCCCGACGCTATCCAGATGATGCCATTTTCGTCCTGATAAATGCGGTCGATCTGCATTTTGTTCAGGTCCTGATTTGGCCCCCCAACCTCTAGCACCTGATACCCATCATAACGATTAAGGCCGCCTTCGGTTGCCAACCAAAGGTACCCATTATCATCAACTAATAGCGTATTTACATAGCTTTGCGACAGGCCCTCTGCTGGAGACAAACGAGATACCTGCGCCAAAGATAGAGAAGAGAACACAACGAGGATAAAGCTGAGGATTATTCGCAACATAGTCGATTCTACTCAGGGTTAATACATTGCATTGCCAAGATCTGCCGACCTTGTGCAACATAGGTATGATACTTGTCTGCCAGTCCCTGAGGCAGCGCCAATGGGTCAATCGCCGCAAAGCCCAGACCTGCGTAAAACCCACTCAAATGACGATAAGCAAAGGTGTACAGAGGAGCCTGTTGTTGCCCCAACACGGCATGCAAAAGAACTTTTGCAAACCCCTTGCCTCGTTGCTCAGGTGCAACCAATACGGTAGACAAAAAACAATGCCCTGTAACGTGCTGCACTCTGCACGCTGCAACAATATCAGGGTCTTTAAGCACCCAGTTCTGATCCTGGCGCGTCGCCTTTCCCCGGGCTTTGTGGGCTTGATAAAACTTATTCACCAGGGGTGTTTGAATGGCCGGTAATACCTGAGCAACTACTTTCATGGCTATGCCAGCATCAGCCCCAGATAAAACTCGAATTTTTCTTTCAACATCGCCTGCTCTGACAGGGGGCGCTGATTGATTGCATCATAAATGGCCTCACGGCTATTCTTACCGCGTTTGATTTGATAAGCCCAAAAAGACGCTTCGTACTCTAATTGAATTTGATATTTATCTTGTCTCGATAAATTACACAGGTTATAGCTCATAGTAAATTTGGTTACAGCAATCTCTGTAAAAAGTGTATCATAATTACGCTAAGGTGTATCCGTTCATGTACACGCTCAACGCATGTTACCGACGTGCTACTTTGTGCCGCAGCCCCACAGCTAAAATAAGTGGGTCGATTTTTATAGGGAGAACCATTGCGAATTTTTAGTTTGTTATTGTTATGCTGCCTGAGCGCACACAGCGTCGCAACCGATAACCGCACACTGTACTTTAATCGCCCAGCGGACACCCCTCAGGCGAGATACGTGATTGAGTTATTGCAAACCGCTTATCAGCAGCTGGGTTATAAGTTAGAGGTCGTTGATTTTAATCGCCAAAGTGCCCTTATCGCTGCCAATAATGGTGCCCTGGACGGGCAACTTGGGCGGATCCATGGCGTGACTCAGGCCTACCCAAATTTACTCCAGGTACGCTTTCCCTTGTATACTTTTAACTTGCAGTTACTCAGTCGCTGTTTAAGTTGTACCTTTGAGCAGCTCGACTCGCTGGTCATTCAAAGCGGTTACCTGGTATCAAACCAGTATCTGGATAGCGCGCCTTTTAATGGCCAGCTAATAGAGGTAAAAAACAATATCACTCAACTCAATCTGGTTACCCAGGGAAAAGTACAGGCAGCGTTGGTGGTTGACTTTCACTTGCGAGAGCATCTGGCAGATATGGATCTGGAGACATTTAAAATTGATACGCTGCTAACCATTGAGACTTATCACTATTTACACATAAAGCACAAAGCCCTAATCCCGCGCCTTGAAGAGGCATTACATGACTTGGCAAAAAAGGGCACTGTGGCTATGCTCAAAGCCAAATACCAGATTTAAAACAGGTCTTCCTGATTCCCTTGCTGTTGAGCGTCCGTCGGCTCGGCTTCTGCGCTACGCTTCTTCGCGGCCATCACACGCTTTTGGCGTTGCGCGCATAGCTCAATCACCTTACGCTTTTGCTGATCACTCAGCGCATGCCAATGAAAGCGCTCTTCGCGACTTCGAAAACACCCTTTGCAATACCCCCGATTATTCACCTCACAAATACCCCGGCAAGGGCTGGGGATCTCGAAAATCTCAATCTGTTCCATATGCTTCACTGGTTACTCTTTATCCGGTACTATGGCCAAATTGATGCTCAGATCGCGGCTTACCAACATTTAATTGAGTATAATATAGACTAAAATTAATTATCTATAACTGTGTGGCCCTAAGGAGACACCATACATGAAAAAATGGTTTTACTTATTCCTACTTTTGCCATGTTTTGCTTACGCTGACTGGCACAGTGGCAAGATTGAAATGATAGCAATAGGCTATGATGGCAAAACAATATCGATTGGTATGGAAGGCTCAACAAAGACCGAATGTACATGCTATCCAACCTGGCCTAATCGGTTTTGCCTGAATAGAAATAGAACCTCGTTTAACGAGGAATTTTCATTACTATTGTCCGCCAAAGCGAAAGGTAAAAGTGTTTCATTGCAGATAGATGAGACCACTTGTATGGTGAATGCCATGTATGAGAATTGATGCCTGTTAATTTGATTTTAAATAGCCTGACTGTAGGTAATTGAACTCAAAAAAAAGCCTGCGGATGTGAGGCTTTTACATAACGGTCCAATGAGTTTTGCCTACAGGTAGGCAGCGTACCTTTTGTGCATCTTTATAGGATAATGGCGGGGTGACCCCGCCTTCGCCAAGCGTTCGGAAAATCACCAGCCGGTGTATCTTGTTCAATTGAGTGGGTGCCACATGCGGTTTATTTATTGTTGCTCGTACACGCCGCAACTCGCTAGTTTTTCCATTCGTATTTATCGATAAAATAACCAAAGTGATAAGCAATTATAAAAGTCACCAAGAGAACTAATAGGGAGACTCCCAACCTCTTCCAAGCAACGACTTTTAATTCAACAGGGTTCATCAGAGTAGCCAATAAATTCCCCAGTACACTAAAGAAAGAACCTAAAAGCATAAACAAAAGAGCAAAGCCCAATATTTTATCAATCATTTAATTACCATATAGTGCTTTCGCGCTCTTTTTTTAAGTGACACCTATCCATATATTCGCTGAACTATTGTAGGTGGAAATGCAAGCCGATTGAATCACAAGATACACTATCTGCTGTTCCTTTCTTCCTCTCTACTAAATATATCATCACCACTCTTGCATTCATCTACTCCATTCGGCCCAACAGAATAAAAAGACTGTAGCTTCTCAATATGTTTGCAATTGTCACTTGGGAAAAACACCCAAGCATTATCCCAAGGGTCTGTACTCGGTACTTTTTGGCCAAGGTAGGGACCCTTCCACTCTCCCGGTATTTCATCAGTTTTATGAAGCTTGTTGAGTATTGTATTGCTTGATGGAAACTTCCCATAATGCTTTTTGTATATAGCAGAAGCTATCTCGACAGAGTCAATTACCCTTCTTGCTTCTTGCTCTTCCTCACTCATGGCTATAGGAGGATGTATTCTAGGAAATAAAAGTATCATAGAAATAGATACTAAACTTAAAACCAATATTAGCTTTAGCATAACGTAATCCTTTTAGTACTTTTTGATTTTAAGTGACATATATAGACGTCCCAACCAACTTTGGGTGATTGAGCTGGTGCACTTCCAAGTTGAACCTGCCAAGGACGTATTTCATCATCGAACCACCCGTAGGCGTGTTCGATTACGCCACCGCAATTCACACTGAGCGCGGAAACAAAAAAGCCCCGCTAATGCGAGGCTTTTGAATAATGGTGCCCAGAGGCGGAATCGAACCACCGACACGAGGATTTTCAATCCTCTGCTCTACCGACTGAGCTATCTGGGCTAAAAATAAAAATGGTGCCGACTATCCGAGTCGAACGGATGACCTACTGATTACAAGTCAGTTGCTCTACCAACTGAGCTAAGTCGGCACACTTAATAATGGTGCCCAGAGGCGGAATCGAACCACCGACACGAGGATTTTCAATCCTCTGCTCTACCGACTGAGCTATCTGGGCTAAAACTGGTTATATTGTGCTACTCTTTCGTCCATGAAGCGGTGGCCTGTCGTCGTCCTGACTCCACCTCAACAAGCTGCGAAGCGATGCTTCGGTCTTGTTTCGCCCAACTGAGCTATCTGGGCTAAAACTGGTTATATTGTGCGTTCTGTAGTTAAACGCATATCAAGACAATGTCTTGATAGTGACCGAAACTTTATCATTTCAGTCGAACTCAAATATGAGTTAATAAATGGTGCCGACTATCCGAGTCGAACGGATGACCTACTGATTACAAGTCAGTTGCTCTACCAACTGAGCTAAGTCGGCACACTTAATAATGGTGCCCAGAGGCGGAATCGAACCACCGACACGAGGATTTTCAATCCTCTGCTCTACCGACTGAGCTATCTGGGCTAAAACTGGTTATACTGTGCTGTATAATTCATCCTGAAGCAGCGTTCCGGCTCGACGTCCTGTCTCGCGTTCGATTAGCTTCGAAGCGTTGCTTCGGTCTAATCTCACCCAACTGATTAAGTCAGGCGCACCTTAATAATGGTGCCCAGAGGCGGAATCGAACCACCGACACGAGGATTTTCAATCCTCTGCTCTACCGACTGAGCTATCTGGGCGTGCGGCGTATTAAACGGGTTTTGCCTTGTTAAGTCAACTTTTTTTTTAATCTCTGTGTTCGACTGACCACTATTCCGACAAAACCCGTCTAATCGCTTAAATTTCCCTCTGTATTTGGTATTTCGAAGCACTTTATGACGTCGTTTTATCTGCTGTAGTGAGCAAAAACGGGGAGAATTCATCCAGCATAGGTGGTAGGATTGCAACCAACAAAGAAACATAGCACAAAAGTTGGGTTCGGAATCATATAATGGAAAACTCGTCTAATACGAACATAAAGGGCTTTGTACCCCTATTTATTGTCGTTACCATCATTATTGCAGTCATTTCTGCTGCCGCGGCCTTTACCTGGCCTGATGTAGATCAGAAACAAGCGGACTCCACCCAACGACCTGACCTGGTACTGCTGGCAAAAGATATTTCAACACCTTTATCCAATACCATGATGAAGCTGGGCTATAACTATGCCAAACAAATTCTTTCTGCATTTGAAGCCAGCAACCCCAACATAGAATTGTATCTATATAGTGACAGTGGCATTGGACAAGCCAGCCTGGTATATCAAACCAATGACCAGAGCATTGCGCCAATAAAAAGACAAGCTAAGGTCGATCAGGGTGGTGAGTTTGTCGTTCACCAGCCACTCGTGTTAGATGATTTGCCTGTCGGTGAACTCATTTTAAGATACGCCCCCCAACAACCGGTATCGAACGCTTCGCCAATCGTCAGCATTAGCTTAGCTGTGTGTGCTTTATTATTGACAATCGCTTTTGGCATTTTCCTCAAGCGCCAAATTATTGGTCGTCTCAGTAAAGACCTGACAGAACTCAATGAAGAACTGCAACACCTGCTGGATCAAAAGTCCTATGATATCCATGTGACTGAAAAACTCAGTTTTGGGCTATCGAAAACCGCTGTAGGCATTAATCAGTTAATTAATCAGATCCGTGACATCATTCAGGGAAACCAGGCAGCACAAAGAGAGCTCAAGCAATTACAAACCAGTTTGGAATCTGAAGTACAAGCCAGAACCCTGGCATTGGAAAAGGCCACGCTGAATGCAGAGCGTGCCAGTGAAGCCAAAACCACGTTCCTGGCCACCATGAGCCATGAGATTAGAACGCCAATGAATGGTGTCATTGGTACGATTGATTTATTACGCCAGACTGAACTGGACGGTGCGCAACACCGCCTGACCACCATTATTCGTGATTCCGCTTTTTCATTGCTGGGCATACTGGATGATATTCTCGACTTTTCTAAAATTGAAGCCGGTAAGCTGCAGATGGACAACAGTGTCTTTTCAGTGGCTGAAACCATTGAGGAAGTGGCGCGAGTGCTGTCTTCTGTGGCCAGAAAACGTAAATTAGACCTGCAATTGGCTGTTGCACCGGATATTCCAAACAACCTGGTTGGTGATGCCGTGCGTGTTCGTCAGGTTTTATACAATCTATGTAGTAATGCCATTAAATTCACAACCACCGATGATGCCAGACGCGGCTTTGTTAAAATCTCCGTTGAAGTCGCACAAAACACTTCTGAGCACTACACCCTGCGCTTTACCGTCACAGATAACGGTAAGGGCATGACACAAGCACAACTGCGGGAAATTTTTAACCCCTTCATTCAGGCAGAAGGCTCCATTACTCGGGAATACGGCGGTACGGGTCTGGGCTTATCTATTTGTAAAAGCCTGGTTGAACTCATGCTGGGCTCAATTCATGTCAGCTCTGATATCGGTATGGGCAGTGAATTCGTTGTGGAACTCCCGTTTAGTGTAAAAGGTCAGATAGCCTACGCAAACAAAGCCGTTCTAAATAGCCAAAGAGTGGTGGTGCTGACCCATGCTCAGGCACGTCGTAATATTGTTGCCCGCTACTTGTCCTTCATGGGGGCCGACACAGTCGTACTAAGAGAGGCTGACGAACTCAGCGAATATCAGTACGACAGCGATGTGATCTGGGTTCTGGACGGCCTGGATGGCATGGACAAAGTCAATGGTCAGTTACGCGACCTGCTCTACTCCATCGAACACAATAACCAGCAAGTCATTGTACTCAGTACAATGGATGAACCGGCCTTAAACCACGACCGTATTTTCTATCTCAATGCTGCGCCTTTGTGTAAATCTAGCTTTATGACCGCCATTTTAGTCGCTGCGGGTCTGCATAAGCCGAAAAAGCTCAAGCCATCACGTTCATTAAACAAATACCTGAATGTCGAGGACGCAAGAGCTGCCAACAAACTGGTGCTGCTGGTGGAAGATAATGTCCTCAACCAACAGGTGTTGACGGATCAGTTACATTTGCTTGGCTATGGTGTTGAAGTTGCAGAAAATGGCGAGGAAGGCCTGGCCCGCTGGCAACAGGCCCATTACCCCATTATTCTCACCGATTTACATATGCCTAAAATGTCCGGCTATGACATGGTTGCCAAAATCCGTGAAGAAGCTGAACAAGCAGAAGACATCAATGCTCAGCCGTACATTATTGCTATTACCGCAAATGCACTCAAAGGCGAACGTGACCGTTGTCTCGCAGCCGGTATGAATGACTATATAACCAAACCTGTTGAACTCAATGTACTCGAAGCCACTTTGGATACCTGGCAACAGTCTATTGGCAACTCAGGCCAACAACAAACTGGCAACGCAAAGCCAAGCACACCTGAGACACAGGCACAAACACCGGTTGAGCCAACGTTGTCCCATAGCGAACCGACTGCACCACAACAAACGGTGGAGTCCGAGGAGATTGAGCCTGAGGCACAATCAGATGCAACAGCACAGGCTCCTGAGCCTCAGCAAACAGAGCCTGATGAGCCAATTGATCTGGCGCAGCTGGACAAATATGTCAATCATGACGCCAATAAACGCCTGCGCTTTTTCCGCATGTATCTGGAACAAAGCAGTGAACTGGCCAGAGACATCAATGGCGCTGTGATCTCAATGAGCCAGGAAGAGATTATTGAAGCGTGTCACCAACTCAAGTCCATATCTAAAACCATTGGTGCACACGGCGTGGCAGACATGGCCGCTGAATTTGAACAGCGCTGTAAAGGAGAGGAATTGACCAGTGACGACCTGATCCATTTACGAGATGCCCTGGAAACACACTATCAGCGGGCCACTGAGTTCATTCAACGCTACTTGCAGACACAAGCGGGTTAATTCAGCATCGCGCTCAGTAAGCAAGCAGCTGCTGAGCGCACTCTTCTACCCTTGGACCATACCGTAGATTAGACGGATCACTATGGAGACCATGACCAGGGGCAATATATACTTGGCGTACTTCTGCATCTTATCCAGTCCCATTCGGCTTTGATACTTTTCCAGAAGTGGGATCAAGATTAACAAAGCAATAATCAGGCTCCCTAAAATAATCAGAACATTCATTACTACGCGCTCCTTATGTTGATAGCGATACCATGCCACAGCCGTGCTGAGTTTGCCAAGTGTCAGCTATTGTCAAATAAGAAACAAGTATAAAAAGAAAAAAGCGCGAAGCAGTACTTCGCGCAACAGGTTGGAGAGTGCTAACCGACAAGTGCAAGCAAGATACCCGCAGCAACGGCACTTCCCAGTACCCCTGCGACATTTGGTCCCATAGCATGCATTAATAAAAAGTTGTGTGGATTGCTTTCTAAACCGACTTTATTGACGACCCTGGCAGCCATGGGCACCGCAGATACCCCAGCTGCACCAACCAGTGGATTGATTGGACTGTCACCTGCAAAACGATTCATCACTTTGGCCATATAAACCCCGGATGCCGTGCCAATACTAAACGCTGCGGCCCCCAACACCAGGATCCCTATAGTCTCGACCGTCAAAAACTCATCTGCCGCCAGCTTAGAGCCCACCGCTAACCCCAGGAAAATCGTCGTGATATTGATAATTTCGTTCTGGGCTGAGTTACTCAGGCGATCAACCACCCCAGATTCGCGCATTAAATTACCCAGACAAAACATCCCAACCAGTGGCGTTGCAGCCGGCAGGAATAATAAGGTCAGAGTCAACACGCCGAGCGGAAACAAAATTTTCTCCTGCTTTGAAACTGCTCTTAGCTGAGGCATGGCAATATTACGCTCTTCTTCGGTGGTCAGTAAGCGCATAATCGGTGGCTGAATGATCGGTACCAGCGCCATGTAAGAGTAGGCAGCTACGGCAATGGCGCCCAGCAACTCAGGTGAAAGCCTGGATGCCAGGAAGATGGCAGTTGGGCCATCCGCGCCCCCGATGATGGCTATCGCTGAAGCATCTTGCAACGTAAATTCAAACCCGGGGACGTAGTTAAGTAATATCGCGCCAAACAGGGTCGCAAAAATACCAAACTGCGCAGCAGCACCCAGCAGCAACATTCTGGGGTTCGCGATCAGTGCACTAAAGTCCGTGAGCGCCCCGACCCCCATAAAGATCAAGAGCGGAAAAATACCACTGTCGATCCCAATATAGTAAACGTAATACAGCAGGCCGCCCGGATCTGCCAGGCCCGCAACCGGGATGTTGGTCAGGATTGCGCCAAAGCCAATCGGGACCAATAACAACGGCTCAAATCGCTTTGCTATTGCCAGATAAAGCAAACCACAGCCGACGGCAATCATGGCCAGTGCAGGTAAGGTCATGTTGGCCAGCCCGGTGGCCGACCATAGATTTAATAGTCCATCCATACCCAATCTCCTATGCCAGTGCGACGATGGCATCACCAGCCGACACTGAGTCACCTTCGTTAACCAGGATATCGGCGATTTTACCGCTATGCGTGGCACGCACTTCGGTCTCCATTTTCATCGCTTCCATGATCAATACCAGATCGCCCTGCTCGACCACATCACCCTGTCGGGCATGCAATTTAAAAATATTGCCTGCCAGTGGTGCGTTCAGCGTTTCACCGCTGCTGATCGAGGCAGACTGAGGCATCAGCTCGCTGTCCTTAACCTCAACTTCTTTGAGCTCTCCGCCAGGGGCAACCACTACGTTATATACCTTGCCTTCCACTTGCACACTGTAACGCTCTTGTTGAGGTTTACTCACTTGTGCGGGCGCAGGGGTCGGTTGAGTTGGTTGAACCAACTCAGGTTTAGGTTCAAATGCAGCCGGGTTGTCACGATTTTGTAGGAATTTAAGACCAACTTGTGGGAACAAGGCGTAAGTCAGCACATCATCAATCACCGCATCACTCAGCGCAAGATCCAGACCTTTGGCTTTTTCGACTAAGTCGCGCTCAAGCTCAGCCAGCTCTGGCTCTATCAAATCAGCAGGACGACATGTGATGGCTTGTGCACCGTCCAATACGCGTTGTTGAAGCGCAGCGTCAACCGGCGCAGGTGTTTTCCCGTACTCACCTTTAAGTACACCCGCCGTTTCTTTGGTGATGGATTTGTAACGCTCTCCGGTTAACACATTCAGAACGGCCTGAGTACCAACAATCTGAGAGGTTGGTGTCACCAAAGGTAAGTAACCCAGATCCTGGCGCACAGATGGGATCTCCTTAAGTACCTCATCTAAACGGTCATCAGCCCCTTGCTCTTTGAGCTGATTTTCCATATTGGTCAACATACCACCTGGTACTTGTGCCGATAAAATACGGCCATCTACACCTTTAAGACTGCCTTCAAAGGCTGCATACTTTTTACGGACATCACGGAAATAAGCTGCTATCTCCTCAAGCTGCAATAAATCCAGCCCGGTATCTCGCTCAGTCCCCTCGACAATAGACACTAAAGTTTCGGTGGCACTGTGACCGTAGGTCATACTCATTGAAGAAATCGCGGTATCCAGCATATCAATGCCTGCATCGACCGCTTTTTGGTAGGTCGCTGTGCTCAGGCCTGTCGTAGCGTGGCATTGCATAGCAATCGGCACAGATACCGTGTTCTTCAATTCGCGGATCAGGACTTCTGCATCATAAGGTTTCAGTAACCCAGCCATGTCTTTAATACAAATTGAATGACATCCCATTTGTTCAAGTTGTTTCGCCTGCGCTAACCACATGTCCAGAGTATGTACCGGACTGACCGTATACGAGATAGTGCCCTGTGCATGTGCACCAACTTTGATCGCAGCACGGATAGCTGTTTCCAGATTACGCACATCGTTCATGGCGTCGAAAATACGAAACACGTCAACACCGTTGTGATGGGCACGCTCAACAAATTTTTCGACCACATCATCAGCGTAATGGCGATAACCCAGCAGGTTTTGTCCCCTCAACAGCATCTGTTGCTTGGTGTTTGGCATCGCTTCTTTCAGGGCGCGGATCCGATACCAGGGATCTTCACCCAGGTAACGAATACAGGCATCAAAAGTCGCCCCGCCCCAGGATTCAACTGACCAATACCCGACCTGATCCAATTGCTCAGCAATGGGCAACATATCTTCCAGGCGCATACGTGTGGCCAGTAACGACTGATGTGCGTCGCGTAGTACCAATTCTGTAAGTTTGAGCTGTGACATAAGTGACCCCTTGAATTATTTTTCTGATTGGAAGTGCTGGTTACGGTATTGCGAAATCGCTGCGCTAATGGCGGCCAGGTGCTCGCCTGGTATTTTTCCTGCGTCTGAAACCTGCGATTTAGTTGCCCTTGAGCTGGGCTGTGTTTGCGCTTCTTTTGGCGCGGCAAATTTAGATAACCCTTTCACCGCAACAATCAAAATAGACAAGAATACAAACACCCCGACCATGCCGGTCAGCATTAAGCTGGCTGCCTGAGCCAGTAAGGCGGTTATGTCCATCTCTGCTCTCCCCTTGTTGTTAACATTTTTTTGCGTGACATCATGCAGATACAATAGATAGCCACAATTTATAGATAATTATGCAACCATCATAACAAAACCGACTGCTTTGTAAACCAACGTGTAAATTGGTATTACCAATAGGAATTCATACTAAATTTCAAACTGTTACGATATTCCAAATGAAAATTTAATGAAAACAGCCAAATAAATATGAAAAATAGTCAAGATACCTGGTGAGAATAGGCAAGTGGCATAAAAAATATTCACCCTCAGACTTCCCTTCAACAGAAACATACAATTGGTATGACCAAAAGTAAGTTTTTGAGACATGTTAACAAATGCTGTAAGCAGCGATCTGCAGTTTACGTAAAGCCTGCGCAAGTCGATAATTTCGGGGTATAATGGAGAGATGAAATAACTGGAGTTATGTGTGTGTTTCACTGCGAGTTTACGCTGGATAAAGATTACTTTCGTGAGTGTTTTGATCAATCTTTGCCTTACAGCAATGTCAGCAAACCCAAATATGCCCTGGTGGCATTTTTATTTATATTAGGCTGTGTCGCTATCTACGGTCTGGACAACGCCTATCTAGGCAACTTTTTGATTTTACTTGCCGTTTTAGAGTGTATTGCACATTACTATCGACGCCCTTGGTGGGTAGCAAGACAAATGGTGACGCGGGCCAGTGGCAGTAAAATAACGCTACAAATTGATACACAGGGGATCACGGCGACCAATCCGTATAAGTCCTATCAGATCCTCTGGTCAGAAGTGAATAAGGTAGCAGAAACCCAACTGGGCGTGGTGCTGGTGCGTGCGGGTACAAACCAGTACATCTCTAAAAAAGCCCTCTCCGCGGAAGCCTTAGAGTTTATTTTGAGCAAAAAAAATAGCCACGACTGAGTGGCTACCTTTTCGAATTCTACCGGGCTGTTGTCCGGGAATCAGGTATTACATATTACCCGTAGTCGGGTTAGACTTTTCAGCCTGAATACGCATGTAGATCTCTTCACGGTGTACAGAAACATCTTTAGGGGCGTTAACGCCAATACGAACTTGATTTCCTTTAACACCTAATACGGTTACAGTTACTTCATCACCTATCATTAGAGTTTCGCCTACACGGCGAGTTAGAATTAGCATTCTCTTGCTCCTGTTATTCCAAAATTTAAAAGATTCCGCGTCTTGGTCATTTTAATGAAAAGTTTCCGTAAAAGTAAGCAAAATTATTGCCTAATCGTCACTTTCCAGTTTAAAAGCGTCATGCAGAGCACGTACAGCCAACTCAAGGTATCGCTCATCGATTAATACTGAAATCTTTATTTCCGAGGTTGCAACTAACAAAGGTGAAATATTCTCTGCCGCCAGCGCCGAAAAGAATGTGCCGACATTAGCAGAGTGCGACTTTAAACCCACCCCTACCGCTGAGATTTTTACAACCGCAGTGTTACTGACGATTTCAACTGCGCCAAACGTGTGCTGATGCGTCCTGAGCAAATCCAGCGCCTGCAGATGATCATTGCTGTGCACAGTTAAAGCATAGTCTATTTTGCCAGTATGTTGATTCATTTGACTGATCATGTCGACTTCTATCGCATATTCACCTAGAAGTGACAAGATTTTAGCCAGGGTTGTGGGGCTGTCGGATGCCTGTTTAACCATCAGCAGACATTCATCTTTTTGATGTGCAATCCCCGATACCACTTTCTTATTCATGGGGCTTTCCTCGTAAGTTATCAAGGTCCCGGCATCTGGTTTAAAGGTAGATAAAACACGTAATGGTAGGGTATAACGCCCGGCCGCTTCGACAGAGCGGATCTGCAACACCTTAGCCCCCAGGCTTGCAAGCTCCAGCATTTCCTCGAATGTAACCCGAGTCATACGACGCGCTTTTGGTTCAATCCGGGGATCACAGGTATAAACACCGTCTACATCGGTGTAAATCTGACACTCATCAGCCCCCAACGCAGCGGCAATTTCAACAGCGCTGGTATCCGTCCCGCCACGTCCTAAAGTCGTGATATTGCCTTCAAGGTCACGGCCCTGAAAACCAGCAATGATACTAATGTGGTGCTGTTGCAGCTCTTGACGTAAACGTGAAGTATCTATATCAGCAATACGGGCACGACCAAACATATTGTCTGTGACAATACCGACTTGATCGGCCAGTAAACTGATGGCGGAATGGCCCCGTTTAATAATGGCCATTGCCAGTAAAGCGATAGATACCTGCTCACCGGTGGTCAGCAGGACATCGAGTTCTCTGGGGCTGGGTTGCGTGTCTATCTGTCTGGCCAGATTAATCAGACGATTGGTTTCACCTGACATGGCTGACAACACAACCACTACTTGATGACCAGCTTGTCGGGTCTTGACCACCAGGTCAGCGACAGCTTCAATACGCTCAACCGAGCCTACCGAAGTGCCACCAAATTTTTGAACGATCAGTGCCACGTGTTACTGAGTTTTCTCGGCCAGCCACGCTGAAACACTGGCCAATGCAGCATCCAGATTTTGTGGCTCTGAACCGCCAGCCTGGGCCATATCAGGACGGCCACCGCCCTTACCACCTACCTGTGCAGCCATATGATTCACCAGGTCACCGGCTTTCACACGTCCAACCAAATCTTTAGTGACACCAGCGATCAGGCTAACTTTGTCACCATTTGCCACACCCAGAGCGATAACCCCTGAGCCCATCTTGTTTTTCAGGTCATCAACCATGCCACGTAACGCTTTAGACTCAGTACCTGCTACGTTAGCAACCAACACTTTAATGCCATTGATGTCCGTTGCAGATTCAAGTAAGGACGCTCCAGCGGCACTTGCCAGCTTATCATTCAGCTGAGACACCTGCTTTTCTAAACCTTTGGCTTTTTCAATCAGGGCTGCTACTTTGTCCAGCGCACTGCTGTTGTCGCCTTTCACCAAAGCTGCAATTTCTGCTAGCGTTTGTTCCTGATTAGCAACATAAGCAATAGCTTCAGCACCCGTTACGGCTTCGATACGACGCACACCCGCAGCAATACCGCCTTCTGAGACAATCTTGAACAAACCAATATCACCAGCACGAGACACGTGTGTACCACCGCACAGCTCAATAGAGTAGTCACCAATCGACACGACACGTACTTCATCGTCGTACTTCTCACCAAACAGCGCCATGGCGCCCTTCTCTTTCGCCGCGTCTATGTCCATTAACTCGGTATTCAGCGCGAAGTTAGTGCGGATCTGTGCGTTGACGGCATCCTCAATCTCACGCAATTGCGCTTTGTTGACCCCTTCGAAGTGTGAAAAGTCAAAGCGCAGCTTATCAGCCATGACCAATGAGCCTTTCTGTGCAACATGTTCGCCTAATGCCTGACGCAGTGCTTCGTGCAAAATGTGCGTTGCCGTGTGGTTTTTCTTGATGTCTTCACGACGTGCAGCATCAACCTGAGCATCGGCCTTATCATTAACACCAATACGACCTGTAACACGACCATGATGGGCAATGGCATTGCCAAGCTTTTGCGTATCTGTTACTACGAACTCGCCGGCCGCGACTTTCAGGCTACCGGTATCACCAACCTGACCACCTGACTCAGCGTAAAACGGTGTGCGGTCCAACACCACAATGCCGCTGTCACCTTCTTCAAGCACAGAAACAGACTGGCCTTCTTTGAACAGCTCCACCACAGTACCGGTATAATGTGTCGCATCGTAGCCTTTAAAGTCGGATGACTTCTCAGATTTCAGCTGTTCGTTGTAATCGGCACCAAACTTACCCGCCTGCTGAGCCATCTTACGCTGAGTTTCCATGCACTCTTTAAAGCCACGTTCATCGATGGTCATAAAGCGTTCACGCGCCACATCTGCTGTCAAATCTGCCGGGAAACCATAGGTATCGTACAATTTGAACACCACATCACCTGGGATCACATCGCCTTCTAATGAAGCCAGGTGCTCTTCCAGGATAGCCAGACCGCGGTCTAGTGTCTTACCAAACTGCTCTTCTTCAATACGCAGTACCTTCTCGATGATGGCACCTTGTTTAACCAGCTCAGGATAAGCTTCACCCATTTGCTCACTCAATGCGCTCACCAGCTGATGGAAGAATGCGCCCTTCGCGCCTAATTTATTACCGTGGCGAACTGCGCGACGAATGATACGACGCAGCACATAACCACGCCCTTCGTTGGATGGCATCACACCATCAGCAATCAAAAATGCACAAGACCGGATATGGTCCGCGATAACGCGTAATGATTTATCTTCAAGATCCTGTGCACCCGTTACTTTTGCAGCTGCCGCAATCAACGCCTGGAACAAATCAATTTCATAGTTTGAATGCACACCTTGCATGATCGCTGAAATACGCTCAAGACCCATGCCGGTGTCGACAGATTGCTTAGGTAGCGGCTCCATGGTGCCATCGGCATGACGGTTGTATTGCATAAAGACCAGGTTCCAGATTTCGATGAAACGATCACCGTCTTCTTCTGGCGACCCCGGCGGTCCACCCCAGATCTCTTCACCATGGTCAAAGAATATTTCTGAACAAGGGCCACATGGACCGGTATCACCCATCGACCAGAAGTTATCCGAGGTAGCAATGCGTATGATTTTATCTTCCGGAACCCCCATCTCTTTTGACCAAATGTCATAGGCTTCTTCGTCATTGTGATAAACAGTGACCAGTAGTTTATCTTTGGGTAGTTTGATTTCTTCAGTCAAAAATTCCCAGGCAAAGCGAATCGCATCTTTCTTGAAGTAATCTCCAAAGCTAAAGTTGCCCAGCATTTCGAAAAAGGTGTGGTGACGCGCGGTATAGCCAACATTTTCCAGGTCATTATGTTTACCCCCGGCACGCACACAGCGCTGTGAACTAGTCGCCCGATTGTAAGGACGCTTTTCACCGCCCAGAAAAACATCTTTAAACTGCACCATACCGGCATTGGTAAATAACAACGTAGCGTCATTTCCCGGGATCAGTGAACTTGAAGGCACCACCTGGTGTTGTTGTTTGGCAAAGTAGTCAAGAAAGCTCTGCCTTATCTGTGCGGTCGTCATCTGCTGCATGTGCTCATTACCCTTTATTGCTGCTGTAGTAACAGGCATTACTCACCGTGTGAGTGTGCCTCGATAGCATAATCTATTTCGTCATAACGAAATCCGCGCGACATCATGTAGCGAATTCGTTTTGACTTCTCTTTATAATCCAATTGAATTGTCGACCGGCTGTACTTTTTCTCGTAGGCACGCAACGCCACGCTAAACCAGTCGACTTCTTGTTCTTCTATTAAGTGTTGTAAATATGATTTGTCGACACCTTTGCGCTGCGCATCCATCATAACACGTTTTTCACCTAGTCCCTTGGCCACTTGCTGCGACAAGAAACTGGCGCAATAGCGCTTGTCATCCAGGTAACCAAGCGACTCAAGCCAGTCAAGTAAACGTGTGATATACGCCTCTTCAGCCTCTTTTGCCCGTAACTTCTGAGCAATTAACTGACGCGAATACTCCTGCCTGGACAAAAGCCAAAGCGCATAATTCTTCAGCTTTTTCTCATGCTCATGTTGATCCATCAGGCGTCAAACCGGCCACTTTGCTGTTGCTGCTGCGGTGGCGTATCGTCACTTGATGCAGGCGGCTCAGAGACAGACATGATGGCCTGAAACGAGACAAAAAACCCAATGTATGCAATGGGCATCACCACCAATAGCGGGACCAACGACATAGGGATAGAAAGCAGCATTAACAGCGCTACCAACAGCCCAAATACTGTCAGAGGTGCCATGTTGTGATAAAACACCAACAAAGACTGCTTCATCGCCTGAATAATACGGGGTTCATCACGGAAAAATACTAAGGGTAGCGCATAGGCAAAGGCCATCATCGCCAGCGATTGTATAACAACAAAAATCGCAATGTCCGCAAAGGTAACCTGTGCAATGACTTGCGCCAACACTTGCGCCTCATCACTCTGTTCATTCACGCTTTGTAATACTTCCAGTGCAGGACCAAATAAGACGCCCAGCAAAGCACTCAGTAACAGCGCAATACCCATTTGGTACAAACCAAAGCGAAACAAATTCAGGCGCCGGCCTTTAGTTGAAAAGGGCACTAAAATGTCGGCCAAGGTAATCGCTTCACCCTGTTGTTTTTTCACCACTGCCAGATAAAATCCCACGGTCAAAAAAGGCGACGCCAGTACAGCCACGAGCTGTAATGGCGGAAAGACGAAAGGCACCAGGCTCACTACAACCATGAGCAGGTACATCATGACAAAGGTAAAAGGTTGGGACTTGAAAATAATCCACCCGGCTTTAAGCCACTGCAAGCCATACCCTGCGGTAAACGTTTTAAATTCTGTTGGCATATTCATCAATTCATTGTGAAACAGACCGATTATACTGGGTCAAGGAAGGACTTAAAAGGTCAGATGGGGGAATTTTCAACTCGTTACCTACAACATCTGAGTCGATACTGGTCAATCGACAAAACCAACTGACCAGCGTGTTGCCTACGACCTAGATTTCGTCTGGCTTTTTGATCTTTTTAATGTCTAACATGTGCGAGCCATGTTTTACTTTGGTCTCGAGGTAATTTTTATTTCCGGCCACACCCACTTTAACATGTGCATGCGTGCCCACCACTTCCTCAACCTCAATCCCGGCATCTCTGAGCGCGTTAAGCTTACGGGGGTTATTGGTCATCAGCCGAACGTGATCCAGGCCAAGTGCCTGCAACATCAGTACCGCATCCGAAAAGTCACGCAAGTCATCATCAAACCCAAGGTGATTATTCGCTTCATAGGTATTCATGCCTTGTGACTGCAGCACGTATGCGTCGATCTTATTATATAGCCCAATCCCTCTGCCCTCCTGACGGAGATATAAAAGCACCCCCCCCTGCTGATGCATCGCTTCAATACTCTCATTAAGTTGTTCACCACAATCACACCGTGACGAGTGGAATACGTCACCCGTTAAACATTCAGAATGCATTCTAATCAGCGGCACTGACTGCTCGCTATCGGCACGATTAAACACCAGGGCAACGTGTTCCTGGCCGTCCTGTAACCCTTCAAATGAGACGATTTCTGCGGGGATATGACTACGCTGCCCAACATTCAGCTCAACTCTTGCTCTTACTTGTGCCACGACTACAAAATACCTAATTGCAAAAATGTGATAATATCACAAAAAATACTGTAACAGACTATATGGTGGCTAAGCCACCCAGTTACAAGTCCTCAGACTAAATACTGGCAAATACACCGAACACCGCTAGGCTATTAATATCAGACTAGGTTAATTTGCAACCAATTCTAGAGCATAGCTCAGGCGCTAATGGATTAAAAATTTCTCATTTAGAACAAATGAATAGCAATTTTTTCAGCATTAACGCCGAGGTTTCCTCATTGTATGATTGGCTACTTAATTAAGCAGGTTTGATATCAGAACTGCCCGGTGCCACTCGCACTAGTGCATTTTCTACTGAAATAATATCTTAATGGTAACTGATGCGCTCGAAAATTGTGATGTTTTTATCCCTGATCTGGTGCCTTGCGCTACCTACGCAAGCAGATCAGCTAAAAGTGGATGGCTTTGCCACATTAGATATCAACATCAGTAACTCCCAAACAGCCGGGATCCGACATGTGATCTCGCAACCCGACGCCAGCTATTTAGGTGAGCCCAGCTTTGCCAACTCCTCCATTGGCTTACAGTTCGAGTGGCAATCGTCTTCGCAACTGCAGTGGGTGGCGCAAACCGTGCTCAAAGAACGCAAAGAGTACAAGCTTGATTACCTTATTCAAATGGCTTTTGCTCGCTACACCCTGACACCTAACTGGCAATTTCGCATTGGTCGTACCGGACTCGATCTCTATATGATGACGGAGTACCGAGATATTGGCTTTGCGTTTAATTATGGTCACCCCCCCACTGAGTTTTACGCGGTTGTACCACATCAAAGCCTGGATGGCATTGATGTCACTTATACCTATCCACTTGAACAAAGTGTCCTGACTTACAAAGTGTTCGCCGGACGTTCAAATGCACCGATAATCAGTGACGAAGATTTCATCTGGGATGTTGAGCTGAAATCTATATATGGCATGGGCCTGTCGTTGCAAACCCAAAATTGGCTGCTGCGCAGCAATTTCACCACCACTCAGGCTGGTAACACTAATGAGCAACAGATTCAATTGCTCAGCGCTTTACAACAAATACCAAACGCTGTCTGGCCTACACGCCAGGCATTGATTGAATCCTTGCAAATTAAAGGCAAACGGTTTAATTACTTTACACTCGGAGCCCACTACGACGACAGCCATTGGATTTTACAAAGTGAGCTCGCCTATATCGACTCAAACTCTGAGGTGCTCAATCATTTAAAAGCCGGATACATCAGTGTCGGCACGCACCTGGACAACGACACTTGGTTACTAACTCTCAGTGCTGCAAAATCTAACAACCGTGTTGATCCGGGGCCTTTGCTGACGACACCTCAGCTCGATGCGCTCTATCATGGTGTGATCCGTCACACCAATTTTTACCTGATAGATCAACATACCTGGTCGTTAAGCTGGCGACGCGATCTAACCTCCACGCTGGCAGCGAAAATCCAACTTGATCACACCCAGGCCAACCACTTACCATCGGCCTTTTACCTCCACAAGAACTTGTCGTCTGGAGATCATGACAGATATTTTCAGTCACTTGGACTCAGTCTGAATTGGGTGTTCTGATGCGGCTGCAAGTACTATCAAGCATTCAGCATACCCTGACAGGGCTGCAAAAATTATTCAGAATGGCCTTGAGCCTGTCGCTGTTCATTTGTTTTACCACTGACGCGAACGACCCTCTGGTGGTAATTGTGCACAAGGACAACCCTAATCAGCAGATTTCCCAGCACCAGCTGGTCGATCTCTATATGGGCAAATATACCGCCTTCCCGGACGGCACCTTGGCTAACGTCCTGGACTATGAACAAGGGCATCCTTTACGCACTATTTTTCTGACATCATTAACAGGGCGCCCTATTAATCAGATAAATGCATACTGGTCACAGGTAAAATTTAGTGGTAAGGCCTCTTTCCCACAAGCATATCAATCAATCGACGCTATACTTGAAGAAGTCGCATCTACGCCCGATGCAATTGGTTATGTGCCCGCAACTGCGGTTACTGAGGACGTCAAAGTGGTGTATCGTTTTGTTCAATAAACACAGTTTGATCACACGGCTAACCCTTTTACTGAGTCTGGTGACGCTGCTTTTCAGTGTGATCTACGCAAAGCTCTATTATCGGCACGTGTTTGATGAAGAGCTGGCACGGGCCAGCGACACAGTTATGCAAATAGGGAAAACGGTGTCGTCTACAGCATCTATCGCCGCTTACCTTGAAGACAAAGATTTGGCCACAGAAGTCGTTAACGGGCTGGTGAGCAACGATATTATTTTATCAGCTGCGCTCGTCAGTAAAGATACTTTACTGGCCAAGAGCATATTACACAGCGGTCCGGGCAGTATTCAGATCAAACTGGTCAATCCGTTTTTTCTGTCAGAGCACATTGGCTTAATACATATCGCACCAAACACCCAAATTATTGAACAGAATGCACAAAATATCGCGCTGGGCGGCGTCAGAACCATGTTGGTCGTGATCCTGCCTATCATAATCTTACTGACGACCCTAGTTTATTGGCAAGTCACCCGACCCTTGAATCACCTCGGCAAACAATTAGCAAAGATCCTTCCAGGCAGTGCTCAGCGCCTAAAAATAGACAAGCACGCCCATCATAACGAGATAGGTCGTATTGAACTCGGGATCAATACCCTACTGGACAAAGCCGAGGTGTTATTCGAGCAAGAGCGCAACCTCAGAGCAGAAGTGGTGGAGCTGGAAAAACGCTTTCGGTTGATGTTCGAGCAGTCATCTTCGCCCACCTTACTGGTTAAAGATGAAGGAGATATTTTGTTGATCAACGATGCAGCAAAAGATCTGCTCGTTGGTATGGGCGTAGACATAGATGAACGATTTCCGGAGAATCTGGGACTGTACTGTAAAACCCCGGATATTCTTTACACCTTCACTGAAAACAGCATCAAACAAAAACAAGTGATGCAGTCTGAATTTGAATTCATAAACCCACTGACTCAAACCACCGTATGGTTGAGCATTATTGTACTCAACACACTGAGCGACGGAAAATGGTATTTTCAGGTGTTCCTTGCCGACATTACTCTGCGTAAGACCATGCTCAACCAGCTCAACAAGCGCGCGCAAAGGGACAGCCTCACTGGACTGTATAATCGCTACGGTGCAGAGCTCATGTTACTCGACTGGATAGACAATCAATGTACATTTAGCCTGCTGCTCATAGACTTAGACAAGTTTAAACCAATCAACGACGTGTATGGTCACAATGCTGGAGATGCGCTGCTCAAGCACGTAGCAAGTCAATTATCTAACACGATGGGCACCACAGACCTGGTTTGCCGCTGGGGGGGAGATGAATTTTTGGTTGCCCGGCTGGATATAACACAACAAGAGCTTACTCGTCTTGCTCAGGCACTACTCGAAGCAATCAATCAGCCTATGCCATTTGAACATCGTGAAGGACAGACCGAGCTGGTGGTGGGTGCCAGTATCGGTATTGCGCACTTCCCTCAGCATGCAGAAAACCTAAAAGGCCTGGTGGAATGTGCTGACGTCGCAATGTACAGCATTAAAAAGACCTCCAGGAATAACTTTACCTTTTATTCCAATTGAGCACAGTTGCATGGCTCAGCATTACTCTGACTGAGCCACCCTTCTTATTGAATAGCCCTCAGAACTTATCTAACAAAGCCGAATCGTACCGGGCCAAATCCAGTGTTACCTGATATTGCTTGGTCAGCGCATCGAGCTCTGCCTGCCAGATGCCTAGCTCTTCCATCGTCAACGTATTATCGTCAAGCTGCCATAATTGACGCGAACCACTGTAACTAAAGTGCATGGCAAGCATGGCATCGACATCACCCTGCTGTGCGGCCACCTTAACTTTGGCCATTTTTCGGGTAACCTTATTCAGCGCCTGTTTGAGCTGCCAGACATAGTTCACTTCATACATGAACGGGTGATACTGCACCTGTTTGAGTACCGCAGCGATTATCACACACGTCAGCACAACCCCAGTCAGGTTCCAATGGAAGTGACTCCCATCCGGATCCGGGAAAGCAACAATCAAAATCCGGGCAAACCCTAAGCTGCCAGCGACCAGGGCCGCAATACAGGCCGCGATCACTATGTTTAGGTGTTTTCTGTAACGTGTTTTATCTATGTCCAGTAATTGCATCTTTTCTCCCACATACTGTAAAACTATCACGCAGGCTAGGCTGTTACGCCCTGCTTAGCCTGTAATGATGAACAGGTAATCAGGTAGGCCTGTTCAGTTATTTTGCGCATTCTAACGTAATCGGAAAAAAAAACGCTAACTAGTTCACCCCTTTTTGACCTCAGCCCCGTTTTACTGATAAATCATCCAGGAGCATGCTTATGAACGGTCAATTTCTAGCAGAACAATCGCCTCGTCCTTACCAGACCCTGAACAAGGTATTATTGTCGTTTTTGGGCGCCTGCGGCGTCACCTTTGCTGCATTTGCTTTTATGCAGCACTTAATCAGTCAGGATCTGGAGTTTAAACAGGATCCAATCACTTATACGCCTGTATTTTTACCCACGTTAAAACAAGATAGTCCGGTTGAAATCAGAGACAAGCTGCCGCCTCCGCCTAAACCTGTGCCGAAAGCTCCACCAAAACCAACGGTGAATGCAGAAACGCCAACCGTGGCGTTAAACGGGCTTGGCAGTGCGCCAGTCGTCGAAACAGGCCCTATACAAATGGGCTCATCGATGAAACCAACCGATATGCAGGCAACGCCCATCGTCAGAATTGAGCCTCGCTACCCGGCTGTCGCGGCACGTGATGGTACGCAAGGGTGGGTTGAGCTGCACTTTACAATTTCTGAAACAGGCGAAGTAGTCGACGCCAGAGTCGCCAATGCTGAACCCAAACGTGTGTTCAACCGTGAGGCATTAAAAGCCTTAAAGCGCTGGAAATACCGCCCTCAAGTGGTGAACGGTCAGCCCCAGCGACAGCCCGGACAAAAAGTCGTGCTGGAGTTCAAGCTCAACCAGAATTAATATCTAGACTGGGCACCGGGTTTATTTACCTGGTGCAACCAGGCACAGACAATAAAAACAAGGACCTGCCTATGCTACTTGCTTTGAAAAACTGGCTGTCGGCAAACGAACCCGAGCCTGCCGACCCTTTATATGAGTTTAAATTGAGCGGAGACAACAAGTATCTGGAACTGGCGATAGACAAGTATAACCACGATTTATATCACTTTTTGCTGACCCAAAGTGACAGCGAACTGGCCAAAGACGTGTGCCAAAAAATCTGGCTAACCGTCGTTGAAAAACGTCAGGCCTATCACACCAGCCAGGCACCGAAAGCCTTTTTATTCAAGCTGGCCCGGAACGCACTGATCGACGAATTGCGTAAACAAAACCGGCTTACCTATATGGAACACCCGGAACAGCAGCTGTCTGTTCCAACGGAGCGCACTGTACGGTCCCATCAATCCTTGTACGATGCAATTTTATTACTACCACTACAGCAAAGAGAAGCCATAAGCCTGCAACTGGAAGGTTTTTCATTGCAACAAATCGCCAGTATCACTGACGCCCCGCAGGAAACCATTAAAACGCGCCTTCGTTATGCCCGCACGGCGCTTAAGCACGCATTAGGAGACGATGATGAGTGACAAATCGCAGGAAGATCGGCTTAAACAGGCCTATCTCCACGCAAAACAGCAGCACAGACCTACGGCACTTGAGCAGCGCCAGCTCAAGCAAGTTTGTCGCGCAGCTAATACCACAGCGAAACAGATCAGCTGGTGGCAAAGGGGCCAATGGGTTTTAGCATGCGGAGCACTCATAATGCTGGCCACAGTAATGCTATCTCAGGAACACGGCCAGCAATCAGTACAAGCTTTGTACGCCTTGAGCTTTGATGATTATGAACAGGTTGAAACCCATAGTGTCGAACAGGGTCACTACGTTACTCAGCTTCGAGCACAAAAACAGAACTTAGATAAGCAATTTAAACAGCAGCATCAACAACTGAGCGAACAACGCTTTTATGGACGACTGGTGCACAGTGACGCCAATACCTGGTTTGTTGCCGACTGCCGCAACAAAACGCTTTTGGAAATTAAACATTCAGTGCTCGCAGCACTACGAGACGACACTGAGTTGTCAGGCATGTCACCGGGTCAAATGTTAGCATTGGATAAGAACACGGATGGTCATTTAACGACCATCACAGCGGTACCGGGCAAAGTGTATGCCTGCCCTTAAGCTCGCCAGCCTTAGAACAAGGCTGGCGAAAGGCGATTCTTAAATCATTACGATACTGGCGACGAAGAAGCTGATCAGTGCCAGCACGCCACCGACCATTGCATAAGGAAGTTGCGTTTTTACGTGAGTCAGCAGATCGCAGCCAGATGCCAATGCTGACACAGCGCTGGTATCTGAAATCGGCGAGCAGTGATCACCAAAAATCCCGCCACTGAGTATCGCGCCGACAACCAGCGATGGAGGCAGTCCCAAAGTTTGGATCAATGGCACCCCTATCGGGATAAGAATGGCAAAGGTGCCCCAGGATGTTCCTGTCGTAAAAGACATCACAGCCCCTGTTAAAAACAGCACTGGTACAATAAAGTAAACGGGTAAGTAATCACCCACTAACGATGCAACAAAAACCCCAGTGCCTAACTCTTTTAAGCTTGCACCCAGCGTCAGTGACAGCAATACGATACTCACCAGAGGCAACAGTTCTCCCATACCTTTGAAGCCCACGTCAACCAGTTGTTGATGCGTAAAATGGCGAGCTTTAAGAAGCAGTAAGTAAGCTACCGCTGTTGCCAGCACCGTGGCATACAAAACCGATTTAGAGCCACTGCCTTGAGCCAGTTCACCCCCACCTGTCCACAACATAAAACCCAGCATACTGATGATAAGTGTCGCCAGAGGCACTAACATAAAGCGCGCTTTACTGGCAGCCGGACCTTTGTCAATTTCCTGGTCTTGCTTTGCCAGCGCGTGTTCTGCCACTTTCATTGGGCCATGTACTTTGTCAAACACTATGGTGTAAAACACTATCAACAAAGCAATGATGGCATAAAAATTAAATGCCACACTGCCCCACAAAATACTGACCGCCGATTGCTCCAGCTCATAATTACTTAACAGACCCAGCACATACGCGCCCCAGCCGTTAAGCAGGATAAGAATACACACAGGTGCACTGGTGCTGTCGATAATATATGCCAAACGTGCGCGACTCATTTTAAATTTGTCAAACAAGCCCCGGGATACGATCCCTGAGGTCAGCACACTCATGTTTGACTCAATAAATACCGCCATCCCCGTGAACATGGTCAACAGGCCAACCTGGCGCTTATTTTTTGCAACGCCAATATTCAGCAGTTTATTCACTGTCGCACCGACGCCACCTGATTCTCTGATATAAGCCAGTAGCGCACCAATCACGATACTAAACAGTAAAATTCGACTGTTGCCGGGAGAGGTAGCAACGCTCACAATACGCTCAATACTATTAATAAAGGTGGAAAATAGCGCGTTACCACCACCGTTTAGCGCGAGTAGAAATTCTGAAGAGATCAACGCCAGGATCAGCGCCACAATGACCTCTTTGCGCCAAAACACCACGGCAATAGCTATCAAAGGCGGTAAAATCGAATACCAGGACATAGGTTCCCTATTACTAATTATTAGATCAGGCTGTAAACCCGTTAGCTTAATTAGTTGAGAGGAAAAAACCAAGCTTTTCGCAGCTGAATTTACAAACGCAACAAAAAGAACTTTTTTAGGGACCAACCAGATTAAAAAGCGCAATAATATATCTTTCTGATCTATTACATTGTTCACTTTGAACCTATAATATGGACATCTCTGTTAGTACAGGTTACCAAGTGAAGCGCATGTCTACTTTTATTAAAATAAAGGCATTAAGGCCAACTCTCTCACAAAGTGAGGCAAAACTCGCCGACTTTACCCTTAGTTCGGGGACCCAGATCCGTACCTTATCGTCCATTGAACTGGCCAAGGCAGCCGGCGTTAGTCAGTCCAGTGTCGTAAAGTTTGCACAAAAATTGGGGTACCGGGGTTTTCCGGCTTTCAAACTCGCGGTTGTGGATGCACTGAATGAGCAAACTTCCGAGCAGACATCCCGCTCGACACAGTTTGAGCAAAGCGATTCGTTGGCTGATATCAGCGAAAAGCTCATCGCCAATCAACACAAAACGCTGAGTGCAACTCAGAAACTCAATAATGGCTCAGAATTTGAGCGCACGGTGCAGGCCTTAAAAGCGGCGCGCAAAGTACTGATCTGCGCCAAAGGTGCATCCTGGTCTGTTGCGCAAGATTTTGCCTTTAAACTACAAAAAGTAGGCATTTCTGCGGTGTGTCACAGCGATGAATTTAATGCAGCCAGCTATGTTGCGTCGATGGGCAAAGAGGATCTGCTAGTTGTGATCAGCAATTCAGGCCAGACAAAAGCACTTCTTAAACTGGCCGAACAGGCAAAGCGCAATGAGTGTCGCGTATTTGCTATCACGCGTTATGGCGACTCTCAGCTCAGTGAGATGGCGGAGCATGTCTTGTTTACCGTACAAGAGGCTGAGCCGATTAATCACAGCGCCATACTCACCCGGGCATCCCAATGCTACCTCATTGATACGCTCTTTGTTGCCTTGGCTCAGTCAAACTTGCACTGGCAACGCCGGGTTGAGCGGGCAAATGATAATATGCGCGCGATTTTTAACGACTGAGATCGTTTTATTCCCGCTCATAAAGCAGGTAAGGCAGGCGGCGTATCTTAAACGCCTGTACTTCCTGCGCCCAGATTGCTTCTATCTGATGTGCTTTCAGACCTTGTGTCAGTGCCAGACGGATGACATCGGTTCCTGCTAGTTTGTCAAAGAAGCTCGGTGAGTTAATCAACGCCTCAGGATACAGCTCAAATGCACTGTGTGCCTGCACTAGCCAGTCTAATGACAGGCCGCGTTGTTGAGATTGCCGTAAATCTCTGGCATAAACGGTTTTACCTTTTAACTTAGGGTGCATGGCTGCACCAGGTATAGACCGTGGCGAGAAAGCCAAGGCCCCGAGCGGGACCTGATCATGACCAAACACCTGAAACGGAAAATCACTGCCTCGACCCACTGAGACGCGTGTGGCCTCAAATAAGCATAACGAAGGGTACAAATAAATAGCACGTTGATTCGGCAGGTTAGGACTAGGTGCAATAGGTAGCATATAGTCATCTTTTGCACTATAACTGGCAACCGGGATAACCGTCAGATCAAGCTTTGCACCACCATCTAGCCACTCTTCCCCTACACTCATCAAAGCTAACTCACCCAACGTCATACCATGCAATACAGGCACAGGCAGCATACCGACAAAAGAGCGGAAGCGCTCATCCAGAACCGGACCATCAACATAAGCGATATTCGGGTTAGGTCGGTCCAGCACCAGAAAGCTGACACCATTTTGCTGCGCGGCCTCCATCGTTAGAAACAATGTGCTGAGGTAGGTGTAAAAGCGGACACCCACATCCTGAATATCAAATACTAAAACATCAATATCTGCCAACTGTGCGGGCTTTGGCTTCTTATTCGTACCGTACAAGGAGACGATAGGCACACCTGTTTTTGTGTCTTTACCATCCGTGATGTAAACACCTGCTCCTTTGTTGCCCCGAAATCCATGCTCTGGCGCAAAGATCCGGACCACATTCACCTGGTTGTCTGTCAGATAATCCAGTAAGTGTTGATCATATACTCGGGCACTTTGATTCACCACCAGACCCACCCGTTTGCCTTTCAGCATTGGCAGATACTGATCACCGCGCTCGGCAGCAACCGTAATCGCCCGTGTTTGAAATGAGCAAAGGAGCACACTGATGGCAATCATCAGCATCAGAAAAGCATAGATAGTCTGGCGCACAAAAGTCCTCAGGGGAAAGCAAACGGTATCGAGATTTTGCGGTGCGATGGCTCACCTTTGCAAATATTTACGACGGAAGAAATCCTACAAATTCGGCCCCAACTGCCGGGTTTGTAGTCAGGTACTCTATCCTGCAGAGACCACTAACCTAAACTTCAAATACAAAAAACCGACTTTCGTCGGTTGATTGCTCACTTCCTGAAGAAGAAGTGGCGGGCTCGGGACGTCTTTTGTGGAGAGTGACCCTCCGACCGCCTGGTTCGTAGCTAGGTACTCTATCCAGCTGAAGTAACTCACACCAAATTTCAGACACAAAAAAACCGACTTTCGTCGGTTGATTGCTCACTTCCTGAAGGAAGAAGTGGCGGGCTCGGGACGTCTTTTGTGGAGAGTGACCCTCCGACCGCCTGGTTCGTAGCCAGGTACTCTACCCTGCTGAAGTAACTCACACCAAATTTCAGGCACTAAAAAACCGACTTTCGTCGGTTGATTGCTCACTTCCTGAATAAGAAGTGGCGGACGCGGGACGTCTTTTGTGGAGAGTGACCCTCCGACCGTCTGGTTCGTAGCCTGGTACTCTATCCAACTGAAGTAACTCACACCAAATTTCAGACACAAAAAAACCGACTTTCGTCGGTTGATTGCTCACTTCCTGAAGAAGAAGTGGCGGACGCGGGACGTCTTTTGTGGAGAGTGAACCTCCGACCGCCTGGTTCGTAGCCAGGTACTCTATCCAGCTGAAGTAACTCACACCAAATTTCAGGCACAAAAAAACCGACTTTCGTCGGTTGATTGCTCACTTCCTGAAGAAGAAGTGGCGGACGCGGGACGTCTTTTGTGGAGAGTGAACCTCCGACCGCCTGGTTCGTAGCCAGGTACTCTATCCAGCTGAAGTAACTCACACCAAATTTCAGGCACAAAAAAACCGACTTTCGTCGGTTGATTGCTCACTTCCTGAAGAAGAAGTGGCGGACGCGGGACGTCTTTTGTGGAGAGTGAACCTCCGACCGCCTGGTTCGTAGCCAGGTACTCTATCCAGCTGAAGTAACTCACACCAAATTTCAGGCACAAAAAAACCGACTTTCGTCGGTTGATTGCTCACTTCCTGAATAAGAAGTGGCGGACGCGGGACGTCTTTTGTGGAGAGTGACCCTCCGACCGCCTGGTTCGTAGCCAGGTACTCTATCCAGCTGAAGTAACTCACACCAAATTTCAGGCACAAAAAAACCGACTTTCGTCGGTTGATTGCTCACTTCCTGAATAAGAAGTGGCGGACGCGGGAGGATTCGAACCTCCGACCGCCTGGTTCGTAGCCAGGTACTCTATCCAGCTGAGCTACGCGTCCGTTGTTCAATTCAATTTTACTACCTGAATTAGTGTAGTCTTTTTATTTAACCACTTAAGAGAAGTGGCGGACGCGGGAGGATTCGAACCTCCGACCGCCTGGTTCGTAGCCAGGTACTCTATCCAGCTGAGCTACGCGTCCGTTGTTCAATTCAATTTTACTACCTGAATTAGTGTAGTCTTTTTATTTAACCACTTAAGAGAAGTGGCGGACGCGGGAGGATTCGAACCTCCGACCGCCTGGTTCGTAGCCAGGTACTCTATCCAGCTGAGCTACGCGTCCGTTGTTCAATTCAATTTTACTACCTGAATTAGTGTAGTCTTTTTATTTAACCACTTAAGAGAAGTGGCGGACGCGGGAGGATTCGAACCTCCGACCGCCTGGTTCGTAGCCAGGTACTCTATCCAGCTGAGCTACGCGTCCGTTTTACTACAAAGACACCATTTTAATAAATGGCGGAGAAGGAGGGATTCGAACCCTCGATAGGGCTACAAACCCTATACTCCCTTAGCAGGGGAGCGCCTTCAGCCACTCGGCCACCTCTCCGTCTTTGTGGGGCGTATAATATAGAACCGTGAAAATATGTCAAATACTTTTCTTGTAAAAAAGCACTGTATGGTGATAGATTGTTCAGCTTGGTCTGTTTTAAGGCACTTTGTCGATTATTTTGTCATAAATTAGTCACTTTTAGGGCCTGACTGTATATTATAGTGGTCCAAAAGAGTTTGCTTACGCGTGCTTTCTTCAGCAATAAAGGCATCTACATAGCCTAAACGCTGAAATTCGCTGATACAGCTACGACAATAATTCATCCTGGCTTGTTCGTGCTGTGATTTTGATTTTTGTTGCGACATGGTCTGAGTTCATTTGCATCCTTTCATAACCAAAGCAGTATAGGCTAAAAAGTCTGATATGCCAGTCGTACCCAACTAGCAACTATTCGCCGAATGTACTCCTGCACACTTTCTATGTATCTAACCTCTGATCTTACAAAAGTTTTATAAATATATTGAGAGTTCAACTGGCGTTTAGCAGAGATGTCTTACATAGATAAAAGAAAAGCGCCTAAGGCGCTTTTCTCAATTGTACATTCAATGTAACCGGACTAGTCAGCCTGAGGTCGCATATGCGGGAACAGGATAACGTCTTTGATAGTCGGAGAGTCGGTAAATAGCATCACCAGGCGGTCGATACCAATCCCCTCACCAGCCGTTGGCGGTAAGCCATACTCCAGCGCACGGATGTAGTCATCATCAAAATGCATTGCTTCGTCGTCACCGGCGTCTTTCTCTTCAACCTGACGCGCAAAACGCGCAGCCTGATCTTCTGCATCATTGAGCTCCGAAAAGCCATTTGCCAGTTCACGTCCACCTACGAAGAATTCAAAGCGATCAGTGATAAATGGGTTTTCATCATTACGACGTGCCAACGGTGATACTTCCCACGGGTATTCCGTGATGAAAGTTGGCTGGATCAGTTTATGCTCAGCGGTTTCTTCAAAGATTTCACATAAGAACTTACCGGCACCCCATACACATTTTTCAGGGATCTTCACGTGTACTTTCTTCGCGTATGCCACCAACTCGTCAAAGTGGTTTTCTGGATCTTTAAAGATGTGCGCAGAGGCTTCAGCGTCAGGACCATATTTGATGATCGCATCAGCCATAGACAGGCGCTCAAACGCTTTACCAAAGTCGTACTCGATGGTCTCAAGGACTTCGCCTTCTGCGTTCTTGACTGTATTAGTCACAATGGTCGTGCCCAGTACATCCTGTGCAACGGTACGCAGCATGTCTTCTGTCAGGTTCATCAGATCTTTGTAATCTGCGTATGCCTGATAGAATTCAATCATAGTGAATTCCGGGTTGTGACGAGTCGACAGACCTTCGTTACGGAAGTTACGGTTGATCTCGAAGACGCGGTCAAAGCCACCAACCACCAGGCGCTTCAGGTAAAGCTCAGGTGCGATACGCAGATACATGTCGATGTCCAGCGCATTGTGGTGTGTCACAAACGGACGTGCCGTTGCACCGCCAGGGATCACTTGTAGCATTGGCGTTTCAACTTCCATAAAGTCACGTTCAGCCAGGAAACGACGAATGCCTTCAATCACTTTAGAGCGAATACGGAAGGTCTCACGCGTTTCCATGTTAGTGATCAGATCAACGTAACGTTGACGATACTTGGCTTCCTGATCAGTTAAACCATGGAATTTCTCTGGTAGCGGACGCAGCGATTTAGTCAGTAGTTCATACTGAACCATATCAACATACAAGTCGCCTTTACCTGATTTGTGCAGCGGACCAGACACACCAATGATGTCACCAATGTCGAGCTGACCATATTTGGCTTTCAGCTCTTTTTGTACATCTTTAGACGCGTAAGCCTGGATACGGCCTTTCATGTCTTGCAGAACCAAAAATGGCCCACGTTTAGCAAGGATACGGCCAGCCACAGAGACCTGATGATCTAACTCAACCAGCTCTTCTTTAGACTTATCACCAAACTTAGCCTGTAGATCAGCCGTATAGTCTTCACGGCGGAAGGTGTTCGGATGGCCATTGGCACTGCAATTATCACGAATTGCATCCAATTTAGCACGACGCTCAGCAATGAGTTTATTCTCGTCTTGGATTTGCTCTGTCATTTTTTAGCTCTTAGTTTAGCTTGTTGATTATAGGCCTGATTTCAGGCTGGCTTCGATAAATTTGTCTAGATCACCGTCCAATACCGCCTGGGTATTACGGTTCTCAACACCGGTGCGCAGGTCTTTAATACGCGAGTCGTCCAGTACGTAAGAACGGATCTGGCTGCCCCAACCGATGTCAGATTTGGCATCTTCCTGAGCCTGCTTTTCCGCATTTTGCTTTTGCAGCTCAAGTTCAAACAGTTTTGCTTTTAACTGTTTCATTGCCTGATCTTTGTTTTTGTGCTGTGAACGGTCGTTCTGGCACTGCACCACAGTGTTCGTTGGCAAGTGCGTAATACGCACCGCAGACTCTGTCCGGTTAACGTGCTGACCACCCGCGCCCGAGGCACGATATACGTCGATACGCAAATCTGCCGGGTTGATGTCAATCTCAATGTTGTCATCAATTTCCGGGTATACGAATGCAGAGGCGAACGAGGTGTGACGACGACCGCCTGAGTCGAACGGGCTCTTGCGGACCAGGCGGTGTACACCGGTTTCTGTGCGCAGCCAGCCATAAGCATACTCGCCGCTGACACGCAGTGTTGCGCCTTTGATACCTGCCACGTCACCATCTGTTGCTTCGACAATCTCAGTTTTGAACCCTTTGGCTTCTGCCCAGCGCAGATACATACGCAACAACATGTTGCACCAGTCCTGGGCTTCTGTACCACCGGAACCGGCTTGCAGATCGAGATAGGCATCATTGCTGTCTTGTGCGCCAGAGAACATACGGCGGAACTCCAGCTTTTCGAGCTGGGCATTCAGGCCTTGCACTTCTTGCTCAGCTTCAGCAAAAGTCTCTTCGTCTTCGGCTTCTACAGCCAGCTCAACCAGGCCTTCTGCATCATCTGCACCGCTCACCAGGTTGTCTATGGTTTCAACGATGGTTTCCAGACTGGATTTTTCGCGACCCAATGCCTGTGCCTTCTCAGGCTCATTCCAGACTGCTGGATCTTCCAGTTCCGCATTAACTTCTTCCAACCGCTCTTGTTTCAGAGCATAGTCAAAGATACCCCCGAAGAAGTTCAGTACGCTCGCGAATTTCCTTGATTTGATTAATCACAGGATTCACTTCAAACATTCACATTACTCCAATTTACGTGATGGTGACGCAGCCAATGGCCCACCTAAAGTGACCACCGGACTGAAAATTTTGCGACCACTGTGTATCAACACATTATGTAAGCGGTCTAAACGGCCAATACTAACAAATAATGGGCTCAGATATCAGCCCTTAAAGAGAACATTTTATACCTTTCTCGCAAATGTTAGCAGGCACGGATCTCCCGAACTATCAACTGCAAGGTAAACTTGCCTCTAAACTCATTGATATCCAGTTGATAAGCTAACTCCGCCATCTGTGCCGCGGTGTTTGGCCAGGCCCGCACATCTATGTTAAACGCAATCGCATCAACCAATTTACCGCTGGGGTGTTTAAGCACCAGCTTGAGATGTTTCTCACCGACAATGCGCTGCTGCACTAACTCGAACACGCCGCTGAATACCGGCTCAGGGAAATGCTGACCCCAGGGCCCAGCCTGTTGCAGTAACATTGCAAAGTCCATATTAAAACACTCAGCTGGTAACTCACCATCTGTCAGTAATACCGACTGCTTATGCTCTTCACTGAGGGTCTCGCTGACCAGGGCCTCAAAGGTGCGTTTAAAGTCGCTAAAGTCGGCTTCTCTGATGGTCAAGCCGGCCGCCATCGCATGGCCACCGAATTTCACGATTAAGTCCGGATGGCGTGTATTTATCTGCTCCAGCAAATCACGCATATGCAAGCCTTCAATTGAGCGGCACGACCCTTTAATTTCGTCATTGTCGCCCTGAGCAAAAATAATCGCCGGGCGATGGTATTTTTCTTTGAGTCTGCCCGCCAGGATCCCAATCACCCCCTGATGCCAGTCATCCTGATATAAACATACCGCATCAGGAATACTCTGCTGCGCAGCAACCAAGCGCTCAAGCACCGCCTGCGCTTCTTGCTGCATGCCCTGCTCTATCTCTCGTCGCTCCTGGTTTAGGCTATCCAATTGTGCGGCAATGCGCCGTGCCTGATGCTCTTCTTTAGACAATAAACAAGCGATACCCAGGCTCATATCATCCAGTCGCCCTGCAGCATTCAATCTCGGTGCCAGTGCAAAACCAAAATCACTGGCGTTAAGCCGGGCTGCGGTGCGATTTGCCACTTCAATCAGAGCACGGATCCCAGGCCGGGTTTGCCCTTTGCGAATTCGCGCCAGTCCCTGATGTACTAAAGTACGGTTGTTGGCATCCAGGGCAACGACATCCGCGACCGTCCCCAAAGCAACTATGTCCAGCAAGGATGCCAGGTTAGGCTGAGTCTGGCCCTGACGCTCAAAATAGCCCGAAGAGCGCAAATGATGACGAAATGCCACCAGCAAGTAAAACGCCACACCAACACCCGCAATCGATTTCGAGGGAAACTGGCAGTCGTGCCGATTAGGGTTAACGATGGCGTCGGCATTGGGCAGTTGCTCACCCTGCAAATGATGATCGGTGACCAGAACAGCAATGCCAGCCTGTTTTACGATGTCTATGCCTGCCAGGCAAGAGATACCATTATCAACGGTGATCACCAGTTGTGGAGCAAGTTGAACTATTTGCTCCGCCAGTGCCGGACTTAGGCCATAACCCAGACTAAAACGGTCAGGAACCAGGTAGTCGACTTGCTGCAGACCAAACAGGCGCAGCCCCTCCATCAGCACAGCTGTGCTAGTTGCGCCATCGGCATCAAAGTCGCCCACAATGAGTATACTTTGCTGTTGCTGTAGTGCTGTTTCTAGTAAGGCACAGGCTTTATCCATGTCCCGGAACAAACGAAAATCCAGCAAAGTGGCGGCACTGTTATCAAGCTCTTGGGCCTCTTTTACACCCCTGGCGGCATAAATTTGTTTAATTACAGGGTGAAGATGGGTGGGTAAATGACTGTCATCGACACGTAATCTGGGTCGGATCTCTGTTTGCATAACACTCTCTGAACTACCTGATGACGTGAAGTAATACCAATTTGCTTAATTAAGTGAAATTGGTATAAACCTCCACAAAGCAAAAAAGGCCCGCAGGCCTTTTTAGAAACGCTGAGAGTATACCTCAGATTTAAGATTTTTTGCTCGCCTGGTCTAACATTTTTGCCAACGCGTCTGCCGGTTGATAACCCGGGATCATACTGCCGTCTTCAAGTACAATAGCCGGAGTACCGGAAATACCAAAACTCTGACCTAGCTGATAATGCTCAGCAACCGGTGCCTGACAATTCTTTGCATCCGCAATGGTGTTACCAGCTTTCGCTTCAGTCATGGCAGATGCAGCATCGTCAGCACACCAAACGTTCATCAGGCTCTTGTAACCGTTACCACTCAGGCCGCCACGAGGAAACGCGAGATACTTAACGGTAATGCCCGCTGCCAGGTAATCATCCAGCTCACGGTGAAGTTTACGGCAGTAGCCACAGGTAATGTCAGTAAAGACCGTGATTTGGTGTTTCTCATTTTCCGCCTTGTACACAATCATCGAATCCTGGTACTCAGCGACACCATTTTTACGTACACCACTGAGTGCATCCTCAGTGATATTACGACGGTTTGTCACATCAATCATGGTCCCCTGAACCAGATACTGACCATTAGGGCTTGCATAGAATACCCCTTTATCCGTGATCACAGTCTTAAGGCCCGAAATAGGGCTGTCAGATACACTCTTGACTGTTAAGCCCAGATCCGCAAATTGAGATGCGATGGGGCTAACCGCCATTGGTGAAACTTCTTTGATTGTCTCGGCAACGGTACCGACACTAAAAGCGAGCGATGCTGCTAAAAGTAACTTTTTCATGTTTTTCTCGTAAAATTGCTCTTGTTAATCACTAGGACCGGATTACTGCAAATAAATTCCATTACGACCTAGGATGATGTTGCTGATGAAGCGATTTCAGTCGCTCACTGGCAACATGCGTATAAATCTGGGTTGTCGACAAATCGCTATGGCCTAACATCATTTGTACAACGCGGAGATCCGCCCCATGATTGAGCAAATGTGTTGCAAACGCATGACGCAACGTGTGTGGCGATAACGGTGACTTAACGTCTGCCAACATAGCATAGTGTTTGATGCGATGCCAAAAAGTTTGCCGGGTCATGCCGATACCACGCTTAGAGACGAAGACAAAGTCATTCGCATGTTTCACCATTTGAGCTCGTCCAACCTTTAGAAATTGTTCGACCCAGTGCAACGCTTCCTCACCCATCGGAACCAGTCTTTCTTTGCCACCTTTACCGCGAACCAGCAAAACAGCCTGACGCAGATTAATTTGCTCCATCCGCAGCCCCACCAGTTCTGTGACCCTTAATCCCGTCGCATACAACAATTCCAGCATCGCTTTGTCTCTAAGACCCATAGGATCTGACACATCTGGCGCATTGAGCAGAGCCTCAACTTCCTGCTCGCTGAGGGTTTTAGGCAACGACTGCGACAACTTGGGCTGCGCGATATGTGTCAAAGGGCTGGCAGGAAGCTCCTGTTTGCTCACCCAATAGGCATAAAAGCGCTTGAGGGCACTCATTGCCCGTGCGGTACTGCGCGGTTTCAACCCCTGGTCGACCCGGTAGGCCAGATAGGCCTCCACATCTGCGCTATTGATGGCCAACAATGGTTTATCATCCAGATTGGCCACGACATAACGGACAAACTTATCCAGGTCAGCCCGATAGGCAGCCAGGGTGTTGTCACTGAGTCCTTGCTCAAGAAAGAGCGCGTCCAGGAAAGATTCAATCAGCTCACTGTTACTGTGCGTGGCTGGGTCAGATAATTCTATATCGGTCACGGGCCGCCTGTATCAATTCGTTACACCATAAGGTAGACTTCGCGCCATATAATAACAGCCAATTGAGCGAAGACTACTATGCAGATCGGGTTATTTTACGGTTCAACTACCTGCTACACAGAAATGGCAGCAGAAAAGATGCAGGAGATCATGGGTAAAGACATCCTGTCGCTCCACAATATCAAAGACGAGCCTCTGAAAAATGCAGAGCAGTTCGACTTTGTGATCTTCGGTATCTCAACCTGGGACTTTGGCGAGTTACAAGAAGACTGGGAGTCACACTGGGACGACATCGATCAGGTCAACCTCGCCGGGAAAACCATCGCATTATTTGGTATGGGTGATCAACAGGGCTATGGACAATGGTTCCAGGATGCACTGGGTATGTTACACGATAAAATTGCGCCACAGGGTGTCAACTTTCTGGGGTACTGGCCCAATAGCAGCGACTATGAGTTTGAAGCCTCCAAAGCGCTGACTGAAGACAAAAGCCAGTTTGTAGGCCTGGCGCTCGACGAGGACAGTCAGTACGAAAAAAGCGATGAACGAATTGCCACCTGGATTGAGCAAATCATGACTCAATACAGCGAGTCATTGTAATTTATCCCCTCTCAGATCTGCCATACGCATTGTTGGCAGATCAAACTCATCTCCCTTACATCCATTAACAAAAAATATATACAAATATCTTTTTATAGTTCAGTATGGATTTTGTACAGCAACTGCAATTTTGCCTTAGTCGCAGCAGCTGTCGTTCATTAACTCAATTATAAAAGGACTAATCATGAAGCTTAACCTAAACAAAAAGAACTATAAGAACTTGTCTCAGCAACCACAATCAATCAACAACAAAATGACGCCACGTATCGGCGGTGGTCAGGGTGCATGTTCAGGCGGTGCAGCCTGTCATATGGACAAACAAATAGAAGGTGGTGGCTCTGTCTGTATCACTTGGTAAAACAGGCAAGATAACGGGACTGTAAACGTCCCGTTTTATGTCATACTCCGTATCCAATCCTACTCAGGAATCCCCAGTGTTCTGCTTTTGTTTGCTGAACTTTCCCGGAGAACACCCAAACCAGCGCTTAAACGCCTTGTTAAAAGCCGCCTGTTCGTTAAACCCTAACTCTCTTGCCAGCTCGGCCAGTGGCATGGTGCCCAGTAAGTCTCGAGTCCGCCTGAGCCGCTCTTCGGTCAGTAACTGTGAGTAACTGGTATTACATTGCTTAAGCTGCCTTTGTACCTGACGCACCGATTTATTTAATTCACCAGCCAGCCTGTCCAGCTGACAATCACTGAGATCGCGACGGGCAGCCAGCATAATACGAAGCTGTGTTGCCACGGTATGATGCTGCTGAAGTTGTGCCAGTGCTGTGTCTGACAGACGCTGTAACGCCTCATGCATAACGCAATTCGCCCGTCTGAAGGGCAAGGACAGATAAGCGCGCTGAAATACAATCTGATTGCAATGCTGACTAACAATCACAGGGCAACCGAACCACAGCGCCAGCTCTGAACACTCTGTGTTGTTCAAATAGCAGGTTAAGTAAACGCGCTCAGGCGCGACCTTTTGGGTTAACAAGGCACGCACTAAGGCAACCCAGGCGGTCATATTGCGCAAGATCACATGACGAGAGGTCCGTGAATTTGGTACCCAGTCAAGTACGGCCCAATCATGCTGTTGATGAAATTGTGCTTTTCCGATGCTGGCCACAAGCTGGTCATATCTGAGTAGCGCCATTAGCGCTTGATGCAAATTTTCGCAGCTTTCAACCAGGTAGCCCAACACGCCATAATCTGCAGACTGGATCTGCTGGCCCAGGTGAAAACCAAACAAAGGATCTTTAGTCAGCTCAACCCCTACTTGCAATATCTGCTCATATTCAGCCAAAGGGATCCTCGCCCCCAGCTCAGCCTCCGTGTTACTTGCGTACTGATTGCTGTTTTCGTACAGCCAGCCTAATTGCTCCAGATAGAGCTGCACACTGGTGAAATAGTTTTTATCTAAAGTGTTTTCCATGTCGCATTTGGACAAAATTACGTCGCCTATTCGCAAGATTGCCAGATAAACCTCACTTACACTAGACAAAACTGTGAATAAGGAAAAGCCATGGTCAATGTTCGCTGCCACAGAGACATCGCCGCCACGCCGCATGAGGTAATGGAAACTCTGCTTGATCACCCAAGGTTAGATCGCTTTTTTAATGCCCAGTTCAAAGTCGTGCACAGTGCTGTGCATCCAGCCATTCGGGGTGGCAGTGGCTGTATTCGCGAAGTACGTATGCTGGGGCTCAGATTCTATGAACAGATCCAGCATGCCGACCCAGGTTCAATTCGCTATCAAATCGTCGGTGATTTCCCGGTGAAAAAACACCAGGGTGAGATCCGGCTGCGTCAAATCGACAATAACACCTCAACCCGGATTGATTACCATGTGCGCTTTGCTCCACCCTGGTACCTGCCAGGCTTTATTATTCGCCACCTGATCACCCGTGACATCAACCTCGCACTGACGCGTCTGGAGGCAAGTTATGCTGTCCGTTGAGTGGATCTTGCTACTACTCAGTCCAGTCTTTGTGATTGCCATAGTGCTGGAATATCGCATCGCTCCCGGACACTATCGCCTCAAAGACGGTCTGCACAACGTGATACTCGCCTTACTCCATCAGGGCGCTGATCTGTTGGCATTGAGTGTGCTAATGCCGCTGTTCTATTGGTTACATCAATTCGCGCTGTTTGAAGTTCCCCTCACAGTTCTGACTGTAGCTGGCGCTTTCTTACTGCAAGATTTTCTATACTACTGGTTTCATCGTGCCTCACACAAAGTACACTGGCTGTGGTTAGCACATGTGGTCCACCATAGCTCTGAACACATGAACTTTTCAACGGCCTTTCGCCAAAGTTTACTCTATCCCTTTGTTGGCATGTGGCTATTCTGGACCCCGATGATCTTACTGGGCTTTGAGCCTGAGCTGGTTCTGGCCGTCGTGGCCATTAACCTCGCTTTTCAGTTTTTTGTTCATACTCAGCTGGTTGGTCAACTGGGCTGGCTGGAGCGAGTATTTAATACCCCCACACATCACCGTATTCATCACGCCAGCAACGCCTGCTATCTCGACAAAAACTTTGCAGGCGTGTTGATCATCTGGGACAAACTGTTTGGCACCTACACGGATGTGCAACCTCATGAACGGATCCGTTATGGTATTGTCGGTAGTGCACCACAAGATACGCTGCTATCTATCAATTTTCATGAGTGTCGGATATTGCTCTGCAAACTTAAAAAAGCGAATGGATTCAAAGAGAAGCTAAATCAACTGTTGTCTTCACCACGGCATTTTGAGTAGGCAACAGCAGCCAGCCCACATAGTTCATCCAAAAAAAGACATTTAATAGTTTACTTTTCCACCCAAAAAAGTAAACTACACAGTGCAGTTTACTTTTGGATCACACAATGAAAAAGTGGTTGGTTATTTTTGCCATCATGTTTAGCGCTATTACAGGGGGCTGTTCTATGATCTCTAATCTTAATGCACAAGTGCCATCTCAGGGTTACCAGTCTGAGCATTTTCAACAAGGCCGGTTTAAAAACCTACACCCGACTATGCCTGCCAGCCTGAGCAAAACGTTGGTTATCACCTGGCGGTTTTTTACCGAGGCCAAAGTTGCCGCTGAGCCTGAGCAAAGATTGCCTGTCTCAAAGTTAACCCGCGCGGAGTTAAACGCTTTACCAGATGTTGGCGTGCATATCATTAAACTCGGACATTCTTCGGTACTACTGAAAGTGAATGGGGCTTACTGGCTGTTGGACCCGGTTTTCTCCGAACGTGCTTCTCCCTTTTCATTCATAGGGCCAAGCCGCTTTCATCAACCACCTATCTCGCTTGATGAATTGCCTCCCATTGATAAAGTGCTGATCTCTCACAATCATTATGATCACCTGGATAAACAGGCGGTCAAACAACTCAATGCAAAAACGACTCAGTTTTTAGTGCCACTTGGCGTTGAAGGGGATTTGATCCGCTGGGGTATCGAGGCTGAAAAAATTCATTCATTTGACTGGTGGCAAGAGCTGCATGATCAGGACCTGATGGTGGCATTTACCCCTACCCAACACTTTTCCGGGCGTGGCCTGAGTGATGCAAACCGCACATTGTGGGGCTCCTGGGTCATAAAAACCGACCATGAACGTCTTTATTTTAGCGGCGACTCTGGCTACTTCCCCGGTTTCAAAGATATTGGCGAGCGCTATGGTCCCTTTGATTACACACTGATAGAAACGGGAGCCTATGATGCCGACTGGGCCGATATTCATATGACTCCGGAGCAAAGCGTACAGGCGCATCTGGATCTACGCGGCAAAATTATGATCCCTATCCACAACGGAACCTTTGATCTGGCCTTTCATAGCTGGTATGACCCTCTGGAGCGTGTACATAGCGCAGCGCAGCAGCAAGGTGTTGTGCTCAACACACCGACGCCCGGAGAAATCATCACCATTAATCAGGCCTATTTAAATCAAACCTGGTGGCAGTCATTAATGGCGCAAGTGCATCGCTAAAACCTGTCTGAAACCCTCACCCCTGGCACTTATTTATTCTGCGTCGTGCTTTGACAATTGGCGAGGGTTTCACCTTTTAACAAAAACAGTGACGATAACTTGAGCGTATTTGCATCACAGATATCGCCCCCTTTACAGCAATGACTGACCACACTCAGCATTAATCCCCTAGCCTGCGACGAGCATGAAAATGTTTCACGCGCATTTGTGGCTAATTTATAGACAAACAACCTTCCTCTCTCTCATCATAACTGCCACTATAAAAACAATAAGGAAAGCTGTTATGACACAACGCGTCTATGAACTGGACCTGCTGCGTTTTATTTGTGCGCTGGGTGTGGTGATCTTTCACTACACCTACACCGGGCATATGGAAGGGTTTGCCCCAATCGCCGACTTTGAGGCAGTCCGTGAAGTCACTCGCTATACCTATGTGGGTATTAACTTTTTCTTTGTCATCAGCGGATTTGTGATCTTGATGAGCCTGCAAGGGCGCACACTCAGGGAGTTCTTAACCGCGCGTTTTATCAGGCTTTACCCTGCCTATTGGGCAGCATTGACCATCACTGCGCTGGCCACTTTGCTCTGGGGCAAAGATGTGTTTAACATCTCGCTTGGGCAATACCTGACCAACCTGACCATGGCACAGGAACTATTTTCCGTTGCATCGCTGGATAGCGCTTACTGGACACTGTACATCGAGCTCAAGTTTTATCTGTGTATGGTCTTGCTTGTCGCATGCGGGCTTATGCCCTATCTAAAAGCCATACTGACACTGGTCCTGAGCGTCAGTTTGCTTGCGCTGTTTTTGCCCTGGAGTAGTAACATCAATATGTTTGTGGCGATGTTTCCGCACTGGAGTGGCTACTTTGCCTGTGGTTGCGTGTTTTATCTTGTACGCCGTGATGGATTGAACTGGCAAGGTGCAGGTCTGCTGGTACTCTCGCTGGCATTTATGCTGACACAGTCGGTGTTGTTTGGTGCGTTGATGCAAAGCTGGTTTAATATTCCCTTTAACGGACCCACTATCGCCCTCATCAATGGGATATTCTTTGCGCTGCTGTGCCTGACCGCCCTGGCAAAACGCCACCCGTTCAGATTTCGTCGCTGGTATTACCTGGGTATACTCACCTATCCTTTGTACCTACTCCATCAGCATCTGGGTTACATGCTGTTTAACCGCTTTGGCAACGAACACAACATTGCCAGTCTGGTTGTGTTCACCACACTTGGCATGATAGTACTGGCAGGATTACTCCATTATGGGATTGAAAAGCCCATGGCACGCTGGCTAACACAGCGCACCAAAAGCAGTGTTCAGCCTGAACAAGTGGCTAACCGAGCTTCACTGTAGCCACCTTAATTAACACAATGTGCCTAACGCTCGGCAGAATAGGGATCTTCTGCCATCAGATAAGCTCTCAGGTCGGCTTTCTGAGGATGATTATTCAACCACGTACGGGTCTCGCGCAATCGCTGGTAGGTTTCGTCACCAAACTTATCCTGATAGATATCGGCGAAGTTCTGCTGGCTGGTGTCTTCGCGGATTTGCTGTTGCCACTGCTGAGTAACCAGTTGATTTAGTGCGCCAGCCAGCCCCTCAGCTTTCAGCAAGTCCCATTCTCCTTTATCTAGCCAGATGCCGCCAGTGGCTACGCTGTAATCAACCCGATGTGCGCTATTTGCACTAATTCTGAATTTACGCATCAAAGTACCGGACACAGGGCAAATCAGCGCGCGTTTGCTATCTTCTGCCTCATCGCCAAACTCAATATGTTCCGCAAATTGATAGTCAGGATTACGCTCTTTCCAGGCAACATAATCTTCTATCAGGATCCAATCCCCCTGACAGTGGTCGCAGCTATGCGCCCGAAATAAGCCTTCAATGAACCCTGGGCGCAGCTGGCCTTCGCCACAACTAGTGCACTTCATGATGTCTCCCAATGTGTTTTCCATTTAATAAGCCAGAACAGTGTAAAGCAATTGACCTGTAGCCTCAATTTGCGAATTTCGACAAGTGCGCAAACATTATCAATCCTGTCTGATATACGCTGAGTTTCGTCGCCAACAACCCTGGTGTGCATCTTGAAGTGCTAAACTGACTAGCCTATAACCTAAGCGAGAAAGCATCATGACAACACGTATCGCCACACTCAACCACTATCAACAGCGTCTGCTGCGGGTGATTGATTATATGTATGATCATGTTGATCAGGATTTGGACGTAAACACACTGGCTGACGTGGCCTGTATGTCGTGTTACCACTTCCATCGCATATTTCGCGAGTTTATGGGTGAACCGGTGAACGCCACAGTAAGACGTATGCGCATGTTGAAAGCGGCATCCTACTTAGTTCGCAGCACACTCACTCAGCAGCAGATAGCAAAACGGGTAAACTATGGCAGCGTTGAAGCCTTTAACCGCGCATTCAGCCGTCATTATGGTATGACCCCCAATCAATTTCGCCAGCAACAGCTAAGCGATACTCTGCAAAGCGCTGCGTTTTATCCGGCTCAACCACAGGAGTACAACACCATGTACCAGGTAGAAAAAACGCAACAAAACGCATTAACCCTTATTGGCCTCGCTCATCAGGGAGACTATATGCAAATAGGAAAAACCTTCGAAAAACTCGGGATGATGGCAGGCAGTAAAGGCCTAATTAATGAGCAGACCCGTTACTTTGGCATTTACTATGACGATCCACAAACAGTAGTGCAGGACAATCTCCGGGCCATGGCCTGTATCACTTTGCCCCCAGGCACTGAGTTCGATCAAGACACCTTTGAGGCCGTCACCATTCCTGCGGGTAATTTGGTCTCACTGATTTTTAAAGGGGATTACAGTGAGCTGGAGCAACCCTACAACTGGCTGTTTGGCCAATGGCTACCGCAAAGTGGGCTGGAGCTGGTTGATTACCCTCCATTTGAGGAGTACCTGAATGATACTCGTGATACTGCACCGCAGGACTTGCTAACCCGGATCAACTGCCTGGTGCAGGCGTAGACAACTGCTGCGCCAACGCCCCCAACAGTGTCCTGACCAATTCACCTGCCTGCTGCTGCGATGATGCTTCGGTATAACAGCGCAGCTCAGGCGCATTGCCCGATTGCCTCAGGTGTACAACACAGTCATCATCGAGCAAAAAACGTACACCATCCAGAGTGCTCGCAACAGTGGGCACACAATCACACTTAAGCACATCGGCAAGCCTCTGCGGTTGTGTCTGCAATATGGCTAACAACGAGTCTGAGCTGGCCCGTGTAACCCCTTGCAAACGATCGCTGGCAGTATAACGCACCGCATATTGACGCGTTAGCTGTGCCAAGGTAGTGCCTCGTTGCTTGACCAGATACAAGATGGCCAGTAGCGGGAGTAATGCATCCCGGGTCGGCAAACGTTCAATGACTTTACCGTTAATCATAATATCTGTGCCCAGCAAAAACCCTCCATTGGCTTCAAACCCGGCAACTGTGGGGTATATGTCAGCTAAATGAGTCAGTTGCTCAATCACATATGGAGAGCCTATTCGTGTGCGCCTAACCTGCTTAAACTCTCCACACAGCTCCAGTGAGGTGTTACAGTTCAGCGGCACACTCAGCGCCTCAATATCCAGTGCTTTGGCACACAACAGGCCCAGTATATCGCCTCTGAGCCAATGCCCTGAATGGTCGGCTATCATGGGTCTGTCACCGTCGCCATCCGTACTGAATAACAAATCTAGGTGATGCTCCCTGGTCCATTGCCGGGCAAGGGATTTATCCTGCTCGCTGACAGCTTCAGTATCAATCGGGACAAACTCACTACTGCGCCCCAGGCAAATTACCTTCGCGCCCAGTGCCTCTAGCACAGCAACGTATAAATCACGTCCGGCACTGGTGTGCTGATACACACCAATGGTCTTTCCGACGCATAAGTCAGCAGGAAAAACATCCAGCATGCGAGATAAATACGGTAAACTTATCTTATGATCAGGGTCTGGCAGAGGTTGTATGTTCATTGGGCTTGGGACAGCCTGACAAGCCACAATAGCCGCTTCATCGGCTTTGTCTATTTCACCATAGGGGTGATAAAACTTAAGTCCATTGCGATCAAAGGGGATATGACTGCCAGTCACCATGACCGCTGCCCTCTTACTTCGTTGTGCATACAAGGCCAATGCAGGCGTTGGCAACACCCCGGCAAACTGCACTGTCACCCCTAAAGCATGTAACGCACTGACACAATATTGCGCTATCTTCGGGCTGGAAGGACGGTTATCCATCCCCACCACAACACCACTAAAGCCATAACGTGGTTTTAGTTGTGCAATCATAGCAACCATAAAAGCCTGACACACCTGAGCCGTAAACCCGTCATTAAGCCCTCTGGCACCACTGGTACCAAACTGAATACCACTTTGCGCAATGATCTCTGTGCAATTAGCTGTTGTCATGCGGCCCTCTGGTATAATCATCCTCAAACCGGATAATGTCATCTTCCTCCAAATAACTGCCCGATTGCACCTCTATCAGTTGTAAATCAACTTTACCGGGATTGCTGAGCCGATGTACCACAGTTGCAGGAATAAACACCGACTGATCCTCGCATAATAAGCGACGCTCTTCACCGATCTCCACTTCAGCAGTGCCTGACACAACCACCCAATGTTCCGCCCGGTGATAGTGCAATTGTCGCGACAAGCTGTGTCCGGGCCTGACCGTGATCCGCTTGACCAAAAAGCGCTGATCCTGATCAACAATGTCATACTTGCCCCAGGGTCGGTAAACTTCTCTGTGGTCTGTTACTTGCGCTAATTCACGATCTTTCAGCTCATCCACCAATGACTTAATCGTCTGACTCTGATTGCGGTGGGCCACCAACAACGCATCTTTGGTATCAACGACCACCAAATCCTGCACTCCTACTGTCGCCACCAAGCGATCCTGTGCGAGGACGAGGTTATCCCGCGTATTCAGCGCCATGACATTCCCGATATGGGCATTGTTCTGGGAGTCTTTGCTCAGAGTTTGCCAAAGCGCTTCGAAGCTCCCGATGTCGTTCCACTGCGCATTTAGGGGAACGACTGCAGCATGCTCGGTATGCTCCATTACGGCATAGTCTATTGATTCAGAAGGAGCGGCTAAAAACGCCTCACGATTGACTCGGGTAAAATCCAGATCAACTTGCGGCTCTGCCATCGCCTGCTCACAAGCCTGCAAAATATCAGGTCTGTACTGCGCCAACTCTTTTAAGTAATCACTTGCTCGAAATAAAAATAAGCCACTGTTCCAGAGATAACCGCCTTGCTCAAGATAACCCTGTGCTGTTTGCTCGTCAGGCTTTTCGATAAACGCAGCTACCTCAGCGCCTATATCATCGCCGGCATCATGAGTAAGGGGCGAGCCACATTGAATGTATCCGTACCCTGTATGCGGGCTGTCGGGCGCAATACCAAAGGTCACCAATTTGCCTCCCTGCGCCAAAGCCAAACCCCGTTCAATACTCAGGCGGAATGCCGAGACATCACCAATGTAATGATCTGACGCCAGTACAAGCAATATTGGATCGTCACCATTTTTGCAGGCTTTGAGCGCTGCCAGTGCAATGGCCGGTGCCGTGTTGCGCCCTTCTGGTTCTAGTATAATCCCACCAGCCTGATAGCCTATGGCGCGCATTTGCTCAGCACAAATAAACCGGTGTACTTCATTGCAAATCACCAATGCTGGCTGATTGCTGCCTGGCTCAAGCCTCAGCAAGGTGTCCTGCAACAGCGTGTGCTCAGAGCCCAGCTGTAAAAACTGTTTGGGGTAGCGTTCGCGCGACATGGGCCATAGCCGGGTTCCGGAGCCGCCACACAAAATAACCGGTAATATCATATTTACTCCCCCAGACATACTACACATATCACTGTTCAACTGTACCAATTCACCATTTTACTCTCAGTGTATCTGCCGGGGCAATGCTTCGTGCTTCACTCACGGTTCACGCTGATGTACTACACTCTGTTATCGCGTTACTGACCCCCAGATTGATAATCCGATGTATGATATGATCTTACGACGCCGTTACTGGCAACCAAGGAACTATCCAAAACCCAGCTGCACCCTGTGCAGGCCCAAGGAGCTTTAACATGTCGGGTAAGACCCCCTTTCATTCCATCGCTGTGTTTGTTTTCTTTTTTGTCTTCTTATTACAAGCGGGCATTCAAGCTCAAGCCAAAGTCATGCAGCAACCTAAACTGGCCATTGTTGGTTCGGGACCTGTGGTCGCCAAGGGATCCAACCAGTCTATTCCCATCACCTATCAACACATCGATGCTGTGGATGTGGAATTGTTGCGGCTCAACAGTGCGCACGACTTTCTTAGCCGTTACTACCTGACAGACAAGCTCTATCCCAGCTCTCTGGATAGACTGCAATACGCCTACGACAGTGTCTTTGCTGACCGATTTACATTGCCCACCAGTACCAAAAAAGGTACTCAGTCAGCTCGATTACCCATTCCCAAATCCTTACCCAGCGGCTGGTATATCATCGTATTAAAAGCCCCTGGCATGTTTAATGATTTACAGGCAAAGCACCTGTTACTGACTGATTTGGGTATACAGGCCAAAGTGTTTAAACGCCATGCCAGCTTTCAGGTCAATCGGCTATCCAATGGGCTGCCAGTCGCAGGCGCCAGGGTTAAAGCCTACCGCAAGCATGAACTACTGCGCGAGGCCAAAACCGATACCCAGGGTGCCGTGCATTTCGACATCACACTGAACCGTGATGACATCATCGTTGCTGAGTACGGTGAGCAGGACGAACCTGATCTGGCATTGTTGCCCATCAAGGAAGTCCCGCTGGATTTATCCGAATACCAGATTGGTGGTCGACCCTATCAGGAGCAGGAAGCCTACATATACAGCAACCGAGATCTGGTTAAACCGGGTGAAGCTTTACCCGTGAACATTCTTTTGCGAGATGCCGATGGCGTCGCAATTGTCGATCAACCCGTTACGCTCAGCGTAACCAACCCCTTACAAGAGGAAATGCTTCGCGAGCAACTGAGCCCTCAACAGGGCGGCTTCTATAGTAAGCGCCTGCATACAGGAAAAAGCTGGCCTACCGGACGCTATAAAGTGTCGGTAATGCTCGACCCCACTGCTCAGTCCGCAATCGGTCATTTTGAGTTTCAATTGGAAGAGTTTGTGCCTGAGCGCATGGATTTAACCTTCAGCGGACAACAGCCATTTGTCAATGCAGGCTCCTCTATGGCGGTCTCAGTACTTGGGCGTTACTTGTTTGGCAGCCCAGCCGCAGGCAATACGTTAAAAGCCAGTTTGGTTCATCGTGCCGTGCGTCATTATACGGGTCCCTATGCCGATTTTTTTGTGGGCGAAGATTTTTACCTGAGCAATCGGTTTCAGACCCTGCCTGATCAGCACTTATCCGAGCAGGGAACACTGGCACTGACCCTCCCCACAGCGCCTGCCGGGGCGCTCAAAAGTCCGGTAAAAACCCAAGTCAATTTCAGCCTGCTAGAGTCCGGCGGTGCAGCGGTGCAACGCCAGCTAAGTTACACCAGCTGGAAATCCCACCCGCTACCAGCGGTGAAACCCGCACAGGCGGAGTTTAAATACGCCACGGACGCAGAGTTTGAACTCGCGCTGTTGAGTCCAGATGGTCAGCAGCTAACAAGTGGTGAGCTGGAGGTCGAACTCAGTTACGACCAGGGTCGTTACTTCTGGTTTTATGAAGAAGGCATAGGCTGGCGTCGTCAGTCTCAGCCACAGTGGCGCAGTGAAGCCAGGCAAACCGTCATGCTAAACCAGAACACTCACACTGTGCGCTTCCCGGTAAATTGGGGCAACTATCGACTAACCGTCACTGACATAAACAGTCAGATTAAAACCGTTTATGACTTTTACGCTGGCTGGTATCGGGGTTATCAGCAACTTAAGGCCAAACCACAACATCTCACTGTGCAACTGGATAAAACCCATTACCAGGCCGGCGAAATAGTGACAGTCGAATTGGAGGCCCCGGCTGATGGACAACTGCAATTGGCGCTGGAGACAGACAAAGTGCTGTGGTCACAAAGTCACACCGTACGTAAAGGAAAGACGACGCTGCGCGTACCTTTAGATAAAGCACTGGCTCGCCACGATCTGTATCTCAGTGCAACCTTGCTCAGTGGTCAATCCCGCACGCTACAACGTCATTTTGGCATTGTCCCAGTCAGGCTGGCGCGGGAAGACCGCGAGCTGATGCTTAGCCTGACTTTGCCAGACAAAATAGCGCCACTCAAACCACTCACTGTCGAGATCCAGGCTGACAATATGGCGGGATCTGAGACCAGCAATAGCTGGGTAACTTTGTCCATCGTTGATAAAGGGATCCTGAACCTGAGCCGCTATTACCCGGTAGACCCACATCATTACCTGTTTAATCAACGTCGTTACGGAGGCGATGTGGTTGATTTGTACTCTCGACGCTATGATAACCGCCCCGACCCGTTTGCGCAGTCCCGCTTTGGCAGTGACAGCAATGAACGCAGCGACAACCGCAATGATGACCTGGTCGAAAGCAAAACCGCGATCCTGATGACTCAACCGGTGAAACTGATTGACGGCAAAGCGAGCATCACGCTCGATATGCCAGACTACAACGGCGAAGTTCAAATCGTCGCGACCGCTTTCAATCAATCTCAGGTAGGTCACTACGTCGACTCCCGACCGGTCAGCTCCCCTGTTATTTCAGAGCTCAGCGTTCCGCGCTTTTTAGTCCCGGGCGATGAAACTTCCGTCACACTGGACTTGCATAACGTCAGTGGCCGAAAGCAGACCTTGTCCGTCAGCCTCCAGCCTTCTGGCCCTGTTCAGTTTACCGCAGACACTTCTTTCACAGTGACGCTGGACGACCAGGCACATTGGCACAAAACCCTTCGCCTGGTGGTTGCCAACGCTCCCTTGTCCCACACTGCAACCGTGCAAATTGAGTTGCAGAGTACGGATATCACACAAACACGCAGCTGGTCTGTGCCCGTCAAAGCCATTGAGCCTGACATAGTACAGGCCACCAGTCTGGTACTCTCTCCCGGACAGAGCCATCAAATCAGCCCGGCACTTTGGCAAGGATTACATGTCGATAAGGCAAATGCAGGTACCCTTTACGCCAGTCATACGCCCAGATTACCTATCCGGGAATATGCCACCGCTTTGCGTGCCTACCCTTATGGCTGTGCAGAGCAGACCACCAGTAAAGCCTGGCCGTTTCTACTTAAGCACCCGCAGCTTGATGGTGCTTTACAACAGGCACTGCAGAGCAAACAGGCAGAGGCTGAACAACTAAACGACCCTCGCACACTGGTCAGTCAGGCAGTGCAACAGCTTAAGACCATGCAAAAACCCAATGGTGGTTTTGCTCTGTGGGATAGCCAGGGCACAGAACATCCCTGGTTAAGTGCTTACGTCACAGAGTTTTTAACTGAGGCGCACAACCGTTTTCCAGGCACAGTTCCACAAAGTATGCTTAACCGAGCACACTATCGTATGCTCAGATACACCCGGGATAACCTGGTCGATGACCTCAGCCAGGACGCGTATGAAGCAACCGCGGCAAAAAGCTTTGCGGCTTATCTGGCCAGTCAGCGCGGCCAGGTAAGCTACAGCGACTTAGAGTCCTTGCGGATCACCGATTATCCGTCCAGGTTAAGCATACTGCATATGGCGTCGGCCCTGGCCAATGTCGGTGCGACCCAACAGGCAGCGTTACTGCTCAGGCAAGCCAGCACACTTAATCGTACTGACACCTACATTTCCGATTACGGCTCTGTGCTGCGTGACGATGCACAGTCCGCCCTGATATTGACAAAACTGGCAAAGCATACCGCACTACGCACTCAGTCACGTGCACTACAGGCAAGCTTGCTAGAGCAACTGCCAGATCAAGCCCTGAAAACCTGGCTCAGCACGCAAGAGCGTGCCGCTTTGCTGCGTACTGCCGTACACGTCAATAAGGCCGACCCAGATAACCCCGTGCGACTGGAAATCAATGACCAGCAATTGCAGCACCCTGCGGTGATCAGTCATACACTTGCGCAAACGATGACACTACGCAACCCACATGACGAACCAGTTTATGTCCAATTGATGGCGAAAGGCCGTCTCAAACTGGATTCCAGTATCGCTAATGAGATTAGTCCGTTTAACACCCTGAAAACCAAGCGGATGGTCAGACGCCTGTTTGACTTAAATGGCCAACCTTTAGATAAGACCCGTTTTAAAGTCGGCGAGCGCGTGGTCGTAGTGCTTGATTTACAGACCAAAGAGCCCGTGCCGGATGCACTCTTAATTGAGCGTATACCCGCAGGATTTGTACTTGAGAACCCGGCTTTAATGCAAGGATTTCCGGTTTCACAGTTACTGCCTGAGCACGTCACATTGACCTCCACAGAGCACACTGAGCACCGTAATGATCGATATGTTGCGGCACTCAAGCTCACGACCCAAAAATACCAGTTTGCTTATGTACTCCGAGCAGAAACTCCCGGGGTTTACCAGGTACCACCCAGTTACCTGGAATCTATGTACCGGCCCCATAAACATGTCATTTACTGGCAGTACCCCTATCAGTTAGAGGTCGAGCGCTGATATGTCACAAGGGCACCAATGTGATATCCGCTAGGCAAATACGACTGTGCAGGAATCTCAGCCTAATTATTCTGGCAATTGGGGGGTTGGGTCTGCTGCTACTGAGCTGGCTAGACTGGCGATACCCATTACCCCAGCCCTACCCGGATGGTCCTGCCACAGTGGTTACGGCGCGCGATGGACAACAGTTACGCGCCTTTAGCGACAACCAAGGCGTGCATCGCTATCAGATTTCTCTGGAGCAAGTTGATCCATTTTATATAACTGCCCTGCTAGATTACGAAGATCGCTGGTTTTACTATCATCCTGGCTTCAACCCACTGGCACTGTGCAGAGCTTTGTGGCAATGGCTGGCCCATGGTCGGATTATTTCTGGTGGTTCAACCCTGACCATGCAGGTAGCCCGGCTACTTGACCCACATGAACGCTCGATTTCTGGGAAACTAAAGCAAATTGCCAGAGCCATACAGCTGGAATGGCACTATAGCAAAACAGAGATCCTGACTTTGTATCTCAACCTGGCACCATTTGGCGGGAATATCGAGGGCGTAGAAGCCGCATCGCGACGTTACTTTAATAAACCTGCCAGGTACTTATCGATTAACCAATCAGCCTTATTAGTCGTATTACCCCAAAAACCGTCTTACAACCGCCCGGATCGTTACCCTGATCGTGCCAGAGCTATGCGTAACAAAGTACTTCGACGACTGGCCGACAGCCAACTTGTGGATACCGAGCAGCTCACGCTATTGAGTCAGGAGCCAGTTCTCTTATCCTCTGACACCCACCCCCCGTTGGCGCCGTTGTTAAGCCGTGAGCTCAAACGCCAATACCCACGTCAACATGTGATCCGTACCACTTTAGATCATACGCTACAACAGCGCCTCAGCAAGCTACTGGCGAATACAAAACACAGATTAACCGGCAAAAGTTCAGCTGCCGTTCTGATAGTGCATAATCAGCGCGCTGAAGTATTGGCATACCAAGGTTCTGTTGATTTTCACGATGACAGTCGGTTCGCTCATGTCGACATGATCCGCGCGGTGCGTTCCCCCGGTTCAACATTAAAACCCTTTATTTATGGGCTGGGACTGGATCTGGGCCTGATCCACAGTCAAAGCCTGATGAGCGATATCCCCAGCAACTTTGATGGCTATAAGCCGCAAAACCTGACCGGACAATTTAATGGGCCAGTGAGCGCCAGCAAAGCTTTGCAGCACTCTCTCAATGTGCCGGCGATTCAGTTGCTACATAGGATCGGGGCCGAGCGCTTTGAACGGCAGCTGAGCAATGCCCGGGTTAAGCTGCATCATCAGCATGCTAACCTCGCTGTCGGACTGGGTGGCACCGGGATTGAATTGTTCGAACTGGCGCGCTTATATCGCGCACTGGCAAGTCAGGGCAAAGTACGTGAGTTATCTCTTGTCGCACATAACCCCCGTTATCCGCGCGCGGATTATTCTTTGCTTTCTCCTGCTGCCAGCTGGATCACATTTGAGATGCTTAGTCAGTTGTCGGCACCGGATCGGGTCGTCCCCAGCAATCGTCGCAAAATCGCCTGGAAAACCGGCACCAGCTATGGTTACCGGGATTTCTGGGCAGTTGGCGTCAGCGCAGACTACACGGTGGCAGTCTGGGTCGGTCGCCCTGATGCCAGCCCGATAGTCGGATATTTGGGAGCAACACGCGCTGCGCCTTTGATGTTTGACGTATTCGACTTACTTCCAGCAGATGTACATCGCCTGGCTTTACCTGATCAGGTCAAGCCAGTACAGATCTGCTGGCCAGGTGGTCTGGCACATCAAAATACCCCTGACAAGGCTTGTCATACACAATTATCAGCCTACACCCTCAATGGCATGACACCACCCACAATGCACAGCCAGGGACATTTTGTTACAGAACCCGGCTGGCCTGACGACCTTGCCAGCTGGCTAGCACGGAATAATACCCCCACTCAACAGGCTGGCAACGACCAGATACGTATCGTCCAGCCACGCACTGGTCAGCATTATTATCGTCAGCAAGTATCAAAAATAGAGTTAACGGTATCGGGGGGAGGTGATCCGCAAAGTAATGCAGTTCGCTGGTATATCAATCATGAACCACATGCCTCAACCACGCTGCCTTTGTCTGATTATCAGGGCAATGTGGTGATCACGGCTTGCTTTGCTGAGCACTGTGACCAACAAAACATCGTCATACATCCCTAAGGTAGGTACCACATTATTGCATTGCGGTTTTTAGATAGCCCACCACAGTGTGTAAATCAACCAGGCGTTGTTGTGCTTCTTCTTTGCTTATTCCCTGGATGGCTTCATAATCATCAAGGAAGATGGCACTGTCATAATCACCCGTTGTGGCGTTTTTAACGTACACCAGTACGTAGCAATAACGCAAAATGGAATCCAGATAGCGGAAGAATTCGATGTCGTCGGCGCTGAGCTCCGGTTTTACCCCGCTACCAAGCCGATTAATAAACACCTGTTTAACATAAACACTTTGACTTCCCTTTATGTACTTAACAACACCGTAACAGCCACTGTTATTTATTGATTCAGAGAAGATATCTGCGACTGGAAGTAAGTCTGGCTGATGCATAATCCCGTTCCTGATAACATTAGTTTCATATAATGTTAGAACAAAATTACAAAATGACTATAAAATGACATTAATAAAACCCCAAAAGAGTGCATAAGCCCCCTTTTGGGGAAAGTTTAACCTGGCTGTGAGGCTACTACATTAAGTGTGTTGCCTGAGTCTGTTAGACACTGCGAGTTGCCAGCGCCGGAGACACTCTGGCCGCTATCCAGGCAGGCTGACACACTGCCAGTTGACCAACAATCAGAATAACCCCTGCGACCTGAAGTAAATAAATAACGGGTACTGGCGCCATATCAAAGTGATTAACCAGCTGAACATTCGCAAGCAGCGCGCAGATCACACCTAGCACAATGCCGATAAAGGTCACAATCGCATTCTCTGCCATACAGTAACGTAAAATGTCTCCCCGACTGGCGCCCAGTGCCCTACGCGTACCTATTTGTTTGCGACGCTTTACAATGGTAAAACGCGCCTGACCAAAAATGCCCAACAATGTCAGGAGCACCAGCCCCACAATGACCCAGTACAGAGTCTTGATTGCCGCAGTCTCGGATTTGAACTTATCTTCACGCATCTGCTGATAGTCCATCAGTTTATCCAAATGGCGACCCGGTGTCTTCATTAGCTGCTCTACGACTTGTAGTTTTGCCTGCTCAAGATCCCCTGCCCGGGCGCGCACCAGGACCTTATAATTGTTGCTGATGTGTCGTAACGGAACCAATACCGTATTGGCATGAGAGTACCAGCCAGGCCAGACAGATTTCAACTCTTTGACCACGCCCTTCACAATATAAGGCTCATAATTCAAATAGACAGTAGTGCCCAATATCGCACGCCAGTCATCCGGGTAAAAGCGCTCAGCAAACCCTTTAGACACAATCGCTTGTGTGACATTTGCACTAAAATCTATTGAGTCTTGTACCTCACCTTCTGTCGGTGCCTCACCTGCAATTAACTCCAGCCCCATCGTGTCGATGGCATGCTCATCTCCGGTGTAGTAACCCGTGTAGATATTCATGTCTTCATCAGTTGGGCCTAACCCGGTCAGTGCATAGCTACCCCAGTCGCTCAAAGGAAATGCATTCATGACAGTCACATTTTCAACACTGGATAAGCTACGAATATCCCGTAAATCCTGTTTAACCAGCGCGATCATTTCTTCCGGTTCACTGCTTTGTACGTTGGTCTGGAATGTGAAAATCACATCTTCATCCAGTCCACTTGGCTCAATCAGCAGTGCTTCCTTTTGGATGATCAGATATACCGCATTCACCAAAATCGTAAAAGTTACGGCAATTTGCAATATCAATAAGAGCGGCGCGGATTTAGCACGCCACAATGTGGTCAGTATCGGTTTTAAGTCATTCATTGTCTGGCTCCTATAAACTCTTTAACTGAGCTGAAGGCTGCGTTTGCGCCGCCCGATAGATTGGCCACAAGCCAAACAAAGTGCTACTCAGCACCGCCAGAACAACGGTCATCACCACCAGTGGCAAACTCATCTGCATTAGACCCGCGGGCAAATGTGCAAATATATCTGCAGTTATGCGCAGACCCAGTTGTGCCAAGGCCAGCCCCAGGAATCCCCCTAAAATGCCAATCAACACAGTTTCACAACCGAACTGCAGTGCGATGTGTTGCTTACTGGCCCCCACAGCTCTGCGTAAACCCACCTCTGCGCCTTTGCCGTAAAACTTTATCAACATCAGTCCCATACAATTAAGCAGACAAGCCACAAGAAATGCAGCGGCTAGCCAGACAGCAATAAAGTCGTCGTCCTCCACCACCTGATCTTCAATGAGCGACTCAGTAATATTGAAAATCTTACTCAGATTCTCCCGCGCAAATCGCCCACCACTTTTTTGCTCTTCCACATAGGCATTAATATAATCCATGTAGTCGCCGCGTTGCGTAGCCGCTTCCAGTTCAACCCAGTAGCGGATCCATACGCACTCAGATGCCAGGAAAGTTTCCAGTGTGCCATCACCCAATGGCGCCCAGCATTGCCAGCCCATTTCACCTTTCGACAACAGGTTATTGTTGACCTGAAACTGAAAGGGGGTGAACAAAGGGAAAGGCAAATTATGCGCATGATGTGGCCCATGAAATACCTGCGGAAGCGGAGACCAGCTGTCAATGACTCCAACTATTCTTGCCAGATGATTTCCGATATACAGGTGCTGCCCGACTGAATTAGCACCTGAGAACAACCGGTCGTTTGTTTGCTTGTCCAGGATCACCAATGCAGCCCCATCTCGGTCTTCCTGATCTGACCAGGGGGCACCATATAAAAACGGCACGTTAAACATGGCAAAAAAGTCATTGTTGACGGAGTTGAAGCGCAACATTTTGGCCTCTTTGTCAGTCTGACTTTCGCTGCGCACCATACTTTTGTACATCACCGCCGCACTTTGTCGCAGGCCTTTGCTGTCCCCTAACAAATTCATGGTATCCATATAGGTCAGCATAGGTGGGATCACTTCCTCTCCTTTTGCCAATTGATACGCTTTATCCGGGCTCCAGCTACTAAGACGTACGGAGAAAACCCGATCACTTTTTTCGGGTAAGGGATCTTGTGCCATCATGATGCTGACGGTCGAGGTGATCATGGTGGCTGCAATCCCCATCGCTATCGTGCCAATCATCAGAATGCTTAACAAAGGCGTCTTTTTGAGACTAAGCCAGGCAAGTTTAAAGTAGTAACCGATTAACATACCCACCCCCAAGGGACAGATTGAAAAATGGCTGAAATAGGTACAAACAAGTTTGACCGAGTTGAATTGGGCAGCATACTTATTCCTTTATTATTTTAATTGTATTTCCTTTCAATTCAGGTCACATCATGTGACCTGAACTTTAAACACTGCGTGTCGCCAGCGCTGGCGAAACACGCGCAGCCTGCCATGCAGGCTGAAACACAGCACATTGACCAGCAAGCAGAATTATCACTGCGCCCGCCGTCAAATAATCAGCTGGTACCGGCATGAGACCGAAATAGCTCACCAGCTGCGTATTGACCAACACAGCACAGATCATACCAAGGACCACACCAATCAAAGTCACTATAAAATTCTCTAACATATAGTAACGCAACACCTGAAACTGATTCGCCCCCAGCGCGCGACGGGTGCCAATTTGTTTACGGCGCTTCAGAATAGCAAACCGGGCCTGACCGAAAATGGCCAGCATAGTCAGGATCAATAACCCCACCAGAACAAGCTGCAACGTTTGCAATTCAGCAACGTCTGTTCGGTAGCTTTCCTCTCGGGTCTGAGTGAACGGCTTCAGCTTATCAATTTGCCTGCCAGGCGTCATGAGCAGCAGATCTTTAACATCCAGTATTGCCTGATCAAGCGTGCCTGCCTGTGCTTTTACCATAATGCCCACTTTGTCCCGAACTTCAAATGTGGGGGACAGTACAGCATGATCAAAGAGTCGCCAAAAGCTCCAGACCGCCTTGAGGTCGTCCACAACACCGATCACCTGCTGTGGTTCATTATGCACATACAGCGTCTTGCCCAGCACTTCGCGCCAGTTATCCGGGTGTAATGTTTGTGCGAGTGCTTTGGAGATTAGAACCTTTCCGCCTGATCGTGCACCAAAAAAAGAGTGCGAGACGTCACTTCTTTCAAACCATTGACCTGCAACTAGTTGCAAACCCAGGGTATCGAGGCTGTCATAGTTACTGCCGTAATATCCGCTTGAGGTGAGCTTATCTTCATCAGCCGGTCCATAGCCAATATCGACGGAGCGACCAAACCCACTCAGGGGCACAGAGGTCACAGGGATAGCATTATCAACACTGTCCAGGCTCTTAATATCGCGTACTGCTTGCTCAAACTCAGCAACACGAGCCTCACCGGTTTCCTGTAAGTTAATAAATAAGGAAAACACCTGCTGTTCATTGACACCACTGGGTGCTGTCACTTTTTCGTGCTTTTGCATCACCATATAAACGGCATTGACAAAAATGGTAAATGTCACGGCTATCTGTAACACCAACAGCAAAGGAGACGTTTTACTGTGCCAAAGAGATTTAAGAATGACGGTAAAATCCTTCATGACTTCCTCCTACAAACTCTTAAGCTGACTGGATGGCTGGATCTGCGCTGCACGATAAATTGGCCACAAGCCAAATAACACGCTGGTCACGACAGACAGAATCAAAGTCATCAGCATGATATTCAGGTCCATTTGCATAACGGTGACATTGAGATAAGTGAATATTTGCTGGATTAGCTGCAATCCAAGCTGCGCAAATATCAACCCCAATACCCCTCCTAAGATACCAATCAGAAATGCCTCACAGAGAAATTGCCAACAGATGTCGTTACGACTGGCTCCTACTGCTCGTCGCAGTCCGATTTCACTGCCCTTACCGTAAAACTTTGTCATCATCAGGCTCATACAGTTGAGCAAACAGGCCAATAAAAAGGCAAATGCCAGCCACACGGCCATGTCGTTTTCGTTACTGAGGACCTCAGCCCAGCGCAGATAGTCATCAATGGTGAATAACCGGCTAAGATTCTCCCTGGCAAAACGACCTGTCGATTTCTGCTCATCAACATAAGCATTGATAAAATCCATGTAATCAGCTCTGTCTTCGGCAGACTCCAGCTCAGCCCAATAAAACAGCCAAATACAATCAGACGCAATAAAGACACTAAAATCGACATCTTCAACGTCCTGCCAACAGGACCAGGTTACGTCGTTATGAGAAAAAATCTGTTGATTAATCTGGTATTCAAGCGGCACAAACAGCGCCTCTGGGTCCTGATATGCCTGTGAAGATAAATAATAGAACCTCGGGATGGGAAACCAGTCGTCCATAACGCCCACAATTTGCATCAGCGACTCGCCCATCACAATATGGCGGCCCACCGAATTGGCTCCTCCAAACAACTCATCGTTCAGAGCTTTGGTGATCACAACCACCGGATTACCCGAGCTGTCATCCTGTTCAGACCAGGCATTACCGTATAAAAATGGCACCTGAAACATTGAAAAGAAATCGTTGTGAGTGGTACGTATCATGCGCATCTGCGCATCCCGGCGGTTTTGCTCCTCAGCCCGGCTCATTATTTTAAACAATCCGATAGCTGTTTCCTGTTTCGCCTTGGCGGCTGCTTTGAGACTCCGGGCATCCCGGTAAGAAACCATTGCGGGTATCTCTTCCTGGCCATCGACCATCAAATATGGCTGATCAGGACCCCAGGAGCTTAACTGCACGGTAAACACCCTATCACTTTTCTCTGGCAGCGGATCTTTGGTCATCATATAACTCACAGTATATGTCACCATAGCTGCAGCAATACCCAAAGCAATAGTGCTCACCATAAGCACACTCAGCAATGGCGTTTTGCGTAAGCTGAGCCATGCCAGCTTAAAATAATAACTTAACATATGTGTTCCTAAGCAATCGCCTGCTCTGGGGCAAGACGCTCACTCAGTACACCGTCTTTAATCTCTATGATCCTCTGTGCCTGACTGGCCTGCTCCGTGTCGTGTGTCACCATCAAAATACTCGTGCCTTTGGCGTTGATGTCCTTAAGCAGAGACATGATGCCATCAGCCATTTTTGAATCCAGGTTACCAGTGGGTTCATCTGCCAGCAAAAATGCCGGGCTGCCCGCCAACGCACGTGCGATTGCAACACGCTGCTGTTGGCCACCAGAGAGTTGTTGTGGGTAATGATCTTTTCGACTTGCCAGACCGACCTGCTGCAAGGCATCCATAACACGTTGCTTGCGCTCACTGGCGCTAAAGCTGCGATAGCGCAGTGGCATTTCAACATTGTCGAATAAATTCAGTTCAGGGATCAGATTAAACCCCTGAAAGATAAAACCGATTTTCTCATTTCGTAAGCGCGACTTTTGCTTATCGGACAGACCTGTGACATCGTTACCATCGAGCAAATACTGCCCTTCGCAATATTCTTCCAGCAATCCAGCAATGTTCAGGAAGGTTGTTTTACCTGACCCTGAAGGACCAATAACAGCAACAAACTCGCCCTGCTGAACTTCCAGGTCAAATGGTTGCAGTGCTTGAGTTTTTACCGTATCCGTGTAATAAGCCTTCGCCAGTTTTGACATTTTAAGCATTAAAATTTCCTTATGGATTGTCTTTATTCTTGTAATTCTGGAGCTCGTTCACTCCTACAGCGACAGGCACACAAGACATGCCTGCCCTCAGGACAACGCGCTGGCAGCTTGAGAAGCTTGTGTCTAAAATTAAGCACATAAGCTATCCGCCAGCGAACTCAAGAAGGTACACAAAAAAACATTTAAAGTCACGTTTTTTAAACGTTCCGTTAAACTAAAACTGTCTCTGATTTTATCTACTACATTTGTTGTAGGTATTTGAAAGTAATAATTAAGCGTATTTTTAGGCGCTTAGATTTGTTAACAAAACAAAGTGCTGCTTATCAGCTTGTCGCGCACATAGTTTTTCGCTTATTTGACTTGTCTAAACGAGGGAAACATGACCGATATTATTGAGCCATTCGTACATTATCTGAACCAATTGCAAGCAATACTGGCACGCGACGACATTAAAGATGAGCTACTAATGCGTCGTCTAAGCTCTGACATGTTTCCATTTCACCAACAAGTTTCAACCGCCGCCGCACTCTCGTTACGATGCTGCTGTCCTTTATTTAATAGAGAAGTCGCGAACTTCAAGCGACCCGTTGTGAGCGTCGCAGATTTACAAGAAGAAATAGACGACACTCTGGACTATCTAACGCAATTACAAGACGTCTCATTGGATGAAATGCCCACAAGTATTACTTTTGTGGCGGGGTTTACCAACCATACTCTGGAGCCTGAGAAGTACTTTCAGCTTTATGCCTGGCCCAACTTTTTATTTCACTTCTCAATGGCATACGCAATACTGCGCGCCGCAGGCATTCCTCTGGGCAAAGGCGACTTTGATGGCTTTCATCGCTACCCCGCCGGATTTTCATTTCCTTCCTGAACAGGCCTGGCAAGCCAACAAACCCAGGGATGATAACAAAGGTGCCTCTTTGTCCCTCGGAGTTGGCTTTACTGTTCTGACGTAGTTCACGCAACCAAGCGAGTGAACGAACAGCACACCTAAAGACTCCCGGATAACCCCTAACGGCCCTCAACCTTCCTAAAGTTATGAGCTTGTTTGCCGATAGTATGTCCAACTTTAAGTAACAAGGATAAGGTTATTTATGACGCTACACTTTCACACTTACTCCAATCGGACAGACCACCTCTTTGACCGGCAAACCCGCAGTGCTCAGGAAGTACAGGCTACAGTTCACGCAGAGATTGCCGACTCAGGAACACCTATCACAGACGAGCACTTAAAAACATTGCTCCCGGAAACCCCGAACCGTCCAGCCTCGCCTTTCACTTATCCAAGACCCAGTGCTGAGCGGTCTGACTATGTTGGCTTTAAGCGTTTTCATATTGTCAGCCAGCATAGTGCAGACACGAAACATGGTCAGCTGAGTAAAGAGTATGCTTATGGCGACCTGAGCGACACAGAAGACATCAATGCGTTTCTCGTCCAACTTGACCGTCTGCCACCCGAGCAAAGGAATAAACTCGAGCACATTAAACCCAGTAAATCTCTGCTGTCCATCGCTGAACGGCTAGATGATGAAGCGCTGTCTCAACTTGCAGATATATTAATAGACGCTGGCAGTACCCCTATTTTTTCTGAACAAAGACGAAACCAAGTGCCAGACCAACTCGTCGACGCACTCGCGGCTTTGTCTGATGACGTGCTGGGAGATACCATTGCAACCCTTGCCAGTCTGCGCGAACAAGGTGCAAGCTATCAGGCCCCTAATTCACCAGTGAGTCTTGATGAGCATGGTCAGGAGCATTTGCTGATGGCCTCATATGACCGCGATAAGTTCTGGAAACACAAATTCAGTCAACCCGTGGAAGAGGTTGAGCTGCTGCACACCTTCAGTGATTTACTAATCAGCGGTAAGTTCAAAGGCGAAGATCTCAGTACGCTGAATACCCACCTGCAACAAAGTACCTTTGAGCAAAGTCGGGGCGTACTGGATATGGCCACAGTCATTAAACCTTTTGAGAAGCACAGCATGCTCGAGATGCTGGATGAAGCTGACAAAGACAGCGAGCCGAATATCTTTGCTTACCTGAGTCAGCAAGTCGACCTGTCTGCCCACCGTCAGTACTACCAGAGCGAAAACAACGACATGGTGGTGCAACAAGACCTGCCGCCAAGTGACTCTGATCGTGGACGTCTCTATTCTGATATTTTGACCGCTTATGATGAATATGGACTGGGGTGGATCAATGATGCACTGGAACATGTGGCAGATACGCCGCCACAAATTCAACGACAACTGTGGAGTCAGCTACTGGATGATGCAGCGCAATTTGAAGATCAGTTTATCCGCTCAGATGCGTTAGAAAACTGGGCCAATCAGGCAATCACTCCAATTTTACAAGCATTTCATGATCAACAGATTGAGCGCATTCGCGAATTTAACAGTGAACGCGAAGTACCTGATTACCTGGGTAACCTCACTTACTTTGGCAATATGCGCCAAGCGACTATCTCGTCCGTTGATACGACCCAGTCCACACAGAATAGTGCCGTCAACAATAACCACTCTGTTGAAGAGTAAAACGAACACAGGGAATGCGCCTTTGTTTGTTGTTTGTCGGGCGCACTGTGCAAAGGTTGCAGCCAAATCTAATTAGGATATGATACCGAACACTTAGCCAAGCTCATTACACTAATAACTCACAGAGCACGATGTATGACCAAAAGATTTTTCACACTGGTACTGCTAGTAACGGTATTCGTTTCCCAGGCATGGGCCTCAACCTTTAAACTCGACAGACATAGGGTAGTTCTGGATCAGGACATGCGCCGTGGCGAACTGCGCATTTATAACACCTCTGATAGCCTGCAAAGCTACCGGATATCGCTTATCGACATGCAAATGGATAAAGAAGGCATATTGAAGTTTGCACAGCAATATGAGTTTTCTGCCAAGCCTTACTTGCGAGTCGGGCCGCGTGTTGCCAAAGATGTTTTGCCCAAACAATTTCAGAAAGTTCGACTAATGAAAAAAGGCAAAATCCCGGAAGGAGAGTTTCGTGCACACCTCATGGTTGAAGCACTTAGTGGTGATGACCCGACGGAGCAAAGTGGCGCTATTCAGGTTAAAGCCAATTACAAGGTTGTCATTCCCGTTTTCATCAAAAACACTTCCTCAGTCACTGAGCTGTCGATTGGCGACATTACATTCAGTAAAGATGCCAGCAACCTGATAGTCAGACTGAACAAACAAGGTCCGGGGCATACCAGTGCAAACCTGGTCGTCAAAGAGGCTGAAGAAGAGCTTTTTCGGGTGAATCAATTCAGCTTATACCCAGAGCTCAGTCAACGAGATATGACACTACCGATTGAATATAAAGAGGTTGCCAGCAAAAAATTGACAATTCAGCTGGAAGATGTGGAATCTAAAGAACCGCTAAAATCACTCGACGTCACCATCACAGAGGACCTGCTGAAGTAATGGCTGTCGGCTTATTGACTGGAGTGTGGTTAGTCGCGTCTGCGCAAAGTGTCGATACATTGACATATCTGAAGCAGCAGCAACGCCAGGCCGGTCAATTTAATGGGGTCAGTATCAATTTATTGGCGCCCATGACGTTTCCCCAGCTAAAACAGACACCCGCAACCTGGGATGGGGCTTTTTGTAAGGCCAATGGCAAAAAAAATAAAAAAGCCGTAAAAAAGTCACTTTGTCCGGGGTTAAGAGGCTACAAAGCAGAGTTTGAAATTAGCGGTGAGCCCAGAAGCTACGTGGACATACACGTTTTTGGCAATGAAACCAAACAAGGTCTTACCTTTACCGTACAGAATAAATCAGGAGGCTTTAGTAAGCGCGTTAGAATAAAAAAAAGTGGAGTTGGCACATTTAGTGCAGGAGGTATTATAACGCTCAGTAACGCTCATGAAACAGGCAGCGGAGAATACGCTTTCAGCTACACAGTTACTGCGCTATATCAATAATAATTAAGGAAATAAACAATGTTTAAAAAAGCCTCCAGCACACTTGCACTGTTAGTTATGAGTTTTGGTTCAGCCGCAGCGACTTATCAGGTTGATGTTAACCTGGTGGTTGAGCGCGCACCTCTGCAAATTGCACAAACATCCGCTATGAGCTTTCCTGAGCTTTTGGTAAACGAAGCGTCGAAAAACGGTGACTCTTGTTACGCCGTAGAAACGCCGCTACCAAACCCAATCGCATCTGCCCTGTGTAACGATGCCAACGTTGGCGGTAAACGTGCCACTTTTACCGTATCAGGCACGCCTCACGCACAAGTTGTCTACACATTTTCTGCACCCGATCAGACGCAAGATGGACTTCGCTTTACCATGACAGACATGACAGCAGGTGCTCAGCTTGATAACGCAGGTGAAGCCAGCGTCTCATTCGCAGCCAGCATTGTACTGGACGATAAAGATGTCGCAATCAATGCACCTGGTACCAAATCATTTAGCTATGACTTTGTTGCAGCTTACCAGTAATATCACCAAGTTCCCTTAAAGGCCCGGCCCAGCCGGGCCTTTACCATGCAGTATCTATACGTTTTATTCTTTCTATTGCCATTTTTTTGCACGCACACTTCAGCCCGGGAAGTAGGCGATATTGCCGACTTTGTATTTGCTGATCTGTATGTCGACCAGCAAAACTTTCCCGAAGGGGCAGAGTTAATCACCGACAACTACGAAGATTATTATTTATCCCAGAATAACCTCAATGCCTTGCTCGTTAGCCACCTCACTATTGACCCGACAGGCAACCGCTTATCCGGTGAAATTTGGAGTGAACAAATCGATATTGAACTGGATGAAGCGCACTGGGTTACGTTAGATGGAGAGCCCTATATCCGGCTCGACATACTGGCGGCACTCGGCATTGATTCAGAGTTTAATACGCGCACTCAGGTGCTGGCTTTTGACACTCGGGACAGACACCCCAGTTCACAGGAAAAAAAACGCGAGGCTCGAAAAAATATCCTTGCTGCAATGCAGCGAAAACGCGCCAACCAGCTTGTTTTGAACGACCAGTACCAATGGTACACAGCACCTTATGTCGATGTGCAACTGTCTGCATCGGATAGCAAACAAAATTCCAGTGCTTCGGCCTATGTTTCAGTCAACCAGGATCTGGCGCACCATCAGGCACAAATCATACTCACTGACTCTGACAACGATAAACGCAACGGACGTTTCCAGCTCTCCCGCAATCTCACTGAGCTGAGCGAATATCAGTTTGGCGACTTGCAAGGTCTCACAGGCGCACTGCTGCAAGCCGGCGGAAGCGGTTTGGGTGTGCAATATGGGGCGACGTACAACAGCGCGAGTAAACCACTCATCATCCAGGGCTATGCAGAGCCTGGCAGTGACGTCGAGCTCTATCGCAATGATGTGTTGTTTGACCTGGTGCGGGTAACAGCCAATGGTCAGTACCGCTTTCGGCCGCTCCAGGTGTTTAACTCGAATCACAGTTATCACTTGATGATCCAGTCGCCAGACGGAAAACGCGTTCGCCGGGCAGTCACGCATCAGGCGCATTCTGGCTATAAACCCGGACAGTGGTATACCAACTTAACGGCCTACACAACCAAAGCATCCATACTCAAAAAAAGGCGTTTTAACCCACAGGAAAAATACCTCAACTCACAATTGAACTATGTCGTCAGTGCCCGGGACGAATTAAACCTTGGTGGCGAATGGCTGGAAAACACCCGCCAAAAAACATTCTTATGGTATCTGGGCTGGGAGCGGGCAAATAGATCAAGCGATGCCAAATGGAGCCTCAAAGCGGGCGGACATGAGCAGTTCCACTATGATTTGAAATGGCTGACCCCACTGAGTACCACACAAACTTTAAGCCTTGCGTCCCAGCGTGGGTATGGTCAGTTTGGCAAGGAAAACATCAATACGCTAAATTATGAACAGACATTCAATCGCTGGCAGTTTAGTTCAACTCTAGGCCTCAGCCAGATAAATCAATTACGTTATAAATCTGTTGATGGCTACCTCAGCTACCAGGCAGACTCAGGAAGTGTTAGCACAAACGTCAGTCAAATAAGAGGCGATGACGCGCATGAGCAGCAATACTCCATGATTGGCAGCTTGTTTGGCAGCTGGGGCAGAGCGAGGTTTAATTGGAACAAGTCAACCGGCTTGTTTGAACAACATGCTCTGGCGCTCAGTTACGCCAATCAGTTCAACGGCTATCACGGCTCTTTGCAACTGCGCCGCTCCTTCACTCAGCGCCGAAATACCGCATCGTTTTCGTTATCAAAAACCTTCGATGCGATGGCAGTCAATGCCAGTGCCACCTACCATGAAAGCAATGGCTGGCAATTTGGCTTATCTTGCTCATTTTCGTTTTACGGGCCAAGGCCGCTCAGCACCATCAGCAGCCAAAGTGGTCGACAAAGCAGTTCCGTCAAGCTGCGCGCGTTTTACGATCGTAATAACAATCAACGATTTGATGAGCAAGACCAGTATTTACCTGATATTGCCGTGATGATGCATGGCAACAAGGTTGACACTGTTTCTCATCCACAAGCCAGAACAGTGCTTCACCTACCCGCAAATCGTCCTGTGACACTGGAAGTAGAACACAATGAGTTGGACGTCCTGTACTTACAACCTCAATTTGGACTCATAGAAGCCGACCTGCATCCAGGTGCTCAGCCCATTGTTGACGTTCCTTTTCACCTGCAATTCGAAGCTGAGGGCATCATTACCCTGCGTAATGACGACGGCAAACTTGAGGACCTCACTGGCCGGGTGGCGCTGCAACTGACCCGAGAAACCAGCGGTGAACAAACCATTATCTACACAGAATCAGATGGCTTTTTCTTTTTTGACAAGTTGAAGCAGGGAAAGTATCACCTTGAGGTCTCTCCACACTATCTGGCCCAAAAGGCGCTTACCTGTGACCCTTGCCAGTTACGCTTTACGCTGGATGAAAACAGCGAACAGCTGGTCATACTGGATGATTTGACACTGTTTCCAACTCCCCCAACGCAACCCAAAAGCTAACGCTTGCGCCAGCTAAACTGACGCCGATAAGCACTGGGTGTCATACCTGTTTGTGCTTTAAAAAACTGATTAAAGTAGGCTGCACTGACAAAGCCGCATTGTTGTGCCACCACCCCAATAGGCCGATGCTCAGTTGCCAGTAAATGCTGGGCACGCTGACAGCGCAGTAGCGCGCAATATTGAGAAAAAGAGCAGCCAAGTTCTTGCTGAAACCACCGTTTTAGCGTCGCGGTGCTGACATTGATATGCGCTGCACACTGAGCCTGACTGGGAGGATTGTCAACCTGACTGGCAATGAAGGCCTGAACACGCGCTAGCCGCTCTGAGATACGCGAATGAGCAAGCCGGATCCCTTTGGCAGGACAGGCGCGCAGCTCCGTCAGTATCTCACATAGCAAAGCCAACCGACCAACCGGACTTTTCGTGTGAAGCGCCAGACACTGTTCACGCACCTGCTCAGCAGCATCCCGACTGAAAACTAGCCCACTCTCAATACGCTCAAGCCAGCCTTGCAAGTCTGCCAGCTCCGCAATGGCGCAGTTCAATAGTGCCTTAGGCCATAACACGACCACAACCAGCTCAGCCGTATCATTGGGTGCCTGACTGTCCCAGGTATGGGGCACTCCGGGTGCAACCAACGCCAGGTCAATGTCATCAAATTCATGAATGGCATTACCGATAAATCCACTGCCCTGTGCTCCGATTGTCAGGATCAGTTCGAAGCAATCATGCTGATGCCATTCAAACATGACTTTTTGTTTTTCGATGTATTTAACCTGTACAGATTGATTCAGTGCAAATCGGATCGGTGCAGGCTTTCCGGTATTAACAGTCAAATGGAGCTAATATTTATAAATAATGAGCTAATAACTAAAATATTAAGTGGTTAGTTTGGCAAAGTAAACGCTCTCTTTTGTACCTGGATGTAACGATGAATTTTGTTTTTGATTTAGATGGCACGACCGTATTCCAAGCCCAACGCATGCATGACGACATAAGGGATGGCCTGTTAGCACTTGAGCGCAGTGGTGGCAACGTATACTTCGCCACAGCCCGACCACTAAGAGATACACTCCCCGTCTTGCCTGACTGTTTCTGGCACCACCCAATTATTGGCTGCAATGGCGCTATGTTCAGTCAAAACAAAGCGGTAGTCAAAGCACACAGCTTCGACCCGGATCAGGTGGGAGACTTACTTGCTTGGCTCGATAATCACCAGATAGCGTACTTATTTGATGGTCACTGGCAGTATGCCATCTCCGATAAGCCTCATCATTTTCATCAGCATGTGGCCGACCTTGGCATTCCGCCAGGCTGCAATCAGACCCTAAGACATGAGCCCATAGTCAAACTCCTGATCCTGGAAGATGCGCATCATGATCAGGTCAAGCACATGTGTAAGCAGACCCTGAGCAGCTTTGAAATCTATCATCACAATGGCCACCATTGCTTTGATCTGGTGCCCGCACGCAGCAACAAGCTCACAGCGCTGCTGGAGCTTGGCCTGAATATGCAGCAAACTGTGTGTTTTGGTAACGATGTCAATGACATTGCCATGCTGGAGGCCGCCCATCAGGCCTATGTCGTCGGCAAGCAGATCGCACCGAATTGTGAGTACGTTCAGTTAACCCAGCAAACCGTCGCGTTGACCCTGCATCAGTTAGCAAATAATCTTTGTGTATAAACCCGCACCTTGCTCCCCCCCTGCCGCGATTTAATGCTAAAATCGCGGCAATTGAATTTAATGAGCACCCCTTATGCTTTCCTGTAACAACATCACCATGCAGTTTGGCGCTAAGCCACTGTTTGAAAATATCTCGGTTAAATTTGGCGATGGTAATCGCTATGGTCTGATCGGCGCCAATGGCTGTGGTAAATCAACCTTCATGAAGATCCTCAGCAAAGAGCTTGAAGCCAGCGCAGGTAACGTGTCATATGATCCTAATGAACGCATCGCGAAACTGAACCAGGATCAATTTGCCTACGAGGAATTCTCAGTAGTCGATACCGTTATCATGGGCCACAAAGAGCTTTGGGAAATCAAACAGGAGCGCGATCGCATCTACTCGTTACCTGAAATGAGTGAAGAGGACGGCATGAAAGTGGCCGACCTGGAAACCCAGTTTGCCGAAATGGATGGGTATGCTGCCGAAGCTAAAGCCGGTGAGCTGCTGCTGGGTGTGGGTATTCCTACCGAGCAACATTACGGACCAATGTCTGAAGTGGCACCAGGCTGGAAACTAAGGGTGCTGCTGGCACAAGTGCTGTTTGCCGAGCCGGACATCATGCTGCTCGACGAACCAACCAACAACCTGGACATTTATACCATCAAGTGGCTGGAAGATGTGCTGAATCAGCGTGACTGCACCATGATCATCATATCGCATGACCGTCACTTCCTGAACTCTGTGTGTACGCACATGGCCGATATCGACTACGGCGAGTTACGCATTTACCCGGGCAACTACGACGAATACATGCTTGCGGCCACTCAGGCGCGGGAACGTCTGCTGGCTGACAACGCTAAGAAAAAAGCCCAGATCACTGAACTTCAACAGTTTGTATCACGCTTCTCGGCAAACGCTTCAAAAGCGAAGCAGGCTACATCGCGTGCCAAACAAATTGACAAGATCCAGCTGGAAGAAGTTAAAGCGTCGAGCCGTCAGAATCCGTTTATTCGCTTCGAACAGTCCAAACAACTGTTCCGGAATGCACTGGAGCTGGAAACCCTGTCACAAGGCTATGAAGACGTGCTGTTCAGTGGCCTCAATGGCCTGGTTGAGGTGGGTGAAAAAGTCGCGATCATCGGTGAAAACGGCGTAGGTAAAACCACCCTGCTGAATACCCTGGCTGGCCGCATGGCGCCTAAGTCGGGTGCGTTTAAATGGTCAGAGAATGCCAACATTGGTTACTATGCTCAGGATCACGCGGACGAATTCGAGAAAGACCTGGACCTGTTCCAGTGGATGGAGCAATGGCAGCAGGAAGGTGACGACGAGCAGGTGGTTCGTGGATTCCTCGGTCGAATGTTGTTCTCGCAAAACGACATCAAGAAGTCAGTAAAAGTGATTTCCGGAGGTGAGCAAGGCCGAATGCTGTTTGGCAAACTGATGATGCATAAGCCAAACATTCTACTGATGGATGAGCCAACTAACCACATGGACATGGAATCTATCGAATCACTGAATATGGCACTGGAGCAATACGAAGGTACCTTGTTCTTCGTATCACACGACCGCCAGTTCGTATCCTCTTTGGCGACTCGTATCTGGGAAATCAAAGACGGTCAGATCATTGACTTCAAGGGCACGTACGACGAGTACCTGGCGAAGCAGGCCGCAGAGCAATAAAGATGATTTTCTGGCCGCGCCCTGCGGCCAGACTCTCCACACAAATCACTTTTCAATTGCACTCCTGCCATTTCCGTCCCACTTTCCATTTCGTTTTCACCATGTGTGTTAAATAAAAATAAGAATAAAAGTCAATAACTTAAACCCGGCCTTATCGCCAAATCGTTCTAGAATATTTCTATTTTCCTCACTTTGTAAAAATTCGCTAGGATTTCTCCCGCTCAGGTTAGGCATGGTAAAGCCGTCTTTTTTACAGGAAAAATAATGATGAAAGCGACTCTTCCCTATTCTACCTGCTTAGTGCTACTGGCCAGTGCACCCGCACTAGCTGGCAAACCCCTTACGCCCATTGAACCCATCATGGTGACTGTCCCAGCGGGCAGCTTTGACATGGGCAGTAAAGAAAACGAAAACAGTCAACCCGTCCGTACTGTTACCCTGCCCGAGTTCAGCCTGGGGAAATACGAGGTCACCGTCAGAGAGTATCGACGTTTTATAAAGGCCACCGGCTTCGAGGCTCCACAGGCCTGTTATCACCAACTGGACAACTGGTTCATCGGCAATACGCCCGGTAGCTGGGATAATAACAGCTTGACCCACAATGAATTTCAGCCTGCTATCTGCGTAAGCTGGGCAGGTGCAAAAGCCTATGTTGACTGGTTAGCAAAAACGACCGGGAAACCCTACCGTTTGCCCAGTGAAGCAGAGTGGGAATATGCAGCTCGCGGCGCTGCCACAAGCCGATTTTATTTTGGCAATGACCCGAAACACCCTTCTGTTTGTCAATATGAGAACACCGCCGACCTGAGCGGAGAAAATGAGCTACAACGCTCCACTAACAGCTCTTATGTCAACTTCGTTGATGGCTTTGCCGATTGTGTTGATCATGCGACCTATGCCAGCGTCGTCGGTATGTACAAACCCAACCCATATGGTCTGCATGACATGCTGAGCAATGTCGCAGAGTTTATGGGTGACTGCTATCAAGACAACTACAATAATGCCCACTCTGATGGTCGAACGTTCCAGTCAGAGCAGTGTGAAACCCGCTCTACACGCGGCAGCAGCTGGCACTGGAATATCTGGCCTGTAACACAACGCGGTGGGATGCCTGAAGACTTTGCGGGTGCCGCCGAGGGCTTTCGCATCGCATTGGATGGCCAGGCCCCCAAGCCCGGCAAAGCAACTCGTCAATTCGAGCGGCAGCTTGCCTTTGCGCAACAGCAGGAACAAAAACGCCGGGATCAGCAGTTTGCTTATCCCCAGCCTGTCACTAACCTGACGCTTTCCCAAATCGATGGTAAAGCGATGCTCAGCTGGGATAGTAGCAAAGAAACAGATATTTTTGGCTACCGGGTTTATCGTAATTACAGCGCAGGCTCTATGTTTGAACTGATTGCCGACAACGTCATCGACACGCAGTTTATCGATGCCAATGCCTCGCCCAATATTTACGAATATGCTGTGGTAGCCGTACGTCGCAACCTGCAAAGCAACTACAGTAATCTGGTCAAAACCCAAGGTAAAGCGCTTACAGTTCCGGGCCGCATCGAAGCTGAATATGCGCACACCGTCACTGGCGCGAATACCGACAGAACCTCAGATACGGAGGGGAGATTCAATCTGACCGGTGGCGGTGGCATTGCCGAAGGTGCTGAGATTGACTACCAGATCACAGTCAATCAAAGTGGTCACTATCGTCTGAGTTATCGGATTGCCGGACCACGCGATGGCAAAGGCTTTTCTGTCAAAATCAACGGGAAAACGGTCTCAAAACACGCGGTCAGGGGCACCGGTGGCTATCATGACTGGCAAACCCAACAAGGAGAGCGTGTTTACCTGAGTGCAGGCGAGCATACGCTGAAACTTCAGTCCCACGACACCAACTGGAAACTCAACTGGCTAGCGCTGAATCGCGACTAACCATTAAAGCGGGGGAAACTAAGTTTCCCCTGCACTTGCAATCTGCTCTGTTAAGGTCAGTATTCCTCCACAAATTGCAATAACATAACGAAAACGCGCCCCATAAGTTTGCCCATTCATTGAAATAAGCGCTACTTTTTAACATAGGCCTGAAAAAGCGTTTCTAACTTTGATTAACCAGCAGACTGTATGGACTATAACTTAACATGCTAATCAAATATTGCCTCTTACTCACCCTCTTTCTCTGTTCATCAAGCATAGGTGCACGCTCGCTCTGTGACAGTCCTCAGTATCATGCTTTTGATTTCTGGATAGGGGAATGGCGAGTCATGTCAAAGGGGCAGTTTGCAGGCAATAGTAAAATCACCAAAATACTCAACGGCTGTGTCATTTTAGAGGAATATCAGGCAGTTTCCGGGTATAAAGGTAAGAGTTTAAATATCTTCGATAAACAACAGCAACACTGGCATCAAAGCTGGACCGACAATGCCGGTTTGCTGCTGCAACTCAATGGCAACCGCTACAATGACGGCATGGTATTGCAAGGCCCGGGGCTGGACAGTGAAGGCAAGCCTGTTTTACACCGCATCACCTGGCAACCCAAAAAGAATAACACAGTACACCAGCACTGGCAGTCCTCAGGCAATGAGGGCAAGTCCTGGGAAACGCTATTTTATGGTATCTACCATAAAATTCAGTGAAGGGTAATCAGGCTCGCGCTCAGCAGGGCGTTGTGATAACCATGCTGTAGGTAAAAGGGCACACACTTACCTGTGCCCGTTTACAGGATCCACGATTACTGCGGTGGGATTGCAGGCCAGTATCCAAGCACAAAATTATCCATTTCCCCTTTAATACTAACGCTACCATAGGACCGAACCCGGACAATCATGCGATAAAGCGGCCGCGAAGAGTCGACCGGGTAAACTTCATGCAGTTGAAAACTGCCCACCCCCAGCATGCGCTCTTCACAATGGCTATCTTGTGCACCATTCATGTAATATACGTCTGTACACACTCTGACGGGCGTGTCTTTTTGCGCTTCCATCAGCTGTACAGCCAACTGGGTATAGACTTTATCCGCATAATATTTTGCGCCCCAGCCAAAGTAATGTGTAAAGCTAGCCTGGCGCCACGGACTCATCTCAAATCCCAGGCTATGCTCACCACTGATGACCTGAAGATTCTGATTGCTCAGGGTAACGTCTTGCGGCGAACGTGTTGTAAATCCGCCGGTATCAGTTTCAAACCCTGACGTCGAGATCGTCACCAAACCATCCGACAAGCTGGTACCGGAAAGCAGCGTCAGACTATTTAAGGACACAGCTCCGTCCGCGGTAATACGCAGCTCAGTAGAGGTAATCTCTGTGGTCAAGCCATCACTACCCAGGTCAACAATAATCGGCACCACGGTGGTACTATTTGGTGCAATGTAATAACTAGGCGCAAAGGCAGCACTGTGATCAACATTGCGGAACTGCTTTTGATAACTGGCACTGCTATAAAGCTGCGTATTTACCGGCTGCGAACCTGGGTTGGTAATGCTAGCCTGATAGATCATATACTCAGGGTGAGTATGAGAGAAGTCAGGCGCTGCAAGGTGAAAGCGCGTAGCATAACTGCCGGATGCAGTCTGGTTTAAACGCAAACTTGCCACCCCATTAGCATGCGTCAAAGTGGGAGCATGACTAAAAAAGGCGTCAACCTGCGCCTCGGTGAGCGTCGAGAAGTCTTGCCCTGGTGAGAACAATTCCACTTCGGCATTGCTTTGATGGCTCCCCTCTTCGAGTGTTATCTCAAGATTGTCCAGGTAGACGGTTTCATTGGGTAAAGCGTAGCTGTCAAGAAACCAGGTAACTTTGTGAATGGCTTTGCCCGCTAGCAAGGTTACCTGGCAGTCATGGGAATAAATACTGTCCTGATAGGTGGGTACTTCATCATTACGTGAAACATAAGACTCGTACACATTGCCATCGGCATATTCTATCTCAAACACACACTGCACTAGGGTGTCGGGGCTGCGGCTTTCACTGTCGGATAGTGGCATCGCGACATCAAACGACGCATTCAAACGACTCACCTCGGGGAGCGTTCGCATGATCAGCGCCTCAGTACCGACCCGATAATGGCCTTCGCTGGTCATCGCCAGACTCTTTGCCCCGCTGATGGGTGACAGCGGAGTTGCTGCAAACTGGCTCAATGCGCCGTCTGCTACAAACAAACCGACATAGCCATCATCAAAATTCTGACTGACCAGTGTTGTTGTGTCTGAAGCCTGAACCGCTGCGGCAGACGCCATCAACCCAAGCAGAGGTAATACATATTTAGTCATTGTTTTCATTTCCTTTTTTATATCCCGCACACCGTATCGGCCTGAACTGAAAAACATTGACCAAACACTCTATTTATATTCCTGAGCATAAAACAGCAGGGAATTTTTATTCCACATCCATTTTCTATTCACATTTAAAAAACACAATGTTAACCACCATTTTCTATTGGGCATTCGCCTACAACCCCTGTATACAAAGGGGGTAAGGTGTAATAGCAAGGAACAGTAAACAAAATTAGTGAAATTAAGGATAAATCAATGTTAATATAAATTTACAAAGTTATTTTATTCCATATGTCGATGCTTATGACATATGCATCATAAAAAGACAGCAAGCCTGTTGGCTGCTGCCCTCAACTAATTAAGACAACACACTAAGGGATTAACATGGATCTCAACTTTACCGAAGAAGTAATGTATACCCTGCCCTTTTATCTGGGCCCGCTTTTTATTCTGGCAACCATCAATTTTTTGCGAAAGCAAAAAAACTACCGCCTCAATGACACCCTAACCAATGCCACTATTGCACTGGGCAATCTGGGCTTGTCGTTTATCTTTTTGCTCGCCGTGGTTGCCCTGTACACCTTGGTCTACAACGAGTACAGACTGGTCGAACTGGATCAGAGCAACCCGCTGATTTATTTACTCGCATTCTTAGTTTATGACTTTTTGTATTACTGGAACCACCGCTTCCATCATATGATAGGGCTATTCTGGGCCGACCATCTGGTACACCATACGGCGGAGAATTTTAATTTTGGCGTATCCATCCGGATCAGCTATTTCACCGAACTGACCATGTGGATGACCTTTATCCCTATGGCATTTATGGGCATTTCGCTGGAAGTATTTCTGGCCGCCAGCTATACCCAAATTATCTGGGCATTTTGTATTCACACCAAATACCTGAAAAAAACCCCTCGCGCAGACAAAATTTTTAATACCCCCTCTTTGCACCGCGTCCATCATGCGCGTAACCGTCAGTATATCGACAAAAACTATGGGGGCATCTTAATCATCTGGGATCGCCTGTTTGGCACCTATCAGCGAGAGTTGGAGAGCGACCCGGTGGTATACGGTGTGCGTGAATCATACCCAAGCTTTAGTCCACTGGTGATCAACTCTTATTACCTCAAAACCATCTGGCAAAAAATTAAATGCTCACGTTCTGTGTTTGAGGTGTTGTGCTCTATTTTTGCGCCACCAGCCTGGCTTCCTAAAAACGCCAATAAAGCCGATTTCTACTCGCTCACCGCCAAAGTAAAGTCCAAAGACTTTAAGCCAAAAGACCCTTACATCTGTAAACGCACCAAATGGACTGCCTTCGTGCGCTTTAGCAGTATTGTGGTGCTGTTTACCTATCTGATGAGTTATTTTGGCGAGCTACCCACATTGCCTTTAGTGAGCCTGTCCCTGCTGTTTTTCTGGCTCTGTCACTTTAACGGCTTAGTGTTCGATGGCGCCAAGCTAGGCCTGCCTATGGAGGCCGTCACACAAGTGTTATATGGCCTCATTTTGTACTGGGCCATCGAGACCGGTCAAGCGGCCTGGATCACCCTAGGGACTGCCACACTGGCACTAATATCTCTGTGTAACTACGTCATCTATCGCACCCGTCCAACTGCGCCAGTGGAACTCAGCGCAGAGCTCCAGTAGATGATATCGACTAAAGCTAAGTTAATATGATTGAAGGAAAAAATATGGAAACAATAAATCAGAACTCGGACAGTCAAAGTGCCGGTGGTGGAGTCAATCGCGAGCATGGCCGCACCATAGCGCAAAGGTGGACCTTTGTCGGCCTGCACTTTGGCTTAGTGCTCTTCTGTGCCTGGCTGGCAGTAGCTGACGGCTGGACTCTGATTGGCCAAGTATTTGGCCAACAATGGACGCTGGTTGATAACGACAGAGCCCTGCTCATGCTGGCCTGTGTGTTTGTCTACTGGTTGCGCCATGCCATTACAGTACTCTACCTGCTGCAACGCAGAATTGACTGGGGAGAAGCTTTGGGTTTGCTGTGCTTCATGGCCTTTTTCGAAATAGGCCTGTTACTGGTCGGCGGTGGTGCATTCAGAAGCGAAGTGATCCCATTTGGTACTCTGGACATCGTGGCGCTGGTTCTGCTGGCCGTTGGCTCATATCTGAACAGTGGTTCTGAGATCCAACGAAAATGGTGGAAACAAAATCCAGCAAACAAAGGCCAATGCTACACAGAGGGTCTGTTCAAGTATTCAATGCACATCAACTACTTTGGTGATGTCGTGCTGTTCACGGGCTGGTGCTTACTCAGCTATAACTTCTGGACGCTATTGCTGCCCTTTTTTATGGCGTACTCGTTTATCAGTTTCCATATTCCGGCACTTGATGGCTACTTGTCTGAGCGTTATGGCGAGAAATTCGACCAATACGCAGCCAAAACCAAAAAGCTGATCCCTTTCGTCTACTAATACCAATTTGCTTAATTAAGTGGTCTATTTTGAGGCGAGAAAATAGGGTCGATAACAAGGCAAAAATTTTGCTATTTAGTTGTTCTAAATGAGAAATTTTTAACACTGTTAGCGTCCTATTTGCTCCTTCAAATAGACCAGGTATTAAGTGAAATTGATATAACCTTGCGTGTCAGGCTCAGCGGCCCTCATCGCCTCTGAGTCTGACGGGTAATACCCTACCTATCTGCCCGCAGCCATTAAATTGAGTGCCAGCAACTGTGCTTCATTCTGCGTTCGCCAGTCTGACGTCGCATGCTCACTGATATACTGCGCATAGAAATCACTGTTCACGCCTGACTCAACTGGCATCTGACATAACAGCAACGCCACATCAAGACCAATCCGGCGCTCTCCTGACAGCTGAGCCAGCTCAAAGGCACGCAACGCCAGGGGCAAAAGTTCACTCTCAGTTTGCACGGCAGCCGCGTACATAACTGACAGATAAGCATTTTCCGCATTATCCTGACGTACACTGGAGATCAGTGATTCAGCTTCCTCAAAACGCGCTTCACGCAAATAATAACGAACCAAAAATTTACGGCTGGACTGAGCCACCCAATGATTCGGTGTCAGTGTCGTATATTCCAGCACGCGCCGATAGTGTGGTTCTTTGTCAGCGGGCTTATCTGCAAAAATAGCATAGTGGAAAGGCACTTTAGCAAAGTGGTAAACCGGCAGCTCATAGTACCGCATTTTTTCCTCTGCCAGCCTTAAATAAAGATACTTATCATCATCTTGCTGGTTTTTACTTGCCATTATCGACAAGTAAGTCAGCGCATCTAACTCTCTGGCAATGTCCTGTGTCTGTCGGGCCAGTTGTGCGGAATGCAGCAGGCTCGCTTTAACCTGCTCATAATCCCGCTGCAAATGATGCAACCAGGAACGACTGTGCAAGACGTCTGCCTGAGCTCTCAGATCCTGGCTGATCTCCAGCGCCTGCAATGCGGCGTCCAGTCTTATCAGACTGAGGTCGACCAGGTTTTTGCGTAACAAAATCTCACCCTGATACGCCAGAGCGCGACCCTCTTGCTGTGAGTTAGCCTGCGCTTTGGCCAGCACGGCCAGTTTTTCAGCCATGGCCATTGCTTTCTCTAATTCCTGTACATCCAGATACGCATTAACCAATGCTCCCAGCAGGATCAAATCTTTAGGTGCCCGCTGGTGGGCCTGCGTCAACATGGCCAGCCTAAGATCGGGTGATTGGGTATGTTGCAACAAAGACGCGACAACCGGCTGACTGAGGTGCTGATAGAGCTTCTGCTGCACGGCTTGTGGAGTTGCGCCATGCAACACCCCCTGCCACTGACCCGCCGGGCCTTTGAGCCAGAAAGTCAGATACCAAAGCGCGTCAATCTGACGCGCACTGGCAGTGAGGATCACCGGATGCTGCGTTGTCACCTCTGGGTACAACAATTCCTGCGATGTTCTGAAATGCGCCGCAGAAAGCGTAGTAAGGAGCGTAAAATTCAGCTGCATGGTGTCTTGTAGTTGCCACTGTTCAGGCTCTGTGCCTTCAAATGGCAAATAAGTTATCGCAAAATGTGTCGATTGCACTTCATCGCGCTGCACCACAAAGATAAATGCCAGCAACACCAATAAGGAGATAAGCGATACTCCCAGCCAGTTGCTGACCCTGTGGCGTACTGGAGCGTCAGCGGGTGTCGCGGTCACAGGCGTATGAACAGTGTCCTGAGTGGTGAGTGAGTGCGTTACCGGCGCGGTGTTCACGGCTGTTACCTGGCGCTGCCACTGGTAGCCGCGCTTGGCAAAAGTTTTGATCGCATCGTTGCCAAATAAGGCGCGTAAATGACTGATATTCTGAAACACCGCCTGTTCAGAGACGACTTTGCCTTGCCAGACCTGATCCAGAATTTCCTCTTTACTCAACACTCTGTGGGTATTTGCCAGTAACAGAGCCAGTAATTTTGCTTCATTGTGGCGAATAGCAAGTGCGGTGCCCGCACGAAGCAATATCAAATCAATACTGTCGAACTCAAAGTCATCGAACTGGTAGCGCATAGTGTTATGTAATTGTTATTATCCTACTCGGAAACAAGAATAACCCAATTGTGATTAAAACACTAAAGGTGCAGCAATACAGCCTCTCGCTGTTTTTTGGACATCTTCTGCACCACCAGTAGAAACGAGTTATCGATCATGCGCTCAATTTCTCCGCGGGGCACTGAGCCGTCCAGGATCACCGTATTCCAAAGTCGCTTATTCATATGATAACCGGGGATCACAGCCTCAAAAATATCCCGCAATGCCTGTGCTTCATCCGGGTCACACTTCAAATTTAGCCACCAATGGCACGTTTCACCTTCGTTATATCTGCCCGGTGACAAGGTGGCGAACATTTTGTCTTTCACTTTAAACACATCCACACCTGGTCCAAAGGGTTGCCCGACAGAAGAAAAGGGTTTATTGAGCAGGTAAGTGTGGGCTTGTGTATGGTCCATGATCGATTCCTTTACAGATATATAAGCACACCATACACATTCACATAGCGTATGCCAATGTTCTAAACAGCAGGTTCGCACGCACCGTATGCCGCGAAGATATGTTCATAGAAATGCGCTTTATGAGCCATCAATAATGCAGCACGTTTATGGGGGAAATCAAACTCGAATTGTTTGTCATAACCGAGCTCTGCCATGCGGGTCATCAGGCGCGCATTGTCGGCTCTGGGTTCCAGCACAATGCGCTGAGTCTGTGGCTGACTTTGATAGATCAGATGACTGAGGCTGGTCATCCAGCCTCGAAAATTATTTGGTCCTCGGCAACTTTGCTCACCCACTAACAAATGTATCCCGCGGTCATAAGTGTCGGCTTCATAGTAGTGTGCCAGCTTGTCTTTCGCCGCCCAATATACCTCCAGATAAGCGAAAGGCTGCTCGTCAAGGTATCCTATCAAAGGCAAAGTGTGGGCATCGGCTAATTTGTCACTCAAATACTGCCATTGTTTTTCTTCACTCCAGGCCTGTTGCCAGAAATGCGCAATCCGGGGATCATTCATCCAGCGGCAAAAGCGGGGCAAATCATCGGGGCTGATCAGCTTGAGTGAAAATTGCTTATTTAAATAAGGATTAAAATACTCGGCCAGCACGGCCCCCATTTCCTGGGGTTTGTCCTGCTCAAGTCCGGTGGACCATAAATTTGAGATATTCATAAATAAAATAGTAACTTTGGCGGATAACACCTATGAGACGAACATCATACAGACAAATTTATGCCACACACCGAGTGACACATCCATGCCACATAGCAACAACGTAGCAGAGTCTTACGCTGTCTGAACCGGGCTCTTAATAACAAACCCACTTTCTACACCCGATTTGAATCCCACCTTTTCATACAGCTTATGCGCGCTGGCTCTGGTCGCGCCAGACAACAACATCACCTTATAACAACCCTGCTCCCAGGCACACAACAACGCCTTTTCGAGCACCTGCTCACTAAGCCCCTGACGACGAAACGACTCCGCGGTAATGACATGTTCAATGATGCCAAATGGGCGGCACCCGTTGGTAAGTGTCAGTACCACACCCAATTGACAAGTTGATGCCAGCTGGCCGTCTACCTCAGCAACCACGATACTCACTCCCGGGTTATTCAGCATCTCAGCCCAAGTCGACTCAAGCACCTGCTCGCTCATATGAGGATCATGTCCACGTAACTCTTTATACAATTTCACAATACCGGATAAATCTTGCTGTGTTGCCAATCGGATGTTTGTCATTTTTGCACCTCGTCCTTAATTTAATTTCAGTAAGCGTGTGTCCCAGGCCAGTAAAAGCACCACAGGACTCTGATTTACTTAACAGAGCGACTATTAATTTAACCAACTCGAGCTGAACATGTACACAGATGTATTCCTTCACGTGATAAAAGAAAAGGGCTCAGCTGAGCCCTTTTCTTAGTTTTCTAAATGTAGTGACAGATTAAATCTTTGGCAATGACTGACCTGGGACCCAAGGTGCCCCTTTGGCTTGCATTTGCTGCTCAAACGCAGGAATAGTCTCGCTCAGAATAGTCTGCAGTTCATTGCGGATCGCTCTGAGTTCTTCCGTTGCCAGATCCACACTAGTACGAATAGCAGGGGTCGGACCGTACGTCGAATAACTGGTACCAATCAATGCGTGGAACAAACGGTCACCTACTGTGGCCTCGTCATTCCAGGCACCCACCTGGTTTTTAGCAGGATTACCGTTCAGGCGGCTATCCAGTGCCAGTAACTGGTTGCGGATAGTCGCAAACTGGCTATCAAACTCACCAGGGGCGACTGAGGTACGATCCAGCGACTGTTCAAGCATATCCAGTCGCTTCACGGCTTTACCCAATGCCTGACCAGTAGCGCTGGCTACGCGCTGTACATTAGCCAACTCTTTCCAGAACGCGGCCACTTTTTCGCCATCAATGGCCTTTAGGGCATTACGCTGGTGCAGCTGCACCACTTTAAAGGTTTGTGGTGCCTCTAATTGGGTGATTTGGCCATCAACCTCTTTGCTCATGCTAACGCTGTAAGTGCCCGGCGTCACAAGTGGGCCTTGCGGGTCAGGTGAGAAATAATTGCCCTGTACGCCTATGGCCTGATGCGCAGGCCAACGCAGATCCCAGTTAACCCGATGCAGGCCTTTTTTGGTCTTACCCTGTACCTTACGGATCACATTACCCTGCTCATCACGAATAGTGAACCAAATGGCAGGTTGCTGTTGACGCACCTCAGCTTCAAGTTTTTCCCATGCTGGTACACCCACCGACTTATCGTCTTCTTTCAGTGCTTTTTCTGTTGCCTGGCGCTGTGCCTTGAGACTCTTGATGTCGTCTTTCAGATAGTAGGTAAAGGTGGCGCCAAAATCCGGATTCGGTGCACGGTATTTGTTACCACCCTGAGTGCCCACTTCACCACCACCGAGCGGGCTGCGCTCGATATACCATAGCGCATCACGGGTTGGGAATAGTAAAGATCCCTGCTCCAGCTTGTCTTCTGACAGGTTACGCAACGCCCGATAGTCATCCAGAACAAAGAAACCCCGGCCAAAGCTGGCCCCCACCAGGTCATTTTCACGACGCTGGATAGCCAAGTCGCGGAACGAAATCGTCGGAACATTACCCGTCAGCTCCACCCAACGCTTACCGCCATCGACAGTAAAGAACAAACCAAATTCAGTCCCAGCGAACAGCAGATCCGGGTCGACATGATCTTGTACTACACGCCAAACTAGGTGCTTGTCAGGTAAATTGCTAGCAATTGACTTCCAGGACTTACCACGGTTAGTACTTTTTAGTAAGTAAGGCTTATAGTCGCCGAACTTGTGATTATCCAGCGCAATATAAACCGTGTCAGGATCGAACAAGTCGGCTTTGATGTCATTGATAAATGCCGTATTTGGTACCTTAGGCAATCGCTTGACATCCACTTTACGCCAGGACTTACCCCCATTTTCAGTGATCTGAATATGGCCATCGTCGGTACCGGCATACAGCAGACCTTCCACCAGGGGAGATTCAGACAAGGATGTAATAGTGCTGTATTGTGACATCGCAAACATGTCCCAGGCACCATCCCAGCCCTGCTTACCACCCATGATAGGCTGATGAATTCGTTCTCGATTCTTAGTCAGATCACCCGAGATAGGTGTCCAGCTGTCACCACGGTCTTCCGACTGCCAAACCCTATGTGAGGCAAAGTACAACCGTGAAGGTTTGTGTGGACTAACCAGAATGGGGGCATCCCAGTTAAAGCGTTCAGGCTTTTCACCCTTACCCGGCTGAGGCTTAATATAAACTATCTCACCTGTGGTGCGATCGTAGCGGGTCAGGTTGCCCTGCTGCCATTGCGCATACACAATATCCGGGTTATCCGGCTCTGTGGCTGGCTGGTGACCATCACCAAACAACACCACTTTCCAGTCAGTGTTGAGAATACCGTGGCTGTTTAGAGTACGAGACGGGCCACCCTGAGTATTATTGTCCTGTGTCCCACCGTAAATATTGTAAAACGGCTTATCGTCATCCAGCGCCAGCTTATAATACTGAGTCACCGGCAGATTTTCGTGGTAGCGCCAGTGCACACCACTGTCGAAGCTTTCATATAAACCACCGTCGGACCCCACCATCATGTAGTTCTTATCACCGGCAATAAATTCCATGGCATGGTTATCACCATGCTTATCCTTTTCTTCCATCCGTTTAAAAGATTTGCCACCGTCTTTGGACTCATGCAAACGTACACCAGCCAGGTAGATATGATCAAAATGGTGAGGGCTGGCGTAGAGTTCCTGATAGTAATGTGGTCCGGTACCACCAGCAACGGCATCGGCTCCTTTAACCCACGACGCACCCCGATCAGCCGAACGATACACGGCGCCTGTACGGCGATTCAATTCAATGGCGGCGTACACGACATCCGGGTCTATTGGGGAAACTTCAAGGCCTATCTTGCCCATTTCTCCTTTCGGTAACCCTTGCGCCAACTTTTGCCAGGTTTTGCCACCATCTGTGGATTTATGTAAGCCGGAACCCGGACCACCGCCATAATACGCCGCTACGGTACGGTGCCGTTGCCAGGTAGCAGCATACAATACGTTAGGATCACGTGGGTCGATGGCCACATCGGTCACGCCGGTCCAGTCATTATCACCCAGCACTTTATCCCAGGTTTTTCCGCCATCGGTGGTTTTGTACAGACCACGTTGACCACCTTTGCTCCACAGTGGGCCCTGTGCAGCAACCCAGAGTGTATTTGAGTCCGTTGGATGTACAATGATCTCAGAAATATGACCGGAGTTTTTCAGCCCCATATTGGTCCAGTTTGCGCCACCATCATGGCTGACATAGATACCATCACCAAAGCTGACATGGCGACCGCCGACGTTTTCACCCGTGCCTACCCAAACGGTATTACTATTATTTGGGTCCAACACTACTGCACCGATTGAGTAAACGGGCTGATCATCAAAAATGGGTTGCCAGGTCACGCCTGCATTATGCGTTTTCCATACTCCGCCGGAGCCAACCCCTACATACCAGACACTGGTATCTTGGGGATCAATGGCGATATCAGCAATACGACCTGACATAAAGCCAGGACCAATATTTCTCAGCTCTAACCCTTTAAAAGTGGCTGCAGAGAGTACCCCTTCGTCTCCTTTTGCAGCTAGCCCAGGTAAGCTACAGAGCGCAGTGGCTGCACCGAACAATGCGATACGCATAGTGCGGCCAAGTTTTAGTTGATGCATACATTTTCCCTATTTTTATTTTTGGATTACCCAGAGTGTTACAACATAACACTTTGAGAAACTTATTAACCGTATGTTACTTCCTTAATTGGTGCAATAAGTGTGCGTTGGCGCTCAAATAAAACGCGATAAAAGCCCGAGGCAAGAAACCTAAAGGTTAGTTCTATACAACAAAATGGTATTTATAGGCATGATTTAACTAGAAAAGTAACTTTTATAGGGAAAGTGCGCATTATGTTGGGCCAAGTCTATCTTAGCAGCTTCTTGCTGCCCCTCTCAGATTCGGTAATGCCTGGCGCGACCGATTTTGTAAATTACTGTTAATTAGTCCGAGCAATGGATCAGCAGCGCCTGAATGGTTGAACTCCACATACCCGAACAAATACAGGTATTAGTAGGGACACACTCTAAACACCAGCTGGCTGCTTTTGTTTCATCAAGGCTACAGCCAGACCAGAGGCGATAAATGTCGCACCGGCTCCCACGTTCAGGCCCAACACAAAACGAGGTTTCTGTTGTAACCACACCGATAAATGCGATGAAAAAATCCCCATCAGTGCAAACCCAGCCGCTGTCAGCAAGGCGAACCAGACACCGTAGCCGAGCATCTGAGTTGTTACTGAGCCCAATTCAGGGTTCACAAACTGCGGCACAAACGCCAGCACAAAAATCCCCGGCTTAGGGTTTAGTGCGGCAGATAAAAAACCCATTGAGAAAATTCGTAGTAATGGCTGAGCCGGCGCATCGTGCAGCGAAAACAACTGGCGGGTCCGGAGCACCTTCACACCCAGCCAAATAAGGTAAGCCGCGCCAACCAGCTTGACCGCATAAAAGGCTATCTCCGAGGTTTGGATCAGCAAAGTCAGGCCAAAGGTTGCAGCCTGAACATGAAACAAGATCCCGGCACCTGACGATAGCCCGGACACAATGGCCGCCAGCCGCCCCTGACTCAAACCGCGCGCTATCGCCAATAAATTGTCTGGTCCCGGTGAGATCACTAATAGCAGGCATGCCAGGGTGTAGGTCAGGAAAACATCAAGAGGAAACATACAAGCTCCTTATCGTGGGTGTTTACTGAGCCTATATCTTATCGGGACATCGCGTCAATCGATTACATATCAGCCAGAGAAAGAAAAAGCCCATTTGGGTCCACATACGCAAATGATATTGGATATCATTTGTATTTTTAGAATAATCCAGTATTATTCCCGGGAAAAATTATTTATAACTCTCTTACTCTCTGGAAGCGTGACGTATGAAACTGAATATTTTGGCTAAATCTGTCGGATTGGCGCTGATCTCTGCCGCCACGGCATCAACTTCAGCCATTGCAGACGAAGCAAAAGAACTGGATGTTATCGTAGTACAAGGTCAGAAGATTGACCGTACTTTGCAGGAAACCCCAAGCAGTGTTGCGGTTGTTACCAGCAAAGATATGGAAAAGAATAACTTGCAGAATATCAATGATGTATTTGCAATGATGCCAAATGTCGCCGGTGACTTTAACCAGGGTTTCAGTATCCGTGGCGTCGATTCATTCTCAGTGTCCGGTGGGGGTAACAGCTTTTTGACCAGTATGTACCTGGATGGTGCACCACTGCCGTTTCGCATGGTAAAAAGCGGCGGTTTGTCTGTATGGGATCTGGCACAGGTTGAAGTATTCCGTGGTCCACAATCAACCCTACAAGGACGCAACGCGCTGGCGGGTGCTATCATGATGCGCTCACAAGACCCAACTTATGAACCAAGTGCAAAGCTAAAAGCAACGGTGGGTCAACATGGCCAGCAAGAGTATGCCTTTGCCGGGGGCATGGGTCTGGTAGAAGACATGCTGGCGTTCAGAGTAAGCTACGAAGACAAGCAAACCGATGGTGACATAGACAACATCACCCGGGGTGACACGGCAAATTTTGAAAACAGCGAAACATTACGTGCCAAACTACTATTTGAGCCAAACGACGATGTTGATGTGTTGTTCACGTATACCAACAATGACAACCGCTTTGGTGCTCAGTTCGCCCTGTATGACTTCGGTGGCACACCTTTTGACCGTCAGGTTGATTTCAACTCACCAATTTGGGAAGAAACTAAAACCGACATTTATAACCTGGAGGTAAGCTGGGATCTCAACGACACAACGTCGCTACACTCAGTCACAACCTATAACGAGTCTGACTATCGCTACAACTGGGATGGCGATATGCAGCCTACCCAGCTTGTAAAAGATAACTATGACCACCGTATCGATGAAACCTTCAGCCAGGAATTCAGAGTAACCTATGAATCGGATGCAATTCAGGCTGCATTTGGTCTTTATGCGTCACAAGTCGACGTGGATGATAAAGCACAAGGTCAGCGTCTGATGACCCTGGAGCAAGCGGTCAGAGCACCCGATCTGGTTACCGCAGTAACAGGCCTGCTAATGCAACAAGGCCTGCCTGCCGAAATGGCAGCACAAACAGCGGCAGCGGTTGCCCCATTCTACCCAGATATTGACCCAATTAATCTTGAACTCAATTATGGCCTGACTCAGAAAATCAAAACAGCCGCGATTTATGGCGACCTGACCTGGTCTGTTACAGAGCAAATTGACCTACTAGCCGGGCTGCGCTATGACACTGAAGAGCAAACTAATAGTGCCAATAATGCTTACAAGATCAATAACCCAATGCCAGATCCAGCTCAGGTTCCAGCACAAATTGCACCAGTTATTAGTGGCATCAATGCCTACCTGCACGGCTTTGCAGAAGCCGCTTCTGGTGTAGAGCCTGCAACCAAAGAAGACTTCAGCGCGTGGTTGCCAAAACTAGGTGCCACCTATCACTTTAACCAGGATATGTCGACCAGCTTCATCTACCAAAAAGGCTATCGCTCTGGTGGGGTAGGATTTAACGTCGCACGCTCAAATATTTTCAGCTACGACCCTGAATACACCAACAACTATGAGCTGTCTTTGCGCTCTGTGTGGCTGGATGGCAAACTGGTAGTCAATGCCAATGCCTTCTTACTGAAATGGCAAGATCAGCAGGTCATCAAGCGTTACTCTTCATCACCGTATGACACAGAAACCATCAATGCCGCAGAATCAGAAGTGAAAGGGTTTGAGACCGAAGTCTTCTACTACCCAAGTAACAACTGGTCTGTGACTGCAGGTGTGGGACTGGCAAAATCTGAATTTACGGATTTTGGCCACCTGACCGGGCGTGCGTTTGAAGATGCGCCTGAACTCACGGCGAATCTGGCGACTAATTACACCTTTGATAATGGCTTCTATGTGAATGTCAACGCCAAGTACACTGATTCAAGTACCGCATACCTGGATCCTGCCGCATCCCTGACCGCAGAAAAGTATGCGATTAATTCAGATCCTGTCAATGATCAACATACGATTGTGAATACGCAGCTGGGCTACAACTGGGATAACTACACCGTGCGCCTGGATGTGAGAAACCTGTTCGATAAAGACTATATCAGCACCTACTTTAAAGATGCCGATAATCAGGGTAACCCGTTCACCAGCTACGGCCAGATGTACCTTGGTAAATCTCGTCAGGTGTCATTAACACTGCAGATGGATTTCTAAACGTTTACAAACCCCCATATTTAAAAAGCCGCCATCGGGCGGCTTTTTATTACAACTGATTTTTGCCATCAAATTCAATAATCGAAAGCAAGCGTGGCTCCAGTCCATCTACACAACCTAAGTTCACTCGATAAGTGCCCGGCTCGTAAGTTGTGTCATGAAACGGGTAAATCCCACACACCTTGCAGAAGTAATGATTCACATCACAATCTCCCCAATGGTAAGTACTTAGCTGTGCTTTACCTGATAACAGTAAAAACACGTCTGATGTGAAGCTTTGCTTTGACATAATGGCGTTTTTTCTAATGCACACAGAGCAATTGCATTGTAGTGCCTCTGTGATCTGTTCGCTTTCAAACTCAAATTGCACTACTTTACAGTGGCAGCTTCCCGTATATTTCATTGTTTTTCCTTATATCATCCACAAACACTGTATATAAACACATGGAAAAGTAAAAGGGAACATTGCTCGGTGTGTTACAATTGGCCTAAAAAACTTTTGATTCCCTTATCTATCATAAAGTTAAAACATGGATGTGTATGAAAATCATTGTTGCCGACGATCACCATATTGTCAGGCAGGGATTGCTTGCTCTTTTTCAAAAAGCGCAAATTGGCACCATCATTGCCGATACCGGTTCAGGCGAACAGGCATGGGCTCTGATCCGCTTACATGAACCTGATATTGCCATTTTGGATATCACCATAGGCGACATAAGCGGGCTGAGTATCTGTCACCGCATACAGGCACATGAACTGAAAACACGGGTGATCTTCCTTACCGAGCATAAAGATATCAAAGTCATCGATCATGCCCTTGAGGCAGGGGCATCGGGTTACTTGCTCAAAAACGATACCTTTGCCACTTTGGTTGATGCCATGCAGGCCGTATATCTTGGTAAGGGTTACATCAGCCCCGCCAATAAAAAACAGCTTCATCATTACCGCACCAACAAATCTGATTTTGAGATCACATTCAGAGAAAAAGAAATAATCCGCCACATTGCTCAAGGACAGACCAATAAAGAGATTGGCGAAGCCCTGTGTATTTCGGCTAAAACGGTGGATGCACATCGTACCCGGGTTATGAAAAAGCTTGGGTTCAATAAAGCAGCCCAGTTAGTACGCTTCGCGCTGAAAGAAGGCATTTGCTTCTGATCTATTCTGCCAATTTAGGTACCTTAATAAGGTAAATACCCTATACCCTTTTTGTCATCGTGCCTCTAAGATAAGCCCGCGCAAACAAAGTGTTGAAGGATCCTCAACAATTTCAAATAATTAAGGACAAAAAAATGCACACTCATTTAACCTCGCTCGCTAAACGTATTAAACAGCAGGTCAGCCTGCCTCTTACCAAGTCTCCCTCAATGCTGCTAGTCGCTGCACTCTGCCTGCCATTAACAGCTTTAGCCCAAACTCCCACTCAAGCCAGTGACCCCATGCAACTCAACTCAACCAGCAGTAGTTACTCAAAAGGAGCTGCTGCGACGCAGCTAAAAGATGACAGTTATATTGTGACCTGGGTAGGCTCTACTTCCAACGGTGAGTACAGCAGAATATTTGCAAGACACTACCATATGGATGGTACACCCAAAGGTGAGCGCTTTATTGTGAACTCTCTTGCCTCCGCCAATGAACTCCCGGGTATAGTTAGTTTGGAAGACGGGGGATATGCCATCTCATGGCAACATAGTTATGACGATCTTCAGGGCTATACCCGTTTAAAATCCCTGGTAAAACGATTTAACGCACAAAGTCAGCCAGTCAGCTCAGAATTCGAAGTTGTATCAGATAAAACGCTCTACAAGACCAAGTCCGAGTTGGCGGCACTGACGAATGGTGGCATGGTCGTTGCTTTGATCCTTGGTTCAGATTCAGATGTCTATGTGAAGCTCTACGACGCAGACAACCGCAGCCAGGGAAGCTTTATCAGGGTACCACTTCCGAACTATACGAGGACGAGCAAAGTAAAAATTACCGAGCTTGATACAGGCTTTATTGTTACCTGGTTAAGCAGCAGCGGAAACCGCTACAACATTCACGGTCAACGCTACAATCAGTCCGGAGAAACCGATGGCGCAATGCTCACCTTCGCTGAAGGACTTTCTTCTATCAACTATAGCACTGAAACTTTGAGCAATAGTGACGTTCTCATCAGTTGGCAAGAATTGCAAGAAGACGGCCACATATACGCAAAAAGATACAACCCCAGTGCTGAAACTATAACAGAGGCATTTGTTGTAAATACCAGCCCGATAGTTAAAAAACCGTCCTCTATTAATCCATCAGCGGTACAAACGGCCCCCTCTGTTACGGGACTTGAGAATGGAAACTACCTCATAAGCTGGTTTAGCGACACCCCAAACAGCAACGGTGTAATTTATGCTCAGATGTTCAATGCTCAAAACGAGCAAAAAGGTGAGGAATTTCAAGTCTTTGCCAGCAGCAGTACGGCCACCAGCGCTTCCTTTGTTGAATCTCTCAATGCTGAGAAGGTTTTAATAGGTTGGACACAGGCATCTGCAGAGACGAGTAACTTTGATATCTTCACTCAGCAATATCAATATGCCGGCTCAGTAGCACAATCACTGGAGCTGGGTATGCCGACTGGCACAATATTAGAAGGCGATACCGTGCACCTGCCAATCAAGGTAAAGGGTGCTAATATCTACGGTTTAGATACCATCATCAATGTCAGTGACACCACCAAAGCCCGCATTTCTGGCGGGGATTATGGCGAGTTTTTACCCTCCGATGAGCGTCTATCCGTGCCCATGGGTATCAGCGACAATCAGTGGGATGGTGCACTGGCGCTGATGGCCCCGGCCACCGCCAAATCCGGCGAAGGTGACTTTGCCACTGTCACTCTGATTGCCGAGCAAGCCGGTACGGTGAACCTCACCTTGCAAGCGCAAATGACCGACCAGCAAGGCAACTACCTGAACCAGAGCAATACCGACTATACATTGTCCATCGAAGAGTCTGTGACTTTAACTGGCAATGTTGCCGACTTAGGCATTGCTGGTGACTTTATTTACGTCACCCTCTATATCAACGGACAGCGCGTCACCATTAACCCGGATGGCAGTTTCTCCGTGTGCGTCGGCCTGGGCGAGGTCACGATGTCTCTGAGTGCACCGGGCCACCTTACGGCCGAGAAACAGATCACGCTGACAGCGGGTCAGGCTGACATTGACTTCGGCCAGATCCCATTAGCTGGTGGTGACAGCAATGGCGATAACGTCATCGACATTGCTGACCTGACCCAGTTATTGGGTGCCTATCGCTCAGTGGATGGCCAACACAATGGCTATGTGATGGCGGCTGACTTTAATCGCGACGGCGCAATTAACCTGCAGGATTTAACCCTGCTGGGTGCCAACTTTGGCAAACAAGGACCACAAAGCTGGTAACACTACCTAAGAGGCTGCTGCGTTGCAGCCTCATTTACTTATTTATAGGGAGTAAAAGCATGAAATATATAATGTATATTGCCACGTTGCTAATGAGCATCAGTGCGCTTGCAGAGCCAGGGCGTATTTATCTACAGACCGCTAACCCACAAATTAAAATCGGCAGCGAATTTTATGTCGATGTGATGGTGGCAGATCTGCCTGATGTCTACGGCGTGCAATTAACCCTGAACTACGACGCCAAATCCATCACCTTGGTAGATCAGGACACAAAAACCAAGGGGGCTCAGCTAGAGCACGGTAATTTTCTTAACGCTAACGGTCTGTATGTATTGCGAAATCAAGCGAATACACAACAAGGAACAATACAGTATATCGTTAGCCAGGTTGCACCAACAAAAAGCGCTGCGGGTAGTGGGCGCCTTGCCCGGCTGTATTTTAGTGGACCCGCGGACGCCACGGATACCGAGCTATCCATTCAGGTTGCTGAGTTTGGTACGCGAAGTGGAGAAAAATACACGTACACACCTCATGCAGCTTTGAACCTGAGTTTTGATACCAACTACCAAATCCAGGCCAAACCCGGCATTGCGCTCAAAGCCTGGGGACTGGGATTAGCTGCATGCTTTTTACTGCTAGCATTGACGTCAACCCTGTTTCGCAGAAGCCGCTTAGAGACTAAAGCTCAGCCAACAACTTAAGATGACCTGGTATCGAGTTTCACCTTGATTTAATCTCGCAGCCCGCTTTAGGTATAGAGGCACGCTACTTTTAGACATATACCCAAAGCGAGGCTAATCCATCAAGCTTTTCAGTTCGTGTCGCCTGGACGAAGTCATTCTGCCGTTACGCTGACACGTTAGCAACACCAGAAACTCATCGATATTCAGAGCATTTGTTAAGTTAATACTAAATACCTAGTTAGCTTACGCATTCAGAACATTTAACACACGCTATTTAATGAATATATCCATCACTAACTTTTACCTCGCTAAAATTGTAATCCTTTCTTTTCATTATAATTATGATCATTTATCCTAGCAGCGTGCATACAAACTAGGCTCTAAAAAGAGACCAAACTATAATGTAAGGAAATAGTACTATGACACTTTTAAATACCCGCTCAAATACAACTCACCCGCCATCATCAATCAAAAAGTTTGCCCGCAATGCTGTCATGCTTGGCTTGCTTGGCCTGCCGTTACTCAGTAACGCGCAAGCACCTGTACAAGTTGGTGACCCATTTGTTGTCAATAATTGGAAGGACCAAACACAACGCTTCAATGAGACCGCCGTACTGAAAGACGGCAGTTATGTCACGATTTGGACCGGCAAAGACCCAATGTTTGGACAGGATCCGGTGTTCGCTCAACGCTTTAATGCAGATGGCACACTGGCTGGCACAGAGACTTATTTGAGCTACTCACCATCGCATCGCCACAACTCTGCTGCTATCAGCCCACTCAATGACGGCGGCTATGCTACAGCATGGGCGCGTTATAAAGACAATTCAACTGATTTGGTTATCCGCACCTTTGATGCGGACGGCACCCCAAGAATCGACGAATTAGTGATTAAATCTGTCCAGATGGACTTACTTGGCAGTCCGACAGTAACCACACTTAGCAACGGCGAATTTGTTGTGGCCTGGGCCCATGCCAATCCGATCGCAGCCAATAGCGACATCTATGCACAACGCTTTCTTGCCAATGGGACACCTGCCAGTGACGCATTTATTGTCTCCAATACCGTTGAATATGAGCAAAAACTTGTGTCGCTAACCGCATTAAGCGATGGCAAATTTATGGCCTCCTGGCATGGTCGAGGAATAGGTGATGACCACGGTGTGTTTATTCGTACATTCGCTGCTGATGGCACACCACTCACTGATGAAACCCTGGTCAATGACAATAGCGACGGCCAGCAGCAAACCGCAGCAATCGATACGCTGCCAGATGGTAGCGTTGTCGTGACCTGGGTAAGCTTAACAGCTGACAGCACAGACATTATGGTCAAACGTATGAATGCTGATGGTACGCCAGCTGGACAACAAACTATGGTAGATCAATCGACAGTTAACCTGTTCACCATCCCTTCAGTAGCTGCTCTGAGCGATGGCCGCTATGTGCTGTCCTGGCAGGGAGAAGACGATATTGCCAGCCCCTCTTATCTATATACCCGAGCGTATAACGCCAATGACACCGCAACCGGTGACAAAGTGACAATATCGAGTTTGCACTATGCTGGTGTACAAAATCAGGTAACCGCACTATCTGATAATGACTATATTATCCACTGGTCAGATGAAAATGTATTTACTAGCATGGACGTATTCGGCCAGCACATGACACTAAATGGTGGGCCTGCAACTGCACTGACACTCGAATTACCGCAAACCACAGTCCTTGAGGGGGATACAATTACCCTGCCACTCACTGTATCAGGCAGCGATATCTATGGTATTGATGCGTCAGTCCGTGTCAGTGCGATGTTCGATATGGCCCGCATCACCGGCGGTGAATATGGCGAGTTTTTACCGTCTGATGAACGCCTGTCGGTGCCCATGGGGATCAGTGACAAGCTTTGGGATGGAGCATTGGCTTTAATGGCCCCCGCTACAGCGAAAACAGGTGAAGGCCAGTTTGCCTCTATCCAGTTACTTGCAGAGCAAGCCGGTGTGATTGACCTGGTTGTCAACGCTAAAATGACTGACCAAGAGTCTAACTATTTACTGAACAATGAAACCACTTACTCTTTGATCATCAAAGAATCAGTGACCCTAACTGGAAACGTTGCAAACCTTGGCGTCACAGGTGACTACAGCAATATTGTGCTTCGCATCAATGGTCAGCTCGTCACTATTAATCCAGATGGTAGTTTCTCGGTGCGCGCACCACTGGGCAACGTAACACTGTCACTTGAGGCACCCGGATACCTGAGTGCCGAGAAGCAACTCAACTTCTCAGCGGGTCAAGAAGACATCGACTTTGGACAGATTGAACTCGTCGGCGGAGACAGCAACGGTGATAACCTCATTGATATTGCTGACTTGACGCAGCTACTGGGTGCTTATCGTACTAAAAAGTCAGACAACAACGGCTACGTTTCTGATGCAGATTTCAATGGAGACAATGAAATCAATATCCAGGACTTAACCTTAATGGGTGCCAACTTTGGCAAACAAGGGCCGCAAAGCTGGTAATACTCTTAATTCAAAAGGCCATAGCAATGCTATGGTCTTTGATGCTTATTGGGACAAAAAAATGATAAAGAGTTTGATGTTAAGCACCTCATTGCTGCTGAGTGTTGCCACCATGGCAACTGAAGGCAAGGTATTTCTTGAAACCTCTAACACACAAATCAAGACAACCAGCGAGTTCTATGTCGATGTGATGGTCAAAGACCTACCAGAGGTATATGGCGTGCAGCTATCGGTCAGCTATGATCCACAGACACTAACGCTCATTGACCAGAACCCAAAAATCGCAGGGGCACAACTTGAGCATGGCAACTTCCTGGATACAAAGCGCTTGTATACTTTGCGCAACCAGGCAACCCCTAAATCTAGAGAAGTACAATATATCGTCAGCCAGGTGGCCCCAGCTGAAAGCGCGTCAGGAGACGGGCGATTGGCGCGGCTTTACTTCTCAGCCCCGACAAACGCGACCAATACCGACATTTCTATCAAGCGCGTCGAATTCGGTACTCGACATGGTGAGAAACACATTTATCGAACAAACACCCCTCTCAACCTGAGTTTCGATGCACAATTTAGCCAACAAGAAAAACCCACTCCAGAGATGCCTGATTGGTTGTTGGTATTATCAACCTTGTTACCAGCCTCACTCATTGCATGGATTTTCTGGCGTAAGACAAAGTCTCAACGCAGGCCGGATCAGACGGCGTGAAGTCGATAGTTTAACAACCATACACTCATCGATGTTTATATTGTGTGGGGCAATACCCCCGAGACACAGAAGCCGGGCGTAGCTTGCTATGTTTAGTCACCCTGGCACTGACTCGTTGACGCCATAGCCTAAAACTGGATGGCTTTAGATTATGGCGCATCAGCCGGATAACGGCTGATTCACTCAACCCAAACTGGTCTTCGATAGCTTCGAACGGTGTTCTATCCTCCCAGGCCATCTCGATGACTCGGGATAGGTCATGGCTACTTAATTGCATTGTTTTTCCCACGATATTTTCTCTTGTTATATCGCTGAGCAATACGCACTACAGAGCACCGCGGTTTAATTAAGCCTGCTTTTTTTGCAATGGCCTGGATTAAGATTCTTGCTCTTTTGCACAACGGCCAATCAACGTAAGTACTCACCATCAATCAATTTCATATTACCAAAGTGACCAGCGCATGGATCTCTAAAATGACTCATTTCACCTTGCGCAAAGACCAAGCTAAAGCTTGACTTTGCACCACAACTCGCAAAAAAGAGATACTTAATCTCTGGCACGAGTGGGCACACCTCCATGTGAAGGGCTTCCGGCTAAACTTACTCAGCAGTAGTCAAAATGGCTCATTTCACCTTGCGCAAAGACCAAGCTAAAGCTTGACTTTGCACCACAATTCGCAAAAAAAAGAGATACTTAATCTCTGGCACGAGTGGGCACACCTCCATGTGAAGGGCTTCCGGCTCACCCGTCCATGGGTGAGCGTTCAGCAAGCTGCGAAGCTTTGCTTCGGTCTTGCTGAACCCAAACATCTTCGTGGAGAGTGCCTTGATAGTTGACTTTCGTGGGGTCGAAGTGGATTTTTTCAGCCGATTTTTTCTGGCTCTGGTAATCTTTCGTCAAATTCATGATGGTTGGGGTGAGCTGCACAATCGCGTAGATGTTCACCAGTGTCATCAAACCCAATGCCATGTCAGCAAGGCTCCAGACTTGCTGTAAAGTGGCGCTGGCGCCCCACAACACCATCGCTAAATACACGGCGGTGTAGCCCAACCGCCCGGCTTTGTTATCCAGCTTGAACAAGTGTAAATTGCTCTCCGCATAGGCGTAGTTAGCCACGACAGAGGTAAAAGCAAATAAAGTAATGGCGGCAGCAATCAGATAATCGCCGGCTTCACCAAAGTGTGCCTGCATTGCGTTTTGAGTCAGACTGATACCAGCCATTTCTCCGCTGACGGGTAAACCAGACAGTAACACCACCACGGCTGTACAGCTACATAACACCAGGGTATCAATAAAGACACCCAACATTTGTACATAGCCTTGCGCAACCGGATGATTAGGCACAGGCGTTGCACCAGCTGCGGCATGAGGCACACTGCCAGCCCCTGCTTCGTTAGAATACAACCCTCGTTGAATGCCATTTTTAATCGCAGCGCCCAAAGCGCCCGCCCCCGCTTCAGTTAAACCAAACGCTGACTGGAAGATATCCAGCAACATGGCAGGCACCTGAGCAATATTGATGAGCAATATGAGTAAGGCCGTTGCAACAAACGCGAGACCCATAAAGGGCACAATCAACTCAGCAAAACGGGCAATGCTACGCAGGCCACCGTAGACAATCGCGCCGGCAAGAATTGCAATCACCAGCCCTGTGTATAAGGGGTTAATGGTGAATGTATTATGGAGTGCTTCGGCAATGGTATTGGCTTGCATGGCGCTAAAACTAAAGCCATAACCCAGGAATAAACACAGGGCAAACACCACTGCCAGCTTAGGTTTGCCAAGCCCGGCCCGAATATAATAGGCAGGACCACCACGAAACTCCCGATGTTCATCGCGGACTTTATAAAGCTGGCCCAGCACACTCTCCGCAAATCCAGTCGCCATGCCAAGCAAGGCAATGACCCACATCCAGAATACTGCCCCACTGCCGCCCAGAGAGATTGCCATCGCTACCCCGGCCAGATTACCTGTGCCGACCCGGGCAGACAGGCCTGTACACAAGGCTGCAAAGGAACTGATCCCTGAGCTGTCACCACTCATGCTGCCCTTCATCACACTGAACATATGACCAAAGTGGCGAAACTGCACCCACTTCAGCCGCCAGGTAAACCAACATCCGGCAATCAGTAACAGATAAATGAGTATCTGGCCCTGCCCCCACAGAAGATTATTAATTGGGTCAACGATAAATGCCATCATACTCACCTGCCTGTTGTTATTGTTTTGTTGTTATTTATTTTAACGCCGGGATAAATGCACACCGGCCAGCATACAACGTACCGAGCCTCCGGCCAGTTCAATGGCAGACACCTCCAGCGGTAATAACGTCACGCATGATCCAAGCACAGCGATTTGCTCGGCTGTCAGCGCATCATACGCGGTTTGTGACAGCGCCAGTATGCGCCCGCTGTCTCCGTTTAACTCCAGTGCATTACCACAAAACGCATTGATCTGAGCCTCACTCAACTCTATCAGCTTTTTACCGGCAAGCTGCAACCTTTGTTTAATTTCTGCACGCCGTCCTGGTTCGACTATCATCTCAAAGCCGCCCAACGCGTAGTCACTCCCCACGCACAACAGTACATTGGTATGATAGACAGGCACTCCCTCTTCACTGAGTGCATCGAACACCATAGGCTCAAAGTTAAAGTGACTGCAAAAGCGTTCCAGCACATGCGAATCGGTGCGTTTTGAGCGCGCGGTGTAGGCAACACGCTCAATATGATCCAGCACCATCGCACCGGTGCCTTCCAAAAACAAGTCGTCATATTCCAGGCCAGAATAATCAATCACATCCTGCACCCGGTACTCACGTTTCAATAGCTCTATAATGTCTGTTCGTCGCTCCCGGCGGCGGTTTTTAGCATACATGGGATAAATGGCAATTTGCCCGCCCGCATGAGTTGAAAACCAGTTGTTGGGGAACACTGAATCAGGCGTATCAGTGCCCAAATCTTCAAACAAGTGCACCCGCACACCCGCTTGTTCGAGCTGTTCAGCGACCCGAGATACCTGCTCGTAAGCCATCTGGCTGATATCACCATCAAACTGCTGAGCCTGAGATTGAAAGCTGTTATCGGCCCGGGTTTCTTCATTGGGCAAAAAACAGTGTGGCCGGATCATCACAACGGCACTGGGGGCTTGTGGGAACATAACTTAAATACCTCTAATACTGACACTAAAAACGTGCGCCGCTTTTATCCGTGAAAAAAGCAGGCAAATGGCTTTGTACACACCAGCAAACAAACCAGGTGTATTAGCTAGACGTATAAACTACAGAATACTTTTTCACCAATTAACGTCCATAAAGAAAACAGCCGCAAAAACTATAGCAGTGATTTACTACCTTACCCAAAGCACATACACTAGGCGCTGGCTTTACGAATTCAGGAAGTAGTTATGATCACGGTAGGTATCGACTTAGGCACAACCAATAGTGCAGTCAGTTATTGGGATGGTGAAAAAAGTGTATTAATTCCAAACTCTCTGGGTGACTACCTGACCCCATCAGTAGTCGGGGTGGACAATAGCGGCGAGGTATTGGTAGGGAAAGCGGCCAAAGAGCGGCTGATCTCACACCCATTAAAAACCACGGCATTATTCAAACGCTATATGGGCACACAGCGCACTGTGACACTTGGAAAGCAGCATTATACCGCCGCTGAGCTATCATCACTGGTGCTTAAATCGCTAAAAGCCGATGCCGAAGCCCAATTATCACAACCTGTTACACAGGCAGTGATCAGTGTACCTGCTTATTTCAATGACTATCAACGTAAAGCCACTAAACTGGCCGCAGAACTGGCCGGGCTGGAAGTGCTGAGACTGATCAACGAGCCCACAGCCGCGGCACTGGCATATGGTCTGCAATCGCAAGAAGATGACACCCATTATCTGATCCTGGATTTAGGTGGCGGTACCTTTGATGTCACCATTCTTGAGTACTTCGATCGTGTCATGGAAGTCAAAGCATCGGCCGGTGACAACCATCTGGGCGGCGAAGACTTTACCGGTTTACTGATCTCGGATTTTTTGCGTCAGCATCAGTTGGAGCCAGAACAGCTAAATGAGCACCAACAACAAAACCTGACCCGGCTTATCGACGAGTGCAAATGCGGTTTAAGCAGCGAAAAACACGCCCAGTTTGACATAGAACTCAGCAACCAGACCTTGCGCTATGAATTAACCGAAGAGAAGATGCGCGAAATCTGCCAGCCACTGCTCAATCGCTTACTGACCCCTATTGAACGGGCGTTTAACGATGCCGGACTATCTCCCTCAGACATAGATCATATAGTCATGGTGGGCGGCGCATCACGTATGAATATTTACAAACAATGCCTGATCAAAGCACTAAAATGCTTCCCCACGACTCAGCTTGACCCGGATCTGGTGGTGGCACTCGGTGCTGGCATACAGGCCGGCCTGGTTGATAAAAATGAAGCACTCGATGATGTAGTATTGACGGATGTATCCGCCTTTAGTCTGGGCACTGGTACCCACAATGAACACGATAATGATGGCAAGGTGGGCAACTACTTTACCCCCATTATTGAGCGCAATACGGTACTGCCATGCAGTAAAGAAAATACTTTCTTCCCTATCCATAAATCCCAGGAACAACTGTTAATAACGGTTTATCAGGGGGAAAGCCGATATGTCAAAAACAACATCAAACTCGGCGAAATTGACGTACCATTGCCAAAGGCAGATAACATCGAAGACAAATTAGTCCGGGTACGCTTTACTTATGATGTTAGTGGCCTGCTGGAAGTGGACATTACCGTAGAACACACTCAGCAAACCATCAGCCAGACCTTTGAACAATCTTCCTCTGTGTTGTCGGACAAAGAAAAAGCCCAGCTGAAGGACAAAATGCAAAAACTCAAAGTCCACCCAAGAGACCAGCAGCGCAACCGCTTACTGATGGCTAAACTGGAACGTATCTATGAGCAAAGCCGTGCCCAGTACCGAGAACAAATTGCTGAGTTGATCACATTCTGGGAAGCCGCTTTAGGCTCTCAGGATAACCAGCGTATTGATCGGGCTTATGAGGAAATCACTCAGTTTTTAAAAGAGTTAGGTGAATAAAGTGACAGAAAATCCCTGGGAAGTACTGGGCATCGACCCCAGTGCAGACAAAAAAGCCATAAAACGTGCTTATACAAGTAAGCTCAAGTTGTGTAAACCCGATGAAGATCCAGAAGGGTTTCAGCAACTGCGTGCCGCCTATGACGCAGCACTGGCACATTTGGAGGCACAGCCCCAGCAACGTGTAAAGTTAAGCTCAGCAGACGAACAGCCGTCAGAACTCGCTGAACCTGAAGCCGTCAAGCCAGAGGTTTTGCCGGACACAACCCCGGCGATGCACTTTGAAACACCCCAGGCACAACCCGGCACGCCGCCTCAGCTTAATTCGGAGCTGCAGGAGTTTGACACTGAATTAGCACAGCTGCTGGACAATTCATATCGCCGTAATCAACAAGGGGCCTGGCAGTTGCTTATTGAGCACCCAGTCTGTGTCGATTTACAAAGTCGTCGGGCCGCCTCGCACCGGATATTCCACAGCGTGCTGAACTATCAAAAGTCAGAACGCGCAGAAGTCACTCCTCTGGACATAGAAGTGTTGGTATTTCTGAACCTGCACTTTGACTGGGCGGAAGATCAAGAGCTGGAGCAACAGGTGGGCCATCCCGACTTTTACAATATGACCCACAAAGAGATGCCAGAACCAGAGGTCCGCATCGAGCCGGTGGGTGATACCAGCAACATTGCCAACCTGTTTATTGGCCTGACCATACTCTGTGCCCTTGGCCTGATCATGATTTCTATCTAGGCATCTGACACCTCAGCGCTCTGCTCCACTGACTGAGAAGACAGGCTGCGACTACGTCTGCGCCACCAGGTCGCCAGCACAGAGCCGCTGACATTGTGCCAAATTGAAAACAAGGTACCGGCCAATGCACTGGCGGGGGCAAAAAACTTCATCGCCAGTGCAACCGCCAGTCCGGAATTTTGCAACCCCACTTCCAGAGCAATCGTACGGCAACTCGTTTCAGGCAGACCCAGCCGCTTCGCCACCAGATACCCTAGCGACAAGCCAGTCGTATTATGTAGCACCACCGCCAACGCAACAATTGGCCCAATGGTTGGTAAGGTTGCCGCATTTAATGCCACGACAATCGCGATGATCAGCACGATTGCGGCCACTGAAAATAATGGTAAAAGCGGAACAAGCCGTTGAATAGAGGCACTGAAAAAATAATTCAGAAGTACACCTGTTAGCACAGGGAACAACACAATCTTTAGTAAATTCAGCATCATGCCTGCCAATGGAATATCAACTACCTGACCTGCCAGCAACTCAACCAGCAGTGGCGTCAGCACCACCCCTGCAAGGGTACTCATGGCCGTCATGGAAATAGACAAGGCTACATCACCTTTGGCCAAAAAACACATCACGTTGCTAGCCGTGCCACCTGCGACACAGCCGACCAATACCATGCCTAAAGTCAGATCTGCATCAAACTGAAACAACAAAGCAATCAGTAAAGCGACCAATGGCATCACGCTAAACTGCAACACCAGGCCTATCAGTACCGCCTTAGGTTGATTCAGTACATGACGAAAGTCCGCCGGTGTCAGAGTTAACCCCATCGTCAACATAATAAATGCGAGTAAAGGAATGATGGAGGCCTTTAAAGCGACAAAGGGCTCAGGTGTATAAAATGCAAAAGCACTGAGCAAAATCGCCCAGAGTGGAAACAGTTGGATGATAAAACGCAACATATAGGGCGCTCAGTATGGCAATCAAGATGACTCAGTTATACCGTAATTGACCGGGAAAACAAATCCTGCCTCTGTGGCTCGTTTTTTATCACCTATATGATAAGGTTAGGTCCTGTATCGTGGATTTATGCGAAGGACTGACATGGCCGAGTACCGCTTTTTATCTTATCGTTTTGATTGCCAGACTCATACACTAAAACAAGGAAAACAACCTCTGGAGCTGCGCCCCAAAGCAGCCAAAGTACTGAGTTATTTGCTGCAACATGCCAATACAGTGGTCTCCAAACAGGAGATAATCGAAGCCGTATGGGGTCATCCTCATGTGCAGGAGCATCGCCTGTTTCAGCTGATCAGTGAACTCAGAAAGCTGGCCCCCGAACAAGACCTGATCCGCACCTACCCTAATCAGGGTTACAGCTGGCAGGTAAAAACCAAAGTGGTTTTGCCGCCCTCGCGTAACCGGGTTGCCCTGGCGGCCTCCTTGCTCCTGTCTGTTAGCGTCGCCAGCGGCGCTTATCTAAACAGTCAGCCTGCGTCCACCAGCACACCGACGCTACTGCCAGCCTTGTCGGCATACCACAAAGCCATCGTGGCTTTTGAGCACCAGAAGTACCCGCAGGCGCAGCAATGGCTGACTTTCAGTTTACAAGAAAATCCAGAGTCAATTGAGGCCCAATTGCTGCTGGCCGAAACCTTATTACAAATGAATGAAACAGCGCAGGCACAGCACTATGCCAGTCAGGTAGTTCAGCACACGGCGGTTAATAGCTATTACTTTTCACAAGCGTCAGATCTGCTCAGCCGGCTCTCTGTCAGTCAGGCGCGCTTCTCCGAGGCGCTAAACTTTGCCATTCAGGGACAGCAGGCCATCGATCAGCAAGCAATTTGCAGCGCAGTGGTCATGCGACAGCGCATCGCCGATTTGATCGTCGCGCAACCGGAATCGTTACAGTCTGCAACACTGCACAGTGCAACAGCACAACTCACTCACGGCTCTGCGCCTACACACACAGCGCAAAACATCGACTCGCAGCAGTCCGAACTGTGCAAACAGCTCACCCAGCCTGGGCCAACTTCGAAGCGACTGTGCACACCGTCCAGCGGTGTTCACATAGGTCGAGAGAGGCTTGCTTAACCAATTGATTTAATTGCTTTGATAGAAGTTTATAGGTCATTTTAAGGCGAATTTAAAAGCCATTACCAGCCAGCTTAGTTATAACCGGGGCATCTTTTTTGTCAGCTGGATATTTACTATGACCTTGTCTACTTCTCTTTCAACGTTTCTGCTTGGCACAGCATTACTGAGTGCCTCTCCTTTGGCCGCAGAGCCAACCCCCCCCACGACAGCCAAAGCAGGCTCCCCAAAAGAAAAAGCAAAAAATAAATTACGCGCACTGGTTGGGACAAACATCGATTTTGAACTGCACCCTTACTCAGATGACTTCTTTCGCCTGACACTCGGCAATGAACACCTGCTGTTGTCAAAAGATGGCAATTACCTGTTCAGTGGTCGTGTTATTGATGTGCGCAATCGGGTTGATCACATCGCCAAAATACAACAAATTGCCAATCAACAAAAAATGGCTGATGTGCCTTATGAGCAATTATTAACCTACCCGGCACAGGATGAAAAATACCGCATCACAGTGTTCACCGACATCGACTGCCCCTACTGCCGTAAATTTCACAAGGAACTACCTGCGCTTAATCAACAGGGCGTTACGGTCCATTATGTGATGATACCCAGAGGCCGAGCAGGCAGCCCTGCCTACCAAAAAACGGCAGCAACGCTCTGCGCTGAGCGACCTAATCAGGCTATGGATGCCGCAATGCGCAGTACACCAGCGCCTCTAGAAAACACAGAGTGTGAACACTCGCTGGATACCCAGGTTTCACTGGCGCAACAGTTTGGGTTTCAGTCGACACCGACTATCCTGCTACCCAATGGTGAAGCGGTCCCGGGTTACGTACCAGCCAGAGAACTGGTGGCGCGGCTGGCGCAGCGCTAGCCCTGGCTCTGCCACTCTGAAAGGCAGTGTAATTGGCATTCCGACACAAACGGGTTATTATTCAATCATTCATAGTGGCCCTTGCCAGATCCAAATGGCGCGAGAAATACGGGTAGTACGATCGGAAGTTCGATGTTAATGATGCGCTTACAGAGCCTGTTCAGGCTAGGATACCGAGGCTTAATTCGCTACACCTTGCTGGCGTTGCTATTGTGCTCCTCTGTGGCTCAGGCGTTTTCCATTACAGAGGCAAAACGCCAACTGGACGACGCGCAAAACCTCAGAAGCGGCTCACCTCAGTCTGCGATCAGGTCGCTGGCCCAACTCGCGGATGAGCCGGCACTGAAGTCGTATCCGGAGGAGTATTACGAAACGTTAATGGCGCTGGCTCACACCCTGATCAGTCAGGGCGACTACGATAAAGCGCAACAGCGTAGTGAACAACTACAGCACTTCGCCATCGCGCAAGGCAATCCCTACCACCACGCCTATTCCTTTTTGTTATTGGGATTTATTGCGGACAACCAAAGCCGATTTGATCAGGCCCAAGCCTATTATAACAATGCGCTCGACACCGCGATTGATGCCAATGATAACGAAATGATTGCCCAATCATATGAGCGCATTTCTGCGGTACTACGGCGCCAGGACAAGTACATCGAAGCACTGAAAGTAGCTCAGAAGTCCATCAATGTACTCAGTATTCTGGGAGAAACTGAAGTCTACGCCAGAGCGCTGGTTAACCTGGGGATTATTCAGACCGCACTGGGGGATCATGAGAGTGCGCTGGAAACCTTCACCCGCTCTTTTGAGCTCAGCCGTGAGCTGAGTTTTGACAAAGGTATCGCCGACTCCATTTATGAATCTGGCGTGGTGTATCAGCGCATGGAAAACTACCCGGCCGCGCTGAAGCATTTTAAGATGGCGCATGAACTCGATGAAAAATCGGGTAACCTGATGGATATAGGCAACAGTGCTATGCGCAGCGGGTTTATGGCACTCGAGACCGGCGACCTGAAAGAAGCAGAATACTTCGCAACCAAGTCACAAAAGCTCTATACACAGATAGACTCAAAAAGTGGCCTGACTCGCAGTTACAACCTGCAAGCCCGGATAGCACTCAAATCGGAGCAAACAGCACTGGCAACAGAGTATGTGGAGCAATCGCTGGAGATTGCCAATAGTTATAACCTGACCGGCTATTTAGTTGCTTCTCAGCTGACTCAGGCACACATCGCTGCGGCCTCACAAAATCACGAGACAACACTTGAGCGGGCCCATCAAGCCCTTGCCACAGCAACGCTGATTAATGACAAAGACGGCCAAATCAAATCCTATCAACTGCTGGCAGACACTTACCAGGCTATCAAGGATCCGCAAAATGCCCTCGACGCACACCTGAAATTCACCCAACTCAGAGATGACCTGGGCAACAGTCAGCACAACCTGACACTGGCCGCATTGCAAAGCCGGGTTGAATTTATTCGCAAACAACAAGAAATCGAAACACTCAATCTCGACCGGGCATTGAAGGACACCCAACTCAGAGAGCGGGAGTGGCAACTCAAGGCATGGTGGTTCGGCACAGCTGGGGTGTTTATGCTGGTGCTCGCGATTGGTTATCGGCAAGTCAAAAAACGTAAACTGGCTGCCGAGCGCGCGGCCCTGCTGCAAGAAGTGGTCGACAAGAAAAATGCAATGCTGGCAGATGTCTCTCACGAGATCCGCACACCGCTTACGGCACTGCAACTGCAGGTTGAAGCCTTACAATTTAATATCGCCCAGGACGTCGACGCTTCATACAATACGATCAATCGTAAATTGTCAGATATTAACCGTCTGATCTCAGACATTCACCAGCTGGCCATGGCCGATTCACAGAGCCTGTATCTCAATCTGGTGCAGTGTAACCTCACCGAAGTGATGACACTCTGGGAGCAGGAGTTTGCTCAATTCTCGCAAGGAAAAGGCTTTGATTGGGAAGCCAGTATTCAGCTAACCGGCGCAGTGACCGTGAGTTGGGACATGGATCGCATTAAGCAGGTACTCACAAACTTAATCGCCAACAGCACCTTGTACACCGACAAGCCTGGTAAGCAGCGGCTCAAGGTCTGGCAACAGCATAAGAAAATACACATTACCCTGGAAGACACTGCTCCGGGCGTGATTGATGAACACCTGAGCGAAATATTCGAGCGATTGTTCCGGGTAGAAAAGTCCCGGAGCAGGCGTACCGGCGGCTCGGGTCTGGGCCTGGCCATCTGTAAAAGCCTGATTGAAGCACATCATGGTAAAATTGTGGCCCAGCATAGTGAGCTGGGCGGATTGAAAATCGTGATAGTGCTCCCGACAGAGGTTAACTAAGGCGCTTGCTCCCGGTCTTGACTGCCATAATCGCGCACTACTTGGGCGACCCGAATACGGTAGTGCTGAAACATGCGCTGTCTACCCTGCTGCTGCGCCGCCCGATGCTCCTCCTGCATTCGCCACTGCAGTACAGCCGCTTCATCCCGCCAAAATGACAATGAGAGCAACTGTTCAGGGTTGTTCAGACTTTGATACCGCTCAATTGATATAAATCCGTCGATGTTTTGCAGGCTGGGCTTAAGATCTGCCGCGATATCCAGATAGGCCTGTCGCTTGGTCTGGTGAGGCATTACCTCAAAGATAACGGCTATCACAATGCATTCACTCCTTGCAGATAAGTTTGTTCAATACAGGATAAGAAACTGCGCTTTTCCTGCAAAATAAAGCCTGCTTCTAGGGCAAAGAGAAAATTGGCCCGTCCTTGTTGATTCGCTTTCAGGCGCACACGGTACGCCTCATATTCAGCCAGGCTGGTAAAGCTGATCAGGCCATAAGCAACAAAATTAGTGCCCTCATAAGGCGCAAAATAGCCAACCAGTTCACCACCACATCTCGGGATGATCTCACCCCAATTGCGGGCATATTGCTCAAACAAGTCCAGCTTACCCGGGTCAATCCGATACTCAATAAAACAAGTGATCATAGTGCATTGTCTCCTCTTGCGTTTTTCGGCACTATATCGACTACTCAATGTCCATGCTTCGGCCTATATCGAACTATCTAATGCACGATCCCGACATCACAGTAATTGCCAGCTTGATTGGTGAACCTACCAGGGCACGTATGCTCCTTGCCTTAATGTCGGGTAAAGCCCTGACAGCAACAGAGTTAGCACTTGAAGCAGACATCACTGCGCAGACGGCAAGCAGCCATCTGTCAAAACTGGTTGACAGGTCACTCATTACAGTCAGAAAACAAGGCAGACACAAATACTTCCAACTTAAAGGTCAGGCTGTTGCGGGTTTGATTGAACAGCTACTCACACTCAGTAGCAGCACAGTACTGAAAACCAATAGTGGGCCAGACGACCCTTATCTTCGACAAGCACGCGTATGTTATGACCATATTGCGGGTGAACTGGGCGTTCAGCTCTATGATGCGCTGGTCGCGGCGAACTACATAGAAGATAAACAAGCACAGACTTTGCTGACACCCAGAGGCACTGCATTTTTTGAGCAGCTGGGCGTCTGTTTTAGCACCTTTAAAGAGAAAAAACGGCCGATCTGTAAATCATGTTTGGATTGGAGTGAGAGACGCAATCACCTGGCAGGTAGTCTGGGAAACTGGATCCTGAATGATGCACTTGAACGAGGCTGGCTGAAAAGAGTACCCGATTCACGAGTACTCATTTTCAGTGATGAAGCGCACAGTAAACGCTTTGCTAAAACCTATGGTTTAAAACTCACAGACAATACTGAGAAATAATTTTATAGACCTGATTAATGTTGTCGCCTGCTTTGAATTCTTTGGTTAGTGGCTCAGGCTCAGAACCTATCCAGATTTTCAGCTCAGCGTCCAAATCAAAATGACCAGCCGACTCCTTACTGAACTTAGTGATTTTGCTATAGGGAATGCTGAGCATTTCCACTTTAGAGCCGGTGACACCTTGCTTGTCCACCAGGATAAGTCGTTTGTTAGTAAACACAAACATATCCCGAATGACTTTATAAGCCTGCTCAACGCTTTCCCCGTCTATCAGGGTATCATTTAATAGCTTGTCTAGCTCATCGCTGTCTACTTCACTGGCATTACCCAATAATCCACTTAATAGTCCCATCTGATTGCTCCTTTTATTTAATCAGCCACAAGCTTAGTAACATAACATCCGTTTGTCGAAAGCCTTATCTTATTGCTCGCCTAAGTTGCAATAAGGTAAGGCTCTCGGCCTTGATGCTTGTCTTTTCGACGATAGCTGCCTTTGCCTTTTTTACTTTTCTCAACTTTGCTTTTGAACAATGGACTGGTTACCAATGCTTTCAAGGCATTGTCTTTAATGTCGCCACGCTGATGGTCGTGGGACTGGCTGCGTTTGCTTGCCATACGTAGTATACTCCTGAATATAAGATGAAATATTAGCCAGTTTTGGCTGCGCTGATTATTGATGTATTTAGACCGCTATGCAAGTACATTTTAGTGGCAAAACATAAAAATCTTTTGCTTCCTTTACGCTGCAAATCAAGAATGTAACTCTCTATGAGCTATACTTTTTTTCAAAGTTGAATGACTCTGTTAAACCTATGCGTAGCATTAAAACCTCAAATGGTCTCACTCTGAGCTATCAGGACTGTGGTAACCGACATGCACCAACCATTATCCTGATTATGGGACTGGGCGCGCAAATGACCGTATGGCCCGATGAGCTGTATTTTGGTCTGGTCGAAAGAGGGTTTAGAGTGATCCGCTTTGATAATCGCGATACCGGATTATCGAGTCATCTTGACGAACATGGTACCCCCAACCTGTTCAAAACCTGGTTACGTCGTAAGGTCCCTTTTGGTAAGCAGGCGCCCTATTCACTGGAGGATATGGCAAACGATGTACTGGCGCTGATGAAAGCGTTAAAAATCAAAAAAGCACACCTAGTTGGCGCTTCTATGGGTGGCATGATTGCACAGATCCTGGCGGCCAAACAGCGCAAAAAGGTACTCAGCCTGACTTCAATTATGTCTAACGCTAACAACCAGTTAATCTCTGGAAAAAGCCTAGGAGTATTATTAAAACTGGCTCGCCTGGCACCGCGTAATAACAGCCCTCAGGCCGCGATTTCTTATAATGTCAGACTTAACCAACTGATTGGGAGCCCAGCCTACCCGCGAGACGAACAGACTCTGCGTGAGCAAGCGACCATGCACATCAGCCGAGCCCACAACCCGGCCGGGTTTAAACGCCAGCTTGCTGCCATTACGGCCAGCGGTGACAGGCGCCATTTGCTCACCCGGATTAAAGCGCCCACTTTGGTGATCCACGGCACCCACGATCCCATTTTTCCGCTCACAGCAGGCCAGCAAACTGCCGCCGAAATTCGCAAAGCAAGACTCAAAATCGTTGAAGGTCTGGGCCATGACTTTCCGCCTATGCTGATGGGAAAAATGGCAAAGTGGATTGCAAAGCACGTGAAAAAAGCCGAACTCAAACGGCTAAAAAAGAAACGGAAGAAAAAGACGGCTACTGAGCAAGTCGAACGACTATCAACACAAACGAGTAAGCCCGACCCGTCAAGCTAAGCCTGGTTTGAAATATTCGCTTTTCTTATGTACTACTTTCCCGGTATGCTTACAACACATCAGACCAGTTCAAATCATCAACATGAAAACACGTATTACCCATTTGCTTGGCATAGAAAAGCCCATCATTTTACCCGGCATGAGCTGGATCTCGGTCCCTGAACTTGTAGCGGCCGTATGCAACGCCGGTGGGCTGGGGATTTTAGCCACCGGGCCACTGACACAAGAGCAAACACGCCAGGCCATCGCCAAAATTCGCACTCTGACCGATAAACCCTTTGGCGTTGGAGTCACCTTACTGATGCCCGGCGCAAAAGAAAATGCCAAGGTCGCTTTGGCTGAGCAGGTGCCGGTGATTAACTTTTCTCTGGGCAAAGGTGACTGGATAGTGGAAGGCGTAAAACGCTACGGCGGTAAAACCATTGCCACTGTGGTCACCGAAAAGCACGCACTGGCTGCACAAAAAAGCGGTGCCGATGCCTTGCTGGTCACCGGTCATGAAGCCGCAGCCCATGGTGGTGAAGTAACGTCGCTGTGCTTAGTGCCTAATATTGTCGAACTGGTCGACATCCCAGTGATCGCAGCAGGCGGGTTTTCCGATGGCAAAGGCTTACTGGCTGCTCTGGCATTGGGCGCTGATGCCGTAGCCATGGGCTCTCGCCTGGCTACCAGCACGCAAAGCCCGGTCCATCAGAATGTCAAACAAGCGGTGGTTGACAAAAAGGTGGCGGACACCATTTACTCTAAAAACTTCGATGGCCTGTATGCCCGGGTAATGAAAACCCCGATGGCAGAAAAAGCCACCCGCCGTCCCATGAATCCCATAGTGGCAGTCTTTAAATCCTTTAAAGCGTCAAAAATGGTCGATATGCCGCTGTGGAAATTACTACTGGGACTACTGGCCCAGTTCGACAAAATACGTATGCTGACTCTGTTTGGTGCCGCCACAGAAAAACTGGAAGCCGCCACCATAGCGGGCGACCTGGAAAACGGCGTACAGTTTATTGGCCAGTCTCAGGGAATGATCCGCGATATCGAACCCGTTGAGGTACTGATGGAACGCATTATGGTTGAAGCAGAAGCCGAGCATACCCGGATCAACAAACTCATGATGCAATGACCTTAAGCTCAAATTCGCTCTCGCTAAACAACGATGCATGTTAGCCAAGCGATGGGGTGCTCTTAAAGGGTTGTCTGTGTAATAATTAACTGTAATTAAAACACTTAACCTTATCCAGACACCCAGATGCAACAGGTAATCGACATCCAGTGGTGGCAGCTGGGCTTATTCAGCCTGACCTTGCTGCTGCCCTTTACCATTAACGCGCTGTACCAACTCAAGATTGGCAAAGAAGCCGTTATCGGACTCATCCGCATGGTCGTGCAGTTATTGCTGGTCGGCCTGTATCTGGAGTACCTGTTTACGCTCAACAACTTGTGGATAAATCTGGTCTGGTTACTGGTGATGCTACTGGTCGGCAGCAGCGCAATTATCAGTAAAGCCCGCCTCCCCAGGCGACCGTTATTTCTGGCTGTCTTTACGGGTTTATGTGCAGGACTGTTACCTTTGCTGGGCTTCATTACTGTAGTGGTTGTTCAGCCAACCCCGTATTACCATGCTCAGTACCTGATCCCACTGGCAGGCATGTTGCTGGGCAACAGCCTCAATGCCAATATTGTTTGCCTGCAACACTTTTTCGACGCCTTTAAAACCCGCTGGTCTGAGTATGAAGCCGCGCTCTCACTCGGGGCACCCGTGCGCGCAGCCACCCTGCCCTTTGTACAAAACGCCCTGCAAAAAGCGCTCGCGCCTATTCTCGCCACCATGGCCACCACAGGCCTGGTCTCACTGCCCGGCATGATGACCGGTCAGATCCTTGGCGGTGCCAGCCCCATGGTAGCCATCAAATATCAGGTGATGATCATGATAGCCGTCTGGGTCATGATGAGTGTATCTATCACGATGTGCTTGTTTATTGCCGTACGCAATGTGATCAGTCCGCAGGGCAGACTAAATTCTGAATGCCTGGGGCTGGAAGCAAACAAACATAGAACATAATTAAACCCATAAACAATAAACTCGCTTCCAGCGTACCTGTCACCGTTTGCATATTTATTAGTATCGCACGCATGGGCCTGTTATCTCTGATTCGCGAAGCGGCTTGAGCTATGGATTGATTTATGGAACAATTCCGCACTTATTTACCCACTTCATTTATTGTGAGCCTGCTGATTTATATGTCAGTTAAATGCTGTGCACTTAGCACCATCAAAAATAGGCTCAATGCATCCAAAATTCATTCAAAGGAATAATTATGAATCTTTTAAAAAAAATATCTGTCTCCCTCGTTTTCCTGGTCAGCCTTCCAGCCTTTGCTGATTCTTTTTGTACAGGCAAGGTTACAAAGCTAGGTGTTGGCCGTCATGGAGTCGTTTATGTGTCTGGTCCTGGCGGTTTGCCCGTCGTTTATTTGTGTAATCTTCAGGGTAAGAGCAATGGTATCGAGACTGAAAGTTGTAAAGCAATGTACAGCTCACTGTTGGCTGCGAAGGCGCAAAACAAACCAGTAAGCATTACATTCAACCCTAATATTGGCTCTTGCTCAGGCTTAAGTTCTTGGCGATATGCGCCAAATGTCAACTGGGTTATTTCTGAGTAATATAACCTGAGACTATTCGCCAATGGCTCACTTGTAACTGTTGGCGCTTCCCACCTTCATATCGTGAAGCCTTTATATTAAATGGCTACCTGAACCTGTAGAGCGAGAAAGCAGCAATCGATCAGTTTAGTGCTCACATTGCTGTATGCCTAATTCCTGACTTGGTTATTCCCAAAGCTACAATCTTGCTTGGAGCGCTTAAATACGTTTTTCATCCAAACCTTCTGGTTTTTCGCTGTTTTTACCTGCTCAGGTAAAGCGTAAATCAACAACAAATAGTCACCCGTTACCATATCTTTGTCACTAAATGAGGGCGAGTTGGCATCTGACACCATAACGGGTTGAATCACAGCAGTCTGATTATTTCTGCGTAACTTCAACCTCTCAACGGTGCCCAGACCTGATGCTGAGTGGAAATGGCCGTTCAAATGAACCAGTTTATGCTTCGGATGAGCAGCCAATGCCCTATCAATTGACTCCGCCATGGTGTCATCACGTACCACCTGAGCATGGTAAGTATTCAGATAAGGTTTAGTCCGCTTTGAGTGCTTGTCAGTGCTTTGGGCGTCAGGCTTGTTACCCATTGACCCGGTGAACTTTTCAAAATAGGCGCCTTCCTCAGGCATATAGAACGAAGCAGCTATTTGATTTTTTCGTTGGGCAGGTAATTTATCCAGCACACTGAGACCCTCTCTACCGGTACACACAACGATGTCTTTTGGCGCATTGGCAGCAATGACTGGCAAGCCTCGTTGTTTTGCCATTTCTACCACTGGACGATAACTGCTTTTATAGTTTTCCCAGGCGCGCGCAAAATGACGAAGAGACCACTCACCTATCTTGCCACTCAGGTAGTCATCAACAATTGGTTGTACATCACGTTCAAATTGCTCCATCGATAAAATCACTTTTTCACCGCTGTCCAGCATGCGTTGGTAAATCACAGCTTGTGCAAGGTGATTACCGGGATGACCATGGTTTTCTCCAATAAAGACAACATCATATTCAAGAAGCCCACCATTACTGAGGCTGAGATCGACCACAACGGGCTTACCACTTCTTACATCAATGAGTTCATAGTCATACAAATTAACCAGCGGTCGAGTGAGCTGCCATCTTCCTTCCGTTGCGATTAATTTCTGTGAAGGTGACGAATTATGATTAAGTGAACAAGCACTTAAAAAAGTAAAGGTGATGACAATACAAGCCGTACAAAGTTTGTTCACGAGACCCGTTCCTCCTGAAAAATAATATCAAAATATCTGCCAAAGAAGCGTAACTGGCGCCTTACAGCTAATAAAAGTCCCAAGAGTTTGATCTTAGTCTTTGTAACGCTCGTACAGCCTTTTGTTATACCCATTTGCTTAGTTAAGTGCGCCATTTTGAGGCGAGAAAACATCGTCAATAACTAGGCAAAAATCTTGCTATTTAGTTGTTCTCAATAAGAAGTTTTTGGCATCGTTAGCGTCATATTTGCTCCTTCAAATTGAACAGATAGTAAGTGAAATTGGTATTCGTAAATTGCATAAACAAGCGACCCTGATTCAATACTCCTAGCCTGCACGACAAGCTTGGCTATATTGCTGAGAGTAACCGGAACTGAGCCATTACTCAGGCACAAAATCAGACATTCATATACGGTGACGAAGACATGAAGGTATTCTATAGAGACTTGGCAGCAAAAAAAATTGATAAGCTGGTCATTAACTCGCTTGATCAGGCGCTGTACCAGGCAATAGTCATCATAAACGGCGAAGAGCATATCGTCTGGCAAAATGAAAAAACAACGTTATTAACCCGGAATTTAACAGAGATGCGGGAATACTTTGAACAATTTGATATCCATGAAATAGCGCTCAGACACGAAAGTGCTTACGACGAAATGATAGGTTCAGAGCCAAAAAAGAACAGCAACAGGTTAGAAGTCCCACTCGGTAAAAGCCCCTACGCTTTACCAAAACACTTACACTGAAGCTTTGCGTGAGACAGGCAAACATTTCTCTTTTCTAAAAAGCCCCTGGCGCTCCGCCATCTATCTGCTCGACGCGCCTTGCTCCTGAAATAAAACCAGCATGCGTATTGAAGTGAATAATAAGAACACGAATGGTGGTGGCGGTAACTAAGCAAACTAATAAGTAACCTCTACATCACCGATTAGACTGCTAAATTACCACTCTCCAGATGCTTTTATTTGAAAACAAGCACCGACCCCACCTCCATCACAGTGCTGAATATATAAACGCTCTCAGTGTTTACTAAAAGTCTATTTTAGACTTCCTTTCAGTATGTTAGGATTAACTAACCAATCAATTGTGCGAGTGTGGCGCAGCCCATGAAACCAAAATTATTTGTTCTGAAAATGCCGTTCGAAGACGGTCCCGGAAAAATGTGGATTTGTTCACATTGCGCATTAATAGAAGGGGCGTTATCGGCCAATCCGCATTGGCTAGAGGCTATTGATGTTCGTCGTATCGGCTTTGCAAAACCTCGCAGTGAAGTTGTTGCACTTTTAGGTGAAGACAACCAGTGGCTGCCTGTTCTCATTTTAAACAAGCATCATACGATTACTGATCCTGTGGAGATAATCAATTACCTGGCAGAACAATTTGGCGGTGCCAGTGTACACCCCTAACTCAGAGGTAATGGCCTAAAAGCTTAGTTCCGATTAGCTATGGCTATAGGTCATACCGAATATAAGACTGGCCACCTCAGTCAATTACCCAGACTTGGGCTGTTTAGAAAGGAGTTACTGTTGGAAAAAGTGCTTGTAAGTGCCTGCTTGCTTGGCAACAAAGTTCGCTACAATGCCAGCTGTTTGTCGATCCCCGATGCTGATTTACACTGGCTTCAATCAAATATGACACTGGTTGCGCTTTGCCCTGAAGTATCAGCGGGGTTACCCACACCCAGAGCCCCGGCTGAAATCACAGCAGGACAAGGTCTGGATGTGCTCAACGGCGCTACCAGGGTAATTGAGAAAGATGGCACTGACGTCACTGCAGCATTTATTGAAGGCGCAGAAAACGCATTGGCACTGTGCCAACAACAACAAATCAAATATGCCGTGCTGGCACAAGGAAGCCCTTCCTGTGGCAGTGCAAAAATCTATGATGGCACATTTAGTGGCGTCAAAATCAATGGTTCAGGCGTAACGGCAGCATTATTGACCCGCAATGGCATTCAGGTTTTCAGCCAACATACAATATCTCAGCTGCGAAATTTGCTACACAGGCTGAGCTAGCAATTGAAATAATAAAAGCATGCGGCAACACTGAAACTCCCAGTGTTAACAAGGGATCTAATAATAGTTTCATAATTTACTACATTTACTATATAGTTTTTTCAGGTACAGGATTACAATAGGCGAAAACAATGCCAATACAGCGCCCTATAGGTCGCTGCAATACGGCAATCTAACAATAAAGCCTCTGGAGTACCCAAGTGACACACAGATCTATTTTCCCTGCGGCAGCTCTGCTCTCTCTTTTCTTGAGTGGCTGTGGCGGTAGCAGTGACAACACGAATGATACAAGTCAATCTGCTTCAATCGAAACCTTTACCCTGAACACCAATATTACCGGCTCCGGTAGCGCTACGCCTGCAACGCGAGAAGTGCCCAAAGGAGGCACTGTTCATTTAGTATTAGAACCCGGCGAGGGCTATTACACGGACTCTGCGACAGGGTGTGGCGGCACACTGACTGGTAATCAGTATATCATTGAAAACATGCAGGCAGCCTGTACTGTTGATATTGAATTTAAACCTCGTATAGCTATCAGTGAACTGGATCTAGACCCAGCATTGGCACAGTGCTTGGCCAACCATGGTGACTATCAGTACGCTGACGAAGTCACTTATTTGTACTGTGATCAACCTGTCAGTAACGCAGACCCCATCAAGCACTTTAGAAAGCTCCAATCTCTAGACCTGTACGGTCAAGACCTGGTAAATCTGGACGTCTCAGAAAACCTGGAGCTAAGCTCATTGACGATTTCAAGCGCACAGCTTGCGGCACTTGATGTATCAAACAACACGAAACTCGCGCACCTGTACGTGAATGACAGCCAGGTCCAGTCTTTGGATGTATCCAAAAATATCGCTCTTCTAGACCTGAGAATAGACAGTGGACGACTTACAACCCTGGATATCACACAAAATAAGCAGCTCTATTCCTTATCCGTAAACGCTGCTCAATTAGAAACGCTGGATGTGTCCAACAACCCTGACTTAGTCTCTCTGGGAATAAGCAGTCAGGTGCTATCCGATCTTGATCTCAGCACTAACCTAAACCTTGAAGGTCTGAGTCTTAACAATACGCGACTAACCACTCTGGATCTCTCTGACAAGACCAAGCTTGTTCACCTTTGGATTAGTAACCTGGCAATCACAGCGCTGGATCTATCACACAATTCAGCACTCTCTAGTGTGTATCTCTACGACACCCCGCTGAGTAGCCTGAACTTAGCAAACGCATCGCAATTGAGAAATCTGGAAATGATTAGCAACCGGATAACCAGTCTGGATCTCACTGATGCGACACAGCTGGAATATTTGTGGATATCCGACAATCAACTTACCCAACTTGATCTCAGCAAGAATAGCGTCCTGACAAGTGTCGATCTGTCCGGTAATGCGTTAACCACAATTGACCTGTCCAACAACCCAGCTCTGACCATTTTAAATCTGGCATCCAACAATCTCTCCACCCTGGACTTGTCAGGACTGCCTAACCTCACAGAGCTCAACGTACAAAACAATCAGCTAAGTGTGTTGGATATCTCTCGCAACCCAATGCTTGGGGCGCTTCACTTGTCGAACAACCAGCTAACGCAACTGAACTTTCCAGTGAATAATTCACTGACTGAGCTGGCGGTGTCTGGTGATGAGTTTACCGAGTTGGATTTTTCAAACTTCAAAGCCCTCACAAAGCTGTCTGCATCAGGCGCTCAGCTGAAAACCATTACACTAGACCAAAATACGGACCTGGAGGAACTCACGGTATTCGCATATAGTTTGCAACAGTTAGATGTTTCCAAAAACACCAAACTCACCAGATTGCAAATCGAAAGCGATGCGCTTATTGAGCTGGACGTAAGCAAAAACACAGCGCTGCAAACACTGCAAATATACAACTCTCGACTCACTGCGCTGGACCTCTCTAAAAACACCTCGCTGACAGAGTTGGCTGTCCTGGCGTGGGGCATACAAAACCTAAATATTCGTAATAACCCATTACTTGAGAAGTTGTCAGTTTCAAGTGAGCAGATCACCATGCTCGATTTATCCAATAACGCACAGCTGAAGTACCTGTCAGTATCTGCCACGCAGCTAACTCAGCTGGATGTTTCTGCCACTCCCAACTTAAAAGAACTCAGAGTAAACAGTGCTCATCTGAACAACCTGACACTCTCTGAGTTAAAACAACTAGAAGACCTGAAACTGAGCTCTATGCCAATAAGCACTTTGGATTTATCCGCTCATCCTAAGCTCATTGACCTCGACATTAACAGTTTGCCCCTTAACAGTCTTGACCTGTCTAAAACACCGGCACTTGAGCGTCTGTCAATCTGGTCGACACCACTTACCAGCCTTGATCTCTCACACAATGCCAAACTGGTTTACCTCTCAGCCGATTTCAATGCACTGGAACAACTGGATATCTCCAACAACACAGAGTTAACTAGCCTGTCAGTAAGCAGCAATGCACTGGCCCACATCGACTTATCTGCCAACACACAACTAGAGTTTGTGAATTTGCCTTATAATCATCTTACGCAATTGAACATTGCCAGCAACACTGTGCTTAATCACCTTGATGCTGATGGCAACCAACTGACGTCATTGCATATTGCAGATCTGCCCCTGCTAGAATCGGTATATCTGAGCAGCAATCCACTGGATACTTTGAAAATCACCAATGCGCCTTCTCTGGCTTATCTCAATGCCAGTGACAACCTGCTCAATTCAGTTAGCCTATCCGGTATCGCTGCGCTCAAAACACTCAGGCTTGCTTACAACCAGTTGACAGAGCTGGAACTATCTGCTGCCTCAGCACTAGAGACTTTAGATACAAATTCAAATCAACTCACTAAATTGAACCTGAGCAACAACCCAGCTCTTACTTCCCTGAATGTGGAAAACAATCAACTGTCTTCTCTGATTGTGGGCAGTCAGGATTCTCTTACTGAGCTACGGGCAACATACAACCAGCTGACAGAGCTCAACCTAACGGCGGCCCCATCTCTTGTTACGCTGGAATTAGACAACAACCTGTTGACGCACCTGGATACCACGGCAAGCACAAGACTCTCGTCAGTGAATGTAAACTACAACCAGTTGGCGCAGCTTGACCTCGCATCCAACTCAGCTTTGAAGAGCTTGTCAGTCTACGGTAACCAACTCAGTAAGTTAGATATATCTGGTCAAGCCGAGCTCACTTATGTTGATGCAAGAAACAACAATATCGCTCAGCTAAACCTCGCCAATAGTGCCGCATTAGAGTACTTACTGGCAGAAAGTAATCAACTAACGGAGCTAGATACATCGGATAACAGTGCGCTGACTGAGCTAAACTTGGCAAGTAACCAGATCACGTCACTCGATTTAACAAATAACAGCCAAATAAACTACCTCAATTTGCACTACAATGCATTGTCACACATCGATGTCAGTTCAATTGAACAAGTGTACTACTTTACACTCGACTCTGGCGTAACTTGTACCGGCGACATGTGTTCATTTGCCAATTACGTCTATTGATAACCTGCTAAACAGTAACTGGCACACAAAGTGTGTCAGTTACCCACACAACAGCCTCTGTGATTGCCGCACAATGCGACGCTTAACTTCATCCGCACATTCACATAACTGGCCCGAAGTGCCATCACTTAAGAATGCTTCTCCCTTCTGAACCGGGTAATCGTATTAACTAGCTATTGTTTACAATGAGCCAGACTAATTACCTAGTCTCATTACAGTTTATCTTTGCTGCGCATCACCCACCTTTGAATAAATACTCTAGTAAAAACCGACAAAAAAACAGAAAAAAGGATGGTTAAAAACAGAATAACTACACATTTCTTCCTTATTTCATTCCTACACTAATGTTGGAATGACAATTTTTTATTCCACACAATAATGACTTTTCTGATCGCACGTGAGGAAAGCTATTCACACTCTCAATTACGTTATATGTACAGCTATACCTGAGCGCTACCCAACCAGGTTTGGCTGTTAAGGAACCTATCCATGAAATCAAGACAATTTTGGCGATGGTTGCTGCCCTTGTGCTTATGCTCTGCACTGGCACAAGCGGACACCAACACACTGCCCACGCCACAGCAGTTAACCGCAAAAGTGCACAGCAGTAATCAGGTTGCACTGACCTGGCAAGCCCCCGAAGACACCAGCAACATTAGAGGCTATCGCATTTATCGTGATGGCAAACGTATTGCCCGCACCACACTAACCTTTTATCAGGATAACAGTGCAATGGCAGGCACTGAATACAGCTACTTTGTTCAGGCTTTTGCCAAAGGCAGAGACAAAAACAAGCTCATCAGCGATCCTTCAAACACCGAAACAGTGACCACCCTGTCGACCGACAGCAATGATGGCATGCGTAATGGCTCAGTGATCAATATTGGCATTGCTCGCCTGGTCGATTTGTGTGGCACCAATGACCTCAATGCCGTCCCCGATGACCAGCTGGACACTTGTATGGATAAAGTCATTGCGCACTATGAGTTGCAGCAGGGACTGGAAGATATGCAGGCGTATGTTGCACGCTATCGTCGCCAGGAAGATCCGCAATTAATTGCCCTGGGCAAAAGGCTGTTTTTCAGTAAAGCACTGAGTCAGGATTACGATACCTCCTGCGCTTCATGCCACCACCCGGCACAAGGCTGTGGCAGTGACGGCTTGTCTTTATCTATTGGCGTCAATGCCGAAAACCCGGACGTGATGGGACTGGGACGTACCGATGGGAGTATGATCCCTTCAGTTGGGCGCAGTTCACCCCAGATCTGTAACACCGCCTTATGGGTCAACAGCATGTTCTGGGACCAACGCGTTAAATTACGCCAGAGCAACCGGGAAAGCGAAGTTGGCCTGGTATCAACCGCGCCGATTATGACACCCGAAGATGAAGTTACCCGACTGATGAATAGTCAGGTTGCGAATACCGACCCATTGCGTTTGCTCATGGCACAGGCACATTTCCCGGTGACAGCCGCCGCTGAAATGGGCGATCCAAGCAGTTTTGAATCGCCGCAAGTCTACCGTGAATTTATCGCCTCTCGCTTATCCGATGAATGGAAAAGCCATTTTTCAGCAGCCTATGGTGATGAACAGGTTAACTTTTTGCGCATCGCCAGAGCCCTTGCCGCCTATCAGGCCTCGTTCCTGTTTATCGACAACCCTTTCTTCAATTACATAGAAGGCGATCTGGCCGGTTTGAATAATACCGAGAAACGCGGTGCCTTGCTGTTTTACACCTCCGCAGGCTGTGCAAACTGCCACGATGGCGTGATGTTTACACCCGAAAAAACCCGCGGTCCTCTCTACCCGCAAATTGGCCCGAACGCCGTGGCAGATGGCAACGCTAAAAACCAGTTCCGGATGCCCAGTCTGCTGAACGTCGGGATCACTGCCCCTTATGGTGACAAAGGAGTCTTCCAGACACTGGAACGCGTTATTGAACACTACAATGATGTAACCGGCTCTCTGGAAAGCTTCTATCACAATGTAGAAACCTGTCAGTTACCTCAATTTCAGCACCTGACGACAGACCAATGCCGCCAGATTGTTGGCGGAGGCGAAGACTTTGTACTGACACTGAATGCTCAGAACCGGGCCATCTCCGACCGCGGCGACGAAGCAATCATCAAACACTTCACCAGTGATGAAATTCATTATCTGGCAACTTTCCTACGCTCACTGACCGATCCGAATGCAGTGGCTGGCAGTAATGCCATAGAAGTCCTCGTTCCACCTCGGGATGGTGGGCCTGATGGCCATCAATTTGATGCCATAGACAAAAACGGTAATTCACTTTAACCCCCAACCAAAAGGGCTGCACATCGCAGCCCTTTTATAATACCAATTTCGCTTAATACCTGTTCAATTTGAAGGAGCAAATAGGTATAAAATCACATTAGCTCGTCCGGTTAAGCCTTACATATAACTCTCTGCATCATAGAAAAGCGGCTTCAACGTACCGCAATTAATGAACTTGTAGGTTAACTCACCCTCGCTGGGCACCCGCTTGGAGGCGCGGAATTTTTGCAGACAGGCGCCAGTTAAATCAACGAAGATCAAATGATTGAAACTGGGCTTTTGCTGGATCTTATGCACATATATCCGCTCCGTTTTATTGATTTCTATGACGTCATATTCATGCCATTGTGAAGCAGGTTCCAGTTTACTTAGCTTGCGGGCAAATAGTTTATCACTCAGTACCAGTTGTCGTTCGGGATACACCAAACGACCCCCACGGGCATAATGGCCCTCGTATACATCGGCCATAATCGTCACTTCTTCGCCGCGCTCAAGTCGCTGTAAATTAAACGGCTCTGGCTTAATGGTGATGAGTTTTGAGTCACGAACCAGGCTTAAAAAAGCCACATCCGGATTTTCCAAACGATATACCACATGTATGTCGTTAGGTAAGCTGTATGATGGAAAGTTCGTGGCGTAAATACGGGAGCCTCTGTTCATCAATGCCATCCCATGCTCCCCCTTATATGCGGGATTAAGCGGCGGGGCTTGTTTTTCATTGGCTAAGGCCGTGGCAGTAAAGAATAACGTCGCTAATAACAGAATCACGTGCATTGTCAGTGTCCTTGTGGTGTTTTCACTCAGTATAGCAAGCAATCACAAACACACTCGGGGCGGAACCGCCATAATCCCTCTGTAGCCTGGAATATTTACACATTGCACAAGACAACCTGTGTACAAATCCAGTTCCAATCACCCGTTCAAGCAAAGCAGCACATGAAAAAGCCGCTCAGACTCAGTCTGAACGGCCCATTATCAACGTTGCCAAAAAGTGTATCGGTTATGGCTTAACCGGGATAAGGTTAAAATTCTCTAGTCGACCTTCCAGGTTGCGGTGCGCTTCAATCTCAGCAAAGAACGCCTGGCCATTGCGTGTCGCTGGCTTAACGACTGAGTAAAAGACAAAGTTCAGACCTGCAACAACCTGTTGCTGTGCAGCCAGGATGTCATAATGTACGCCAACCAGCGACTCTATCTGCTCTGCAGCCGCTTGCTCAGCCTCAGTGAAATCATCACGCAGTGCAACACCGTCAAATGAACCAATAGGCGGCACAAGTACAGGGCGGCTTAATACGCGCTCTGCCGTTTCTGTGTACTTGTCATCCAGCGCATGGATCACGATAACTTCAAGCTTGTTTACTTTTGCCACACCCGGTGCAACAACCGGCTCAACCAAACAATAAAACGCATAGTTAGTGCCATTCACCAATTGCGACTGACCAGCCAATGGGGTGATTTTAACACCGTCACGCTGATTGATGTGCTCAAACGCATTGATAAAGTCTTTGCTGAAATCTTTCGCCAGTACAACTGCACCATAGGCACCCAGGTTATGAACTGTTTGAGACATAATAGTTTCCTTATTATTTCCAGTAATCCCGCACCATGCGGGGCTTATTCAACTGGCCCTCAGTGTAGATGCGAATGAACCGCTTTGTGGTATCAGTTCAGTATCAGTTTGGTATCAGTTACCCAACCTTGAAACCTAAGCCATTAGGGTGAAAAAAAGCTGACAGCCTGTAGCATAATCTGAACACCTGAAGTGTTAATGGTATGTGGCAAAAGGCTCCAATGGCTGCTAGCCTTTGATCCCAAATTCAGTCAGGAGCACCTCAATGGACGGCAGAGTGAAACTCAATTGTCATCGGCTCAAGGAACTTAGAAAAAGCCTGGGCCTGAGTCAGGAAAAATTGGCCTGTGCTTGCCAGGATCAGGCTTTGTGTGTGTCTATTGCCACACTGAAACGTGCCGAATGTGGCAGTCGCGTCTATTATCGCACCGCTGGTGACCTGGCACGCTTTTATCAGATCCCGGTTGCAGAGCTGCTCAGTGAGCAACCCGGCTGACTCTCTGCCAGCTCACCGTCGCCCGCAATAGCGGCCCCGGCAAATATCAAAGGGTGACAAAAATTGCTATGTTGGGGTAAATCTTGTACTCTTCCGGCCCGCATTCTTCAGAGTACACAATCATGAGCTTCAGCAGTCTCGGCTTATCTCCAGAAATCAATCAAGCCGTAGCCGATCAGGGCTACTCAACGCCAACCCCCATTCAGGAGCAAGCGATCCCCGCTATCCTGCAAGGGCGAGACATCATGGCGGCAGCCCAGACCGGCACAGGTAAAACCGCAGGCTTTACCCTGCCAATGCTGGAACTACTCAGTAAAAAACCAAAGGTCCAGGCCAATCAGGTCAGAGCTTTAATCCTGACACCCACACGCGAGCTGGCCGATCAGGTCTGGCAAAGTGTTGAGCTGTACAGCAAACATCTGACCTTATCTTGTCAGGTTGTCTATGGCGGGGTCAAAATCAACCCTCAAATGATGAAGTTGCGCAAAGGCGCCGACGTGCTGGTTGCAACGCCTGGCAGACTACTCGATCTGTACCAGCAAAATGCTGTGAAATTTGATCAACTGGAGATGTTTGTACTCGACGAAGCTGACAGAATGCTGGATATGGGATTTATTCATGATATCAAACGTCTGATCAAACTACTGCCACAGCGTCGCCAGAACCTGCTGTTTTCAGCCACCTTTTCTGATGAGATCCGCAATCTGGCAAAAGGCCTGATCCAGGATCCGGTTGAGATATCCGTGGCACCAGCAAACAGCACCGCCAAAAGCGTAATCCAATGGGTGTACCCGGTTGATAAAAGTCGCCGTACAGCACTGCTTAAACACCTGCTGACGACCCATGACTGGCAACAGGTACTGGTCTTTACGCGCACCAAACATGGGGCCAATCGCCTGGTACGGGATCTGGAGAAAAGCAAAATTAACGCGGCAGCCATTCATGGTAACAAGAGCCAGAGTGCGCGTATGAAAGCACTTGCGGGCTTTAAAAGTGGCGAGTTGCGTGTGCTGGTGGCCACCGACATCGTCGCGCGAGGCCTGGATATCCAGGAGCTGCCACATGTTGTCAACTTTGACTTGCCAAATGTGTATGAAGATTACGTGCATCGTATTGGTCGTACAGGCCGTGCAGGCGCGACAGGTGAAGCCGTTTCCTTTGTCAGCGAAGACGTCGCCAGTGACCTGTTTGGCATTGAGAGACTGATCCAACAACTGATCCCACGGGTTGTTGAACCGGGCTTCGAGCCACAAAACCCGGTACCAGAGTCAAAGTTAGACACACGCCCCATTAAACCCAAAAAACCTAAAAAGCCCAAGAAGCCGAAAACCAATACGGCTCAGCAAGGTGGGCAGAACGGCCAGGCCAACAAACCAAAAAGCAACCAAAAACCGGACGCTGGCAATGACAAACAAGGCGCGCCAAAACGTCGCAGAAGACGCCCAGCTAACAGCCAGAATAAACCGGCGAGTCACAAACCGGCTGCACAGAAAAAGTCCAACCCGACTAGCGGAGCGAAGTAAAACGTTTAACACGCTAACTTTGCAGCAAAACACGATGCCACCGGGCAAGACATACCATCGGGTAGTCTGCTTCCGTGGCATGTTATACTTACCCTTTCAACCAAAAAGAAACCAGCTATGAGCACCTCCACGCCATTTTCCAGCATCAATTTGTCCCCTGCTTTGCAAGAAAACCTGACCTCTCTGGGTTATCACACCATGACCGACATCCAGGCTCAGACACTGCCACAGATCCTGGCCGGGAAAGACGTCATCGGTCAGGGCAAAACCGGCTCGGGAAAAACCGCAGCATTTGCCCTTGGCCTGCTTCATAATCTCAAGGTTAAGCGCTTTCGGGTGCAGGCGCTGGTTGTTTGTCCTACCCGGGAGCTGGCGGATCAGGTCGCTGTGGAGATCCGTAAACTGGCACGAGCCATTCATAATATTAAAGTGTTGACCTTGTGCGGCGGCGCCCCAATGGGACCACAAATAGGCTCTCTGGAGCACGGCGCGCACATTGTGGTTGGCACACCCGGACGTATTGAAGAGCATTTACGCAAAGGTCGCCTGAGTTTAGATGAGGTCAATACCTTTGTGCTGGACGAAGCGGATCGCATGCTGGAAATGGGCTTTGAAGAAGCCTTGGATTGTATCGTCTCACACTGCCCACAGCAGCGCCAGAATTTGTTATTTAGTGCCACTTATCCGGCGAAAATAGAACAGCTGGTTGGCCATATTATGCGTGACCCGGTTAAGGTTGAAGTGATCGCGCAACATGACCACAGTACCATAGAGCAGCATTTCTATGAGGTGGCCGACAACGCCGAGCGTGACACCGCACTGCATAAGCTGTTACGACAGTTTCAACCTAATGCTGCGGTGGTATTTTGTAATACCAAGGCCCAGTGTCAGGACATCAGCGAGATGCTTCAAAACTATGGTTTTGACTGTGCAGCCCTGCATGGTGACCTGGATCAGAAAGATCGGGATAAAACCCTGGTACGCTTTGCTAACCGCAGCTTAACTGTGCTCGTTGCGACCGATGTTGCAGCTCGAGGCATAGATGTGGACCATGTCGACATGGTCATTAACTACCACATTGCCCACGACCCTGAGGTCCATGTGCATCGCATTGGCCGTACAGGTCGCGCCGGAAAAACCGGGGTAGCCTGCTCGCTGATGAGCTACAAAGAATCGCACAAAGTGAATATGCTGGAAGACTACCTCGACTTGCGTATTGAACCCACTGCACTGCCGGGCGAGCAGGTACTCTCAGCTCAGATTAATCGCGCGCCTATGGTCACGATACAAATTGATGGCGGCAAAAAAGCCAAGTTACGCCCGGGCGACATTCTTGGGGCACTGACTGCCAATCAGACCTTACAAGGCGATCAAATCGGTAAAATCAAAGTCACCGCCATGTCCTCCTATGTTGCGGTAGAACGCAAGTACGCCAATCAGGCAGTCAAAATGATCAGTGAAGGGAAAATGAAAGGCCGTAATTTCCGTGCCCGTAAGCTCACTCGCTAACGATCATAGTTCTTTTAAGTGGTGGCAGCTTATCCATTAAAGCCGCCACACTCACTCTCATTTGGCCCAACCACAAAGACACGATTGCGAATTATTTTCATTTACTGTTTTCATTGCGGTTTTGTTATGATATAACACACGCACTGAATTATTGGAGAAGAAAATGAAGCCAGATATCCACCCTGATTACCACTTAGTTGCCTTTCACGATACCTCTGTAGACAAGTATTTCATTGTTGGTTCTACTATCAAAACCGACCGCACAGTAGAAGTAGATGGAGTGACTTATCCCTATGTGCCTATCGATGTGTCGAGCGAGTCTCACCCTTTCTACACAGGTAAACAAAAACTGGTTGCCAGTGATGGCCGTGTTGCACAGTTTAACCGCCGCTTTAAGAATCTGGCTGGTAAAAAAGGATAATCACCATGAAAGTACTCAGCTCGCTAAAAAGTGCCAAGTCTCGTCCAGGCTGTCAGGTAGTTAAGCGTCGTGGTCGTGTGTATGTGATCTGCAAGGATAACCCGCGCTTTAAAGCTGTTCAGGGCAAGAAGAAAAAGCGCTAACTAAAAAGTTTAATACAGTCGGCTCGTGAGCAGCCGGCTGCCTGCAACGCCCGCCAGCATCACTCACCAGCGACATGAAACAAGCAACTGCAGCCGACTTATGCAGCTGGCTGGTTTCCAGTTCCCCCAAATATCACTGTGGTCATAGCCCAGCGCCATAGGCTCCCATGTACAACGACACGGCAGTCCGTATTCAGCCTTGCAACCACCGCCCTTGAGCAAAGTAAAAGTTTGTAAACATTAACGGTACATTAAATCAAAACTAACAACCGGGGTCTACGCTGAAAGAGAAACAACAAAAAAGGACCTGTAATTATGGTAAAAACTGCACATCAACGTACTCCTTCTGACGTCACCGTAGACATGAACCCCATGCTGGATATCGTATTTATCCTGCTGATTTTCTTTATTGTCACCGCCAGTTTTGTCAGAGAAAGCGCCCTGCCGCTCAACCGGACGGATCAAGCGGTCACCTCTGTGGTGCCCAGCCTGACGCCGGTATTTTCAATCGATGCTAAGAATCAAATCTACCTGAACAATCGGCAAATCGACCTCGACAGTGTCAGTATTAACATTGCCCGTCTCGGCGCAGAAGGGGATATCACCAGCATCAGTTTGCGAGCACACCCTGACAGCCAACATGCCACACTGGTTAGTGTACTCGATGCGATCAAAGCCCAGACCAGTGCGCCCGTCTCTTTGGGCGAAACACTGAAATAAACTTAACGGAGGCCCGGCAGACGTGCCGGGTCAACTCATTGTTTTGCGACCTGCACATACTTAAACCACTTTTGCTGTATACCTGCCAGCTTGCCGTTACTGCTGATCGCAGCAAAACCATCCCGATAGCGGGCCACCAGTTTGGGGTCGGAGTCAATATTAAAAGCAATACTGAGATTGGTATTAAGCTCTGTCAACTCCGCAACCTTGTTTAGGGTATTAAAGTCCATACCCGCCTTATTCGCTCGCTGCCAGATGGTTTCTTCGGTGCCCACCACCAGATCCAGGCGATCTTTTTCCAGCATTTGCAGTAATTGCTCTTCATAACTGAGCGGTTTGAGATTTGAAAACTGTTGTTTTGCCAGGTAGTGGGCAACATTAGACCCCCGCAGTACAGCCACCCGATGCTGTTTAAGCAACATCAGAGCGTCTGATTGCACGGGAAAGCGACGTTTCAGGCCCCACAAATAAATGGGGTCCGTCTGCACTTCCCCAATCCAGTGAAACAGCGGACTGCGTGCCTGAGTATGAACAATAGAGTAAATGAGCACATTTTCGGTCGTGACCGCGGTCTGATAGGCCCTTGCCCAGGGCATGACGGTAATATCCGGCACATCGCCCACCTGCTGGCACAAAGCATGCAAAACCTCGGTCATAAAACCGCCTAACGAGCCGTCCTCATTCTTGATTTGATAAGGGTACAGATATTCAGTGACCACCTGAACGGTTGCACCACTGGCTGGTCGCCCGGTGCTGAGACACAGCGCCAAACACAAGAACAACACCCACTTCATAACGCCCCCGGTACAACAATGGCCTTACTGTTAGTCTAGGGGCTTAGGTTATTATTGCAAATTACACACTATTAAATACCAGATGTGCTCATATGGCCCGGGTTACTGCACCTTCTTCCAGATTTCCCGCTCCACAAACTTGCCATTTTCGTACAGCTCATGGTGCCACAAATCGCCTTCCACTTTATAACTGAAGGCCATCGTCCTGCCCAGCAAAGAGGTGACGTTGCCGTACTCATAGGTCTCAATAAACCTGTCTCCCTTCAGCACATAGGTACCACCGCCAGCGTATTTGAACTTTCCCTGGCTCTGGGTGATATAGCTATGATGCGTGGGCGTGATTAACTTCACTGAGGTTAATTCCGGGGCTTTGGCAGACACAATGCCCTCTTCCGTGGCATAGTGCCCTTCAACAAACTCCCAGCTACCCAGTAATGGATTAGCCAATGCCGAGCCGCTCAGCAGCGCCGTTAAGATCAGAGGTTTCATAATAGTTCCTTGAATAACATAATGTACGTATGAGTTTTACATACCTGAGCCGGAAAAACAGTTGAGGATCTCTCAAGTCGGTACACGCAGCATATGGCCTGCTTAAGACATCTATAGTGCCGATGTATCAGGCTTAAAGTGCACATTTTTTACTCACCTCATGAAATAGACCAGACGGTGTTCAGGTCTTGTTATCAGACCCTGACTCACACACACGAGGCTGATATGAGCACAGCAAACACATCACTTTGCGCCCTAATTCTGTTCACCCTGACTGCATGCGGTGGAGGAGGCGGTGGTGACACAACCCAAACCAACGCCAGCAATAATACGAGCAATGAAACAAGTACAGATACATCAAGCGATACAAATACTACTACTAATACGTCAGACAATAATGCAGGGAGTTCAGGCGACAACACGAGCACAGATACAAGTACAGACACCACTGAGACAGCGCAAGCCGAAGATACGGTAACGTATCAGCTTACCTTTACCAGAACCTGGGAAGCCGACAACTTTCCCACCAATTTCCCGGGGAATTCACACTTCTCCCCCCTCGTCGGCCTGACACACAATGCAGACGGCTTCATCTTTAAGCCCGATACTGCGGCATCAGCTGGCATGGTTAGCATGGCTGAAACCGGTTCCAAGTTTCAGCTTAAAGAGGAAATTAGCGCTATCCAGAATGCCGGGAATTCCAACTACCTGATTGACGAGTCGGGTGTGTCAGGCAGTGCCAAAAGCGTGACTTTTACGTTTGAAGCGAGTCAGGCGTTTTCGTTGCTCAGTGTGGTGTCTATGGTTGCCCCCAGTCCCGACTGGTTTATCGGCCTGGAAAGTTTGCCCTTGTTCACAGACAATCAATGGCTTGAAAGCCAGACGATCCAGTTGAAGGTCTATGATGCCGGCAGCGACAGTGGTACACGTTTTGGGTCAGCCAATCAGGCTACCAGCCCAGCCGAATCCATAATGCTACTGACCAGTGACCCCACGGACAGCGACTTTTCTGCCGGTGTGCACAGTGACTCAGGCGCCTATATTGGCATGATTGAAATAAAACTCATGCAATAATATCGCCACTGTCTTTTTCTCAGACGGGCAGGCTGTGATCTTGAACAGTTGCCCGTTTCACGCCTCCTACAGTAAAAGTAAGTTTAACTTTCAGGTAGTTAACTAAAAACCCAGTTCTTATTTTCCCACCTTCCTTGTTTGTCCTTATCGATCAGGACACCTTTTTGCGAATGCGTTGTTATAACCGGGCTAAAACAACAAATGGCAACGCACTAAGGGGCAATATTATGAAACTCTCCTCTTTTATACTCTCTACCGCCTGTCTGGCACTTACTGGATGTGGCAGTGATAACACCGTGACGCACACCTCAAATCCAAAATCAGCAGCGATGCCCGTGTCGCTCAGCGAAACAAAAGAAACCATCCGCTTTGATATCAACACCGACTATCAAAGTTTGCTTGATCAGGTCGCCGCAGCTGGTTTAACAGGCGTATCTGTCTATGTTGCCACACCCGGTTGGTCCGCAACCTATACTAGCGGTCTGGCCAATCAGGACACTCAGGTACCGCTTAGTCCACAACACCTGTTCCGTATAGCTAGTAATACCAAGAGCTTTGTTGCCACACTCACTCACCTGATGGCAGCACAGGGGCAAATTGATCTGGACAACAGTATCAACACCTATTTGCCAGACGACATTACTACCCGACTCCCTAATACCGGTACCATCACAGTGCGCCATTTGCTACGACATACCAGCGGCCTGAAGGATTATCTGAGTGTGCCGCAGTTCTGGCATAAGACAAAAGCAGAGCCCAATCACGACTGGCAAGTGACTGAAATGCTGAGTTATGTTTATGATGAGCCCGCACAATTTGAGGTCGATAGCCGCTTTGACTACTCCAACACAAACTACCTGTTACTCGGGATCATACTGGATGACTTACTGGGCTATGATCTGGCGATTGCAATCCGCCAACAAATACTCGAACCACTGGGCATGACCGAAACCTATTACTATCAGCGGGAACCTTTGGGCGCAGAGCTGGTTCACGGCTATGAACTGGAGGATGGTACACTAAAAAGTTATCGACACATTAAACTCGGGTATCGTGCGGCAGATGGCGGTATGGTCAGTACACCCAAAGACCTCAGCCGATTTTTCAGCGCCTTTGGCAAAACCCAGGCCCCGTTTACGGCTGCGATTAAAGCACAAATGCTCAATAACCTGAGCACAATGGATACAACCCGGGAGTATGGGGCTGGTATTGTGCGCAAAACAGAGCACAGTACTTTTTCGTCGTTGTCAGGCAAAGTAGCCTACATGCATGGTGGCTACAATAACGGTTATATATCCAGAAGCTATTATTACCCACAAGAAGACGTGAGCATCAGTGTGTTCTACAACCGCGTATTTGACCGCCACACCGAGCAGGACAAACATAAGATGGTCGATAATTTTCGTGAAGCATTGCGTGCCAAAGTCTTCGCAGAGCTATAAACATGCTATCAGCCGGCGTTCAAACCGGCTGCTCCCTCACGCCTGACGGAACCAGATTAACAGATGACCTCAAGGGACACGTCGCTATGGCGCTCCAGATTCAGGTAAGGATCAATTGCCGCAGTCATGAGCGCGTTAATCTTGCCATCAAAATGATGATTTTCAACCGCCCCACTTTTTGACACTGTGATTAGGTCCAGTTTTTGTACCGGTGCTTCGAAGTCGGCATTCGCCAGGTCAAACCAGACAACATTCAGCGTCCGGGCATTACTGAAATAGTAAGCCGGTTCACTGTGACTGGCATAAGTAGACCAAAGCGTATTGGAGATATTGGGGCTGTCACTAACCGTAAAGTTGTAACCCAGAGGTACAGACGCATTTGCAGCCACAGTTCTGGCCTGAGCCAGTGCGTCATCAATGTTAGTGGGCTCATCCATATGGTGCAGATAAAACGTTGCGCGTTCAAATCGATCCGTTGAAAAGGCGCCCCCCGGGATGGTGTGGCTTGGGTTGCTGTTTTCCGCGGACCATTGCCAGGCCCAGTAATCATTTATTTTTAACTGCTTATCAAAGCTCGGCTCATTGGTCATTATCTGATAAGCACTGCTTTCATAACAAATAAACTCTCCGTCTACCACTTCAATAATGGCTGAATTGCCGGTGACATCTGACACAGACAGGTGTAATTGCGCCGGTTTACCATCGCTGTTGGGAACCGCAGCGCCCACTAGCAGGATATCCTGTTTGCTAAACGCCTTCACAACCTCTTTTACAAAAACAAAGTTATCCAGCACATACTGCACCCACCGCAACACACTCAACTGCTTTTTGTGCGCACGGAAGGATGCCTGACCATAGCTGGCACCAGAGTCATACAGTACATTCGCCACTAACCCCATTGAGTTCAGGCCATCAGACGCGGCCCAGCCACTGCGTTCATCCCCTACCATGGCTACGATGCTGCTATACGCCGAGCACCATTTGAGCGCCTCATCCATACAGCCATCTGATTCCGCCAGACCGGTTTTACTCAGCCCCTTATCAAACGCAAAAAAGCTGGTTGGGAGTGGATACATCCAATCCATATTACGGGCCGTCGCCAGATAGTCACGCTGACCATTATTAAATACTCGGGTACACATCTCACACCTCACTGTGTGCCATGGCTATCGTTTGATAGCAGGCTCTGTTGTTCATTTCGCAGATATTAATCTGAGTTCACCCGTAAAAACATTACGCAGGATTACAGCCTGGATCTGAGCATTTACCCGCCTGATTGAAAATCTCTCATTTGCACTGTTCCCATAAACACGATTTTATAGACCTCTTTTTGATCGGTATTTCAGGGAAATGATCGCTATGATAGTTCGACTCAAGACTTTGCTGTGCGGGGTTATATTAAGCCTGCTCATGCTATCTGCCGAGATCGCCAGAGCGAAAGACCATGCAGCCATTTTGATGCCTGTGCCCACTTCACTGGTACAGCCAGGACAATCGCTTACGATAGATCGTCCGCTGATATTGTCGCTCACCGGTCTGTCTTCGCAGCGCAGTGCCTTTGTAAAGACTTACTATCAACAACAGTTCTCTGATTTTGGCTACCAGGTTACGTCTGTCACCTCTGGATCAGCACTCCCCATCAATGTCATTGTGCAAACTCCGCAAACCGGTACCAGTCAATATCCCCAGCTCAACCACAATGAAGACTATCAATTGCGTATCAACCACACAGGTATTGATATCAGTGCCGCCTCTGATTTTGGCGCGCTGCAGGCACTGGCAACCCTCAGTCAGTTACTCTATTTTGCCCGTGACAGCCGCGAGCTGGCCCTGCTACAAATAGACGATAGCCCCCGTTTTCCCTGGCGTGGACTGCTGCTCGACAGCGTCCGCCATTTTCTTTCTATTCCGGCGATTGAACGGCAGCTACGCGGCATGGCTGCCGCCAAGTTGAATGTATTTCACTGGCACCTGACTGATGATCAGGGCTGGAGATATGCCTCAGCAGCTTATCCAAAGTTGCATCAACTCGCGTCCGATGGCCAGTACTATACGCAGGCCGAAATCAAACACATCGTTGAGTACGCCAGCAACCTTGGGATCCGTGTAGTGCCAGAGTTTGATGTCCCCGGTCACGCCTCTGCCATTGCGGTTGCCTATCCTGAACTGATGACACAGGTGAAGCCCTATCAGATGGAAGATGGCTGGGGTATATTTGAGCCTTTGTTAGACCCCAGTAAGCCTGAGGTGTATGTCTTCATTGATGCAATCGTTGCAGAGCTGGCTGAACTCTTCCCGGACCCCTACTTGCATATTGGCGGCGATGAAGTACACCCAAAACAGTGGCAAGACAGCAAGCGGGTCCAGGCGTATATGCGCACACATAAACTCAACACTTCCGCCGACCTGCAAGCGCATTTCAACACCAAAGTGCAGGCTATCTTACGCCGGCATAACAAAAAAATGATGGGCTGGGACGAAATATTTCATCCCGCCCTGGACAAAGATGTGATGATCCAGTCCTGGCGTGGTAAAGCAAGCCTGAGTCAGATTGCCGCACAGGGATACCCGGCGTTGTTATCCGCGGGATTTTACATCGATCAGCCTCAGCCGACTGCTTACCACTATCGCAATGAGCCGTTTGATACCGATCTGCACACAGCACATCCGCTCAACGACAACGAAGTCATTCAGGCCTGGGACTTCACCATGCCCAGACTCAAAGGCAGTGCCGTGCGTGGTAAACTGGTGCTGGTGTCCTCTCAGCAAACACTGAATCATGTATACCTACAACTCAATGATCGTCCCTTTAAACAAGCCCGTCTGGATAGCCGGCTAGTCCCGCTCGGAGCGGGCTTATCACGACTCAACGCCACCATCGATAGCTGGATGGGTCCAACCCGTGCGGAACTCACACTGAACCCGAGATCAGGATTATCTGGTCGGATCCTGATCGGCAACGCTGTCTATCCGGTAACGGGAAAGTTAGATACACACTTTACCCAGGCAGACTTTACCAATATGCCTTTCCAGAGCGCGATGAGCGCCCAGGCACAAGGTAATATTCTGGGTGGAGAAGCAACCCTCTGGAGTGAACTGGTTACCGAACAAAACCTGGATGTGCGCAGCTGGCCACGTCTGTTTGCTATCGCAGAGCGCCTATGGTCTCCACGTCTGCACACCGACTCCGAAAACATGTACCACAGATTGTTGTCCATCTCTGACTTTGCCGATGCCATCGGCCTGCATCATCAAAAGCAGTTCAGACAGGGGCTCAAAAGACTACTGGCCAAACACGATAGTCCTCACAGCCTGGCTTTGCTGATGCGCTTTGCGGAGCAGCTTGAACCAGCCAGCTACTACACACGTCATCATATTAAGTATCAGCAAGGCTTGTATCACCAAAACGCACCATTAACACATTTAGTCGACTTTCTGCCGGTAGAAAGCCCGGCTCTGATCCGGCTCTATCAACAACTAACACAATTCAGACAGGGCGACAGCAATGCATTGCAACACATCACCGAGACGCTAATAGCCTGGCAAGCAGACTATCAACTGCTTGCGTCTTTGCTCAGCAGCACGCCAGCTCTGAAGGCGCTCTCCAAAGTGCTGGAGCAGGCCAGCGACATCAATAAAATTAGTCTTTCAGTACTACGCAGTTGTAAAGCTGGTACGTCAATATCAGCCACCAGGGTTGAGCAATTGTCGACGCAATTGCGTGACATTCAAAGTCAAGCCTCGGAGATTGTCGTGGCGGCTGGGTTGTTCAGCGAGCATTTATTGGCAACTTGCCAGGGCCCAGTCCGAACTGAAATAGCAACGATTGATAGCCTTCATTAAGGCTCTATCAGATCATCTGGTGCAGTTAATACTGTCTGTACCAGCGCTCTGAGCCAGGCATTTTTGTCATCACCCGTTCGCTTACTCAACCACAACATTGCAATATCAAAATCCGGCACACGCAGCGGCGGCTCAAAGTATGTCAGCCCGGCATCCTCACACGCCAACTGAGCCATTTTTAGCGGTACAATGGCCACCAAGCGTCGTTGGCTGAGCAAGCGCTGTATGGTCAGGAAATTGCGACTGGCCACCGTCACCCGGCGTGTCAAGCCAGCCCTGGCAAGCAACTGATCGACCTGAGTTGTTAAGCGGCCATCCGGGCTCACGAGGGCATGCTCCGTCTGTGCAAAAGTAGTCATGCACATGGGTAGCTCTGTGGTAAATACAGCCGGATCCACCAGACAAACGTGACGCTCGGTGTACAGAACCTGACTGCTAAATGCCTGATCTGGTTCAGTGATACTGCCAATGACCAGATCCAGTTTTTCCTGTTCGGTCAGTGTCATGTAGTTACTACGATTCACGTTTACAAAACTTACTTGTGCATGAGGCGCGGCGGTGCGAATACGGTCGTATATCACAGGCGCAAAATTCAGCTCTGCATAATCCGTCAGACCAATGCGACATACGCCTTCATACTGCTCCGGAACAAAGTATTTTTTGTGCAGCAAGCCATCCGACACCGTATCCAGCAGCTGCTCAATTAAAGGCGCTATCTGATGCGCGTACTCTGTCGGCTCCATGGTATGCCCTTTACGCTCAAACAACTCGTCATCCAGAAGGCGTCTAAGCCGTGCCAGAGCATGGCTCATCGCTGACTGGCTGACACAACCCTGCTCAGCCGCCATACTGACACTGCGGCAGCGGTATAAATAAGCGAAGGCAACCAGTAAGTTCAAGTCTACCTGCCGCCATGGCACATCACTAAAGCTCACAGCTCAATCCCATATTATTCATAGTTAAAATCAAAACTATTAATTTGAATCATTCTACGTCATTTTTTACTCTAGCGGCAATTGTGATAACAGAGCGCGCATTATGTTTGCTATTTTTAAGACCTTCTTTTTACTCGGCTGGATAAGCTTTGGTGGTCCGGCAGCACACATAGGTTACTTCCGCCAAACCTTTGTGGAAAAACGCAAGTGGCTGGATGACGCCGATTATGCTCAGCTGGTTGCGCTGAGTCAGTTTTTGCCCGGCCCCGGATCAAGCCAGGTCGGATTCGCTCTGGGCTACAAACGCGGTGGACTAAGTGGTGGCTGCGCGGCCTTCATCGGCTTTACGCTTCCGTCAGTCATTATCATGGTGCTGATGGCGCTCATGGCCAGCCAGGTGACCGACACCAGTGTGTTTCAAAACCTGGTGCACGGGCTTAAGCTGCTTGCCATTGTGGTTGTCGCCGACGCCGCCAGGGGGATGTACAAGAACTTTTGTAAAAGCTCCCTCACTGTCGGTGTGTGTGTTATCACGGCCATCGCCCTGCTGTTACTCCCGGGTCTCTTTACGCAAATGGCGGTGCTGTTGCTGGCAGCCCTGATCGGCGTCTTTTACCTGCGCGGTAGTGCCCAAAAGGTGCACTCTAGTGCCACTTTCAAAGCAAGCTGGTTGCCTTTGGTGGTGTTTGCGGGCTTATTTATTGGTCTGCCTTTTGTCGCCCACCTGAGTCCCTCAGCAGCCCTGTTTAATGATTTTTACCAAGCTGGCAGCCTGGTGTTTGGCGGCGGTCACGTGGTGCTGCCACTACTGCAAAACATTGTCGGTGACATCCTCAGCCAGGATACCTTTTTGACAGGATATGCCGCTGCACAGGCAGTGCCCGGCCCAATGTTTACGGTTGCCACTTATCTTGGCTACGCATTAATGCCAGCAAATCCCGTCACAGGCGCATTGGTGGCAACTTTAGCTGTGTTTCTGCCTGGCTTTTTGTTACTACTGGGCGTGCTCAAGAACTGGCAACAACTCGCTAACCGACCCGCAGTGGCAGGCGCGCTGAGTGGTGTCAATGCTGCTGTGGTTGGCTTACTGGTGGCTGCACTGTATCAACCCGTCTTTACCAGTGCAGTAACTTCAGCACAGGATATTGCTCTGATCCTGGTCGGCTTTTATCTGTTAAAACACCTCAAGCTGCATATCGTTTGGCTGGTCATCACCTTTATGGTGGCCGGAGTCGCTCAGGGATTTCTCTGATACCATTCAACGCGGTGGTCTGTGGGCCACCCCCTTTCGCCTATTACTCAATCTTGGCAAGATCACCCTCTTCAGGTTGAACTATCTCGTATCTGCAACTAGTTTTTAAACGCATAATTGTAAATGCTCTGTGACTCTCTCAATTATTTTACCGAGGTAGGTGTATGGAAAGCTTCTTAGAAAAAATCGATATCAATCAATATTTACCTGTCGCCGTTGACTGGGCAACCAATCTGGTACTGGCATTATTAATACTGATCATTGGCATCTGGCTGGCGGGCAAGGCTTATAAAGCGGTTGTCTCTGTGGCGAATCGCTATGACAAGCTCGATGATACTTTATTTAAATTTTTTGGCAGTGTTGCCAAGTACACTGTGTTGGCCTTTGTCGGCATCGCAGTGCTCAATCGGTTTGGTGTACAAACCGCCTCGATCATTGCTTTGCTCGGTGCCGCAGGACTTGCGGTAGGGCTGGCACTGCAAGGCACCCTATCCAACCTTGCGGCGGGCGTCATGCTGTTAATTTTCCGCCCCTACAAAGTCAACGACTTTATCGACACAGCAGGGCAATTTGGCAAAGTGACTGAAATTGATATGTTTACGACCATATTGCAAACCTTCGACAACCAACAAATCGTGATCCCCAACAGCCATATCTGGGGCAGTAAAATCGTTAATCACTCACATCATGCAATTCGCGGTGTCGATATGCGTTTTGGCGTTGCTTACAGTGAAAACACGGATGAGGCCAGGGCTGTGATCCAATCCGTGTTGCAGGCACACCCCCATATTTTGTCGGATCCGGCTCCGTTTGTAGAGGTGGAGTCGCTCAATAACAGCTCAGTGGACTTTTTAGTCAGACCATTTTGCGACGGCGCACATTATTTTGATGTGCTTTACTCCGTGCCTGAGCAAGTGAAAAAAGCCCTCGATGAAGCCAATATAGAGATCCCCTTCCCTCATCGTAAAGTAATTCTGGTCAACGAAAGCGACGCCTGACTTTGCTAAGTATGGATCAGCCTGTTGACGGGCTGCTCCATATACAACCGTATCTCACTCACAAACTTGGGGGCCCTGTTATTCCTTGTCTATAGTGTGTATAGATAATCCACTACATACTAGGATGTGATATGGCGCTCTTCGGCTTTTCAAGAACAAAAACAACAGAACCACAAATCACCCTACCGCAAACATTGCCTTGGCTAAAGCTCGACCGACACGGTAATATTCTCGCCACCAGCGAGGCTTTTAATACCGCACTGGCATTTTCGAGCAGCGCCCCACCCAAGACATTGTCAGCACTGTGCAATCATCACAGCGACTACCAGACGTTACATAACGCGCTGCAAAAACGTCAACATAGCAGCGCGCAAGTCTGCACCATGCACAATGTCGAGGGCACAGAGTTTCACGTCTCAGTACAATTGTGTCCGCTGGATGAATCACACAGCTTTGCCGTGATCCACGATGTGACAGCGCAGTATCAACCTTTGGTGGACGCCTCCTCAGCCACACAGGCCTTGTCAAACGCGCAAGCCTGGGCAGAGCTGGACCTGCGAGGCACGGTATTGAATGCCAACGAGCATTTCCTATCCCTGGTGGATGCCACAAGACAGCAGTTGGTTAATCAGCACTATCAGCAATTTGTGGTCAATGAACAGCTCAATGCCGCTTGCTGGGAAGCGCTTTGTGAAGGCCAGACGCTTGAGTGTGACCTAAAATGGCAAACTTCGGAGCAAACATTTGCCTGGCTGCATGCCAAACTGGTTCCGGTGCCGGATCCACACCAACGCACAGCGAAAGTCTTGTTGTTAGCCAGCGATATCTCTAAGCAAAAACATATGACAATCAATCTCAACAGTCAGATTGACGGGATCCGCAATGCCCAGGCAGTTATCGAGTTTACCCTCGATGGCACGATAGTAACGGCCAATCAAAATTTTCTTGATGTGATGGGTTATCAGCTTGAAGAGATCCAGGGTCAGCACCATCGCCTGTTTGTCACTACAAAAGAAGCTGCCAGTGATGAGTATGCGGCATTCTGGCGGGCTTTAGGCCGAGGTGAGCTTCAATCTGGCGAGTTTAAACGGGTCAACAAACACGGGGAAGCGGTCTGGATCCAGGCGCACTATACCCCCTTGTATGACGAGAATGGTCGGCTCTGGAAAATCATGAAGTTCGCCTCTGACATAACCGCAGATAAACTGAATGCCTTTGAGGCACAAGGACAAATCGAGGCAATCAATCGCTCTCAGGCGGTGATCCAATTCAATTTAGACGGGACCATTTTAGACGCCAACGACAACTTTTTGAGTGCCATGGGTTATAGCAAAGAGGAAATCATCGGTCAGCACCACAGGCTGTTTGTTGAGCCCAAATATGCTCAAAGTGAGGAATATCAGCAGTTTTGGCAAGATCTGAAGAATGGCCATTTCCATTCCGGTGAATTTTTTCGACTAGGCAAACATGCTAAACCTATCTGGATCAGTGCAACTTATAACCTGATCCGTGATGATGAGGGCAACCCGCTGAAAGTGGTTAAATACGCCATGGATATTACTCATCAGAAGCAAATCACAGCGGATCTGGAAGGGCAAGTACAGGCCATTCATAAATCTCAGGCGGTCATTGAGTTTGAAATGGACGGCACCATACTGTGGGCCAATGACCTGTTTTTAGCAACAATGGGCTATACACTCGACGAAGTCAAAGGCCAGCATCATCGCATGTTTGCCACCCCGGAGCAGGCTCAGAGCAACGAATATCAACAATTCTGGGCACAGCTCAATCGTGGCGAATTTGACTCGGGGCAGTATATGCGGATAGCCAAAAATGGCCAGGAAATCTGGATCCAGGCAACCTATAACCCAATCCTGGATCAACATGGCCGCCCAGTCAAAGTGGTGAAATATGCCACAGACATCACCGCGCAAAAGCAGGCTGTGCAACATATCAAAAACGCCATTTTTGCACTTGAGCAAGGCGATTTAACCCACCGGATCACCGCTGAACTGGGAGAGGACTTCTCAGTGCTGACGCAGGCAATGAATGGTCTGTTCGACAAGCTCAGCGAGCTGGTGCAGACCATCAATAACGGGGCAGCTCAGGTGTTTGATATCGCCCGACAAATCGCCTCCAATAATGAAGAGCTCAATAGCCGGGTAGAAAGTCAGGCAGCCAGTTTGGAAGAAACCGCCGCCACAATGGAGCAACTTACAGCGACGGTGAAAAATAATGCGATCAGCGCAACCACAGCGTCGGAACGGGCAGCCGTTGTCCGTGAAAAAGCACTCAGTGGTAAACAAACCATTGAAGATGCCATCAATGCGGTTGGTAATATTGAAAGCTATAGCCGAAAAATCTCCGACATCGTTGGCGTGATTGATGAAATTGCCTTTCAAACTAACCTGCTGGCACTCAATGCCTCGGTTGAGGCCGCCAGAGCGGGCGAAGCTGGCAGAGGGTTTGCCGTGGTTGCCAGTGAAGTGCGTAACCTGGCACAACGCAGTGCCAGCGCAGCCAAAGAAATTAAAGCGCTCATCAAAAACAGTGTTGACGCCGTCACCGAAGGCAGCAAGTTGGTTTATGATTCTGGCACGACTTTCGATGAGTTGACTCAGTCAATTGCGCAAGTCAGTGACATGGTCTCGAACATTGACGATGCCAGTAAAGAGCAAGCATCTGGTATCGCCGCGGTATGCTCTACCATTGCACAAATGGATGGCATTACTCAACAAAATGTCTCCCTGGTCGAAACCACGTCAAAATCGGGCAAAACCATGGAGAGTCAGGCCCGGGTGCTGACCGATCAGGTTGCCTTTTTCAATCTGGAAGACAGCCGCTTATCTTAGCGGCTGTTCGGTTGATACTCACGAATAAAACTGTATTCAAATTTGCCCGTATTAAGATCAGCGCAAACGGGCTCAAAACCGTAGCTGCGAATGCTGTCAATTTCTGCGCTGATGGGAGACTCATCGGTCAGCTGAGCCAAGCCATTAATTAGCATCAATGCCTGGTTTTTATCATAGCGACAACCAAACTCAATGGTTTTAAACAGCTTAGCATAGTCATCACCAAGCTCTGCCGCCTGCTCAATTTGCTGACTTCCCTGACTCCCCCCGTTGATGATGCCGAGAATGAACAAAGCACGGGGTTCAGCCCTTTGCTCCATCAAATGGCTCAGGATGGTTTTCGCTTTGAACTCAGAGTGCACAAACTGGCCCTTATTTCTGCCATATTCATCTATCCGATAGCCGCTAAAATAGGCGTAGGCATAATGCAACGCTTGTCTGGTTGAGAGGGCTTTAAGACCCTGAGGTGTGACGTCAATTTCGTTTTTCTGAGCGCGCAGTGCTCGCTGTTGTTGCTGTTCGTCTAGCTCCTGTGCAATCAATAACTGCTCCGCTGTCGTGACACCATATATTGCCATCAAGCCAGTGGCCAGCGAGGTAATCAGTAAAACGGGTAACACAATGAACCAACGGTTTTTCAGCTTTTTCCGACTTGCATGCTGCTGTTTTTCCGCGAGCTCAAAAAAGGCCCGGTGCTCAGAAAATGGTACCTTTTTACGCGCCAAGTACACACTGGACCAAACACCAGTGACATATAAAATACCCAATACCATCAGCCAGGTATCGTTACTGACGATTAATTCCAATGCCAGGGCCAGAAAAACCAACCAGGTATGCAGTACAAAGGCGATAACACCAAATACTTTCTGATAGCCCCGACCATGAAACCGGATCACTAAGCCGACCAGCACACCACTGACGGTCAGCATCAAGGGACCTAAGTCTGCGTTTAATGTAAAAGCACCAAACCAGGCAAATAAAATGGGAAACACCCACAATCCACCAGCAATCGCTGCACCCAGCGCATTTTGCTTATTGAGCCGATGTTCAACTTTGGCTAGCTCTTCACAAGGAACCTGCATCTGACTTTCCTGTTTTTATTGTAGTTTTGTTTTTTATTATACCAATCCGCATAAAGCATTGGCCGGTGTAGGGGTTTCCCACTGTGGGCCCAGAGGGTGGCAGATGTATACAAATCAAAATGACCCGATACATCTGTTCAGCACACGATTAGTGCGCTTTCTTAGGCCCCTGACGGACAAGATCCTTACCATTATCAAACACCTCTTGCGTCACCCAGCGACCCAGGATCAACTGATGATTATCATCCAGCACAGCAACAAATGGCCGGCCATTACTATTATTCGTCGCCAACGCAACACCTGCTGCGTTATTCAGACCTAACCCACCACTTTCCACCAGCTGTAAAAACGCTTCCAATTCGTCCAGTGTGCTGATCAATTCTTTATCGTCAATCATGTTTCGTACTCAGTTGTCGCTAAAAGCGTGTAGCATATCAGGTCTGCCACTGTCTGCACCAGCATTGATACGGTGATCCTCATTAGCCCTGTTTCGTGACGTTATCGCTGCTCTGTCCACTGGTGTGCCCGGCTTGCATGGCTGCTTTGATTGCCTCCTCAGTCTGGATGAAGAGCTTACGAAAATCATGGTCGTATTGCTGGCCATCACTACCATGTTGCCAGGTATCGTAGAGCCGCTCTGATGCGGCCTGCTCGGTTTCCCAGAAGGCCTGTTTTTTCTGCGCCGCAATCTCTGACGCAAAGCCCAGACAGGTAAGCGCCTGTGCCCCCAGGTCGAGCGCCGAATGGTACGTTTCACTGACAATCACATCCGCGCCAGCATGTTTCAATTCGTAGTGATGGCCTCGGTCAAATGCTCTGGCCAGCACTGTCACTCCAGGGTGGCTAAGCTTGACCGCCTGCACCAGTGCCTTCGCATTTTCTCTGTCGTCAATGGCAACAACCAATAAGGCAGCTTGCTCAATACCCGCGGTATGCAGCAATTCAGGCCGTGTGGCATCGCCAAAGTAGGCCTTAACCTGAATGCGGCGCATTGACTCCACCTGAGTTGCATCCAGGTCCATCACCACCGTGTGAACGCCATTGGCGATGAGTAAACGATTAACAATTTGCCCAAAACGACCAATGCCCGCGATGATCACCTGCCCGTGTTCATCAATCTCATCATACCCCTGCTGATTGGTCGTATGTTGATATCGGGGTAAAATCACTTTGTCGTAGAGAATAAACAAGGTCGGTGTCAAAAACATAGACAACGCCACAACCAGCTGCAGCAAGCTCACTGTTTCGGGTGGGATGACATGGTTTTGCAGTGCGTAGCTTAACAGCACAAAGCCAAATTCTCCGGCCTGAGACAAACTCAGCGCAAACAACCAGCGATCGCTATTGTGGATTTTAAACACCATAGCGAGCCCCCACAGTACTGCGGCTTTTACCAGCATCACGGTCAGCGTCAGGCTCAGGATCAAAAGTAAGTGCTCAGAGAGTATGGCAAAATTGATCCCTGCCCCCACCGTAATGAAAAAAAGCCCCAGCAACAGACCTTTAAAAGGCTCTATATTTGATTCAAGCTCATGACGGAATTCGCTGTTCGCCAGCACCACGCCGGCCAGAAAAGTCCCCAGTGCGGGAGACAGCCCAACCAGACTCATCAAAGTCGCGATGCCAATCACAAGTAACAACGCGGTTGCGACAAAGATTTCCCGTAACCCGGAGTTAGCAACATAATGGAACAAGGGACGACTCAGATAATGACCTATCACAACCACACCGGCGATACTGGCAAAAATAGCCCCCGCGTAGGCCCAGGTCGGCAAACCTGCAACCAGACTCAATGTTTCATGATGTTCCGCTGTGGTTTGCAGCGCTTGCGCTGCACTCATTAACTCAGGTAAGGCCAAAACAGGGATAAATGCCAGTATCGGTATCACAGCGATGTCCTGCATCAGTAACACAGAAAACGCATTTTGCCCGCCCTCGGTTTTCGTCAGACCTTTCTCATTCAATGTTTGCAGCACAATGGCTGTCGACGACAAAGAAAAGACCAGACCAATTGCCACCGCAATGGAAAGTGGCTGACCCAGTAGCCAGGCTATAAAAGCAAGCAAAAGAGCACTTGTAATCACCTGCAAGCCGCCGAGCCCAAGCAGTCTGTGACGCATTTTCCACAGCATCTGAGGGTGTAACTCCAGCCCCACCAAAAACAACATCATCACCACGCCGAACTCAGCAAAATGCTGTATTGTCACCGTTTCTTTACCGACGATACCTGCCACAGGGCCAATCAGCACACCCGCTATCAGGTAACCCAATACGGAGCCAAGCCCCAGGCGTTTTGCCAGTGGCACCATCACCACCGCTGCAGCCAGATAAATAAAAGCCTGAATAAAATAACCGGTCATGCGAGGGGGCCCTCCAGAATTAGGCACAATGACATCAAACAGCTATCGCAGCCGTTGATGGATGGCTGCAGCTTGGGTTGTTGCATACTCAGGTATCTCAATTTTACGAACGGACCCCTAAACTTTAGTACGAAACAGGTGACTGTGCTGGCACTGCACACTTCAATCTTGCAAGCATAACGGTGCCTAAATGCCAGTTTAGCTATCCGGACAATTTTGAAACATCCTGGCGCATATTTTTTATGCCACGCGGTGTCCCTAGATCAGTATTCTCCCGGGCTGTTTGATGCTAATCTGTTCACAGTCGCAGCTTTAAGGATAAACGTTATGCACACTTCCCCTCGTTTTCACTACATAGATAACTTGCGCAGCCTGGCACTTTTGTTGGGCGTGGTGTTCCATGCAGCGCTGGCCTATGGCCCTTACTTTTCCAATATCTGGTTTACCGCCGATCCCAGTAACCATGTCGCCTTCGAATACTTTGCCATCTGGTCACACCTATTCAGAATGCCGCTGTTTTTTGCCATCGCAGGGTTTTGCGCCGCATTGCTGATCAGTAAACGTGGTGGTAATGCCTTTATCAGCAATCGCCTCAAACGCGTTTTTTTGCCCTTTGTGATATTTTTTCCGCTGACCATGCTGGTACTAATTCATGCACTTGGCTGGGGCGCAGAGATAGTTCATGAAAAGCCGGGCCTGTTTACCATTTTTCAGTCCGTCGAAGAACCGCTCATCTCCACCATGCACTTGTGGTTTCTGTGGAACCTGACCCAGTTCTGCTGCATTATCTGGTTATTACAAAAATATACTCATGTCTATCAATCTATACTCGCCTTTGTCGTCCGCCCCCTGTTTTTAGGGGTGGCTTTGCCGCTATTGCTCACGTTTGCCATGCACCAACAGCTGGTGCCATTCCCGGCACCCGATAAGCTGTATCCGCAACTCTGGTCCTTCGGATTTTATGGCATCCTGTTTTTGATCGGTGCCGGGCTCTATCATCATCATACCCGGGTAGAACAATACGCCAGATACTTTACGCCTTTACTGATACTGGCTTGTGTGTCATTACTGCCTTACTTTTACCTGATGGACCCTCCCCCCTCCATAGAGACCATCATACGGGCAGCGAATACCGGAGACATGACACCTGAGCACATCAATCTCTACACCGTGCTGGCACAATCGGTTGCCATCGTTAGCTGGACCGGTGTTGCCTTTCTCGCCGGATATAAATGGCTCAATCAATACAGTCAGCTGAACAAGTATATGTCCGACGCGTCATACTGGATTTACCTCATCCATGTACCGGTACTCATGTACATCCAGTTTCCACTGAGCAATACCACGCTGCCATTGTTGCTTAAGCTCATCATTTCCGTGACCGCCACCCTAGTAATTGGCTTGGTTAGTTACCAGCTATTGGTCAGGCATACCTGGATAGGCATTCTACTCAACGGAAAAAAAGCCAAATCAAGCGCCTCCTCTCAAGGTGCTGAATCTATGTCTTAAAAACACCTAGGCCTGTAATATGAGAGCTAACTTTCTTTTTATCTTGTCATTCAGGTGGTACCAGCCAGACCAGCCTGAGTGTCCTAAGAGCAGCATATTTGCTCTGCTTAGTCGGGCCTATGTACTTAGAGAATAATAAAAAGCAAGCTCCACCTGCACAGAGTAAATATCACGACCTCTATACAGGTGCGACTTAATTGTCACTATCACAATTAAGTCGCATTAATGGTAATTAAAATCTAATAACAGCGAAACTGAGAAGTAATATGAGTGAAAAAGGAAATCCCCAGATTAGCAGAAGGCAACTATTCGGCTTAGCAGGCATGGCCTTAGGCAGTGCCGGACTGGCAACGCTTTCTAAAAGCGCATCAGCGCAAACAACGGACGTTTCTGAGCATGTACTCTCCTTTGATAATACCGCAGAGATGAGAGCAAGCACTGCGCTCAAAGCCGGAGACACTGTTTTTACAAAAGGATACTACCAGGCCGGTGACGGTGGTCATGCCTATTACCTTATTCGGCAAGGCAGTCAGCAAAACGAAGATAAGGGTAAGTATCACAATTGTACAAACAATAAATTCGCAGAGTTACAGCTCAATGGTGTTGCCAATATTCTATGCTTTGGTGCGAAGGGTGACAATCAGGAAGAAAGTGCTTTGGCGAATCGTCATGCTATTCTCGCCGCAGCCAGCGCGTTACCAGAATCGGGTGGCACCATACTCATACCCAGCGTGGGTACTGCGAAGTACCGTATCGATGCTAACTGGCCAAATCATGGTGGTGTAACCATAAGACGTAGCAATATCACTTTGATTGTTGAAAATGGCGCATTACTGCACTCATTACACAATGGCACGGGTGCTGACGGACATGTCATTGGATTCGCTGGCGAAGCCCATGCCCCAATTGAAAACTGCCACATTTGTGGCGGTGGTGCCATTGCAAGTAACACAAGCTCAGGAGTCGGAGCAGAGAATGCGATTGGGTTTACTAACGTCGTCAATTTTTCTTGCATTGGTATGACAGTGCCACACTCTGTCTTTAAAGGCATAACTGCGCAGGGAAATGTACACAACGGTATTATCTCCGGCAATAGAATCGGTCAGACGCGCTTTGATGCAATTGCCATCGAAACAGACACACACTTCGATAACGATTACTTTGTTATCGAGAACAACACCATTGAACACGCAGGCGTTGGCTATACGGAACAAAGTCCGGCAGTTGCCGGGATTAAATTTACCGCGGCAAGTAGCCTCAAATCGTTTAATGTGATCACACAAAATAACAGAGTGAAGAAAAGCCTGCACTATGGCTATTCCTACAATTTATGCGACACGATTAAAAACCATAGCGATATATGCGACGAGGCAGGCTTAGATGGGTTTGAGTGGCGGTCATGCAACGACATTAATGCTCATGTTACTTCAAAAAACTCCGGCAGGGATGGTATCAAACTTGATTCCTGTGGTAGCCAGATCAATGTTGAATGCAACATAAGTTGGCCTTCAAGATATGCAATCAACATCTTACGCCCCAGGTCACTCCATGTTTTAAAACCATTTATATCTGGCAACAAGCATCAATATCGTTTAAGCACAACATCTGATCAAACAATAAATACGCCATCCATCCATATTATCCATCCACAGTTTGCGGATAATGCATGGGGCAACAATGGTGGCTATTGGACGGGTGATATCATGCCACATGTTGATTTTGGAAACCGAGTCTCCAGATTAATACTGCCCGAAAGCACAGCCCCCGACGTTACAGCCAGTACATTGTATACCGTCAACAATGAGCGCGGAGTACTAGTTTCAAACCTAACAGGAGCAAATGCACCCGACAAAGAGGTTGAGCTATTTTTCGTCAATACAAATACTACGCTTGAGCATGCAAATGGGAACCTCAGACTAAAAGGCCACTCAAACGTCACACCACCTGTGGGCGGAAGCATTAAATTGAGATTCATTAATAATTTATGGCATGAAACCTATCGCAGTTTCTAGTATCGCCTCAGCGCATGCTGTAAAACTAAATTGCTGACATAAGCACCATTAACCTATTGGTTACTCTAATATAGTGGGGTCAACCAATAGGTTTTTTAAATCGCCACTAGGGCACATCTGAATCTGCATATAAAAAGTAGCTCAAAAGCGAAAAGCCCCCCCAATACATCCACCTATAAGAACCACAACCAATTGATAAAAATACTTATTTTTATCTGATACAAACAATTTGGTATGAGCAGGCCCATTCGAACGACTGAACATCCTCTTCACGGCACACTTGAAAGCATATTCACAGTTACGAGGCCGTCACAATGGACAAAACACTTAATACGACTTCCGGGTCGGAAGCAATTCAAGAAGCAAGCGCAACCACATCGAGCAAAGGTATATCAACGCGCACTGCTGGCAAGACGCTCAGTTACACTGCCATATTCTGGTTTATTTCTGTGTTACTCGGGCAATGGTTTTTCTTTTATTACATCATTAAGTTCTACGGATTTTCTGTGATCAATGACAACATGGAAATCTGGAACCGCTGGGAGGTCATGGGTGCAACCCCTTATCATGTGGGTGACTTTGCCGGTAACCTGGCATTTGCAGCGCACACAATCGGCGCAGGCATCGTTGCCTTCGGTGGCGTATTTCAACTTATTCCTAAAATGCGCAACCGCTTCCCCACTTTTCATAAAATCAATGGCTACGTCTATCTGCTTACCGTCATTCTGTTGGCTTTCTCAGGGTATTACCTGGTGTGGTTCAGAGACGCCAGCCCGATCGAACTTGGCGATATAGGCACCAGCATCAATGGTTCTTTGATCCTACTGTTCTCTTATTTAACGGTACGCAGCGCAATTAAAAAAGACATCGCGAGCCACAGAAAATGGGCTATCTATTTGTTTCTTGTGTCAAATGCGCAGTGGTTCCTGAGAGTGGGCGTGTTCAGCTATCTGGTCACCGGTACCACCCTGGATCTTAATCCCGCATTTGGCGACCCCTTCTTCCCTATGTGGACCTTTGGCTGCTTTTTAATCCCGCTACTGACAGCCAAGCTCTACTTCTATGCACAGCAAAATCGCAATGCACAGGTAAAGTTAGCAACCAGTGTCACCTTATGTGTACTCACACTCCTTATGCTCATCGGCATCATGGGCTATACACCATTTCTGCTATCCGTTATGTCTGAAGACCCTATCTCCTTCTGATGCCTCAGTACTGACACAAACACAAAAAGCAGGGCGATGGTATCATCGCCCTGCTTTAGTTTAATAAAGCATGTTTAACCGGTGTTATAACTGATTGACATCGACACGCAAAGTATCCAAATGTGCGCTGATGGCTGGATTAACCGTGTTAGAGGTGCCGCCACCCAAGTGTTTAGCAAAAAAGCGCTCCATTGCCACGATAGAGGCCAGTTTATTGTTTTGCTTCATAAACCCATGCCCTTCGTCTTTTGCCAGAATATATTCGAGGGGGTGATTTTTGGCGGCCAGCGCTCTGGCAATATTATCCGACTCAACCTGTGTCACACGTGGGTCATTTGCCCCCTGGACCAGCATCAAAGGCGCTTTGATTTGGTCAACAAAGTTAATCGGTGAGCGTGATTCCATATCAGCTCTGTCTTTTGCAATCTCAGGATCTCCGACTGAGACATACCAGGTCCCCAGATAAGGGCGGTAGTGTGCCGGGAAAGACTCCATCAAAGTCACCAGGCTGGATGGACCAACATAAGAAATCACGGCTTTGTATACGTCTGGTGTAAATGTCGCACCAGCGAGTGCGGCATACCCGCCGTAGGAAGCTCCCATAATACCCACACGCTGTTTATCAGCAATGCCCTGCTCTATCAGGTAATTTACGCCATCCGTTAAGTCATGCTGCATAGTACCTGTGCCCCAGTTTTTCTCGCCCAGCTGAATAAAGCGCTTACCGAATCCCAATGAACCACGGAAGTTAGGTTGCAGCACGGCATAGCCGCGGTTAGCAAAATAATGCGCCACAGGGACGAAATAACCGCTGCTGTAGCCCCACTGATCTCGCGCCCAGGGACCGCCATGTGGCAACACTATGGTAGGGAGATTTTTCTTCAAGTTCTTAGGTAAAGTCAGATATGCCTGGATTTCAACACCATCTGATGCCGTATAAGTAATAGACTTTCGATCTCCCAGCAACTCAGGATCAAACCCTGGAGCCTCATTCAACAGACCTGTCAGCTTATCCTGAGTCGGATAATACGCATATTTTTGATCCGGGCGGTCAGCAAAAGACACCGTCAGTAACCACTGATCTTCCTTATGGTTTATTTTATCTACTTTTAATTCAATATCTTGTGAAAAGCGGCTCTGTATTTGTTGTAACGCTTTAGCCGCACTATCGGTCAGTGGGTAATTGCGCAGCTTACCGCCATAATAAGATACTATCAGTGGTTGCCCTTGCTCATCGAACACAACGTGGTGCAGATCAGAGCTTTGCTGGGGGTCAAGGTGAACCGTCTCTGTCGACTTAGTCGCTAAATCCACTTTAATCAGTTCCTGTTTATCGCGTCCTTCAATGCTGCCTGCAATAAAAGCGGTATTGGTTTGCTCATCAAAGCTGATGATCTCCAGGATCTCTCCCGGTTCTGTGGTCATCACCTTGAGCCAACGCCCGTCTGTGAATGTGTACATGCTTCTGGAATTATCAGCGTTGAGCGCCAAACCCAGTGCCACCTGACCCGATTTATTCAGCTGTGTCTCAAACAGACTCACGCTGTTAGTCTGAGTTTGTGTCAGTTCGCCCTTATCCACCGTCAGGTGAAAGTAATCAATGCGCTCAGGTGTTACGTGATTGGCGGCGACAGCCAAAATATTTGCATCCTGCTCAGACTGTCCCAACAGCATGTAATCGACCTCATCATTATGCGTGAGTCTCATCATAGTGCTGGCTGTCAGATCTGTGCTGTTCAGCGCTAGTTTATAAACCTGGCTATTTTCATTGCCCTGATGATCCTTAGAAAACAAGATCTCGTTGCGATTGGCGGACCAGATAAAACTGTCAACCGAATCGATGAGGTTAGTCACAGGTACAGGTTTCGCATCAGGCTTATCGGCAGCCACCACAAATAGATTATGTGCGCCGTTGTGCATTTTCAGAAATGCGATCCACTGGCCATCCTTTGACATCGCAATCGACTTTTTCTCACTGGTGCTGAATAAACTCTCCACATCCACAAATGCCGAAACATGCTGAACCGACTCTGCCTCACTCACTGGCTGCTTGTCGCTCAGCGTACAGCCTGACAACACAGCCGTAGTACCCAGTACGGTACTCAGTGCAACACTCAACGCTAATCTGGTTACTGTGCATTTATTTTTCATCATGTCACTCCTTCTCTTTGTTGAAAATATCATTACACGGATTTTTATTATTGTAAAACGATAATTTATTTTCTTTTTTCAGAAAATAGTTTCTGTGTGATATGATTCTTATCAAGAACAACATAGAAACATGGGATCTTTATGGTCAAATCGACAGACAAAATTCAGCGCTGGTGCGGCACCTTCCGCGCTGTGGTGTTGGGTATCAGTGGCTTGGTATTTTCGTTTCTTATTTATCACCTGATCATCAATGGTCAGGTACGGTATATCGAAAGCGAGTCATTCAATTTATTGTGGGAAAGTGGGCAAGTCAGTCACGGCATGTTGTTTAGTCTCACTCTCCCCTTGCTGGCTGGGATGCTACTCAGTGTGTACTGGATAATCAGGCTATTAAAACTCTTTAGTGGCGGACAGTTTTTTCATAATCACTGCTACACCTGCTATCAGGGATTTATCTGGACAAAAATTGCATTGGTCCTCTATTCGTGTGGCCTGAATTTTTTTCTGGATTACTGGTATCACACGCTCTACCACTCAAATCAGGTGGTGCTGAAAATCCCTTTTGGTGAGCTCACGACGCTCGGACTCTTCGCTGTGGTGGCCTACCTGCTTAAAGCAGCAAAAGAAATCGAAGATGAAAACAAGGAGTTCATTTAAGCTATGGAGATTGTTGTAAACTTAGATGTGGTGATGGCAATGCGCAAAGTGTCATCCAAAGAACTGGCCAAAGCCATAGGGATCACCGAAGCAAATTTGTCTTTGCTCAAACGCGGTAAGGTGAAGGGGGTACGCTTTGAAACACTGGCACAGATCTGTCGATATTTAGACTGTCAGCCCGGCGACCTGTTAGCCTTTAAACCAGACGAAGCGTGATTATTTAACAGGGTTGCAGGCCGCTGCAACCCTGTTTTATGCGTGGGCCTTAAAATTGCGCCACAAACTGCAAGCTGGTTTCTTCACCCGCATCACGATCTATATATTCAGCTCTTAGGTAGTAGCTGTCATTAAAGAAGTACTTACCTTCCAGTGCTAAATCAGAGTCATAAGAGCCTACGCCCACAGCAATATTACGGTTAAAGTAATAGTTCACCAAAGCATTGGTATACGACTCATCGGTGTATCTTAAATCGACCTCATGATGGGATATATCCACGCTGATATAACGCTCGGCATCCAGATGCATAAAATAACGGCCAGATACCGTGTAATTGTCCATCTCATCATCTGTATCTATAGTTACACCTAAATAGTCGGTGTCATTGAGCTGATGATTGTACTCGGCTTTTAACCAGGTGCTGTCAGCCCCCAGATCAGACTCATTGCGGCGAACACTCAGCTTCAGCTTGTCGTTATACAGATACCCGATCCCGTAAGTGTAATGATCGTCAATTTCACCGAGGTCACTGACTCGACCAACCACGAATACTTCTTTGCTAAAATATCCCTCACCTGCAAAAGAAAAGCGGTTCATGTACTCATCATTGTAGTAACTCAGGCCAACATTGCTGTCGGTATCCAGGTAGCCATAATCGTCCCAAACACCTGAACTTTGCTGCGGAGCAAAGAAATAACGGCTGCTTATCATCAACGCATCATTATCATACGTACGGTCCTGATCGGTATAAGTAGCACTGTTAAACCATTGTTTAGTCTCAGTAGCGTGGGCTGATGTGGCGGTGATGACGGCAAGTGCCGCAAGTGTGAATAGCTTTTTCATAAAAAACCTTTATTTCCATATAGTAAAGCAGTATTGCTCACCACTGTAGTAAGCGCGGCGCATAGTATAAAAGCGAAACTGAATGCGCAATGACTTTCCCCGATTTTACCGAGTTTTGCTTTGCAGGTAATATGTTAGCCCGACGCGCTGAGCAAACTGAATTTTAATATATGACGATAGTAATAATTGAAGACGAGCCTGCCATTGCTGATACGTTGGTCCACATTCTTGAAATGGACGGGTTTGAAGTACACTGGTTTACAACCGCCGGGGCTGGCTATGAGTACTTACAGCAACACCCTGCCGAGCTGTTGATCCTGGATGTTGGCCTGCCAGATGGAAACGGCTTTGACGTGTGTAAACAGCTGCGTCAGTTTTCCGCTATTCCGATTATCTTTCTTACGGCACGCAGTGATGAAATTGACCGGGTGGTTGGATTAGAAATTGGCGCGGACGATTATGTCACTAAACCCTTTAGCCCCAGAGAAATGCTCGCCCGGGTCAAGCTCAGACTTAAAAAACTGCATCCACCTGTGACAAATATGGCGACGGAGCAAGTACCAAAGTGGCAAGCCAGAAACTTTGATTATTACTACAAAGGATCGGCACTTGGCCTGACAGCATTGGAATTCAAGCTGCTTGAGGCGCTAATCACCCAGGCACCTCGTGTTCTGAGTAGAACTCAGCTGCTGGATGCAACACAAGCGCCGGCTGACTGTGGTTATGAGCGTAACATCGACAGTCATATCAAAACGATTAGGCGTAAAATGAAGCGTTATGACTGTGCTGCGCCATTAAAAACCAAGCGAGGATTTGGCTACTACTTCGAGGATCCAGCGTGAAGGCTCGACACTGGCCACGTATCCCTCTGGGGCTGAGATTTTTCATGCTCTATCTGATCTTAGTCCTGCTAACGACTTATGTGATTAGCAATACAATGCTCAGAGAGATTAAGCCAGCCATACGTCAGGCAACCGAAGAAACCCTGATCGATATGGCCAATCTACTCGCGGTTGTTGTCGCAGAAGATCTGGCTCAGGGCACCACCAGTAACAGTCGCTTAGTTGAACTGATGAAGATATACGGACAGCGAGAAGTCGATGCGGCGATTTGGGGAGTGGAAAAGACCACTATGTCACATCGCATTTACCTCACGGATCATCGCGGTATTGTGGTGGCTGATTCCTGGCAGCAAGATGTCGGCACAGACTTTTCGCAATGGAACGACGTATACCTGACTTTGCGCGGAGAATACGGCGCCCGCTCCAGTGCAACCGATCCCGATGATCCTCTGTCAACGGTTATGCATATTGCTGCCCCGGTGATTTACCAGGATCAGATCATAGGCAGTCTCACCGTTGCTAAAGCAAATCGCTCGGTACAGCCATTCATCGAACACAGCCAGCAGCGCATCGTAAAATGGCTCGCTCTGCTGAGCTTGCTCGCACTTCTTATCGGTGCTCTTATCGCCTGGCGGATCAACTCAGCAGTAAGTAAACTCGCTGACTATGCCAGAAAAATGGGCCTGGGCAAGCAAGCCGAAAAGCCCCAATTCAGAGTCTTTTACGAATATCGCCAACTCAGTGATGCAGTGGAACAAATGCGTAATCAACTCGATGGTAAGGTCTATATAGAGCAATATGTTGAAACCTTAACACATGAATTAAAAAGCCCATTGTCCGGTATCAAAGGGGCCAGCGAACTATTACAGATGCCGTTGAGTGATGATAAGCGCCACCAGTTTGCACACAATATCGAGCGCGAAACCCAGCGAATGCAACAGCTGATCGACAGGCTTCTGGAGCTGGCCAAACTGGAGCAACTGCCCACTTTGAACACCCGACAATCCGTATCAATTGCATCGCTGCTTAACCAGTGCGAACAAATACTGACTCATCGGGTGCTGCAAAAATCGGTCACCTTCACACTGACACAAGATCACAGACAAGTGATCAGCGGCGACCCCTTCCTGTTACAACAAGCTATCCTTAATCTGCTGGAAAATGCCCTGGATTTTGTCCCCTTACATGGAGAGATATGCCTGTCCGTCACTTCTGCCGGCAACACATGTTCGTTCAGCATTTATAACACTGGCCCCGCAATCCCCGACTATGCATTGCCCAGATTATGTGAGCGATTTTACTCCCTGCCTCGTGCCAATGGCGCAAAAAGCACGGGACTTGGTCTCAATTTTGTGGAGCGAGTTGCCAGACTGCATCATGGTGAGCTGACCATCAACAATCGCGCACAGGGTGTGGAGGCCACACTCACCATTAAAACTCCATAGAGTCTCCACATCCCCCCCACTCTAACGCCAATCATCTCGGTTAACCTGTTAGTACATCAGGCCTAACCGAGAAACTTATGACACAGCCAATTACCGAAAAAACAGGGATCAAATTAGCCATCATCGCTGCAATTATTTTATTGCTGATGATCCCCATCGCCATGATCACAGACTTGATCGACGAACGTTCTGCCTCTGAGCACACTGTACAACAGGAAATTGCCCGCAGCACCAGTGGCACCCAAGCTCTGATTGCCCCCTTTATTTACGCTGAATATGAAACCTCAACTGAACTCGATGGCGTACAGACACGCATAAAGCACCAACGTACCTTACTTCCCGAACAATTGACAGTACAGGGGACCCTCGACACATTCGAGAAGTATCGCAGCATATACAAGGCACAGCTTTATCGTGCAGATTTAACACTTACTGGCCACTTTGATCCCAAACAGCTGGACGATCTAGCCGATCTTACACCCACCCGAGTAGCCTTAGTGTTAGGGGTTAGCGATATCCGGGGGATTGGCCTCAACACCCAAATCTCACTCAATAGACAGACATATACGTTGCACCCCGGCACCACGTTAAGTGCTATCGAAGAAGGCGTGCACATTACGCTGCCCATCTCAGCATTGCGCGATAAAGACCTGGAGTTTGATATTCAATTCGATTTGCAGGGGATGACTTCACTGTCGATCGCCCCATTAGGCGCACGTACTGAGATCTCATTAGAAGCCAACTGGCCACACCCCAGTTTTCAAGGAGAGTACCTGCCAGTTCACTCTGAAATCACTGCAACGCACTTTAACGCCAGCTGGCAAACCAGCTATTTTGCCACCAATATGAAAGAGCTATTTTCGCGTTGTATTTTTAAGCATCAGTGTGCGCAGTTAGAATCACGCAATATGGGCGTGCGCCTCGTGGAGCCGGTTGATCATTACCTGAAAAGCCACCGTGCCACAAACTATGCTCTGTTGGTGATTATTTTAGTGATATCGAGTTTCTTTCTATTGGAGCTCAGTAAGACCAAAGCCATCCACCCGGTACAATACGGGTTTGTCGGGCTATCATTAGCGGTATTTTATCTATTACTGATTTCTCTGAGTGAGCATCTGGGCTTTGGCTGGGCCTATGCCCTATCAGCACTTGCAGCCATCCTGCTACTGGTAAGCTACATTTGGGGTATACTGCAAAGCGCGAAGCTCAGTGCCTGTTACCTCATTGCGCTGAGTGCGCTGTATGCCATGCTTTATGCCATGTTAAGCGCTGAACATTATGCACTGCTGCTAGGTAGCCTGTTGTGCTTTACGGTACTCGCCACGATCATGCTCGCGACCCGACATGTGAACTGGTATGGCACAGCTCAAGCCTCCACTGAAAAACTCCCAGTTCAACACAGCAATTCACCCGCTCCATAATCACCAAGGCATGTTGCAGATTTAGTCCGACATCACCAGCTTGTCATCAGTTAACACCACTGTTCTGTGATGACAAGCGTATCTGTAAAAGCAATCAAAGCGCTATTAATGCATGAGTTGATGTGGCGATGATAGCGGCAAGGAACGCAAATTTAAGTAACGCTCATAAAAGCTCAAACCTCTTTAAAATACAGTAACTTGATTGCACCACACCAAATGAAATAGAACATACTTCTATTGCTAACCTCCAATAAAAGGTACAATTACCTTTTACCCAAAAAAGGACTAACCATGTTAAAAAAAGCAACAATACTAGCTCTAGCCATCATGACATTTAACACCACAGCCAGTGTAACGAATCACAGTGGTGAAATCGCCAACATGAGAACCTGGGTATCCGGTTCAAATACTTATGGTGTCTGGGTTAGTTTGAAAAACAATCCAAGTATTTGCCCTGGTGGTTTTTACCTGCCTCACACGTCTGACAATAAACAACTGGTTTACAGCACGTTACTCGCAGCACGTCTTTCTGGCAAAACCATCATGATTCAGGCTGCTGACAGCAGCACCTACAAAATTGGCGATCGATGCCGCATTAACTACGTGATGCTTTAAAAAGCGTCAATCTGGGTGTTTTAACTAAACACCCTCATACTTCTCGATGATCCAAATAGCATAACCCCGTCCAAACTCATTATTCCTCCACATTTTTGCGATATACTAAACACTGGGTAAGATTAGATTAGGAAACACAATGCGCCATTTAACACGTGCCATTTTAGCGAGCGCTATGCTCACCACACTAGCGGGGTGTGATCTTGGGGGTGACGATAAACTCCCTATCGTAATCCCGGTTGAACAGAGCAAAAGCAATATTGCCATCACCAAAATATCCACAGGTCCACTAGAAACGCTGGAACCCAATACTGCTGTGCGAGTCTTCTATGATGTAGACATCAGCGGCTTTAAGGATATCGACGTTGACGTGCACTTTTACCTGGTGCATGCAACAGAATTAGACACGTCTGATGGCGAAGAAGCTGAAATCGAAGAAGTCCATAAAGTTGGCGCATTGGAGTTAACTCAGGTCACTGAAGGCAGTCACAGTTTTGAAACGGAAATCACCATTCCGGATACCCTGCTGGGTGGCCATTATCACTTAATCGCACAAATTGACCCACATGATGATCATGCGGAAGACATCGAAGAAGACAACCATCCATCAGTTGATCACGAACCTTTCTCTGATGGCGAGTTCCCATTCGCTGATCTACAGGTACGGGTACCAGAAAGCCATGACTACAAGCTGCTAAACGCGGAATTTGGTCAGCAAGCATTGATCCTCGATGTACCAAATAATGCCGATGGTACCAGCGAGCATCATTCTGATCTGGTCGGTTACCTGACTGCAGATTACGAAGGGGGCAATCTGGGCAGCACAGCTATCACAGCAGAAGTTTTGGTAGAGGGTAACTGGCAACCGACCCACTTCTGGAATACCGAAAACGCCGCTTATGAGGCGCAACTAACGCATAATTTTACTGCGGGCTTGCACGATGAGCACATTGGTTTTGATATTGCACTAGATGACGCGCTGCTCACTCAGATTTACCAGGGCTACGACGCCACCCAGGAGCAGTCTTTACAGATCCGCTTCACTTTAACGGACTTGGCTCAGGGTGCCGAAACCATCACAGACAACAATGTGATCGAAACTGAGATCCCGCTGTACTTCTTCACCGGTGACGACACGGACACCGAGCAGAGTCTGGCAAAGCGTGATGCGCAATACGCAGTGGGACTGGCTAATATTAAGCTGGAGAAAGAGTTTGATAAGTCTTATGGCAACAAGTCTAAGTTCAGTGTCGGTGTTGATTTAAGCGGCCAGCTGTTTATTGTGCCAACCGGCGACCCGGGCGGCCGGATCACAGGTGAAGGCGTCGTAGAAGCATATTTCTTTAATGCGCAAAACACCTTATTCAGCATTTCATATGACGGTAGTGCCTATATCAGTGGACAGAACACGGGCTATGCATCTGAAATGATTATCTTCAATAATGTTGCGTTTGAAGATGAGAAATACACCACGAAATACGAAAAATCCTGGGAAAAGTCCTGGGAAGAAGAAAAAGTCCTCGCACAGGCGCGCTTTACCATAGGTCCAGTGCCTATGAGTGTTGAAGCCGGTGTGACCGGCAGCCTGGGCTTTGAACTGACAGTTGGTTATAACGCAGAGCTGTATGCCGAAGGTGACTTGTTTCATGTTGACTTTAATGCCTTTGGTCGTGGTGGTGTAAATCTGGGCTTAGTCTCTGCTGGTATCCAGGCGATTTTAATCTTAATCGACAATACCTTTGCCATGGAGTCCAATGCAGGTTTTGCCCTAGTCTCTAACGGTAACAAAGCACCACATATTTATTATGGCCTTGAGCTGAAGAACGACCTGGATGTGATTTCAGGTAAATTTGGTTTATACGCCGAAACCATTGGCGTGAAATGGTGTAAGAAATGGGGGATCCCTTATCCGTGTGGTAAGAAAACCCACCGCTACGACCTGTGGCTATATCAAACACCAAGTGTGTATAACAAATCCTGGACTTTGTACTCCAAAGAGGACGAAATCGAACTATGACCCCGTGTCGATTGACTCTGCTTGCAGCGCCCTGGGTGGCGCTGACAAGCGCTCAGGTAATGGCTGGCACACTGTGCCAGCCGCAATACCAGTTTGACATCAAAAGCCAAACCTCTTTTGACTATGTTAAGCTGCAAAGTGCTCCACAAACTTCTATGGTGCATTTACGCGGTAAACTGTCGCTTAAACCGGCGCAAAAAGGTGATGAACGAAACTGGTGGGCGATTAAAGCCGATCAGGTCGCTGCGGTTCAGGGCAAAGAACGTATGCCTTTGCCCAGTTATGAACACCCGTTTGCCTTTAAACTCACAGACAACGGTCTGATCAGTGACTTTCACTTTGCGGGTGAGCTCGACCAGCAGACTCAGGACAAGCTGAAGGGATTAGCTTATTATCTTCAATATCAAAGAGATATTAGTGAGGTAAGTAAAGAGCCCGACACTCTGGGCCAGTATCAACCCGCTTACCAGCAAGTCGATAAGCAGTTAAAAATGGTCAAACGACATTACAGCGACTTCGATAGCACTCAGCTGACGACCTTTAACCGTATCGACGTACTCGATTCTGCACACCTGATCACCCCAGATAGCTGCTTTTTGGTGCACCGCGAAGGTCAGGAGGCGCTGGCTCTGACAGGCACCGATCTGCGATTTGGCTCGCAACAAAGTTATACCCTGACACAGCTTAGCCAGCCTTATAACAGTGCCTTGTACGAGTTGGGTACCGACCTGACGACCTGGCAACCTACCCCAGCCGAACTTAGCGAAGCCGAAAAGGCACGTCTCGCAGCTGAACTACAACAGCTGATCACCGGTCAGGATATCACGCAAATAGACGCACATACGCTGTCAATCTTGCTGAAAAAGTACGACGCTGTCATAGGCACTTTGTCCCCGTTGATGCTTTCAGGCACACTCAGCGACAAAGCTCAGATGCGCCTGTTCAATGCATTAGGACAGCTAGATTCTGCCTCCAGCCAGCAGTTACTCAGCCAGCTGTTACAGGCTGAGAAACAACCTCTTACTCAGTTTCGTGCATTGCGCGCACTGACCCAAGGTCATGCACCATTGTCACAACAAGCCACAGACATGCTACTGGAAATGCTGACAAATGGATTCAGTACCTTAGATGCCGAAGTCGAGTCCAGTTTCTATATGACATTAGGTACCTTACTCAACAACCGCAGTGCATCAGATACCGCTATGCAGCTAAGTCAGGCAATCACTGAACAAATCACGCTGGGTGACAACGAGGGTAAAACTGCCAACCTCATCACCGCTTTAGGGAACAGCCGTGATCCCCAGCATGAATCGCTGCTCAATGCGCATCTGTCTGACAGCAGTGCCCGTATTGAGAAAGCCTCTATCCGTGCGCTGGGCATGATGCAAACCGACACGGCTTATCAAAATCTGGAACAACACTTTTTTAATGCCCCAGCGCGCAACAAGAAAGCGCTGATCAGTGCACTAGGGAATTACCAGATGAGTGCTAAAACCAGTGACACCGTACTTAATATGGCGGTGAATGATCAGGATGATGCGATTCGTCTGGCCGCTATCAAAGCATTAGCGACTCAACAGCAAAAAGACGGCATCAAACCCGTGTTGCGTCAGGCGTTGAAAAACGAAACCTCGCGACGCAACTTTAAAGCCATCATTAAGTTGTTACACAGTGAAGAACACAAGGCGCAATAGCGCCTTTTGTTCACTGCTCCAGCCAAGCCACGATACGATACCATACCGCACTTCCCTGCCGTACAAGTTTTCTGACCTTTCACTTCCCAAAGCTGCCCTTTTAATAATCCGACATATACAAGCATAGTAAGCACTTTCACAACCCGAGTTACTTATGTATACTAAAGCGCATTAATGAATATAATAGGCATTATCTTACGCTTCGATGTATGAGCCATTTTTTAACGAAAGGAAACCACATTATGACCAACACAAGCGCCCCTGCTCGCCGGGTATTTGAACAGAACGAGCGGTGCCCAATCCGCAATGTGGTAGCACAAATAGGCGATAAGTGGTCAATTTTAATCCTGTTTGCTTTGGTTGATGGGCCTGACCGGTTCAATGCCTTAAAATCAAGAATTAAGGGCATATCACAGCGCATGCTGACACAGACCTTGCGTGATATGGAACGCGATGGCTATGTCAAACGCACCGTTTATGCAGAAGTACCGGTTAAGGTTGAGTATGAACTCACCGAGCTGGGACGAGGGCTGGCAAAGTCGGCCTGGCAACTGGTGTCGTGGGCCGACGATCACTTTGATGAAATCACCGCAGCCCGTGCCCGTTACGATGAAGCCAGTCAATCATGAGCGTTAAGTCTGTCGCTGCCTGATCGCGGTAACCTGTTCAAAGCCAATGCCCCAGTTATCAGTCGAGACTTCATCAATGACCACAAAGGTGGTCTCCGGGCTTTTCCCTAATACATCGACCATCAACTGGGTCGTGCCTTTGATCAGTGACTGCTTCTGTGCGTTTGTCACCCCTTCATCGGTGACGCGAATATGAATATAAGGCATAGCTACTCCTGGTGAGTGTGTGGTAAATCCGCATACATTTTGTTGACTATCCGCCACCGGCCCTGTTCTTTCAGCAAGCCCAGAAAGTCAACGTAAGTATGTTCAAACAACGGGCATAACACCTTGACCATGGCCTGTTGTCCAAGCAAGTCTACCGCCAGCACCTGATAGGCAAATTCATCGCCTTTGTCTGCTGGTGAGGTGCGATGGCTGACCAGCTCTAGCCACTCATCCAGACTGCGCCTCAAACCCGGCGCTTTGAGCCAGCAGTCAGGATGAAACAACGGCCACAATGCCTCACGATTACCTTCATGTAACCCCTTGAAATAACATTGTACTATGGCCAGGACCTGACTCAGATCCGCTTTCATTTCAGCGTGCTCCATTATGCCCCCTGCGCCTGTTCAGCTTGCAACGCCGCAACAAAGCTTGGCATGCTGGTTACTGCTTCAATCATCTGTGCAGTGCGCGGAGGGAGTGTGATTTCGACCTCAAATGCGGCCCCCCAGCGCGAGTAAACTGCCAGCAAAATATCGGCGACTGACGCATGCTGCCCCCCTAAAAATGGCTGAGATTGCAACTGAGATTCGACCTGTAGCCATAGCTGATTGATCCCCTTTGCTGCTGCTTCAAACAGCTGCTGGCGCACAGCGCCCTGCTCCATGACACGCGCGATAAAAAACAACCTGGAATAGGCCGGATGCATAGTGGCATTGGCAAACAACAATTGCTCAATCGCTCGGCGGCGAGCAGGCCCCGGCTTAGTGGGCAGCAACTGGCTGGGATGCTTGCGGGTGAGATGTAGCATAATCGCAGCCCCTTCAACCAGTTTTTCGTCTCCATCTATGAGTACCGGGACCTGTTGGGCAGGATTCACGGTTGAAAAATCGCTGAGGGTATCAGCGCGGATAAGCATCACATCCTGCTCCAGCTCACGTAATATGGTGTTCACAGCGAGTGAACAGGCTTCCTGAATGTAGTAAAGAGTGTACATAATCATTGTCCTTCTGGTCAGATAATACGGACGAATTTGACGCACTTCGTCTGTGGTTATTTTCAACACCTCTAGTCTATGACTTGCGCTTTGTTTGATATATAACCACAAAAGAAACCAAGTGTTCACACACAGGAAACAGTGTATGGTTGACTCACTAAGTTCCACGATAGGTAAGGACAATTAAAATGAACAAGCTACGTGCCATTGAGCTCTTCGTGAAACTGGCGGAGGTGGGCAGCTTTACCCAGGTTGCAGAACAATTCAGCACATCAAAATCAATGGTCAGCAAAGAAATAAGCCGTCTTGAGGATCAACTGGGCGCACGTTTGTTGCATCGCACCACCCGCAATATCCAGTTGACCCAGGTCGGTGAGGGTTATTTGCAACGTGCCAGGGATATCCTCAGTAAACTGGAGGAGGCAGACACCTTTGTTCAGTCGACACAGCAGGCTCCCAGAGGGAAGCTTAAAATAAATTTACCTATGGTTCTGGGGATCACCGATCTTGGGAAAATGTTTGCGGACTTTATGCAGGCTTATCCGAGTATTGAACTCGACATTCATCTTGGTGATGAGGATATTGACCTGGTTGAGCAAGGGTTTGACCTTGGTCTGCGTGCCACCAGCCGACCCATTGACAGTCATTATATTGGCCGTGAAATCACCCGGTTTGACTACCACATTTGCGCCAGTCCGCAATATCTGGCGACCCACCCAGACATTACACATCCTCGCGATTTGACGGAGCATAACTGCTTTGAATACCGATATTTTAAAGGAAAAAATATCTGGCCGCTGGCTGAAGGCGTCAAAATTACTGGCACATTAAAAGCGAACAATGTTCTGTTTATGCTGGAAGCCATTAAAGCTGGCCTGGGGATAGGTATATTGCCGGAGTTTGCCTGTCGGCATGCCATTGATGCCAAAGAAGTGGTGAGTATTCTGCCGGATAGTAACAAACCGCAACTCACCCTGCTCGCCCTCTACCCAGCCCGTCACCACGTACCAGCCAGCGTGTTGCAATGCATCCAGTTTTTACAGCACTGGTTTACACACCAGTATCCAAACAACCAGCGCATCATTTGAGCGCAGCACCACTCACCAGGATCACACCGGGATATCGATTATCCGCAATTGTTGAGACTCGTCTCCCTGCGCCAGTACAGCCCCTTGCGGGTCAACAATAAGGCTGTTGCCAATGAAACGGACACCCGTACTACAGTCATGGTCCATACCCAGACGATTGGCGGCTATCACATAGACACCATAGTCTTTGGCCGCCTTTTGGATAACTTCCAGGCTGTCCTCCCCGCAAAAGTTAGATGGATTAAGAATAATCTGCACGCCTTGTTGTTTAAGCGCCTCCAGCCCATCTTCAAACCAGATGTCGTAACACAATAAGACGCCGATTTTGACCCCCTGAACTTCATACACGCAGAAATCCTTACCTGGCACAAATCGTAACTGATCCGTTGACGCTAGATGCACTTTGCGGTGAATGCCAAGTAAACCGTCTGGACCTGTTAGCAGTGTACTATTGTAGAGCTGCCCCTCATGGCATTCAGCCAGGCCAGCAACAATGCAGGCCGACTTTTCCTGAGCCAGAGTTTGCAACAACAACGAAGATACCCCCTGATACAAATCTTCTGCCAGCTCACTCACTTGCTGACGATCGAAGAATATACTCCCCGTGGTGCACAATTCAGGGAGCAACAAGAGATCAAACTCATGAGACATCATCAGCGCTTGCTTGATGGCATCGCGGTTTTGCTCAGGCTCAGCAAACGCCACGTCAAACTGAAAGAAACCCACTTTCATCACACTTCCTTACTTATCAGATCTGGTCAAATTGGCGAAACGTTAGATTAAAACGGGGACCAGCCCCTTCTGGTGCCCGAGGTACCGCATGTTGATAGCGTGACTGAAAGCCCTCCCCCATAATAAATAAGGAGCCATTTTCCAGCTCAACCGAGTGCACCTCCTGATGATCTTGTGTATTACGTATCAGGAAGGTGCGTTTTGCACCTATGCTCAAAGAGGGAATAACATTCGTGGACCCAAACGCTGGCAAATCACAGTGAAAATCCATGCACTCTTCTCCGTCTGGATAATACAGGCATACACATACAGGAAAAACCAGCCCGGTCAGCTCTGTCAGGCGCTGATGGATCTGCTCAATTAAAGGAAACCAGGGTTGTTGCCTGCCATGGAAAAGTCCAAACTGACCCGAATGCGCAAGTGTCGGCTCCAGCAAGTTTACTTTCCAGGGCAAAATTTCCGCTTCTGATCCATCCCCCATGGTAATGGTTTCAGGCTGTGACAGGTCAAAGTGGTCTGTCAGCCACTGAAACAAAGCCTGACTTTGCGCGTCAGTTAAAAAATCGGGGTCGTAACTCGAGTCGCATTGTAATGACAGCGTCATGGCACATTCCTTTTGGTATTTCTGCGTTTGACTTTTACTGATCCTGCCTGTGCTGTCAATAACAGAGGGTTACATCTTTTGTAATTGGCCTTTTGCAGTTGCGCTAGGTAGAATGTCGGCCCTTGAAATAAATGCCAGTCGCAGGTTAGCCGTGTTAGTGAATTACGCTCCCCCTACCAACCCTTATCTTGACATTCTGTATCAGGACGAGCATATGCTGGTATTGAATAAGCCCAGTGGCCTGTTGAGCGTACCGGGGAAAGATCCGAAACACTGGGACAGCGTGATCAGCCGGGTTAACCTCGTCTACCTCAATGCGAAAATTGTGCATCGTTTGGATATGGCAACATCCGGAGTACTGTGCCTGGCGATGAACAAAGCCGCGCATCGCTTTCTCAGTATTCAGTTTCAAGACCGACTCACTGCCAAACGCTATATTGCGAGGGTGCATGGTCACCTGCAACAAGCCAATGGCTCAGTGGATCTGCCGCTGATCTGTGATTGGCCGAACCGCCCTAAACAAATGGTCTGTCATGAGACAGGCAAGCCCTCCTTGACACATTTTGAAGTGTTGTCACAAGAAACGCACGCCACCCGGGTTAAGCTAACGCCTATCACCGGGCGTTCGCATCAGTTGCGTGTTCATATGCTTTCGCTGGGCCACCCAATTTTAGGCGATCGCCTCTACGCTCAGGGCGAGGCACTTGCTGCGGCATCACGACTTCAGCTTCACGCCGAGATGCTACAGATACGTCACCCCGACAGTGAAGACATGATGACCTTTATTGCCCCGGTGCCGTTTTAAACAAATCCAGCGCGCTGGCCGTCATGGCGCGCACGCCAGTTTGAATGGTCAAAGGGTAGTCCGGCGCAAACTTGCTGGAATGCAGAGACGGCAAAGACTCTCCTGAGAATTGGGCCTGCCGGTATGCTTCAGGCTCCACACCACCCAACCAGAATATGGTTGCCGGGATGTTTTCCGGTGTACGACCGTACAGACCAAAATCTTCTCCTGCCATCACAGGTTCTGCTTTAACGACATGCGCATCGCCCAGCTCCGAACGAATACTTTGCTCCACTCGTACCGCCAGTTCAGGCGTGTTATACGTCGACGGAATACTCTCTTCTTCGTGCACATACACGACAGGCGCAAGCTCCGGTGGCAGGCCGGCACTTTGCGCAATGCCTTTCGTTATGCGTTCCAGCGCTGCAATTTGTTGCTCGCGTACCGCCGGATCATAAGAGCGTAAGGTCAGTTGAAGCTTCACTTCGTTAGAGATGATGTTGTGTTTAGAGCCCCCATGGATCGAGCCCACCGTAATCACCGAAGGCTTTAAGGGTGATATCTCCCGACTGGTAATAGTTTGCGCAGCCAGCACAATGCGTGACGCCAGTACCACAGGGTCAATCGTGGTGTGTGGATAGGCACCGTGCCCGCCTTTACCACGCACAGTAATGTCTACCGAGTCGACATTGGCCAGTGCATAGCCTGGCGCTATGGCCACCTGACCTGCTGGCAGCGAGGCACTGACATGCAGGCCAAGTACATGATCGGGCTTAGCAAAACGGCTAAACAAACCTTCTTTAAGCATGGCTTTTGCACCAGCCCCGACTTCTTCTGCCGGTTGTGCTACCATCATCAAGGTCCCCTGCCATTGATCACGGTTATTAGCCAGTTGCTGCGCGGTACCGATAAAGCTAGTCATGTGAATATCATGACCACACCCATGCATCACACCCACCTCATTATTGCTGGCATCTTTCACTCTGACTTTAGAAGCGTAAGACTTGCCGGTTTGCTCTACGATGGGCAAGCCATCGGTGTCCGCACGGATCATCACAGTCGGCCCTTCGCCATTGCGTAGTAGTGCCACAACGCCGTGTCCGCCAATGTTTTCAGTCACCTCAAACCCCAGCTGCCTGAGCTCTTTGGCAAGACGCTTAGCGGTTTGCTCTTCCTGATACGACAACTCAGGGTTCTGATGCAGGTGCAAATACAGCGCTTCAAGCTCAGGCAACGCCCGGGCGACTTCAGTGTTCAGTTGATAAGCCACTGCGCTGTGACTTACCAGCGCCAGCGACAATGCAGATAGTAGTGTTTTCATCATTGTTATTCTTACTGTTTTTTTGGATTTATCAGCTTGCGAATAAATCGCATGAATTGCAACCACTTTGCGTTTTCAGACTCAGTGTGATGTTAATAAACTACCCGATCCGGCCTTTATTTATGCCTAACCTTTGCTAAGCTTAAAGTCTGAACAATCATCTCAACTTGGCCGTGAAAACGATTACTATCAACGACTTAAAACCAGGCATGTTTGTTGTTGGTGTCACCCAGCAAGCGGGCAATGTGCGGGTCAAAAGCCAGGGCTGGGTACGCACCAAAGGTGCCATTGGTGCACTGCAAAAAGCCGGCGTGCTGGAAGTGGAAATCGACCCAGACAAAACCCTGCAAACCAAGCAGCAAAAGCAAGTGCAGTCGGATGAAAGCCCTCATGAGGCTGATGTCACTGTACATGATCCGTGGCACAAAACCACCAGTGTCGAAGCCGAGCTGGATCTGGCCACCACTTTGTACGAAGAAGCCAAAGGGTTGCAGGAAAAAGCCTTTGCGGATGTCAAAGCGGGAAAAGCCATCGCCGTTGACGAGTTTAAACAAACCGCATCTGGATTTATTGATTCCATATTTCGTAATCAGGATGCTCTGGCCTGTATTGCCCGGATCCGCGAAAAAGACAGCTACTTACTGGAACATTCACTGAACGTATCCATTTTAATGAGTATTTTTGCCAAGCACCTTGGCCTTGAGCGTGACATCATAGAGCAGCTGGCCACCGGTGCCTTATTACATGATATTGGCAAAATTAAAATTTCCAGTCAGATCCTCAACAAACCCGGAAAACTCAGTGATGATGAGTACCGCTTAATGATGGAGCATGCCAAATACAGTTATGAGATAGTCGGGGAGAGTGGCTTAGGTCAGATAGCGACTGAAATTGCTGGCTTTCATCATGAGCGCCTGGACGGCAGTGGCTACCCCTATGGTAAAAAGGCCGATGCGCTTTCTCAGTATGTTCGCATGGCTGCCATTGTTGACGTATACGATGCCTTAACCGCGGAGCGTGTGTATAAGGTAGGCCTGACACCAATCCGTGCCTTTCGTATTTTAAAAGAGGGCACACCCGAGCATTATGACGCCGATCTGTTGGCGCACTTCATCAATTGTATCGGCGTATACCCAGTCGGTACCCTGGTGAAGCTCAAAAGTGAACGCATTGGCATTGTAGCTTCAAGCAACCCGCAAGAGCCGCTCAAGCCAGTTGTGAAAGTGTTTTATCATGCCAAAAACATGCTTTATACCGAAGTAAAGGACATAGACTTGGCTGATAAGCGGGTAACTGATGAACTAGAAGCGGCGATAAAACCGGAAGAGTTCAGCATTGACCTGATCCGATTCTTTCGCCATACCATGATGCCCTGAGTGGTAACTACTCTGCCGGCCAATCCTGCATGGCCTGCAGCGTAAACTCTATACCATCAAAGTCAAACATAGCCTGCTCCGGTGTGATCTCCACCAGTTGTAGCGCGCCCATATTATCGCCTTCATATAACTCTCGGTTATTCAGCTTGATCCAGCGCTTTTCAGCGTCAGTGGCATAAATATGTGCCTGATAGCGTAACTTTGGCAAACTATTTTGTAGCTGCACAGGCAACAACTCAACTGGTGTAGCCCGTGCCGATCCTTTGGTACTGGATAACACCTCAGAAGCAATCTGTTCAGATTTCGGTGCAGTGTCTTCAACTGCCTGCTCGAATGCTTTTTTCAGTTCATCTGGCACACCAGCCAGTGCCTGAGCTTCCTGACGCTCCGCTTCTTGGCGAGCCGCGTTAGCGCGGGCTTGCTCCAGAGGCACACCAAGTACCCGGTAGCCACTCAAATCTTCTAGCGGTTGCTGTATCGGCTGCCCCTGATTGGGCGTAAACACCGCAGCACTATTGGCTTGATAAGCCTGTTGCGTCGCCGCATACTGATTCCCGACGGGCTGCTGCACAATCTGGCCATTGGCTGAAACGGGTACCAGCTGCTGTGAATAAACCGGCTGTCCCTGCGAATCAAAACCCACCTGAACAGACATCCACTGATAGTGGATCTGACGCTGTGCGCTATGCATCACAGGGTTAACAGCGCTATTAACCGGTTGGCCAATAATTTGTCCCGGCTGCACAACAACCGAATTACCAACCGGCACCTGAGTTACTGGCGCAGGTACTGTAGCGGGCACTGCTGTCTGAGTTTGAGTTTGAGTTGTTTGAGCCTGTGGGCTGCTTTGTGTGTTGGCTTGCGTATCAGCTGCCACAACGGTTCCATCATCATTTTTGTCTGCTGTACTCACCAGCTCTTCGCTTTGGGGTACGTTCTGAACCGCCTCTCCAACAAAATAACCGGCACTCAGCGAGCACACACTGATCAGCGCCCCACCCAAAGTAAGGCTCAAACGGCGATAAAAACGGACCTGTTGCTCATGACGTGATTGTTGATAATCCTGCTCAGAGTCGATTTGTTGAGATTGTTTTAATGCATTGATTAGGTACGACATATCACACCACTAAAAAATATAAGAAAGACCGATGCCACAAATAAACATGGCAGCTACCCAACCAGACACCAGCACCGGCATATTCACCGACTTCTTACTGGACTGTGGCACCAGATCCAACGGCAGGGCCTCTTTGGCAGCCTGCACTGCAATCGCTTTGGTGACCAGTTGCTGTTGTGCGGAATACGCGCCCAGCAAACAGCGGTCTGCCAGTAAGTTAATTAGCCTTGGGATCCCGGCAGTAACCTGATGCATGTAAGCAATGGCCTGAGGCTCAAACAGGCTGGTCTGACAGCCAGCCTTATTAAGGCGATGCTTCACGTAAGCAAAGACCTGAGATTCCGTCAGCGGCAATAAGTGATAGCGTGCCGTAATCCGTTGTGCCAGCTGGCGCAATTCATTACGCTTTAGCAGCTGCTGTAATTCCGGCTGGCCCACCAGCACAATCTGCAACAGTTTTTTATGGTCGGTCTCCAGATTAGTAAGTAATCGCAACTGCTCCAGCACCTCAGCGGCCAGGTGTTGCGCTTCATCAATGATCAGCATGGTGTGACCACCCTGATGATGGTTATCCAGCAACCGCGCCTTAATCACATCGGTGAGAGATTTGAGGGTGGCATTATCCGCATCATAGTCAATATTCAGCTCGTCACAGATGCTTGCCAGCAATTCCATTTCCGACAACGCCGGGTTCAGAATAAATGCCACCTGCGTGGAATCAGGCAATTGCGCCAGCATGCTGCGGGTTACGGTTGTTTTACCTGTGCCAACTTCACCGGTCAGCAACACAAAGCCTCCGGCATCACCCAGGCCATAAGTCAGATGAGCAAGCGCTTCCTTATGGCGTTCGCTTAAGAACAAAAACTCCGGGTTTGGTGCTATCGAAAACGGTTTTTCGGTCAGACCAAAATAACGTAAATACACGGCTCGTCTCTTTCTTGTTAGAATGGGGCCTATAATGGCAAAAAAACAGCACAAGTGAAAACCTTGTTTGTATTTTCAATACGGAATTTACCATGAAAATTTACCTGGTCGGCGGCGCAGTACGTGATGAACTCCTTGGACGCCCTATTCTGGAACGCGATTACGTGGTCGTTGGCAGCACACCTGAGCAAATGGAAGCACTTGGTTATCAGCAGGTTGGCAAAGACTTCCCGGTATTTTTACACCCAGAAAGTAAAGATGAACATGCACTCGCCCGGACTGAGCGCAAGCAAGGTCAGGGCTATACCGGGTTTATCTGTGATTTCGCGCCCAGCATCACACTGGAAGAAGATTTAATGCGTCGCGACCTCACTGTCAATGCCATTGCCCGAGATCAAGATGGCAGTCTGATTGACCCGTATCACGGCCAACAAGATCTCGATGCGCGGGTACTGCGCCATGTCAGTAATGCGTTTGGAGAGGATCCGTTGCGGGTCTTACGGGTTGCCCGCTTCGCCGCCCGTTACCATCATCTAGGTTTTACCATTGCCCCTGAAACACAGGCGCTGATGCAGCATATGGTGGATAATGGCGAATTGGCAACACTCACCAAAGAGCGAGTGTGGCAGGAAATTGAAAAATCACTCAAAGACGGTGCCATCGAAGTTTTTTCTGAGGTATTGGCCAGCCTGAGTGCACTTCCTTTGGTAATGCCATGGCTGAATGATTGGACAGGTGCCGACAGTCAATGCCTCAAAGCCCACATTGCTCAGCTTAATCCACAAGATAATGACTTCCTGCTGATGAGTTTTGCCTTATGGCAATGTCAGGCGCAACTGGACGGTTACAATCTGGAGCAGGACTTTAAAATCCCTAAAGCCTATTGTGAGGCTCTGCGCGACCTGCAGGCAGTATTACCTGTATTACAAGGCGCCCAGTGGCAGCCGCAGACCATTATGCAAATTTTCAGCTTACTGGACGCATCACGCCGCCCACAGCGACTAACTTTGCTCTGTAAAATTGCCAAAGCACTTAGTACTGAGCTGGCCAATCGTTGCGATATGCTAGCGCACGCCCTTTCGCTTGCTGCAAATGTAAAAGCACAAGATGTCATTGCACTAGGCTTTAAGGGGCCACAAATCAAAACCGAAATGGACAAGTTAAAATTACAGGCCATACAAGTTTTGTTTGACTGATAAAAGTAACCACTTACCATTAAGAAAAGCCAACCTACCTCTTGTACAGTCATAAGCCTCAGCGATGGCGATGACTGTACTCCAACACCCATAACATCAGTTATCAACGCGCCTGCCCGCGCAACACCAGCACGCACAATATGCGTTTCCAAAATTGATACCTTTCTATTGCAAAAAGAACAACAACTGAATAAAATTCGGCCCCTTTAAAATTACAGTAGTCCGATTTAAGATGAAAAAAGCACTTCTGCCTCTATTTGTTTCACTCACGCTTGCAGCTTGTGGCGGCGGCTCTGATTCAGACAACAAGGTAACCGATACATCGTCAAAAACGCAAACAAACACCACTACCAGTACTGGTAATACACAGACTCCTGAAAAGTCTGACGAGTTTGCACCTATCGCTGGCGTTTACGATGCCACTTACCAAGGCGATAAGGCGATTGTTGTGATCACTGCTGCTGGTGAATATCAGGTTTTTGATGATCTGAACGACAGTGTCGGCGGCAATAAAGCCTGTTATGCGGCACCGTCTGATTCCACCCCTAACAAAAAGTTCAACGGCCTGAGCTTCGAATATGATGAGAACCTGCGCCACTTTAAGCTTAAAAACGCAAACCCAAGCCTGGCGTTTGAGGTAGATGAATACAAAACGCTTCAGTACATTATATATGGTGGCAACATCACTGTTGGCAGTGGCTCACTCGTAGTCGGTTCAGCCAGTGAGAAAGTCGTTATTTCTCCTCGCAAAATGACCCTGACGGAAGCAGACATCACTGCGCAAAAATGTCAGCAATGACCTTCCCGGCTGGCACCCACAAAAGGTGCCAGCAGCCAATTTTTAGCTTAGCGGCGCGTCCCACTTAAGAATTCATGTAATGGCTAGCAGGCACCATTATCACAGTTATACATCTCAACAACTCATCCAATTACACGCATCACATTATCAATAATGACCCTGCTATCTAGCAGCCTTCACCGTCCAAGCTCAGATAAAGACTCATAAGCAATTGATATATATAATTTTAAAATAAAAGAGCCTAAATTCAGCCTAACATCAAGGTAACGTCATGCCTTTTATCTCAGCCTGGATACAGTGTGATTTCAGCACATCTGCTGTTGTAACCAAGCACGAGAACATCGAGAGGAATTCGCATGATAAAACGCGCCCTGACACTATCACTGTTACTGCTGTCTTTTAACCTGCTGGCCAGTATGAAAACGGTGCCCTATGAAATACCGCGAACTCAGGTTGTGCCGCTGACTCAAACTGATACGAACCACCAATATCAACTCATCATCCAGCTTCCGGAAAATTACACAGCGGAAAAACACCATCCCGTACTGTATTACACCGATGCCGCCTGGCATATTGAAATGCTGGCATCTGCCGCCTACTTTCTAATGGAAGACGCCATTCTGGTCGGGATTTCCTGGCAAACCAATATACCAGCTCCTCTGATGAAAGAAGAGGGAGCCCATGTCAGCCGCTTTAGAGATTACTCTTTTGCACCGTCGAGCAACCCCGAGAATCAGGCAAAATACCAGTTTGGCGGGGCCAACGCACACATCGACTTTATCCGCAGTCAGGTCAAGCCCTATATTGAACAACACTATCGCGTTAAACCCGACAGCGACAGTTACTTTGGATACTCTATGGGTGGGCTGTTTGGCGCTTACACACTCCTGACACAGCCCGATACCTTTGACAATTATCTGCTGGGCAGCCCTTCAGTATGGCGGCTGGCGCAACTCATCAAAACCCGCAATAAAGCCTTGAGCAAAGCGAAAGCCAATGTTTATCTGTCCCATGGCACGGAAGAAGCCAAGCTGAGCCCGCACATAAATGACTTTTATCAATTTTTAAATCAGCAGAATAACCCTTCTATGCATGTGGAACTGGCCGTCATAGATGGTACGCACCAAACTGCCGCGCCATTGACCGGTGTCCGTGCCGTCAAATGGCTATCAGAACGCGCTTCAGAAGGGGTATCGCTATGAAATCCAACGCATTAATAATCGCCATGGCCTGTATAACGTTTGCAAGCGGACAATCTCACGCAGAAGCGGAATTCGCCTCCACCAAGGGGCCTCTGATGGGCCAGACACCACCCGGTATGATTGCCGAACCCTTTGCGCCGGGCCTGATCTCCAAAGGTGACTGGGAACTTGAAGGCGTGTTTGCACCTGGCATGCAGGAGTTTTATTTTACCCTTGACCGGGGCGTCTATGCGGGTCCTGAAAAAACGGGCTTTCGTCCAACCGTGATTGGCTTCAGACAACAAAACAATCAGTGGGTCAAGTTCACCGAGTTTTTACGCACCGGCGAAGTCAGCTTCTCACCCGATGGTCAGCGCATGCATATGGCAGAAGACTACCGGGATCGTCAGGGCAACGGCTGGTCAGAGCCCCGGAGTTTGGGCCCGATGTTTGACCGCGAAGACTGGGGCATTATGCGCTTGTCCGCTTCCAGCAAAGGCACTTATGTCTTTGATGATTATAAAAGCAAGGTAGTACGCATTTCTGAGCTAGTGAAGGGTCAGCGACAAGCACCACGGGTCATGAGCAAAGTGGTCAATTCGGGTGAAATGACCGCCCACCCTTTTATTGCACCCGATGAAAGCTATCTGATCTGGGACAGCAAACGCAAAGACGGTTTTGGTGATTCCGACCTCTATATCAGCTTTAAACAAAAAAACGGCAGCTGGGGGCCCGCAATCAACATGGGCCCTGCCGTCAACTCAGATAAATGGGATGCCTATGCCACGGTCACACCCGATGGTAAGTATCTGTTATTTAACCGCGGTGTTAGTGACGACAACAAGAATGTTGATATCTATTGGGTGGATGCCAGCATCATTGACACCCTCAGAGCACGACAGTAAATAGCACATGCGCCGTTATCACCGTATCAAACCCAGTGACATGCGTGATAACGCGCCTTTTGTCAGGCTCAGCAACAGATAAGCACTCCAGTGCAATGGCTTGGCACGTGCTACCGGGTTGGCCAGCAAGCGTAGTGCATGGCCATACAAACGATGCCTGATATTACGCTTGGCCAAATCACAGATATGCGTGGCAACGTATTTATGCGCCATGGCTATGTGCGTGACCTCGCCATTTTTAACGGCTGTCAGCAAGCGCTCTGCAAAAGGACACAGCTGCGTTGGCGGCGCTTTATCGCAGGCACTGCCTGGCGCTCCGAGAAAATAAAAACTCTCAATGGCCGGAGAATACGCAATGCGCGATTTCAAGGCAGCCTGAACATAAAAGCTCTGATCTTCACCCATCCATTCTCCTACCGGGAAGCCGCCCAATTGATTGAAGGCCCCCTTCTCAACCACCAGACTCGACATAGTAAAAGGCAAGTCGCCATTGGCCGCTACCTCAAAATAATTGTCCATCTCATACCCTTCTGGCGTCCAGTCGGTCAGAGCGATTTTGGCGTCGATGTACTCGCCATTATCGAGCACCTTCTGATAGCGAGAGGCGAACAGTCCGGCCGCAGGAAAACGTTGGATCAATTCTGCCATGCGTGCCAGAAAGAACGGACTCCAGGTATCGTCGGCATCAAGAAACGCCACATAATCTGAAGAGGCAACTTTAACGCCGTTATTGCGTGCAACAGAGACACCCTGATTAGCCTGACGTACCAACCGTAGGTTTGGCAGACCCAGATCAATCACTTTTTGCGGGCTGTCATCGGTAGAGCCATCGTCCACCACTATGATTTCCGCAGCCTGATAATGCTGTGCATGAACACTTTGCAGTGCCCGGACAATGCACTCGCTCTTATTGTACAGTGGAATAACGACTGTGAATTGAATAGTGTTCATAGTTTTCGCTCCAGTTAGAAAGAGATAAAGTGATAGCCTGGTTAAGGGCCAGACTGGGGGCATCGAAGCCGCGCTCCAGGCCGCGATACATCACCCGAAATAAGGTATCCGGACTAAATTCATTGGCGTCAAATGCATACTGCGCCGGCAAGCCAATTTGTTCACACCACTGTGTGCATTTGGCGTGATATTGCAGACTGATAAACGGGGTTTGTGTCATGTAAGCGTATATCTGCGCATGCAGTCGCATACCAATCATCACCCGGAACATCGCCATACACTGTAAAATACTGGCAGGGTTCGGCACATAGCTGACCCGCTTCACATTCACATAATCTGGCAGACGAGCGACTATTTTATCGTGAATGGCTCTGTCGCTGCCTTTTGTTTGATCATTCAAATCAACCAGATAAATGTCTTCGTTAGTAAAACTCCATACAGTCGTGATCAGGTCAACCGCTTTCGCAATACGACGCAACTCGTTGTGCTCATTCACATTGCCAAACGCATCGATAGATTGTGGGCAAAAATTAAATGCAATCCCCTGGCGCTTAACCGGATTCAATTTGCCTTGCAGGTGATGCAGTAAAGAAGGCGCAAGATCAAATGTATGCTTCAGGTTCGCATGAGGCGCCAGCGCCTCGGCAATGTCATAGCTTTGTTTGTCACGTAAGGTAACCAGTCCACATTCGTACAGGAACTTTTTACATTGGTTTTCATCATCCAGGGTCTTGAATGGCTCAATGCCAACGCCCAGTGCCATGGACTGCTTACGACCACTCAGTGCCATCATATGACGCTTAAGTGCAATGTCACGGCTACTATGTAGCACAGAGCCACCACCAAAAATAACGTGCTGTGCCCCATACGCATGACGGTAGTGCCATAACCGCTGGTGACCACGAAACAGCAGTGGCTGCTGTCCAACACAGCCAATCTGATTCACCAGTGCGTCATCGTCAGGCGCGCTGACAGTGACCTGTTCACTGCCCAGAAAATGCCGGGCTCCCATTGCTGATGCCAGCATAAGCGCATCGTCACCGCTGTTGCGCATGCCGTAGTAGCCGACAATATATGCTTTGTTTTTTGCTGCCATTGTGATGCCTCGTTAAGTTAATATACTTAGGTATTGCAGCTCTCGTGCCAGGATTTAAGTTATTATTTTTAAATGATTTATTGAAATATTAAGCAGATTGCGAATGCTTAATTTGCAAAAGGCGATGCGTTGTCTGGAGTGAATTACCAAAATAAAAAAGCTGGTTTGCAAAAAGAAAGCCACCGACTAAGCGGTGGCTCTACATGAAAAGACAGGTGTGATCCACAATGTGCTCCCTCAATGAATTTAGTAGGCTCCTTTGGCACCAATGACGCAAGGAATGGTCTTAAGCAAAATGGTGACATCATTCAGCGCACTTTGCTCACTGATGTAGCGCTTATCCAGCTGCACCTGCTGTGCAAAAGTCGTGTCGGCGCGGCCGGTGACCTGCCATAAGCCAGTCAGCCCCTGCTCACTGTTAAGACGGCCTAACTCGTGTGGTTGGTATGCGTGTACTTCTTTTTCCAGCGCTGGGCGCGGACCTATCAACAGCATGTCTCCCCGTACCACATTCATCAGCTGGGGTAACTCGTCGATTGAGTACTTGCGAATGAAAGCACCAATACGGGTAATACGCGGATCATTACGATATTTAGCGCACACACCTTCACGGTCGCTTTGTGCCGGGTCTGGATTGCGAAAGCGTGGATCTTCAGGCATGTACATAGAACGAAACTTATACATGGTAAAACGGCGGCCCAGTTTACCTACCCGAACCTGTTTGTATACACATGGCCCCTGACTTTCCAGCTTGATCAGCGCTATAAGCACCAGTAAAAACGGGCTGAGTAAAAGTAATCCAGTAATCGCAGCCAGGCGCTGTAAACAGGCTGGAATACCATGGTGACGACCATCTGTTTTGGTTTGCTCAGAAGCAGATGATGACATTGTATTGTACTGAGTTGCAGTGGTTTTTTTGATGCTATACATGATTAAAGTCCTCGCAAAGCTTGTTGTAAAACATAAACACGGAATAGAAAAATCGGGTTACCGAGCACATAGCGGTTAAACTTGGCTTTGGGCTCCTGGATCAGACGCCAAACCCATTCAAGGCCCAGCTCTCTCATCCACATGGGAGCACGCGCTATATTGCCTGAGAAAAAATCGAATAAGCCGCCGACCGCCAGCGCACACTGCGCCTGGAGTTTATGCTTGTTGTTATCTATCCAGAGTTCCTGGCGAGGTGAACCCAAGGCGACCAGTACAATGTCGGCACCGCTTTGATTAATACAGTCGACAGCCTGATCATCATCATCAAAATAACCATGGTGCACACCCGCGATACGCAAGCCCGGGTATTGCTGGCGCAAGTTGGCAGCGGCTTTGTGTGCAACACCGGGCTGTGCACCAAGTAAAAACAGGGACCGTTGATTTTCAGCGGCAGCCTGACAAAGCCCAGGCAACATGTCGGTGCCATTGTTGTTGTCGGCCAAGTTCATGCCCGCTTTTCGAGCCGCGATCCGCATACCTGAGCCATCAATAAAATTCCGGTCGCTGTTTTGTAAAACCTGATATAGCTGTGCGTTACCAGCCGATAAATTCACCGAGTTAACATTGATGTAGTAAGCCGACTGGCACCCCTGTGTACCTGTTTCCGCCGACCCTTTTACGACCCAATCCACTGCAGCCTGCATGCGCGTATTGCTAAACGGAATACCAAACAATTCACTGCTCGACGGGGTACTTGCCGATTTGCGATACAAACCCAGACACAAGATCACCTTAAATACTAATAAAACATCTGCAAACAAAGACTGGTTATGCTGCGCATGGAGCAACGCGAGTGGCTTATCCGCACTGAGCCCGGTCAGGCTATGCAACCAGAGACAATCGAATAGTCCAGGCTGACCGCAGGGAGAGTGTAAACGCGCCACACGGGGCATGCTCACGCCGTCACGTAGCAGCGGGTTACCGACGAACCGAATACGACCACTCACAACATTTAACAGCACTGCGCTGCGCTTGAATACGCCGACCTGCCAGCCGAGCAACGACACAGGCTGAGCACTCACATCGATCCAGGTCTGGCGTCTCAACGGCGCTTTAAAACAGATTAGCGCAGCCAGCGAATTGAAGCAGAACAACGGTACTAAAGCGGCAACTAACAGCAATGCAGCGCTGACTCTGAGTGCTTTGCGAGCACCTGACTCACTTGCGTGTGTTGAGTGTGTGGTTAAGTAAGTAGACATCGCTTCCTCCGCTGTTCAGTTGATTACATCGAATAGATAGCGAGGACCATGCCAAAATTTAAAGTGTTGATTTAAATTGAATTTTAAGTTTTTCTGGGGTTCTATTCTCAGCTAAATTGCATTGCATTTTGAGAATTTTCTTATTTTGAAAAGCGTCGATGTGACGCTTATAAGGAGGAAAAATAACCTGGATACAACGTCTGGATTTGGCTCAGCGCCGCTGGAATGCGCAGTTGCACCACAGCGAGCTTATCCGCTTGCTCGTCCGGGCGGGACAGACTATACCCGAGCAACAGACGTGAACATTTGAAAATCAACGTATGGAAGCATTTATCCACCACTGAGCATTTCAGCGGTCCGTAATTAAAGTGACGAATATAGTCATCCAGGTGTGGCTCACAGGTGTTATTCCAGCGTCGCTCCAGCTCACCGACGCCCTCACAATCCTGTGCATAATGGATCACATGGCCATTTTCTCCCCAACCAATTCCCCGGGATTCAGCCACCGGCTCGGTCATCGCAGCTATCAGTGTATCCAGCCACTCAATTGCCTGTGGGCAGTTGCGCATCAGCATCACGCCTGAGTTAAACGCCCCACTGTAACCCCGAGCCAGAAACAGGAACTTTTCGGCGTCATCCAATTTATCCAGTGCCGGGCACGCAGGCTGGATACAGGCATCCGCATCAACAAACATCACCTGTTGATAACCCGCCTGTAACGCCGCTTTCAACAAAAACAACTTCAGCCAGCAGCACTCAGCGCCCAGCCGATTCAGCCAGGGCCGTGTGACGACCACATAATCATAGCCCATGCGCCTGGCATAGAGACGTTGACTGTTCAGATAACGTCGGTAACGCCACTGATACCCATTCAATGCCACGCTAAATATTAAAGTGTCTGTTTGAGACGATTGCATACCGACCTCCTTTATCTTCCCTCTCTCGTGAAGCAAGTATTGCACCGTTTATAGAAAACACCGCATAGGCTGGCTTTTCATGCTCTCGGTTAATCGCTGTCGGTCAGCATTTTCTTGTTTGCAAAGCGCAATGCAGTGCAATTTGCAAAAAACCCCGATACCACAGAACGAAAAATCATAATCAACTGATAAATAACAACTAAATTTTTGGCACACTTCATGAAATATCCAACTCAGAAGTACAAGATTGAATTTAACTGGAGCGAATATGATGAAACTGCTTAACCCACTTTACCCTTTGATGGCCTCCGGGCTAATATCCTTTGCAGCCTCTGCAGTCGAACAGATAGATGGTCAATATGTTTGGCAATTTCAGTCTGGCGAAGCCTGGCCTTCAGGCTACAACCAGTCTACCGGCAAGCCCGACTCGATGATCTATGCACGTGACGAATACAGTCCGGAGTTCTTTCAGCGCATTCAAAACGCACTGCCTGAAGCACGAATCAATGAAGCCTTCATTACAGGTGACGAAGGTTCTACCATACACCTGGTTGAAGACGCTGAAGTGTTTGTGACATTTATCCACGAAGGCGCGGGCTACAAAAACTCCTTTGGTTACTTTACCTTCGACCCGGAGAATCCGCCGCAATCACCTGAAGAGGTGCAGGAGACCATCGTCTTTCCAAACCTCAGCTACCCACATCTGACCAATGGCCACCGGGTCAGTATTGGCGAGTTTCCGGCAGGCACCAGCATTGGCTTCTTTATTGCAGCAAACGGGTTTTGGTATTACACCGGTGTAAAACCATTTAAAACTCCCTACTACTACTCATTGTCTGATCTCAACCCGGAAAGCAACGAAACCTTGCGTCAGCACTGTGTATTGCTATTGGATGAAGAGCAGCAGGAAGTAGTCATCGGCTTCGAAGACTTACCCCGTACCTGGGGAGACAACGACTTTAATGATGCGGTATTCAGCGTAAAAAGCTCACCCGCTACTGCCATATCCGCCCTCAACCTGACCGTTATGCCGGAGCAAAACGACAGCGATGCCGATGGCATTGAAGATGAGCTGGATGAATTCCCCAACGATTTTGACCGGGCCTACAGTCAATATTATCCGAGCGCAGAAGGCGTCACGACACTCGCTTTCGAAGATAACTGGCCTGCACGCGGTGACCACGACATGAACGACCTGGTAGTTAAACAACGCATTCGCTTTACCTACAATGCCGATAATCAGATCAGCGGTTTCATCATCAATGGTTGGATCACGGCGCGCGGTGCAGCCTACCAGAATGGTTTTGGGCTACGTCTGATGAACAGTAATCCGGCACTGATTAAACAAGCCACACTCACGGTCGACGGTGAAAGCTATGACAAAACGGCAGAGGACGGACAAACCAACGCCGTGTTGTCATTGTGGAGCAATACCCATGTCTTTACCACCACAGGTCAGTCTGGCCAGTGCCAGCACTTTAATACGGTGATGACCTGCGACTACTTTGAACCTGTACCATACACCTTCGATGTTAGCTTTGAACAAAGCCTGGATGCAATGAGCATCAACGATTTCGATTTCTTCCTGTACAGAACCCAAGATCGTTCACTGGAAATCCACATGGCAGATTTCCCGCCAACAGACAAGTTTGATGCTAACCGCTTTAGTACAGCCGATGATACCTCAGACGCACAAGCGGGCCGCTACTTCAGAACAGCCGAGAATCTGCCCTGGGCCTTAATGATCAGTAATGACTGGCACTACCCCAGAGAATATCTCGACGTAATCTGGGCGTATCCTGCCTACGAAACCTGGGTGGAAAGTAATGGCGAACAGGCTCAGGACTGGTTTATGACCAACGAACGCACCACCCACACTTTCAGCGCACACTAAGAGGATATGACCATGAATACATTAACTAAACTTTCGGCTTTAACCTTGGTTTGTTTCACTTTAAGTGGCTGCGGAGGCGGTGGTGGTGAAGGTGGCTCAACGGGCACCTCAACCAGCAGCAGTAATACGGCCACAGCACCGGCAAATAACACCAGCACACCTGCGTCAACCCAGACCACACAGAGTCAAAATCAGACACAGAACGACGGCGCAGCAACACCAGTCGAGCCGACAGAGCCTGCACCAAGTTATGAGCCGGACCCGACATTGCTGGACAGCCAGGCTGAAACCTCTAACGACTTGCATGTCAAAGCAGATTTTAACTTCAGTACCAGTAAAACAGTGACCTTAGATCTGGGTGGCCAGGATGTGCTGGGGGACAGTCTGGCCAATAAGATGGTGAAAGTCTATGCCATGCATGAGGTGGTTGAAAGCTATGAGGACGAGGCGATGGCCGACAAAGCCTTGCTGGCAACGGCACGCTTTAACAGTGCCGGACAGATCACCATGACACTGGATATTCCGGTTAATTACAAAACCCTGCTGATCAGCGTAGATGGTATGTTACAGAGTAATCATTTACTCACCGAGCTGAATATGCAAGCCACCACAGTGGCACATCAGTTCAATTAAACAATGATAGTTCCTCGCAAAACCGCCTGTGCGTCTCTTCGCAGGCGGTTTTATTGTTCACCGTAAACTCCAGTATATAAATGCTTCAAATTGTCTAAGACTGTGTAATACTTCTATTAACACGCGTTAACTCAGGCAGGATTACATGGAACCGGTTACTAACATTACCTTGCTGTTCGTCGATGACGAACCCCTTATTCTACGCTCCCTCACCCGCGCGCTTAAAAATGAGCCCTATAAAGTGTTCACCGCGTCAAGTGGAGAAGAAGGCCTGGCCTTGTTAGAACAACACCCTATCGACGTCGTTGTTTCAGATAAAATGATGCCCAATATGTCTGGCATTGAGTTTCTGGCTCAGGTCGCCGAGCGCTTTCCGGACACCATTCGCATGATGCTCACCGCCTTCACCGAAGTGGAAGACCTCATTGATGCCATTAACCAGGGCAAGGTATGGGGCTATATGCAAAAGCCCTTCGACATCGGCAATATCAAACTCACACTCGAGCAGGCCGTTCAGACCAAAATGTTGGTGGCTGAAAGGAATATGTTGCGGGCCAGCTTGCAGCGCTATCATAGCTCAATCAAGTCGCAGTTTTATCGCTTTGTTGGGGGCTCTATTGCCATGCAAATGGTGTATAAAGCCATCGAAAAAGCCGGTCCCAGTCAGGCCAATGTATTTATCACCGGGCCCAGTGGGACGGGTAAAGAGCTGGCCGCCGATGCCATTCACCGCGCCAGTACACGCAAAGATAAGCCGCTGGTGTGCATCAACTGTGCGGCGATCCCCAGTGAACTGATGGAATCAGAAATCTTTGGTCACATCAAAGGCGCATTCTCAGGAGCAGTCACTAACCGCGATGGCGCAGCCACACAAGCCGACGGCGGCACCCTGTTTTTAGATGAAATCGGCGAAATGGACATGAACCTGCAGGCTAAGATCTTACGCTTTGTCCAGTCAGGTACTTTCCAGAAGGTCGGCAGCGGCAAAGAAGAAAAGGTCGATGTGCGTTTTATCTGTGCGACCAACCGCGAGCCGCATCAGGCCATTGCCGACCAGCGGTTACGTGAAGACCTGTTTTACCGTCTGAACGTCATTGCCATTGACTTGCCCGCATTGCATGAACGAGATCACGATGCCTTGCAAATTGCGCAGCACTTTTTGAGCAAGTTCAGTGAAATCGAAAACAAAGTCTTTGTTGGTTTTTCAGCTGCCGCCGAACAGCTCATCGTAAATTATGACTGGCCGGGTAATGTACGTCAGCTCGAAAACCTGATCCACAGCTGTGTGGTGATGTCCGATGGTCCCCTCATCACCGAAGACACGTTACAAATGCAGCTTAAGCTCAAGCCGAGCGATGCCCAGGCTTTGCTCAATGGCCAATCTGGTAGCGCCTCTGCAACTCAGAGTACACCAATGCCGCAACCGGTGGCGGTGCAGGAAAATGGCTATGCTGCCCCTCAGCCACCAGATGCCCCTTCTGCCAATCAGATTTGTTCACTCGCCGAGGTTGAGCGTATCGCCATAGAAAAAGCCATTGCAGCCTGTGATGACAATGTGGTCAAAGCAGCCAGTTTACTCGAAGTCAGCCCCTCAACGCTGTATCGCAAAATACAGCAATGGGGGGACAATAAAACCGGCGCCTGACCCCCTCAGGCACGCTATCTATGCAGATTGCAAATTGCAAAATCGCCATTGCAAAATGCGATCTGCACTCCTCCCCCGTGACTAAATTTGTTCAGTCTATGGCCTTCGAACTGGGCGTCACCATCTCAACCAACCTATTAAAACCATATAAAACAAACGATTAAAATCAATTCTCGGTTTATTTTTTGTACTCACCCGTCTTGGTACGAATTTTGGTTAGTAAAGGTATCTGATAAAAAAGAGCGCGATACCATGACTCATTCATCCAGCACAATGCGGACCCTGCTCAGCAACACGTCGTACCTGATTGGTGCAGAAGTGGTTGCCAAGGCTTCGCGGCTGATCAGCATCATGGCCATGGCAGCCTGCTTGTCTGCGACCGAATATGGTACAGCCATGCTTGCGCTGACACTGCATGAAGTGCTGAGACTACTGCTTCGCTCAGGCGCGGGGGCACAGGTGATCCGTGCCAGCGATGATGAATTGCCCGCATTTTTAAAAAATGGGTTATTACTTCAGTGGCTGCTTTGTGGCGCTTTGTGTGTGGTGCAAATACTTGTTGCACTGGCGAGTACTTGGATATTTCCTGGCCAGGACATGACGCACCTGGTCGCCCTGATGGCCCTGACTTACCTGGTCTTCCCGTTGGTGTGTAATCAGGTCTTTCTGATGCAACGCCGAAACCAGATGGGTTTGTTTGGCCTGATCAGCAGCGTCTGTATCATCACCGAAAACCTCGCCCTGGCCGCTGCACTTTATCTTGATGCAGGCCTGCTGGCCGTCGTGGTTGGTAAATGGGCATTCACGTTACTGTGGCTTGGCTGCTTTGCCTTCATGCAGTCTTCGCCCCTGGCTGGCGCCTACAGTCGGGCCGTTTTTTCCCGGCTGCTGCGGGCATCAACGCAACTGGCTGGCAGTGAGATCCTGCGCTCACTGCGTGTCAACATGGACATGTTTGTGGCGGCTCGCCTGCTAACCCCAGAGCTGTTCGGTTTATATAGTTTTGCTAAAAGTGTGGGCGTCGGGCTGGCCATATCCGTGGCCCAAGCCTACACCACCGCGCTCTACCCGTTTGTCTGCAAACTAAAAAATACAGGCAGCTTTGAGCGCAGACATCGTCACCTGTTGCTGGCCATCACAGCTTCTGTCTCTGTCATTTTCATTGTTCAGGCGTTACTGGTGCCCTGGTACGTGCCGCTGTTATTCAGCAACAACTGGCAGGGCAGCTTTACCACCAGCGCACTGCTGTGCCTGATAGCGACAACGACCGTGTGGGTAGATAGCTACGCAGTGATGCTTCGCGCTAATGGTCGTTATGCACGAGAGTGCCAGCTTAACGCATATTGTTTACTGATTTCTCTGGCAGGGCTGTTAATGATACAGCCAGGTCAACCCGTTTTACTTGCTGCTGTTTTGGTCAGTTGCAGTGCTTTGTGGCTGCTCTTTCCGGCGGCAGACATTGCGCTGAAACACTTCCACGTCAGCGCAGCAAAATCTTCTTCATGATCCGGAGCCCATTATGACTAACTATGTAATTAACTCAAAACCCGTTGTCAGTATCATCATCCCTATGTACAACGTTGAAAAGTATATCGATAAATGTATCTGCTCGGTACTTAACCAGACCTATCAGAATTTTGAAGTGATCTGTGTTGATGATGGCTGCAGTGACAACACACTCAGCTATCTTAGGGACTATAAAGATCATCGCATCAATATCATTCGTCAGCAAAATCGCGGCTTATCCGGGGCCCGTAATACCGGGATCCGTAATGCACGAGGCGTTTATATCGCCTTGCTGGATGCCGACGATTATTGGGCGGTTGATAAGCTCGAAAAACACATTGCGCACCTAAATCGGAACCCTCAGGTTGATGTCAGCTACTGTCCTTCGCTGTTTGTCGATGATGACAATAAACAACTGGGCATTGGCCAGTTTCCCAAGTTGAACAACATAGATGCCAAGACCATTTTTTGTCGTAACCCCGTTGGTAATGGCTCTGCACCGGTGATCCGTGCCTCTGCGCTGGAAAAAGTGGCGTTTCACGATGAGACCCGCAGCTGGAGACAGTACTTTGATGAAAACCTGAGACAGTCTGAAGACATTGAGATGTGGCTGCGCCTGGCACTATACACTCAGGCCACCTTCGCCGGGATCCCTGAGGCGTTGACTTATTATCGCGTCAACGCCAGTGGCCTGTCAGCCAACTTGCAAAAGCAATATCAGAGCTGGGAAACGGCGGTCAATAAGCATCGCCGTAGCCATGCGCAGTTTTTCAGACAATGTGGGTCGCTTGCGCGCGCTTATCAGCTCAGATACCTGAGTCGTCGTGCCGTGCAGTCGCGTAACACATCAGCCGCAATAAAGCTGATACATCAGGCGTTATTCACAGATATTCGTATTCTGTTCGAAGAGCCTGGCCGCACAGCACTCACCTGGTGTTGTGCCCTGACCAGTCTGTTGCCAAAATCGCTGTACGATCGAGCAGAAAAACTGGCGATGCGCACTGTGGGCCAGTCGAATAAACACCCTGCGGGCTAATCCTTCGCTCCCGGGCCAAAATGATCATCTGCTTGTCGTAGCAACAAACAGGTGATCCACCTCGCTCCTAAGGCCCTTAAGCCAGCTTTTGCTGGCTTCTTTTCATTTTGAAACTGCTTTGCAAAATACAAAAAACCACGCAAAAATCCGCCCCAAAAAAACTTAAACATTTGATTATTATAAATTTTAAAAGTTGGCTCAAATTATGCTCCTCTCTTATTAAGACCACTTTGAGAGACAGACCTCCAAGGAGCACATTATGAGACCAGCCACTTCAATCACAGCCCTGATGACCCGCACTTGTGCGCTCGTACTGTGTGTGCTTGGTACAGGATGCACACTCAGCCCGGACTATAATGACGAGGACTTCTACGGCATGCCGCATGCGGTTGGCACGCAATTCGGTCAGTCTAACTCCGTGTTTGCCTCTCGCCTGACCTGCACCGACGCGGACAACTTTGCAGCCGCAGCGAATTATCGCATCGACCAGCCTATTCCACTTGCCGCACCAGGCCTGAATCCTTATGAATCCAGTCACCGTGGGGTATTCGGCGCTGCACCACTGAGCCCGGGTGACCTAATCCAGGTCAGAATGGAATACGGTGAGGGCTTCAATGGTGACTATGTACTGGACAGCTCTGGCGCACTGACACTGCCCGTTATCGAGCCCATCTATGCCGCGGGCCTGACCACCAAAGCGCTGGCACAAAAAGTTGAACTGGCGCTGATCCGGGCCAAAATTTTCCGTGCTCAAACGTTAGATGTCACGGTAAAAGTAAAAACCTGGGCGGCCATTGAAGTCCCGGTGTCTGGCGCAGTGTTTTCACCGGGCCGGGTCACCATCAATGCAAAATTACCTGAGCAGTTATTAGATCAGCAAGTCGCCGCGTCAGGTGATCACTCTAAGCAGCGTCTGCTGTCTGAAGCGATACGTGCTGCTGCCGGCGTACGTCCTGATGCCAAGCTGGACCAGGTGATTCTGGTACGCCAGGGCTGGCGCATTGAAGCAGATTTGACCGGCATCATGACCGGACAGCCCGTTTCTGACCACGTACTGATTGCCGGCGATCAGGTCATTGTACCGAGCACCGGGTGTTTTCAACCAAATCTGGTAAAACCGTCGCAAATCACGCCCAAAGGGTTTCGGGTCTTTATGTCTAACCTGATTGACTCGTCGATGAGTAACGCCAATGCGGCAATCGGTCGTTTTTCCAGTAACCTGCCATATGGCACCCGGTTATTGCAGGCCGCAATTTCAGCCAACTGTGTGGGCGGTAAAGAATACACCAATGCACCACGTCGCGTCGTACTGGTCAGCAACCACCCATTGACAGGCCAAACCCAGGTCGTCGAGCGCTCCGTAGAAGAACTGATGCGGATGTCTTATCGCGACCATGTTAACCCTTATGTCATGCCGAATGATGCGATTGCCTGCTATGATTCAGATATCACTAATTTGCGTGATATCGCAAAGACGCTGCTCGATATTGTGGCACCCTTCTCTTTGTTGAGTAAGGAGGACTCATGAACACGCAACTACAAGTAACCACACCGTACTCACGGTTCAGGGCGGCGGTTTACCGCACCCTTCACAAACCTTATCTGGTGACCTGCCTGGTCAGCTATGCTGTGATTTTGCTGCTGGTTTTCGCTTACCTGCAACAACCCGCAAAATACCGCAGCGACCTGGACATGGTGTTACCTGGCACAGGCGCAAACAGTAATGTATCGCTTGATGAAGTTGGCCAGGTCGTGTCATCCACCAGCGCACCGTTTGGCAAGGGTTACAATCCCAGAGTGAATTACAAAGAAATGCTGATGAGTAAAAACCTGCTAGAGAATGCGGCCAACTCTATGGGCATGACAGCCAAAGCGTTTGGCCGTCCAAAAGTGCGTCTGACTGAGCAAACCTCAATCCTGAAAATTGAGATCACCGGGGCCAGCCCGCGTATCGCCGAGAAAAAAGCCTGGGCTTTATACAACGCATTGCAGGACCAGCTTGATCATCTTCGCGCCGATGAAGTCCAGCGTCGTGATGCCAGCATCAAGTCAGTATTAGATCAGTACAGAGAGCGACTTAATCTTACCCGCAGCAACATTACCGATTTTCAGCAACGCTCTTTGCTGATCAGCCGGGATCAGCTTGACCAGCAAATGCGTACGCTGACAAACCTGAAAGAACAGGTTGCCATCGTTAAAGCCGAAATTGGCCGTGCTGAGTATTTTGTCGGCCAGCTCAGTGTCGATTTAGGCGTATCCCCTTCCATGGCGGGTCAGGCCTTTGTCCTGCAATCTGATGGTGAGTTCAGAGCCTATTTGTCTGAACTGGATAAAAGTGCCGCTCAATTAAGCGAATACCGCTCTCGCTGGGACGATGGTCATCCCATGGTAAAAGCGGAGCTGGCGCGTTTCGAGCAGTCAAAACTGGCGCTCAGAACCCGCTCGGAAGGTCTGGTCGGGATCAATGCAGCCCATGCATTTCACACCACAGATCTGGCGTCTAACCCGAATCGCGCACAACTGTTTGCAGATCTGATCAGCGCGTTTGCCGCCAAAAAAGGGTCTGAAGCAAAATTGATTGAGCTGGAAAATGAAGTTCAGTTACTCAATGAAAAGCTCAAAGTGTACGCCAGAGAAGCTGCCGAGCTGGAGCGCCTGGAGCGTGAATTTGATTTGGCAAAAGCGGTGTTCACCTCAGCGGTGGCGCGTCTCGAAGCCGGTAAAGCGGATATTTTTGCATCGTACCCGGTGATCCAGCTGATGTCACCACCGTCGTTGCCTGTGAACTCGTTCTCACCGAAAAAGTCCATTGCCGTAGCCGCAGCACTGGCCGCAATGATCTTCTTATCAATGGGCGTGCTAATGATCAACAAACGCCGGGTGATCATTTCCGCTGTGATGAAACAGCCAGACTAGCCGGAGGCAAGCATGCTATTCACCGCCTATTTACCCTTCAAGGACAAGCGCTTTATCAGCACAGAAGAAAAATTGGTCTGGGCGGGTCTGGTGCTTACCTACCCCACTTTTATGCTGGGCATGCTGTACGTGATGGGCTCCATCATCGGCTGGTTGATTTTTATGGTGGTCTTAATGCGCTGCTATCTGGACCTGCGTGCTAAGCCTCGCCCACTGTCACCGATGATATGGATGTGGATCATCGCCATGTTACTGATGCTCGTGGCTTTGCTAGTCGCACACAGCGAATGGTCTTTGGGCACCGGACAAACCATTAAGTCCACCATTGGCTGGATGAAGGGCTGGGCACTGCTGGCTATTTTTCCTGTCATTGCGGCACTTGCAAAAATTCGCAAAGAAGTGGTGATCCGCGGGGTCTGTATTGTCGCCATTCACACGCTGATTTTCTCTTTTATTTCAGTGGCATTTTATGTCGTCAAGTTACCCGGTGATATTTTCCTGTCGCCATTGAAGGTCATCGGCGGACCAGGGGAAAGCTTTTTCATGGTCAGCTTTTACGGCATTAACCCCGAGACGGGCGCCGGGCGTTGGCGCTTCTTTACACCCTGGGCTCCGGCGGCCGGATTTATGGCCTGCATTTACTTGGTCTTTTGTCTGCAAGAAACAAATAGCCGAATTCGCCGTTGGGCCATTGCTGGCTGCTGGGCCATGCTATTGTTATCGCAATCCCGCGCTGGCATCGCCATTTTCATTATGCTGTTTCCATTGGTGCTGTTCAGCGATAAGTTTAAAGAGCCCTGGATGCTGCTACTGCTTGGGATTACCATCCCTATCATATTGCTACTCGGTGAACCCATCTACAATTCAATCATGGATTCTTACGAGGCCGTGAAACAACAGCGCCCGGGCTCTACCAGAGTGCGCAAAGCGCTGGCCAACATTGCCATTCAACGCTGGCAGGCAGAAGCGCCTATCTGGGGCCATGGCATTGTTGAGCGCGGGCCCAAAATGGTGGAATTTATGCCGATTGGCTCACACCACAGCTGGTATGGGCTGTTGTTTGTCAAAGGTATGGTTGGCGCGGTTGCGCTGGCTGTCCCTATGCTGGTTTCGAGTGTCTATTTGCTGTGGGCATCGCAAGATTCAAAAACAGCGCAGACTGCGCTGTGTCTGATGGCAGTGTTGGTCTGCTACAGCTTTTTTGAGAATTTGGAGATCCTGTCGTATCTCTACTGGCCTGCCCTGTTGTGGTTTGGTTTTGCATTTAGCAACAAACGCTCATCAATGGCAATGTAACGGGTGGCTGCGCGCTTCAGCGAGTTAGCAGTGAGCTGAGGCACGCCGTACACTTCGACCTCACAGTTATGACGGCTGCGAATACGCTCGGCGAGTAAGTCAAAGTCGCCATCCCCGGTCAGCAACACCACCACATCACAATGTGGCGCACACTCCATGGCATCCAGGGTGATCCCCACATCCCAGTCACATTTGGCCGAGCCATCGGCGCGCTGAATATAGGGCTTTTGTTTAACCTCAAAGCCGATGGCTCTGAGAATATTCTGAAACTGTTGCTGCTTAGGCGCGTTGGGCTCGCTGGAATAGGCCAAAGCACGATACAAAGTGCGGTCTTTTAATACCGTCTCCCAGAAGCCGTTATAATCAAAGCTTCTGCCATAAGCCTGCCTGGTGGTGTAGTAAATGTTCTGGACATCGACCAGAATGGCGATTTTTTTCATGCTGTTACGGACCTTTTAGGTTCATTCATGATGACGGCCGTGCACCACACTGAGTGTCAATGAATGCATTTATGCCCTCGTAATAAAATTGCTTGCCCAGCTCGGGCTGTTGCGTGATTGCTTTACCCAGTGCAGCCAGTAACGTGTCCGGGTTCCAGGCTTGCAGACACTGGCTATCAACCCCATGCGGTGGATTCAGTTTGAGCGCATCAAGAAAGCCAAATAAATAACCCTGGCAACCCTGCCTGAGTGCACTGTGCTGCTCGGAGCGACAGTCATCGACAAAGTGCATAAGCCGACTTGGCTGATAAGCCTCACTATGAAAACTTAACCAGGCCAACGTAAAGATCACTCTTACCCGCACATTAGGCTCCCTCTCATCAGGCTGCGTATCGGCTGCATAATGACCCTACTATATCACAGACCCCTGCCAGTGGGGGTCATAAATAAGACGTTAAAAATTCACAACGTTTACATTCCCAATACACTTGTTCCCCGGATAATCCCGCGTTTCGTTTAATTACCAAGGAAACTACTATGACCTATTCTCTACGAATACTGTCTCTGGGCCTGGTGCTGACGCTCGGTCAGGCACACGCCCACACCGAAGGGCTGGCAGTCCACCCCTATTTGCAATCTGCAACCCCGACCAGCATCTGGATCAAATGGGAAACCAGCAGTGGTGATGAGTCCATTGTAGAATGGGGCACCACCGCTGAGCTGGGCCAGCAAGCCAGCGGCACCAGTGAAACCGGTTATCTGCTGAGTCGTATCCATGAGGTCCAATTAACAAATCTTGCACCGGATAGCGTGTATTTCTACCGGGTCAGAACCGGTGATACTTACAGCCATATTCACCAGTTCAGAACCCCACCGCTGGCCTCTGCCGAGAAGAGCAGCCGTATTCTGGCAGTCAGTGACATGCAGCGAGACTCGGGGAACCCGGGCAAATTTGGCGAGATCATTAATCAGGGTGTATTGCCTTATGTGCAACAGGCATTGGGACTTGCGTTACACGATGGCCTGAATATGACCCTGATCCCCGGCGATTTAGTCGACAATGGCCAGGATTACAACAGCTGGCGCACCAGCTTCTTTTCCCCCATTGCAGCGCTGGCCAGCTCCGTGCCGCTGTATCCTGCCCCCGGCAATCACGAGCGTGATACTCCAACCTACTTTAAATACTTCCGGCTGCCAGAAAACGGCACACCCGGCTATGAAGAACACTGGTGGTATCAGGACCATTCCAATATCCGGGTGCTGTCACTCGACACCAATACCAATTACCGTATTGATGAACAGCTCGTCTGGCTGGATAAAGTACTGGCTGAAACCTGTCTGCGTGCGCAAACCGATTTTGTCTTCGCGCAGATGCACCACCCGCATAAATCTGAAATGTGGATTGCCGGTGAGACCGATTACAGCGGCAAAATTGTTGAACGCCTTGAGGCCTTTTCAACGCGCTGCAACAAACCGAGTATTCACTTTTTTGGCCACACTCACGCCTATTCTCGCGGCACCAGCCGAGATCACAATCACACTATGGTGAATGTGGCTTCCGCAGGGGGCAACCTGGATTACTTTGGCGAGTTTGCCCAGCGCGACTACACGGAATTCTCTGTCAGTGAAGACGAATATGGCTTTGTGGTAGTAGATGTTACCGCCGGTGACAATCCGGCTTTCGAACTTAAACGCATTTCAATGGGCGATGAGCAGGTGCCACTGAACAGTCAGATCAAGGACACACTGACTGTAAGGTTAAACAACACTGCACCGTTTACGCCTGAAATATTGGCCCCCACAGGACAAGTCCCGGCCAGTTGTGCCAACGCAGTCGCAACCTTATTTGCAGATCCCGATAAAGATCTGTTTGGTGCTGCGCACTGGCAATTGAGCAGTCACTGCGATGACTTCAGCCAGCCGCTGATCGATACCTGGTATCAGCATGAAAATATCTGGGATGGGGTTGATACCCGTGCAGGCCTCGCACCTAACCGCTTTGCACTGGGTCAGCTCACGCCTGGCGCGCAGTATTGCGTTCGCATGCGCATGCGAGACCGCTCGCTGGCCTGGAGTGACTGGTCACAACCGCAGTCATTTACCACCACTGATAGCGCACAACTGACCGACAACCTGCTACAAAACCCAGGCGCAGAACTGGGCACCGACAGCTGGCTAGGTGAAGGGCCGTTGGAAAGCCTGACAGATAAAGCCTGTGGTTCCGTTTCCCCTTATCAGGGTGAACGCTTCTTTGCCGTCGGTGGTGTTTGTGATAATGAACGCCAAAGCGGACGCGCATATCAGCGTGTTGATGTCAGCAACTGGGCTGCCAATATTGACAATGGCACCCTAAAAGCCCTGTACTCGGGCATGCTACGTAGCTGGGGTGGCAGCGATATTCCCGCGTTTGCCCTTGAATTTCGTGATGCAGATCTGGCGCTGTTGAGCAGCACACCTGAAGTTAAAGGCGGGACTGCCAGCTGGCAGGCCTATGTCCAGGAAGCGCCGCTGCCCACCAATACCCGTTATATCGATTTCGTCCTGACAGGCCAGCGTACCAGTGGTACCGACAATGATAGCTATTTTGACAACTTAGCACTCAAGCTGGCCGAGCAAAGTGACTGCGCCACAGTGTCGGATCAGGGACCTGCTGGCGTGGCGGAAGAATACATTACTCAGCAACCAGGCAACTCAGCCAATCTGCTGCAAAACCCGGGTGCTGAAGCCGGTATCCAGGGCTGGAGCGGCGCAGGTCCCATAGAGTCTCTGACAGCTCAACAATGTGACTCTATTCCCCCTGCGACTGGCGAGCGGTTTTTTGCCGTCGGTGGCGTGTGTACAGGGGAGTCGGCTCAGGGCCAGATCAGTCAGACACTGTCTGTGCAGCACTACAGCCGATTAATCGAAGCAGGCCGGGTCAGCGTCAGTTATGGCGGTCAACTTCGCAATTACAGTGGTAAGGATGTGCCCGCCATTCAGCTGCGTTTCCTCGATAACCGTCGTCAATGGGTGAGTGACAGTGAAAAGCTCGACACAACGGCTGCACAGTGGACAAGCGTATCCGGGCAAACACAGCTACCCAAGGGCACAGCCTATATTGAGTTTGTCCTACAAGGGACGCGTAATCAGGGCAGCGACAATGACAGCTACTTTGATGATTTAATATTACAAGTGCTTGTTGATTAAGCCATCCGCCGCCGATCCACATCGGCGGCATCTTGAACTTTTCGCATCATGACACTTTTTTGATTGTTTTTTACACTTTCCCGGTCCGGTATCTGATACATTCAATTTGCGTAAAAATCATCCCATTTACGTCCCCTCATTTTATACAACATAAAAAGGAAGTGTTTATGGAACACAATAAAAAGCAATCAGGCGAACATATCGCCACCTCACGACGTCATTTTCTCAAATCATCCCTGGCTATGGGCGGTGCCGTTGGTGCAGCCCCACTGATGCTCAGCAACCCCGCTGCCGCCAGTCCTCAGTATGGTCAGTATCACAAAGTGTATGCCGACGACCCCAGATATCTCTCTATGCTCACCGGTTCTAACCTGAGGTTTCCCAATCAGCCTGGCTATATCGCGGCATGCAGCTCTGCCCATGAAGTGTACATGGCTGCCACAGAGGCCGTGGCAAATAACCTCAGGCTCACTGTGCGCTCTGGGGGACATTGCTATGAAGGCTTTGTGGTGAATGATCAGGGTGTGGTTATTGACCTCAGCAATATGGATCGAGTCTATCGCAGCGATGATCACTATGTCGTTGAAGCAGGCGCTTCTTTAGGACATACCTATAAAACCCTGTTTAAGGAATTTGGCGTGATCATTCCTGGCGGCTCCTGCTTTGGCGTCGGTGTTGGTGGTCACGTTTGCGGTGGCGGATTCGGCATTCATTCCAGACAATACGGACTCAGCAGTGACTACCTGGTGGGAGTGGAATTAATCACCTTTGATCAATGGGGCGGACAGGCCAACTATCCGCGCAGCTATTTTAAAGGTCAATCAGCAAAAGCTGACGAAATTGTCTGGGCACATCAGGGTGGTGGGGGAGGCAACTTCGGCATAGTGACTAAGTATTTCTTCAAAGACCTGCCCCCTGTGCCGGCATATATCCACCTACAGGAAATTGCCCTGCCCTGGCACTTGTTCGATTATAATCAGTTCGCCCAGCTACTGCGTAATTATGGCGAATTCTGGTACACACATAACGGCCCCGATAGCCGATTTAATGCATTACACACTTCCATGGCACTACCCAACTCAGTGGCTGGCAGCGGCGACATTCGACTATCCCTGTATTGTAGTGGCGATCCTGCCCTGATTGATGAATTTATCGATGCCTTGTTTACCCCAGAACAACTCACGGAGGCAAAAAAGGGGCTACGTACCACCAATCATATGGGCTTGCAGGAACAGGAAAACGCCCCTCAACGTCCGGTGCCGCCGGGCAGTTATTTTAGCATGCCCTGGTGGTATGGCACTCAGTATGGCGCTGGGACACTGGTTGGCGCACGGGGTAAGAATAAATCGGCTTATATGAAACAGCCTTTTCCCGACACACAAATTCAAACACTCTGGCAAACACTGCGCCATGGCGACTACCTGAGCCCAGGCGGCATGCTACAGTTGTCTTCTTATGGCGGCCAGATCAACGCGATATCGGATACCGACACTGCCGTTTCCCACCGCGATTCCATTATGAAACTTCAGTATCAAACCTACTGGTTTGATGCGGCCCAGGACCCCTATCACATAGGCTGGATCAATGGCTTTTATCATGCCATGTACGGCGCTAAGGGGCCGCTGGCCGACGAAGTGATGGATGGCTGTTATGTGAATTATGCCGATGTCGATATCCCGAACTGGCAGCATTTATATTACAAACACAACTATGCTAAACTTCAACAAGTTAAACGCAAGCTAGATCCTCATAACAAGCTCAACCATGCTCAGTCTATAGAGGTTTAGCAGATTATTTTGAGGCCTTCCATGGCCTCTTTCTGCCACTGCTCTACTTAGCTTGTGTCATATAGTCCAGAGTAAACTGGGTGAGTGCCTGTGTGCCCAATTTAAACGCAGATTCATCTGCCATAAAATAAGGGGAATGATTGCTGGCCGCATTTCGGGGGTCAATGCCTTTTGCCGTTCCGCCCAGAAAAACGAACAACCCGGGTACTTCCATGGCGTAAAATGAGAAGTCTTCGGCCCCCGTCACTTTAGGCATTTCAATCATACCCTGTTTACCAAACACCTTCTCTAACGTTGGTAACATTTGCTCAGTCAGAGCCGGATCGTTCACGGTTACCGGATAACCCTCGATGATATTCACTTCTGCGGTGTTGCCAGAAGCCTGTGCAATGTGCTCCGCTGTGTGGGTAATTTTATCGAAGATCTGTGCCCGGTTGTCCATGTCAAAGTTACGAATGGTCCCCACCATATTCACCTCTTCGGGAATAATGTTATTACGCACCCCACCGGCAATTTTGCCAAATGACACAATAGCTGGCTCTTTGGTGATATTGATCTGACGGCTGACGATATGATTCACCCCGGAGACAATTTGCGCAGCGGCGGCAATGGGATCGGCACCTGCCCAGGGGGTGGAACCATGGGTTTGCTCTCCTTTCACACTGATCTCAAAACGATCGGCACTGGCCATAGTCGGGCCACTGCGATACCCCAGCTGACCGACATTGAGCTTAGAGGTAATGTGTAAACCAAATGCCACTTCCGGCTGATACTTTTTAAAAATCCCCTCTTTGAGCATCAACTCAGCCCCGCCTTCTTCCCCTTCTGGTGCGCCTTCTTCAGCAGGCTGAAAAACAAACATCACGTTACCGGCCAACTCACCACGCATCCCTGCCAGCACCTCAGCGGCGCCCATTAACATGGCGACATGGGTGTCATGCCCGCAGGCATGCATAATGCCAACATCCACCCCACGGTAATTGGTCGTCTTAGTCGATTTAAACGCCAGGTCGTTCTTCTCAGTCACCGGCAGTGCATCCATATCGGCACGCAACATGACTGTGGGCCCTGGCTTCGCGCCTTTCAATATGCCTACCACACCGGTATAAGCAATCCCGGGTTCCACTTCCATACCCAGTGATTTAAGATGCTTAGCCACCTTAGCTGCGGTTCGCACCTCCCGGTTACCCAGCTCCGGGTTCTGGTGAATATCCCGACGCCACTCAATCACTTTAGGTTCAACCTGTTTTAGCAAACTGGCATGATCCGATGCCAGGGCAGGCATGCTCAATGCGCCCAGAATCGACGCCAGACTCAGAATAGATTTGTTCATTTCCCTTCCTTTTATATTTGTTATTAGTCGCCATCCAAAATAACAGACAAAATCATTAGGAGAAGAGATTTGCGACAGAGCCTGGGTGAGTGCGATGAGCTAGTCTGAACAAGCGGGATGATAGTAATCGCACTTGGCTCAATCGAGGCTTATTCCGCGCCATACAGCCACAACTTGTGGCTGTGACAGATACCGCCAAGGCAATTCTGACTAAACCTTGAATTTGAGTTTGAATTTTAATTGCCAAAAACTTTGACAATAAGTTCATTGTTACCAATTCAGGTGCCTATGACACAGCGTTGCCATGGAGCTGAAGGGTCTAAGAGCCAAGATTTAAACGAATATCTTCAGATTCAATCTGGCGGGTATCCCACGCTTATACTTTGCCGGGTTATGGGAGTCAGATCCGGTGCTTACTACGATTGGTGTAAGCGGCTAGCACAAGTAATAGATGCAGAAATGCTTCGCCTTTTTCGCCGTATAAAGGCGCTATTTAAAGAGAGCAGGCAAAGCCTGAGATCCCGTCAAATGATGAAACAGCTTCTTAAGGAAGGCTCCAAAATTGGGCGTTTTAAAGTACCCCGTTTGACGAAAAAGTTAGGGCTTGTCGTAAGGCAAAGGCAAGCCTACAAAGTGACGACTCATAGCAAACATAACACTCAAATTGTAGATAATGTTTCGGCAGGCAGCTTAATTTATCAGCACCGAATGGTGCGTGGGCGAATAACTTGACTTATTTGCGCACGGCTCAGGGTTGAATATACTTGGCTCTTGTTATGGATTTACATTTTCGTCGCATTATTGGTTGGGCTTTAAGCAAGCGAATGACCGTTTAGTTGGTAGAACAAACTTTACATATGCCAATCAATCTGAGGAAACCACCAAAAGGAGATATATTTCATAGTAATAGAGGTTCACAGTACACAAGTATATGTTATCAGACGTTACTAACGAAGCTCGGGTTTATTGCTTCAATGAGCGGCAAAGAAGCGTGCCTCAATAATGCAGTTGTCGAGCGTTTTTTTGGAAGTTTAAAAATGAATGATTGCTAAATGTTGGGCATTCAAAATGTTATTCTATGCGCTCTGATGTAGAGAAATACATCAGATATTACAACAAGATCAGACTGCACTGTCTCGCTGGATGATATGAGTCCAATCGAGTATGTAAATTATAAATAGAAAGCATCCGGTTGGATTTGACCAGTACAAAACCACAAATATAAAAAATCCGACCTGTTTTAGCCGGATTTTTTAGCTTAATAAGAGGTGAATTCAGAAGCGGCCCTAGGCCTAGCACACGCACCCGATAAGCAATCTGTTATTAATAGCACAATACAAATTGACGCAGTTTATGATCTCAGGGCAGACTACCATCCTCGCTGCCGCCTGAGGTGATAACACAACGTCCGAATTGACAGCCCACTACAATTCAACATTACGAATCCCTCATAAAGTGGCCCCCAACAAGGGATATACCTACCGAGTTAGGGCTCTATTCATACCTCAACGATACTACTGGCTGACTTTTAAGCATTTTCTTAATAGGTATCAAAGTTGCGACAACCACAATAGCCGATATTAGGAACATTACAAAAATGATCATACTAACCAAAACAACCTGCCCGGTCCCTAGCAAAGCACCAAGCATAGACGCGATCGTTCCCCCCAAAATAGCGCCAGGGATCAGGCCGAACGACATTTGAGAAATACTTGATTTGAGGAAACCCATAATAATTTTCTCATCCGGTATTCCTAACGCCCTCCTAACTCCAATCTCTTGGGTTTTTCGTATTATTGAATTAGACATTACACCATATATTCCACTCAAGGCCAGTAAGAGAGCAATCAGAGCCAGCAATAGAAATATTTTACTAACAAAACCCACACTCGCGGTATTCTGATCTATCCGTTCTCGATATGATTTCATTGAGAAAGCAGCTACATTTGGATCAATTTGATTGAGTACCTTTCTCAAGCTTTGGACCAGTGTTTGAGGGTGAGAATTCAACTCCATTGCGACAAACAAGCCTTCTCTGGATTGTTGGCTAAATGGTCTAAAAACAGTTGGAGAATTTGCCACTTCAGAGAATGGCTCACCTTGAATGGTATTTTTTACGACTCCAGAAATTGTAATCCAGTTAACCCCATCACCATCATTCTGAACAACCCTTAGCCTTTTACCAATAGCACTTTCACCATTGAAGTACCTCTTAGAGAATGATTCCGTTACTATTGCCGTACTTTTATTATAACCAATGTCACTACTATCAAAATAGCGCCCCTCCACAAGCTTTACGCCAATTTTATCTAATGAGCCAACAGTAACAGAAGTATAATTAATCCGAGGATAACTGTCTGATGTATCATAAATTTGGCCTTCTATAGCCATAGTGGGTCTCCAGGAATAGATCCCCGGAATTTCCGACATCACGGCAACTTTACCCATGCCGTTTTGGTTTTCTAACCGCTCTTGTAATTGGTGGACAAAAGCCGTTTTTTTCTCACCACTGTTATAAGATTCATCTGGTAATCGAATCCTCGCTGTATAAAACTCATCCACATCTGCACCATAATCTGCATTAGTAGCAAACCATGTACCAATGACCATTACACCCGCGGCAATTAATAATGTACTAGAGAGAAAAATCTGGCTAATAGTGATTATTTTCGCAAGTCGACTAGATTTACGACTTAATGCGCCTCGGGTACCATCTCTCAAAACACTATTAAAATCTCCACCAGTGGATTTAAGAGCGGGCAATAAACCAGTAACGACAACTGTGAATAGTACGAACATGAAGAAAACAACTAAGGTGTACGCATCAATCCCCATCTTCCACCAGAAAAGTGGCTTATCATCACTAAATGTTGCTGTAACGGCCTCAGTTTGACGCAAACCAATTGCGACAGCCAGCAAACCGAGCCCTCCCCCAACAGAACAAATGATAATACTGTCCCACATCATTTGCATAACTAGCCGAGCTTTAGGTGCCCCCAGGGCTACACGAATCGCAGTTTCCTTTGTCCTTTCAAGCGCACGGACAAACAGCAAATTACTCACATTTATTGCTGCTAATATAAGTAAGCCTGTTCCAGCGATATAAAGTGCGATTAGAAAGCTGTTAGCATCTTGGCCAAGTGCAGCCAGTGGCAAAGAGGTAAAATAAGCGCCCACACCCGCGTTAGTATAAGGGTACAGCTCCGCATTTCGCTTCATAATAAGAGACAGCGCAGCCTGAGACTTTTCTTTATCTGAATTGGGCAAAATCCGCGCTAGCATATAACCTGTGCTGCTGCCCCTTGGACTTGAAAAATCAGGCTTTAGTGGTAACCAAATTTCAGCTGTGCTTGGAAAGTAGTACCCTTTAGGCATTACACCAACAATTCGGGTTGATTGGTTATTAACTGTAAACATCTGATCAATGACATTTTCATTGCCACCAAAATATGACATCCACATATCATAGCCAATCACAGCAACAGGTTCCGATCCTAATTTATCGTCCGACTCCAAAAACCCCCTACCTAAAAGGGGCTCTACCCTTGTAAATTTGAACATATTAGATTCGGTTTTAATGACATTGAACTGCCTAGCGCCATCTCTTCCAGTAACATTTCCAATAGTTTGCTGATAGATAACAAACTCTTTGAAACCCTGAAGATTTTCTCTAATATCACGGCTATCTTGAATATCAAGGTCACCACCTTGATTCCATACTCCGTTTAGCGCACGGTCAAAAACAACAATCTCATGTCCATTTTCAAATGCAAGTGGCTTAGAAGCCATGGTATGTAAAAATGAAAATATATAAACACTGATCGCTAACCCAGAAGCCATTACCATAATTGTTAATAGAGTAAATTTCGGCTTTTTAAACAACATCCTAATAGCGTATTTAAACTCTTTCCAAGACGGCATAATCAACTCTCCTCTATCAATTGAGCCCGCTTGCCAAGTGATTTTTCTGGTGTTTTGACAACCTCATCACTGACTAATTTACCGTCTAAGATATTAATTACTCTCTTTGTCATAGCTGCTGACTTTGGATCGTGCGTTACCATACAGATAGTGGCACCGGCTTTATTCAGCTCGAGTAGCAAATCCATAATCGCAGATGCATTTTTAGAATCCAGGTTACCTGTTGGTTCGTCCGCTAATATAATAGTAGGAGAGCCTGCGATTGCCCTCGCTATCGCTACCCTTTGTTGCTGACCGCCAGACAATTGGGAAGGGAAATGCTTCGCGCGATGCTCCATACCCACTTTTTTAAGAGCTTCACTCACTAACGCTGCACGTTCAGTTTTGTTTATATCGTGGCGATAATCGAGAGGTAATTCAACATTGTCTTCTACACTCAAATCACTAATCAAATTAAACGACTGAAAAATAAATCCTATTTCTTTATTCCGGATCGCAGAACGCTCAGAATTTGAGAGTGATTTTGTATCATAGCCTGCTATTTTATATTCACCTCCACTGAAAGTGTCCAGCAACCCCATTAAAGAGAGCAAGGTAGATTTTCCTCCCCCTGAAGGGCCTGTTATAGACACGAAGTCACCCTTATTTATTGAGAGAGAAATATCACTCAAAGCATGTGTTTCAACTTCATCAGTCAAAAAGATTTTTTGTATTTTTTTTAATTCTATAATTGACGTGTCTGTCATATTCCTTTCCTCAATTAATCAGTACCTTCTCATACATTTCCCATTGTGATGGGTCTGAAACTACTATTCTATCGCCTATATTTAAGCCACTTATGATTTGTACTTCACCTACTGAACCTACACCAAATTTCACACGGGTACGCTCGACAAACCGACCATCCGATGACTCTTTATATACATAGGCATCACTTTGGCTTTGAGTGTAAATTGGTTTTTTTACATATAGTGCTTGATCTATATTTGATACAGTAATAATTCCATCAACTGTTAAATCTGGTATTGCGTCTGGTGATAAAGGTAAGTCTAGCTCCACGTCAATTTGCACTTTTCCATTTATTACTGAAGGTGCGACCCTAGCAACTTCCCCTGTCATTTTGTAATTTCTTGTGTCAATAGTAACCAGCTGACCAATTGTGACGGATCGGACCTGAAGCTCTGGAATTTGAAGCTCAGCTATTAGTTCTTCTTTTTGAGCAAGTTTCGCTATATTGTCACCAATACGGACTCTTTGACCACTTTCAATTGCCACATTTTGAACAACACTGTCCATCGTCGCTATGACGGACAAATTATCAACTTGATCTTGGGCACGCTCAGCTATCTTTTTCATTTTTTTCAACCGAGCCTTGAGAGCTTGAAGTTGTGCTTGGTTATTTTCCAGCATCTTCTCATATCGTTTTTGCTGAATTTTCCACCGCTTCTCAGATTGTAATGTTTCTAAACGATTTTTTAAAAAATCAACCTCAGCTACAACTCCTAAATTCTTCTCTCGCAATTGAATCTGACTATTATATTGAACCTTGCTTTTTTCAAAATCGAGTTTTGCATTGAGAACCACTGCCTCTAAGTCTAATAAAGCCGACTCCCCTGCAATTTCACTCGCTATTGCGTCAGCTTCAATGGCCTCTAGTTCCCACTGTGTCTCTTTCAACTTCTGCACAAGTTCTGGATTATCTAGTTTGGCAATCAAGTCACCTTTTTTAACTATATTGCCAGGCTTAACATATAAAGTTTCTACGCGCCCATCTACATTTGAAGCTAGCCAATTAATTTCTTTCGGTTTTAACACACCGCTTCCTCTGACGGAAACAGTAAACCTTCCATTTTTTACTTCACTAAAAACAACCCTGTCAGCATCTGCAACATAAATATCATCAGAAATGAGGTTACTAATAAAGTAGAAAACCAAAAACGCAATAAAAAACACTGGTATATACCAATATTTTTTAATCACCCCCCGCTCTTTCTTTTGTCTAACTATATCCATAAAAACTCTTCTAAATAAAAACTTAACACAAAACACCTCCCATTGCGGGAGGTGTCTTTAAAGATATAACTATCTATCAATTAAAATATTTCATAATGATTAGAGTTCATTAATGAACGATTTGTGAAACGATAGTAAAGTTGAGACAAAGAAATCATTGTATTATTAATAATTCGTGGAGTTTTACTATCACTTCTTGCATACGGACTATGGCACCCTCCTCTAAACTTAGGCACAAAGAACGTATTCAAAGATACTGAATCAGCTGTTATGCCTGTCGCACAATGATAGGCTGCATTTGGTATCATAACCGCATCACCGGGGTTAAGTATGATGTCATAATAGTTTTCAGGTTTAATCCATGGATTCCCTTTTTTATTCTCTTCAGCAGGAATATCATGGTTCAGTGGCAAATTAACATAGTGCTTAGACGATATCTCATCATTTACTTGGGTTTTAAATATTATAATTCTTTTTTGACCATGTAACTGAACTAAGAAATTATCAAAGAAATCGATATGCAAGGTACCAGGAGACATACCAAGCCACATATAACTAAGCTGATGTCTATGCAACTTTGCCACATCGCCCTTAACGAGATTTTTATTTAAAACCCTTTTTGCGTTGAGATTTGCATATAGAGTCGACTTTTCAGCGAGATCTAAATACCTTTCATTTCCCACAACACCATCAGTTCGAGAAATAAACTCAGACATATCTATACGCCGGCTATTAAATACCCCGTTCTTTAACTTGATATCAGTATTAACAGGTACCTTACTATGGTGCTTGGCTAAATAATCCATGGACCAGTCAAACACCGATTCATCGAATAACTCTCTCCCAGGCACCGAACGAATTTCTCCCTGTCTGAACAACTCTGGCAGGTCGCTTAAAGATCCTACTTCTTGTAACATTTTTGCACTCCATCTATAACCTATTGAAGCAATTTATTTACCATACCTTTATCACGCTTCAAAATCATCAAAAAAACAGCACTCGCCTAAAGATAATTAACGACTATCTAAAGGCAAGATCCACACTATTGCATTAATTTCAATTATATAATTAACATAATCAATACTTATCTAAGTTCTCGTATGCACATTAAGAACATACTTGGCAGCTTATTTTTTAAATTGACATTGAATTAATTAATTTATCAGAAATCAATTTTAAACTTGCCCCTTTTAAAATCGTATAGTGATCCGCAGGTACCACATCGATAGTCATGCCTCCCGTGGAGAACTTAGCCCAATGCTTCAACGGACTAGACTCATCCTCATTGACTTCTTCTGATGCCATTATCAAACTTAACTTACCTTGATAAGGTTTTGGATGATATTGACTCAAAGCTTGAGTATTTGCCCTATAGTTAAGCCAGCGTTTTCTAAACTCATTTAAATCAAGGTCCATTGATAAAGTGTTGGACGATTGTAGTTTCTTAAGCGCCCCTTCTATTTCATTATCATCAACAGTATCGTTCTCACTTTCCCAAGCAAAATCATCAGTCCCTTCGTTTAATATCGATACCTCACGGACAAAACTGCCAAATAAACTAGCCTCGTTTAAATCATTATCTTTTATCTCATGATCATATGGGTAGCTATCAATTAAGTTCAGACTTTGTACACTCACTCCCATTTTTTCTAACTGCTGAGCAACCTCAAATGCAATCACTCCACCCATAGACCAACCCATCAGGTTTACTGGCTGATGTTGGTTTAATGACTTTATGGCGTATGCATAATGTGCCGCTAGCAGTTCAATTGTTCGACTTTCACCACCATTTAAATTGCTTGGCAATTGCAGTCCATAAATGGGCCTATCCTGTCCCAATCGACGTGCGAGCTCAACATATGCGGTTACTTCACCAGAAACTGGGTGAATACAAAATAGAGGCGATAGACCGCCCTTTGACTGGAATGTGACGAGCGACTTTCCTGCATTAAGCTCATCAACTTTAGGTAATAACCTGTCATCATCTCCCTTATCTTTCCTGCGTTTAGTAAACATCCCCAAGATCTTTTCAAGGACCCCTTTTTCCTCTTTAACTTCGGCCAATTCCACGTCACCAAAATACTGCTCACCTTCAACAACTTTATCTTCAGATGTTTTAATTGAAGTTGCTAAGTTTTTCAGTGTTGCATCTTCAAATAAATTGACCAAATTTACGTTAACGCCAAATTTCATTCGAATTTCAGATTTTAAGGTCATAGCTAAGATTGAATGACCACCACGCTTAAAGAAGTCATCACCCATAGAGGTTACTTTGTAGTTAAGAAGTCTTCCCCATATTTCAGCTAGCTCCTGCTCAAATCCATCGTTGATTGGAATAATTGAAGCCTCGTCATCAAAACGCTCAGCACTAGGTAGTGGTAACTTAGATTTATCCACCTTGCCATTGACATTTTTCGGTAACTCATCCATGAAAACGATCGCACTTGGTAACATATAAACAGGAATTACTTGTTTTAGCGCTTCTAATAGTTCGCTTTCTGTTAACTCCGCAGACTCACTTAAAACAACATAAGCAATAATATGCTGATTTTGAGATACTTCTTGTGTTTGAATAAAAGTTTGCTGAACCTCATTCAGGTTATTAATTGCTTTTGCTACTTCTCCAAGCTCGACACGGAAACCTCTAATGCTAATTTGGTCATCCATACGGCCCAAAAACTCGAGCTCGCCATTCTTGCGGTATCTGACGAGGTCTCCCGAGTGGTAGAGCTTTTCTTGATCGTTGAAGGGGCTGGCTATAAATCGCTGCTCTGTTTCTTCTAGCGCATTTATGTAGCCTTGGGAAAGGTTCATGCCGCCAATATAAAGCTCACCAACAACACCTACCGGCACCGGAGACAGAGCACTATCTAATACATAGACTTGGACGCCATCGATTGGGGAACCAATGGATGGTGTTTCTTGAGATTCTTCAATTGAAGGGACTACCGTGAAAGTTGTAGCGACAGTATTTTCAGCTGGCCCGTATACATTATAAAGCTTAAATGATGCACTTGCTGAAGGCGCTTTTGTGAGTGCTGCGCCACCTGTAATTACCGCTCTTAGTTCAGGTGTCTCTGGCCATTCTTCATTAAGGCAAGCTTCGGTGAGAGGTGTCGCCATTTGAGCGATCGTAATCTCGCTCTGTGTCAATGCATCAATTAAATCGTTCGGAGATTTTGTAACTTCATCACTCAAAATATATACGCTTGCTCCAGATATTAGATAAACCCATATCTCGAGCATAGACGCATCAAATGAGGCACCTGCTATTTGAGAAGCTCGGTCCTTAGATGTAACTTTAAACTCTCTTTTTTGCCAATTCACAAGGTTCATCAGTGCCTTATGCTGCACCGAAACATTTTTAGGATTGCCAGTAGAGCCTGAAGTCGAAATAACATAGACCAAGCTATTCATGTCTATTTTACGGGCCGGTGCGATATTAGAATGAGCCGTTATTTCTTCTTCGGCGATATCTAAATGAATAACCTGCGATATGTCATCAGGTAACAGATCATTAAATTCCGATTTAGTTACCACCACACTAGAATTTGAGTTATCTATTATGTGTTTTATTCGGGCTTTTGGATTCTTAATATCTAAAGGTAAGAACGCAGCCCCTACCTTTAAAGTTGCAATAAAGCTCACGATCATATCCATAGAGCGGTTCAATGCGATCGCGACGATATCTCCGGAACCAATTTTTTTGCTACTGAAGTAATTAGCTAATTGGTTTGAACGCTCATCAACTTGACGATAAGTCATCATCTTATGATCTTCAACCAAGGCTATTGAGTCGGGACTCTGCAGGGCTTGCTGTTCAAATAAACAACAAACATCCTCCGCAGATGGCTGGACTACTTCTCCTTTACCCCAAATATTTATGATCTGCTCATATTCATCTGGCGTCAGTAGTGACACTTTAGAGATAGGCTTGTCTATATCCTCCACTAAGTTATGCAGCAGATTTTCAAAGTGTGACACCATACGCTTGATTGTAATTCTGTCGAACAGATCTACGTTATATTCAAATGCAGCATTAAGGCCCCCATTATCTTCATGCATAACAAGAGTTAAATCGACTTTTGAGGTTTTGTTTTCAAGCGCAACTGTGCTTAAACGTAATCCAGGCAACTCTATGTCTCCGGTAGGAGCATTCTGTAAAACAAACATCACTTGAAAAATAGGTGAGCGATGCCAGCGGTGATCTGGACTAACTAACTGGACTAATTGAGCAAAAGGCAGATCCTGATGCTCATATGCACCTATCGCCATATCCCTAACACGCACCACTAACTCATTAAACGTCGGGTCGCCCTCTAAATCTGTGCGCATTGGTAGCATATTGACAAAAAAGCCTATGATATTTTCCAGCTCTTCTTGATTTCGGTTCGCAACAGGCGTTCCAACAACAATATCATTTTGCCCACTATATTTACTAAGCAGTATTTTGAAAGCACCCATTAACACCATAAACATAGTGGCATTATTTTTAACCGCAATTGATTTTAGTTTCGCAGTGCATGTTTCATTGATATGAAACTCAACTACGTCTCCATCCAAGCTCTGGTTCGGCCTTCTTGGTCTATCAGTCGGCAAGTTTATCTCTTTGGGCGCATCTTTGAGTTGTTGTAACCAGTATTGACGAAGCTGTATAAGAAAACCAAAGCGAAGCCTTTGCATTTGCCAAACTGAGAAATCACCATACTGAACACTGATGCTTTTTAGCAGGCTGGGGCGCTGCTCAATGTAGGCGCGATAAAATTCAGATAATTCATCAAACAGAATTCCCATTGACCAACCGTCTGTAATGATATGGTGAATATTGAAAAGCAACACATGTTCTGTTTGAGAATACCGCACTAGATTTATTCTAAATAAGGGGCCTGTAATAAGATTAAAAGGCTGTTGTGACTCTTCATTTAAGAATGTTTTTAGGTGCGATTCTTTTTGTTCATCAGTAATCGTGTCCAAGTTGGTCTGCACGATTATTGCTGGTTTTGCCGCAGAAATAACCTGAAAAACGTTATGCTGTTGGTCAATACTGAATGTAGTACGAAGAATTTCATGACGCTGTATCAATTGATCAAACGCATACTGCAGCGCAGCTACGTCCAGGTTACCACTAAGGCGATAGGCACCGGGCACATTGTAGGTCGGTGTATTAGGATCGAGTTGCTCTAAAAATAACAGTCTTTGTTGTGAGAAAGACGGTGTTATATTCTCTCTTTCTGAATCTTGTAGTACGACGATAGGTGATGAAGCTGCTTTATTTTCATCCCAACGCTTGTTATCAACCCCTTTAGCCAAAGCTGCTATCGTTGGCTCGTCAAATAGACTTTTCACAGGTAACTCAGTCTTTAGCACACCTTCAATTCGGGAAACCACTTTTGTAACCAGTAATGAGTGCCCGCCCAATGAAAAGAAGTTATCGTGAATTCCAACTTCCGTAATACCTAAAACGTCACCCCAGATTGAAGCGATAATTTCTTCTGTTGGTGTCGAAGCATGTATCAACTCAGCATCAGTCGAGACTTCTTTTGGAATAACCAATGCATTACGATCAATCTTTCCATTATTTGTCAGAGGAATACTATCTAAAAATACAAATTGAGCCGGGAGCATAAATGCTGGTAAACGAGTTTGTAAAAACGCTCTTACTTCTTGAGCTGTTTTTTTATTGCCAGCTAAAAATTCAATAAATGCGACTAATTTTGTTTCACCATTCGATGATGTATCAGTTATCACCACTGCTTTTGATATGGCGTTATATTCATACAGAGCAGCTTCTACTTCAGCTAATTCTATGCGGTACCCTCTAAGGCTAACTTGATGATCAACCCTTCCAATGAAGTCTATATCTCCATTATCAAGTAACCTTACTTTATCTCCTGTTTTATATAACCTAACTTTTTCGCCTTCCCCTGGGAGTGATATCGACTCAAACTGAGTTTTTGAAAGTTCCGGTTGATTTCTAAACTGAGCCGTTAAGCCAACACCGCCAACATACAGGTCACCAATAACACCGGGGGGAACAACCTGTAAATGTTTGTCTAACACCAAAGCTCTTACATTATTTATAGGCTTTCCGATTGGTGGTTTCATCGCTTTGCTCATATAATGGCTAAGCTCTTTGTAGCTCGTTACGACCGTATTTTCCGACGGACCATATAAGTTATACAGTTTGAAAGGTGTTTTCGGTGTTGGCAGATGGTGCAGCGTATCACCGCCGGTTAATACTGACTTTAGAGGCGTATCAGATGGCCACGTTGCGTCCAATATCGAACTCACTAACGGCGTCGGTACAAATGCAATGGTGATTTCATTGTCTTGTAGCCACTTGACTAACAAAGAAGGCGACCTTTTGATATCAGCATCAGCAATATAGATACTTGCTCCTTGGGTAAAATAAGCCCAAGTTTCTAAAATTACTGCATCAAACGATACTCCAGCTAATTGAGTACTTCGGTCATTTTCTGTGATCTTGAACTGTTCTTGTTGCCAGTGCACTAAATTACTCAACGCCTTGTGAGATATCTCAACACCTTTTGGTTTTCCTGTAGAGCCCGAAGTATATACAACGTATGCAATAGCTTCAGGGTCTAAAGAAACTGGCGGTCGAGCTTTCAAATCCGTGCTAGCTGTTATTGCCACATCTATCACGTGAGCAAAGTCCGAACATAAAGACGTATACTGCTGTGTACTTAAAACAACCTTGGCATTTGCATCTTTAAGAATGTATGACAGTCGCTCTTTTGGACTATTAATATCCATCAATAGGAAAGCAGCACCAGATTTTGTTATAGCAAGCATGCTGGCGATTAGATCTGAAGAGCTCTCCATACAAACAGCAATGACATCTCCTGTTGTTACATTTTGCTGCTGCAACAGCTTCGAGATATTGTCAACCTTATCAGCTAGCGCCTGATAACTACTTGATCCAGAGCTATCGACTACCGCAACAGCATCCGGTCTTTCTTGAACTTGCTGTTCAAACCTTTGAAATTCATTTCCGGCAGGGATTTCTACCACCTTCCCCTGACTCCAATCAGAAATGATATCTTGAACTTCTTCATCGCTCATTAAAGATAACTGAGAGACAAGTGAATCTGGAGACGCTATCCCTTCAATTAATACTCTTTGATAATGATTTAATAAACGCTGAATTGTTGGAGCATCAAATAGCTCGGTACTATATTCAACCGCAATTTGGACCGAATCTGCTTTTTGTACTACGTCTATGCTAAGGTCGAACTTAGATGTCCTTACCTCAGTTGGAATGTAATGAATCCTTTCATCAACGCTGGCTGAATCTTCACTAAAAGAGAACATAGTGTTAATCAGTGGGGTCTTACCAGATCGCCGTTCAATACCAACTTCATCAACTAAACGGTCAAATGGCAACTCCTGGTTAGCAAAAGCAGCTAAATTTGATTCTCTTACTCTTGATAGTAATTCGGAAAAGCTGGGGTCACCAGACAGATCCGTTCTTAGTGGCAAAGTATTGATAAACAGGCCAATAAGTGGTTGTAACTCTTCCCTGGTCCGACTGGATACTGGGGTACCCACAACTATATCTGTGCTGCCGCTGTATCTAGACATTAAGGCATTAAATGCTGTGAAATACACCATAAATGCAGAAGCATTATATTCGCTAGCTATCTTTTTAACATTATCCGCAACATCAAAAGGGATATTGATAGCAATACTTGCTCCTGCCTGAGTAAGTGCGCCATGACGATGATAATCTACTGGTAAGGTCAGTGAATTAGGAGCACTATCTAAGTAAGACTTCCAAAACTCAATCTGCCCCTCTAGTTGCTCGGATGAAACACTGTCTTTTATCCACTCTGAAAAGTCAGCGTATTGTATAGTTAGTTTTTTTAACGGTGCTTCAGAACCTTCTAAGGCATGCTCGTAAATCGAAATCAACTCATCGATTAGTACTTTGAATGACCATGCATCACCAATAATGTGATGAATAGCAATAAAGAGAACAAAGTCATCTTCACTGATATTGATAATAGAAATACGAAGCAGTGGTCCAGTACGTAAATCAAACGGTTTTTGTGCTTCTCTATCAACAATTGCCTCAATTTCTGAATCAATACTTGACGCATCTGAATCCAACAGATCAAATAAATCAACTTTAACGTCAAGCTCTGACTGAATTATTTGTACAGGCTCTCCATCTACCTCATCGAAGTGAGTGCGTAAGATTTCATGGCGCATTACCACCTTATTAATGCTCTCCTCAAGAACATTAAAATCAAGTTTGCTCTTGATCCGGATTGCAAAAGGCATGTTATATGTTGCGTTACCTGGATCTAAACGATCTATAAGCCAAAGCCTTTTCTGTGCATCAGATTGAGCATAGTAAGGCTTGTTCTCTCGCACCTTGATAGTTGTTTTTTTAGGTAATGCGATACCTTTTTTTGCAAGTGTTAGTTCCAGTAATTTCTGTCTTTCTATTGTCATTATTTTTTCTCTCAATATAAAAGTGAATGACTATTTAGCTTCCATTTTTAAGTTGTTCTCGTTCAGAATAGGCATCTAAAAATCATCATCCTGCTCCTCAAGCAGCAACATAACTTCCTCTAAAGGTAAGTCCGCAACCAAGTCGTATACCCATGCAATGTCATTAACAATCTCGCTGCCACCTAGGCAATCTTCGATTAAATTAGTTAATCCCAATACATTGGGTTCGATAAAAAATTGACGTAAAGTGATATTACATTTAAAGACACTTTGTACTTTCGATAGAATTCGAACTGCAAGCACCGAGTGCCCACCTAGTGCGAAAAAGTTGTCATTTATACTTAGGTGATCTAAATGGAGCACTTGTCGCCAGATATTTGAAATTAGAATTTGTGCTGAAGTTTGCGCGGTGTTCTCGACTTCGTCTTCATTAGACTTTGTCAATCTCAATAGTGCATGACTATCCACTTTGCCATTGGGTGTAAGCGGCATCTCATCTATAAACGTCAGTGTCTGCGGCATCATGTAATGAGGCACTGCCGCTGCCAATGCTTTTCGAAGCGCTACGATGACCTCTGCGTTGTCCTGCGCAACCCCTTCGCTGCGTGTTAAAAACGCCACCAGTTTCGGCGTCTCTGCCTCACTGTTATCCAGTAAAACCACCGCTGAATTGACCTGAGCATGGCGTTTTAAGTGGTACTCAATCTCCCCCAGCTCAATGCGATAACCGCGATATTTAACCTGGTTATCTGCCCGTCCAATGTAAATGAGTTCTCCCCACTCATCGTACCTAACCAAATCCCCTGTACGATATATTCGGCTGCCTGCTTCACCACTAAAAGGGTTATCAATAAAGCGCGTCGCTGTCAGCTCTGCCTTGCCTAAATACCCGCTCGCCAAACCTGCGCCACCAATGTAAAGCTCTCCTTCTGCCCCAAATGGCACCAGCCGCTGCTCGCCATCACAAATATAATGTGCATAGTTCGCAAGCCCTCGCCCTAACGTGATGGCCTCCCCCGCATTTCGGGTATTCATCTCCTTTACCAACGAGTAAATGGTGCACTCTGTCGGACCATAGCAATTCCACAGCGAAATAGGATGCGCCATGAACTGCTTCAATAAGTCCTCCGTTAACGCTTCTCCGGCCGTCAGTGCCACTAAATCCGTTTTACCTCGCCACTGTGTGGCCAGCAGCTGCTTCCATCGCGATGGCGTCGCCTGCATCAGATCAATGTCATGGCGACAAAGCAGCTCATTGATCAAGACCGCGTCCATCTTCTCGGCTTCACTGGCGATAACGCAGCGCCCCCCGCTGGTTAAGCACCCTGCCCATTCAAAGAACGCTATATCAAATGCAACACTGGCCAATAAAAGCCAGGTCTGACCGCTTTCTATGGGCAGTTTGTCGTGCATTGCGGCCAATAAATTGGCTGCTGAGCCATGCTCGATCACCACACCTTTTGGTTGCCCCGTCGAGCCTGAAGTATAAATAATGTAAGCACTGCGACTGAGATCATGACCGGCATATCCCGCTTCCAACGGCACATAGGACGCTAACGCCTGCTGCTGTGTTAACTCGTCCAGGACGATTGCCTGAAGGTTCGTAAAAAAGCCCACATAACCTTGCTGGGTGATGACGTGAGTGATGCCACTATCGGCAACAATGTAATTCAGTCGTTCCTGCGGATAATTGGGGTCAAGTGGGACATACGTCCCCCCCGCCTTCAGGACGGCAAACAGCGCAATTAACATCTGTGGTGAGCTTTCAAGGCACACACCAATGATGGTCTCTGGGCCAACTCCTTGCTCAACCAGGTATGCTGCCAGCTGCCCTGCCTGTTGATTGAAATCAGCATAGCTCAGTGTTTGCTCACCATATATCAGCGCCGTGGCATCCGGGGTTTTACTTGCTTGTGCTTCAATCAGCGCATCCACAGTGAGAGTTGGTGCATCGAGGCTTGCGCCCGCATTCAGGGTATTGACTAAGTAATGCGTCTCATCCTCTGATAACATCGCCAGTGCACTGAGTGGCGCGGTTTCTGATACCACCATCGCTTTTGTTAATGCCATGAAGTGCTGCGCCATCGCTTCAATGGTGCCCTGCTCAAACAAGGCGTCGTTATACTCAAACTCAAATTCAAGCCCACGAGGCGTCTCGGTAATATTCAACGCCAGCTCATACATCGCATAAGCCGTATGTCCTTTACGCTGTACTAAGGTCGCATCACCCAGCTCCACACGCTCTGGCCTCGCCACATTCATACTCAGCATGATTTGAAACAATGGCGCATGGGCATTACTGCGCTCAGGGTTCAAGCGCTCCACTAATAAATCAAACGGGATATCCTGGTGCGCCATCGCCTCGACATTCACGGCCTTCACCAAAGCCAGGTAATCCCGCACTGTCAGCGCTTCTGAAAACTCAACACGCAACACCAAGGTATTGACGAAAAAACCAATTAAATCGGTAAATTGCTGACGCGGACGGTTGGCCACCGGGGTACCCACAACGATGTCCTGGCTATGACTATAACGGGATAAGAATAAACAAAACGCCCCATGTAACAGCATAAACAAGGTCACATCGTTGTTGTTTGCGCAGGCATTTAAGCGTTCATGCCATTCATTATCTAAATTAAAACGATGGCTGGCACCCTGATAACCCAGTTGTTGACCACGACTTTTCGCCAACGGTAACGTATGCACAGGGGGGGCACCTGCAAGCTTGTGTTCCCAATACGAGAGTTGAGATGCCAACACCTCCCCTGTAAAGCGCTGCCGTTGCCAGCAAGCGTAATCTCGGTACTGTGTCTGCAGCGGTGCAAACTGCGTATTCCCGTTACTGATGGCCTGGTAATGCGCAGCAAACTCCTGTTGTAATAGCTCTAAAGACCAGCCATCACTGACAATATGATGTACCTGGTACATTAACATACCACGCTCATCCCCCAGGTGGAGGTAACACGCTCGCAGCATGACATCGTGTGCTAAGTCGAAGACCTGATGTGCACTGTGCTGAAGACGTTGTGTTATTTCTCGCTGTTGCTGCTGTGCTGATAAGGCGCTCAAGTCCACATATGTCAGCGTAAAGTTGGGCACGTCGTTAACGTGTCTGTAAAACCCTTCCGAATCAGCTTGAGCAATAAACACCGTACGTAGCGACTCATGTCGGGCAATGATGGTTTCAAAAGCTGCCGCTGCAACGTCCAGGTCTAATGTGCCCTGTACTTCAAATAGCTCAGATAAGTTGTAATGAGGACTCCCCCCATCCAGCGCATCCACCAGAGCCAGACGTTGTTCAGAAAAAGAGAGCAAAGAAGCGGTGTCAGTGCTGTCGACCGGGGGACGCTCACTATCTCTGCCCGCACTTTTAACCGCCGCACTGACTCCGGCAATCGTGGGCTCAATGAAAAAGTGGCTCATATTCAAATCAGCATCAAAACACTGGCTTATCTCACTGACAATTTGCATCGCCAGCAAAGAGTGACCTTTCAGTGCAAAGAAATCATCATAAATACTGATCCGATCAAGCTGGAGCTTACTTTGCCACAACGCTTGAATCTGACGCTCGACATCACACCTTGGGGCAGTGAAAACCGAGCGGTCAACCGCGCCAGTTAACGCCAGCAGTGCATGACTATCCACTTTGCCATTGGGTGTAAGCGGCATCTCATCTATAAACGTCAGTGTCTGCGGCATCATGTAATGAGGCACTGCCGCTGCCAATGCTTTTCGAAGCGCTACGATGACCTCTGCGTTGTCCTGCGCAACCCCTTCGCTGCGTGTTAAAAACGCCACCAGTTTCGGCGTCTCTGCCTCACTGTTATCCAGTAAAACCACCGCTGAATTGACCTGAGCATGACGTTTTAAGTGGTACTCAATCTCCCCCAGCTCAATGCGATAACCGCGATATTTAACCTGGTTATCTGCCCGCCCAATGTAGATGATTTCTCCCCGCTCATCGTACCTAACCAAATCCCCTGTACGATATATTCGGCTGCCTGCTTCATCACTAAAAGGGTTATCAATAAAGCGCGTCGCTGTCAGCTCTGCCTTGCCTAAATACCCGCTCGCCAAACCTGCGCCACCAATGTAAAGCTCTCCTTCTGCCCCAAATGGCACCAGCCGCTGCTCGCCATCACAAATATAATGTGCATAGTTCGCAAGCCCTCGCCCTAACGTGATGGCCTCCCCCGCATTTCGGGTATTCATCTCCTTTACCAACGAGTAAATGGTGCACTCTGTCGGACCATAGCAATTCCACAGCGAAATAGGATGCGCCATGAACTGCTTCAATAAGTCCTCCGTTAACGCTTCTCCGGCCGTCAGTGCCACTAAATCCGTTTTACCTCGCCACTGTGTGGCCAGCAGCTGCTTCCATCGCGATGGCGTCGCCTGCATCAGATCAATGTCATGGCGACAAAGCAGCTCATTGATCAAGACCGCGTCCATCTTCTCGGCTTCACTGGCGATAACGCAGCGCCCCCCGCTGGTTAAGCACCCTGCCCATTCAAAGAACGCTATATCAAATGCAACACTGGCCAATAAAAGCCAGGTCTGACCGCTTTCTATGGGCAGTTTGTCGTGCATTGCGGCCAATAAATTGGCTGCTGAGCCATGCTCGATCACCACACCTTTTGGTTGCCCCGTCGAGCCTGAAGTATAAATAATGTAAGCACTGCGACTGAGATCATGACCGGCATATCCCGCTTCCAACGGCACATAGGACGCTAACGCCTGCTGCTGTGTTAACTCGTCCAGGACGATTGCCTGAAGGTTCGTAAAAAAGCCCACATAACCTTGCTGGGTGATGACGTGAGTGATGCCACTATCGGCAACAATGTAATTCAGTCGTTCCTGCGGATAATTGGGGTCAAGTGGGACATACGTCCCCCCCGCCTTCAGGACGGCAAACAGCGCAATTAACATCTGTGGTGAGCTTTCAAGGCACACACCAATGATGGTCTCTGGGCCAACTCCTTGCTCAACCAGGTATGCTGCCAGCTGCCCTGCCTGTTGATTGAAATCAGCATAGCTCAGTGTTTGCTCACCATATATCAGCGCCGTGGCATCCGGGGTTTTACTTGCTTGTGCTTCAATCAGCGCATCCACAGTGAGAGTTGGTGCATCGAGGCTTGCGCCCGCATTCAGGGTATTGACTAAGTAATGCGTCTCATCCTCTGATAACATCGCCAGTGCACTGAGTGGCGCGGTTTCTGATACCACCATCGCTTTTGTTAATGCCATGAAGTGCTGCGCCATCGCTTCAATGGTGCCCTGCTCAAACAAGGCGTCGTTATACTCAAACTCAAATTCAAGCCCACGAGGCGTCTCGGTAATATTCAACGCCAGCTCATACATCGCATAAGCCGTATGTCCTTTACGCTGTACTAAGGTCGCATCACCCAGCTCCACACGCTCTGGCCTCGCCACATTCATACTCAGCATGATTTGAAACAATGGCGCATGGGCATTACTGCGCTCAGGGTTCAAGCGCTCCACTAATAAATCAAACGGGATATCCTGGTGCGCCATCGCCTCGACATTCACGGCCTTCACCAAAGCCAGGTAATCCCGCACTGTCAGCGCTTCTGAAAACTCAACACGCAACACCAAGGTATTGACGAAAAAACCAATTAAATCGGTAAATTGCTGACGCGGACGGTTGGCCACCGGGGTACCCACAACGATGTCCTGGCTATGACTATAACGGGATAAGAATAAACAAAACGCCCCATGTAACAGCATAAACAAGGTCACATCGTTGTTGTTTGCGCAGGCATTTAAGCGTTCATGCCATTCATTATCTAAATTAAAACGATGGCTGGCACCCTGATAACCCAGTTGTTGACCACGACTTTTCGCCAACGGTAACGTATGCACAGGGGGGGCACCTGCAAGCTTGTGTTCCCAATACGAGAGTTGAGATGCCAACACCTCCCCTGTAAAGCGCTGCCGTTGCCAGCAAGCGTAATCTCGGTACTGTGTCTGCAGCGGTGCAAACTGCGTATTCCCGTTACTGATGGCCTGGTAATGCGCAGCAAACTCCTGTTGTAATAGCTCTAAAGACCAGCCATCACTGACAATATGATGTACCTGGTACATTAACATACCACGCTCATCCCCCAGGTGGAGGTAACACGCTCGCAGCATGACATCGTGTGCTAAGTCGAAGACCTGATGTGCACTGTGCTGAAGACGTTGTGTTATTTCTCGCTGTTGCTGCTGTGCTGATAAGGCGCTCAAGTCCACATATGTCAGCGTAAAGTTGGGCACGTCGTTAACGTGTCTGTAAAACCCTTCCGAATCAGCTTGAGCAATAAACACCGTACGTAGCGACTCATGTCGGGCAATGATGGTTTCAAAAGCTGCCGCTGCAACGTCCAGGTCTAATGTGCCCTGTACTTCAAATAGCTCAGATAAGTTGTAATGAGGACTCCCCCCATCCAGCGCATCCACCAGAGCCAGACGTTGTTCAGAAAAAGAGAGCAAAGAAGCGGTGTCAGTGCTGTCGACCGGGGGACGCTCACTATCTCTGCCCGCACTTTTAACCGCCGCACTGACTCCGGCAATCGTGGGCTCAATGAAAAAGTGGCTCATATTCAAATCAGCATCAAAACACTGGCTTATCTCACTGACAATTTGCATCGCCAGCAAAGAGTGACCTTTCAGTGCAAAGAAATCATCATAAATACTGATCCGATCAAGCTGGAGCTTACTTTGCCACAACGCTTGAATCTGACGCTCGACATCACACCTTGGGGCAGTGAAAACCGAGCGGTCAACCGCGCCAGTTAACGCCAGCAGTGCATGACTATCCACTTTGCCATTGGGTGTAAGCGGCATCTCATCTATAAACGTCAGTGTCTGCGGCATCATGTAATGAGGCACTGCCGCTGCCAATGCTTTTCGAAGCGCTACGATGACCTCTGCGTTGTCCTGCGCAACCCCTTCGCTGCGTGTTAAAAACGCCACCAGTTTCGGCGTCTCTGCCTCACTGTTATCCAGTAAAACCACCGCTGAATTGACCTGAGCATGGCGTTTTAAGTGGTGCTCAATCTCCCCCAGCTCAATGCGATAACCGCGATATTTAACCTGGTTATCTGCCCGTCCAATGTAAATGAGTTCTCCCCGCTCATCGTACCTAACCAAATCTCCTGTACGATATATTCGGCTGCCTGCTTCATCACTAAAAGGGTTATCAATAAAGCGCGTCGCTGTCAGCTCTGCCTTGCCTAAATACCCGCTCGCCAAACCTGCGCCACCAATGTAAAGCTCTCCTTCTGCCCCAAATGGCACCAGCCGCTGCTCGCCATCACAAATATAATGTGCATAGTTCGCAAGCCCTCGCCCTAACGTGATGGCCTCCCCCGCATTTCGGGTATTCATCTCCTTTACCAACGAGTAAATGGTGCACTCTGTCGGACCATAGCAATTCCACAGCGAAATAGGATGCGCCATGAACTGCTTCAATAAGTCCTCCGTTAACGCTTCTCCGGCCGTCAGTGCCACTAAATCCGTTTTACCTCGCCACTGTGTGGCCAGCAGCTGCTTCCATCGCGATGGCGTCGCCTGCATCAGATCAATGTCATGGCGACAAAGCAGCTCATTGATCAAGACCGCGTCCATCTTCTCGGCTTCACTGGCGATAACGCAGCGCCCCCCGCTGGTTAAGCACCCTGCCCATTCAAAGAACGCTATATCAAATGCAACACTGGCCAATAAAAGCCAGGTCTGACCGCTTTCTATGGGCAGTTTGTCGTGCATTGCGGCCAATAAATTGGCTGCTGAGCCATGCTCGATCACCACACCTTTTGGTTGCCCCGTCGAGCCTGAAGTATAAATAATGTAAGCACTGCGACTGAGATCATGACCGGCATATCCCGCTTCCAACGGCACATAGGACGCTAACGCCTGCTGCTGTGTTAACTCGTCCAGGACGATTGCCTGAAGGTTCGTAAAAAAGCCCACATAACCTTGCTGGGTGATGACGTGAGTGATGCCACTATCGGCAACAATGTAATTCAGTCGTTCCTGCGGATAATTGGGGTCAAGTGGGACATACGTCCCCCCCGCCTTCAGGACGGCAAACAGCGCAATTAACATCTGTGGTGAGCTTTCAAGGCACACACCAATGATGGTCTCTGGGCCAACTCCTTGCTCAACCAGGTATGCTGCCAGCTGCCCTGCCTGTTGATTGAAATCAGCATAGCTCAGTGTTTGCTCACCATATATCAGCGCCGTGGCATCCGGGGTTTTACTTGCTTGTGCTTCAATCAGCGCATCCACAGTGAGAGTTGGTGCATCGAGGCTTGCGCCCGCATTCAGGGTATTGACTAAGTAATGCGTCTCATCCTCTGATAACATCGCCAGTGCACTGAGTGGCGCGGTTTCTGATACCACCATCGCTTTTGTTAATGCCATGAAGTGCTGCGCCATCGCTTCAATGGTGCCCTGCTCAAACAAGGCGTCGTTATACTCAAACTCAAATTCAAGCCCACGAGGCGTCTCGGTAATATTCAACGCCAGCTCATACATCGCATAAGCCGTATGCCCTTTACGCTGTACTAAGGTCGCATCACCCAGCTCCACACGCTCTGGCCTCGCCACATTCATACTCAACATGATTTGAAACAATGGCGCATGGGCATTGCTGCGCTCAGGGTTCAAGCGCTCCACTAATAAATCAAACGGGATATCCTGGTGCGCCATCGCCTCGACATTCACGGCCTTCACCAAAGTCAGGTAATCCCGCACTGTCAGCGCTTCTGAAAACTCAACACGCAACACCAAGGTATTGACGAAAAAGCCAATTAAATCGGTAAATTGCTGACGCGGGCGGTTGGCCACAGGGGTACCCACAACGATGTCCTGGCTATGACTATAACGGGATAAGAATAAACAAAACGCCCCATGTAACAGCATAAACAAGGTCACATCGTTGTTATTTGCGCAGGCATTTAAGCGTTCATGCCATTCATTATCTAAATTAAAACGATGGCTGGCACCCTGATAACCCAGTTGTTGACCACGACTTTTCGCCAACGGTAACGTATGCACAGGGGGGGCACCTGCAAGCTTGTGTTCCCAATACGAGAGTTGAGATGCCAACACCTCCCCTGTAAAGCGCTGCCGTTGCCAGCAAGCGTAATCTCGGTACTGTGTCTGCAGCGGTGCAAACTGCGTATTCCCGTTACTGATGGCCTGGTAATGCGCAGCAAACTCCTGTTGTAATAGCTCTAAAGACCAGCCATCACTGACAATATGATGTACCTGGTACATTAACATACCACGCTCATCCCCCAGGTGGAGGTAACACGCTCGCAGCATGACATCGTGTGCTAAGTCGAAGACCTGATGTGCACTGTGCTGAAGACGTTGTGTTATTTCTCGCTGTTGCTGCTGTGCTGATAAGGCGCTCAAGTCCACATATGTCAGCGTAAAGTTGGGCACGTCGTTAACGTGTCTGTAAAACCCTTCCGAATCAGCTTGAGCAATAAACACCGTACGTAGCGACTCATGTCGGGCAATGATGGTTTCAAAAGCTGCCGCTGCAACGTCCAGGTCTAATGTGCCCTGTACTTCAAATAGCTCAGATAAGTTGTAATGAGGACTCCCCCCATCCAGCGCATCCACCAGAGCCAGACGTTGTTCAGAAAAAGAGAGCAAAGAAGCGGTGTCAGTGCTGTCGACCGGGGGACGCTCACTATCTCTGCCCGCACTTTTAACCGCCGCACTGACTCCGGCAATCGTGGGCTCAATGAAAAAGTGGCTCATATTCAAATCAGCATCAAAACACTGGCTTATCTCACTGACAATTTGCATCGCCAGCAAAGAGTCACCTTTCAGTGCAAAGAAATCATCATAAATACTGATCCGTTCAAGCTGGAGTTTACTTTGCCACAACGCTTGAATCTGACGCTCCACGGCACACCTTGGGGCTGCAAAGGTGCAAACTGTCGCTAAACCTGACAAGTCCAAAGTCGCTTCAGTTTTCCCTTTGTCTTTGCGGCTTTGATCGAGCCACTGTTGACTCACTCCTACAAACACCGCCGGTATCATATGATGAGGGATCCTTCGCTCTAGATGCTCTCTTAATAACGGGATAGCTTCATCATCTGAATAGCCAGTTCCATGGCTTAATACAAAATAAGCAACCAGGCTTTTACGGCTCTCAATACTTGCAGGAATAACTTGAACATCATTTAGTAACTCACTCGCATCCAAACATTTTTCTATTTCAGCGATTTCATCGCCACGCAAGTGAGCGCCCCCCAAACTTTGCCTTATTTCACTGATTTTCTCAGTTGTTGAGCTAAGAAGTTCTGCCACTTTCTCAGCATTGTCATAATGTGATCCTGCTCCTTTTTCCTCCACATTATTCCAACACTGGGTCAAAGAAGCCTCGTCTTGCCATAATACTTCCGAAAGCAGTGAGCTGTACCTTGCCAATATAGACTGCACTGTTGCTTCACAAAACAACTCTGCATCATATTGAATACTAACAACGACTCCAAAATCTCTAGCCTCCACTTGCAAAACCAGATCAAACTTTGTTGTCGATAAAGAATGATCAACCTCTTCAACTTCAAGCCCATGCAGTGAGAACGCTTCTTGTTGAGAAGGAATAGAAATAAACATTACATTTACCAACGGTATTTCGTCGTCAGTACGTTGAATATCTAGTTCATTGATCAATTGTTCAAAAGGTAAGTCTTGATGTGAAATAGCCGAAAGCACAGAGTCATTGACACTGTCAATTAGCGCATGGAACGTTGCACTAGAGTCAACAGAGCTGCGTAAAACCAGTGTATTAACAAAAAAACCTACGACATTTTCCAGGGCTTCTTCTCTTCGGTTATTTACTGGCGTTCCAACTATAATGTCGTGTTTTTTACTAATTAAAGACAGTATTGCTTTAAAACATGCAAGGTAGACAACAAATGGAGTTGCATTTGTCTGCTGGCTTAACGTTGTAACTCTATTGTCTATTTCAATTGGAAGTACACAAGAGACGTTCGCACTTCTACGAGTTCTGTTTGTCGGTGGCTCAAAGTCACGGCCCAGTGATAACTTCTCGGGTGGGTCGCTTAACTTATGTTTCCAATAATTGAGACTCTCAGCTAAATATTGCTGATTCACCGTTTTTTGTTCCCATTGTGCGTAATCTGCATATTGATAGCGCAAGTCTTCTAATGGACTCTCCTTTCCAGCTATAAATGCGCCATACAGCGTGCCGATCTCACGACCAATTAAGTCCAGAGACCACTGATCAACAGCAATATGATGAATTACTATATGCAGTACATATTCGTTCTCTTTAAACTGTGTAAGCGTTGCCCTAATAACTGGCCCGCTACTAATATCAAAAGGCTGATTTGTTTCTTTCTCTACCTGACGCCTTAACTCTTCTTCTCTCAACTCAAGCGGGATATTCTCTGCACTTTTTTGCTTTAGTTTAAACCCTGAAAAGTCAGCAACCTTTTGATATGGTTCACCATTAAATTCTGAATAATGTGTTCTTAAAATATGATGTCGCTCAACTACGCAATTTAGACTTTTGTTCAACGCAGCAATATCTAGCTCACCTTTAATATAGAAAACTTGAGATATATTATAAGCACTCGACATAGGGTTTAACTGGTCGATAAACCACATTCTCTGTTGAGAAAAAGACAGCGCTAAGTTATTTGTACCCCGACTTGATTGAAGCTGAGTACCTGCACCTATAAAAATACCTTTACTTTCTAAAATTCTCGTAAATAACAGCTCATGTTCAGGTGATAAAGGTGAAACATCGGATGTTCTGTTAGCCATAATAGTATTCCTTACCCTACATGATATCTATTTAACAACACTGTTCGGTGATATGTTCTCTTCCTCACCATGGTGAGTAATTAAACTATTCACATCAGCATCAGACAGATTTGCAATATGTAGATAGGCTTCAACTAGCGCTTCAGCTATTTCTGCACCGCCACATAACAAAATCAATTCGCTACTTAACCCTTCGATGGTCGGCTTAGCAAAAAACGACTTCAATGGAATTTCAAGCTGTAACTTATTTGCCAATTCAGACAGCATATTCACGGCTAAAAGTGAATGCCCTCCGAGTGCAAAAAAGTCTTGGTCAATGCCGATGGCATCAACACCTAATGCAGCTTTCCATGCGTCAGCAAGAAACTTTTCTGTAACCGTAGAAGGCGCAATCAATTTATCTATTGATTGCGTCAAATTAGGTTCAGGTAATGCTGCTTTATCTACTTTTCCATTCAGCGTAAGAGGAAGCTCTTCTAATACAACAAACGTACTGGGAATCATGTAAGAGGGTAAGGTATCTTTAAGCTGAGTCCTCAACTCTTCTATCACAAGTTCATTGCTAACGGCCGCATGGTCAGCAATGAGAATGTAAGCAACCAGGAGCACATTGGAACTCTGCTGCTTGTCATCAAGTTTAGAAACGTTCTTTTTAACAACCACGGCAGAGACAACGTGAGCATGTTTTTCAAGCTGGAATACTATTTCTCCAGCTTCAATCCTAAAACCATTGAACTTAATCTGGTCATCATTTCTCCCTTTGAATTCCAACTGTCCATCTTTTGACCAACAAACCAAATCACCAGTTTTATACATTGCTTGTGAATACTTACGATTAAATCGATCAACAGTAAAACTCTGATGAGTTAAATTTGGTCGATTATAATATCCACGAGCAACACCAAGTCCGCTAATATATAATTCACCAATGCTTCCTTTTGGAGCTAATTGACCAAAAATGTCCGTAATATAAACTTGAGTGCCATTGATTGGCTTACCGACAGGGACTGTATTTTCTGTTGCTTTATCAAAACTAGCCCAAGTTGAGTAGGTCGTCGCTTCAGAGGGGCCATACAGGTTACACACCCTCCTCTCCCCCTCAAGTGCAAGTAAATCTCGCAACAATACTGGTGGTAGCGCTTCACCAGCCAAATTAATGACTTTTACACTTTTCGGAAGCGCATTATGTTCATACAATGCTCTGCCAACAGACGGCACGGTGTTTATAAGAGTAATATGATCATATGGAGCGTCAATTAACGACAGAGCATCGGTTACGATGCAAACACTGCCGCCATTACATATAGGCACCAGTAGCTCGAAAACAGATAAATCAAAGCTCAACGCAGTCGATGCCAGCACCGACTTCAGTTCATCTTGAGTATAAGATTTTGAAGCCCAATGTATCATAGCAGTAGCATTTCCATGCTCTATCGCTACAGCTTTGGGTTTTCCGGTAGAGCCCGATGTATAAATCAAGTAAGCCAAATCACTTGCAGACGGTTCCTCAGCTCTAGCTTGATTTATATCATTAGGTTGATATTCTGAATTTATACTATCTTCGATATGTATAACTTCACTGCTTTCGGCTAACCATTGATAATCTTCACTTAATAAGCTGGTCAACGTAACCCGAAGCCCACTATCTTGAATTATGTACTCTATGCGTTTCTTGGTAAACTTAGGATCTAATGGTACATAGGCAGCGCCCGCTTTAAGAATCCCCAGCAATCCCACTAGCATGTTGATGCCACGGTCTATGTATAAGCCAACTAAATCACCTTTTTGTACACCTTTACTTCGCAGTAATATAGCGGTTTGCTCTACTCGTTCATGTAGCTCAGAGTAAGTCACTGCTGTGTCATTAAACTCTGCTGCTATATGGTCAGGAGTTTTCGCTAGCTGAGCGGAAAGTAATGAAATAATTGATTGGTTTGTATCTATTTCGCTCTTTGCAGAGTTGAGTGTGCTAATCAGATCATATTGCTCTGCTGATGTCAGCATAACTAAGTCAGATAACTTACCCTCACTGAAGTTCAAGACACTTTTTGCCAGAGAATCAAGATGAAGCCCAAACCTAATGACCGTGTCCCGGTCGAACAAATCCGTATTATATTCAAAATCGAAAACAAGCTTCTCTTCTTGTGTCACATTGAGACTAAGATCATATTTTGCATTTACACTCGCATCATTGATGTTCTCAACTTCAACCCCAGTCATTCTCACCTGGTGACTATGCACTTTAGATTCTAAATTTAATAAAATTTGGAATAAGGGTGAATAACGCACATCACGCACTGGGTTTATTTGTTCAACCAAGTGCTCAAATGAAATATCTTGGTGCTTCAGCGCATTCAGGTTTACAGACTTAACACTCTGAAAATATTCGCGTACGCTAGCCCGCTCCTCAATTTGCGTACGTAAAACCAATGTATTAATGAAACAACCAACCATTGGTTCAAGTTCTTTTTGTGCACGATTGGCAACTGGCGTGCCAATAACAATATCTTTCTGCCCACTATGCTTGGCAAGCAATATCGCCAATAGCCCATGAACTAACATAAACAAGGTTATATTATTCTTTTGAGCAAACGCGATTAAATCCTTAGATATTTTTTCATCTAATGCAAAACGATGACTATCGCCATTAAAAGATTGGCTGTCGGGTCGCTCTCTATCAAGCGGTAAACAATGTACCGGAGGTAAATCGATCAGCGCTTTCTTCCAATAATCCAGCTGTTCAAAGTACTCTGCACTTTCCAGCCAACTACGCTGCCAAATTGCAAAGTCAACATATTGAATTTCCAGAGGTGGAAGTTGATGAAAGTCGTTAGACAAGAGAGCATTATAGTTATTGACAAACTCATTAAAAATAAGGTCTAGAGACCAACCATCGGCAGCAATATGGTGCACATTGATCAAGATGACGGTATCAACACTTGAGCATGTTAATATAGTAACTTTTATCATTAAGTCTTCAGCAAGATTAAACTCATACTGAATATCATCTTCTATTGCAGACTTGATTAATTCTTGCTGTTTTTCGGCTGGTAAAAAAGAAAGATCCTGCCGATAAAATTCAAAGCATTGGTTCGAAATTACCTTTTGCTCAACACCATAGTTACTATCAACATATACTGTCCGAAGTATTTCATGTCTATTGATTAATTCACGAAAAGATTTTTCAGCAACCTCATAATTAAAACTCCCTTTTAACTTAAATGCAGATGGCATGTTAAATTGCGCGCTTCCACCTTCAAACCGATCAATAAACCATAAGCGTTGCTGAGAAAAAGATGTTGGAATACGCTCATACTTCTCAGCTCTTGGGGTGATTGGAGAGCGAATAGGTTTACAGCCTGAATTTATAATTTTATCTGCCATCTCCTTCAATGATGATGACTCAAAAATATCTATTATTGATATCTCCACATTGAAGGTTGAGCGGATTTCCCCTATTAACCTTAATGATAATAATGAATGCCCCCCTAACATGAAGAAATCAGAGTCCTGTTTAATTTCCTCAACCGAAATATTTAGCAGCTTTCCCCAGATTTCAGCAAGTGACTGTTCACTGTCACTCAGTGGTAAGTTTGCATCTATCGATACCTTAAAGCCGCTAGGATCTGGCAGCGCCATTTTATCTACTTTACCATTGGAGTTTATCGGTAAGGAGGGAACAGCGATGACAATCGCAGGTATCATATAATTAGGAATAGAGCCTTTGAGCTGCATTCTCACTTGCTCAGTGAGCTCATGAGAATTTAAATCCGATGCCTCGGAACAAATATAAGCAACCAAGCCCTTTCCATCAGTAGACGCATTATCTGTTCTCATCAAAATAACGGCTGCTGACGTAATCCATTCCAGTTGAGTTAAGTTGTACTCAACTTCCGATAGCTCTACTCGAATCCCATTGAGCTGCACCTGATCGTCAACTCTCCCTACGTAATGTAATGCTCCATCAGCAGTTTGTCTCACCAAATCTCCGGTGCGATAGAGTCTCTCTTGTACTTGGGTATTGTTTGGATTATCAATAAAATTAGCCGATGTTAACTCGGTATTTTGGTAGTAACCACGAGCTAAACACCCACCACCAATATACAACTCACCGACAACCCCTAATGGCACTGGGCGCAGCTCTGAATCAAAAATATAGCCATTGCGATTGGGACCGAACTCACCAAGTGTAACCCTATCAGACATTGCACCTGATATTGCCGTGATCACCCCCTCAGTCGGCCCATAAGCATTAATAAGCAGACACGAAAACTGCTGCGCATACCACTGTTCTACCAGAGCTTTTGGTACAGCTTCTCCGCCAACAAACATAAGTCTTAGTTGACTCTGTCTGATAATATTCGACCACTCACCCTCGGTCAGAGTTTGCATCAATAATGCAGGTGGCAGATCCGCAACTGTGATACTTTCGTCAAATATATAATTCAAAGGGTCAATCTGACTCTTAACCATGCCCGATTTATCATAAATATGACAGCAAGCACCACTTGCTAACGCCATAAACAGCTGTTCCAAAGAAGGATCGAACCCAATAGAGGAAAAACTTAATATGCGATCACTGTTAGTTATCTGGTACTGTTCAACCATCCCCGTAATATGCATCGCAAGTGCTTTATGCTCAACCATTACCCCTTTTGGTTCGCCAGTGCTTCCTGAAGTAAAAATGACATATGCCAGTTGTTCTAAATCCTTTTTACTATTCTCAAGATTTGAGACAGACTCAGCTTCCACCTCTTTTTCGATGAGATTAAAATTTAGAGTTCGGCATGTATCATTATTCGTGAAGTCATCAGCTGTTTTTTCATGGACAACAAGTAAATTAGGCGCTGCGCGACGAAGTAGCTTTGATTTTCTTTGCTCTGGTTGGTTTGCTTCAATCGGAAAATAAACTCCACCAGCTTTAAAAATCGCAAGCACAGTTATTACCCAATCAATAGAGGGCTCTAAACATACTCCAACCAATACTTCGTTACCAGTTTCATTGGTCGAGATTAAATATCTAGCTAGCTGATTGGACTTATCATTTACTTCTTTATAAGAAACTGTTTCACCCTGATAAACAACCGCTTTACTATCAGGTTTATCCATCGCAATTTTTTCGAATAACTGACAAACACTAGAAGTTTTATCAGTGGTCAATAGCGAGCCTTTTAAGCACTTAGACAAATTTTGTTCTTCGGTATCGCTTAACATCTTAATATCAAGCAAACTTTCAGCAGAACCTAGCAAACAATTCAGAATATTTTGATAGTGTTCGCTCATCCTTGTTATTGTTTCACATGAAAACAAATCCGTATTGTATTCAAAATTGAAACTTACCCCATCATGAACTTCATTAGCGTCAAGGCTAAGATCAAATTGCGCAGTTGAATGACTTACATCCGTTTCTTCATACCTTTCAAATGAAAAACCTTCATTACTACTAGTAGTATTTGTAGCCAGATTCAAACCAAACATAATCTGAATAACTGGGGAATACTGGGTACTTCTTACAGGATTTAAGTGCTCAACAATCATTTCAAAAGGAATATCTTTATTTAAATGAGCATCCAATACTGTACTTTTTACCTCTTGGAAAAAGTCTTGCGTACTTTTCTTGGAGTCACAATCGACTCTTAAAACCAAAGTGTCTACAAAGAGGCCAACCATGGCTTCTAGCTCTTTTTGGCTTCTATTCGCATTAGGTGTGCCAATAACAACGTCAGACTTGTTGCTATATCGAGAAATAAGAATTGAAAAAGCCGCATATAACACCATGTATAGTGTCATTTGGTTATCAACTGCTAACTTTTTGAGTTGTTCCAATGTCGCTTTATTGATGAAAAACTCTACACTATCACCATTAAATGTTTGCAGTGCTGGTCGTTCATAGTCCAGGGGCAGCTCATGAACAACTGGAATGTTATTCAATTTATTTTGCCAATACGCTAGTTGCTTATTGGTATCTTTGCCACTCAGTAACTTGTTTTGCCAATGAGCGTAATCAATATATTGAATAGGTAAAGGTAGTATTTCATCTACTTTCCCTTCCTGGACAGATTGATATTGTTGAATAAATTCCGCATAGATTATCCCGAGAGACCAGCCATCTGAAGCTATATGGTGACTATTGGTAACTAAGATAACTTGATCTTTTTCAGTTCGAATAGCCGTTGCCCTGAACATAAGGTCTCTATCAAGCGCAAAAGGCTTGTTAAGGTCTTGCGCTATGACTTCATCAATCGCCTTCTGCCTGTTCGCTTGTGGCATATCGAGTAAATTAACTTTGGTTAATTTGAAGTCACTTCCGTTTAGGACGCTTTGATAAACTTCCCTTGTTTCTTCATCAAATTGGTATACGGTACGAAGAGACTCATGACGTTCGATGATGCGTTGAAATGCAACTTCTGCGATCGCTTCATCAAATTCACCAGTAATTTTAATAAATTGGGGGATTTGATACTGTAAACTGCTGCCATTTAACTGATCAATGAACCAAAGGCGTCTTTGAGCAAAGGACAACTGATAGCCATCTTTGCTCCTATCAACTCTTTGTAAAGGTAGCTGAACTTCATCACCATCGGATTTGCGGCGATGCTCTGTAATATATTCGCTCAATAGGGCTACAGTCGGGGCAACAAAGACACTTGATAGAGGCAACTGTATTGACATTAACTGCTTTATACGCGACAACATTTTTGTGATTAGCAGTGAATGTCCGCCTAGTTTAAAGAAGTTTGCATTAATATCGATTTGCTTGTGGCCTAATACATCACACCAAATACCCAATAATGTTGACTCTTGTGAATTTCGGGGTGGTGTTAGTTGCTCTGACTCTTGACCCATTTCAGGAGTGGTGGTGATCAACTTCTGTCTATCAATCTTATTACTCGTATTGAGAGGCATACTGTCTAGAAACACAAACTGAGTAGGGATCATATATTCAGGACAATGTGCTGACATCCACGCTCTTAAGCTTTCACTATCCTCTTTACTCCTGTGCGCAATATAGGCAACCAATCGACTCGCCTCTCCCTCGAGCAAGAGTACTGCACAATGAGTAATCGCAGGGTGTTGAAGCAAAATAACCTCAATTTCAGAGGTTTCAATGCGATAACCTCTAAACTTAATTTGATTGTCAACTCGACCACGATATTCAATTTGCCCATTATTCAAATAGCGACCATAGTCTCCAGTCTTATATAACTTAAACGAACAGTCTTTATTAAAGGGGTTATCAATGAATTTTTCAGCGGTAAGCTCGGTTCTATTCCAGTAGCCCTTACCTACAGTTGGCCCCCCTATGACAATCTCCCCGTATAGCCCATGAGGCAGTACTTGATTAGATTCATCTAAAATGTAGACATACATACCAGCATTCGGCAGCCCAATAGGAACCCTGTCCAGGCTTTGCCCTGCAACTGCTAACTCCGAAAGTTCGGCAGTCGTCGCACTGACCGTGGTCTCTGTTGGTCCATAGGTATTTAGCAGCCGGACAGATTTGCCAAACATCTCTAACCACTTATTCACCAAATGAAGGGGAGCAGCTTCGCCACCAATAATGACTAACTTAACTGCGGCTGGTAATTTACGAGCAACACTTTCATCGCTCAGATAGGCAACCAACTCGTTCCAAAATGACGTTGGCAAGTTAATTACTGTCAGTTTATTCCTATCAACTTCGTCCAAAAAGCGATCCATTGTTGCAATCATTTCTTCGTTTCGAAGGTATAAACTTGCCCCGCTAATTAAACTCGGAAAGATTTCTTCACAGCTTGTGTCAAAACTAATAGAAGAAAATTGTAGAACTTTGTCTTCGCTGTTAAGACTAAACTTCTCTGTGGCATTGTGGGCGTAATGACACAGACAGCTATGAGGGATCATTACCCCTTTAGGGGTGCCAGTCGTGCCTGAGGTATAAATAATATAGGCTAAGTCTTCTGGCCTTGTATTGAAAATTTGCTCTTGCGAACTTAACCCACTCTCTTGTCCCTCATCAGCCACTAACCAAGCACACGGCATCTCTTGTTGTTGCAACTTTAGCGAAAGCTCATGATTTGTCAGAACTTGTGAAATACCCGCATCTTTAATAATAAAATCAATACGTGTAAAAGGTAATTTGGGGTCTAAAGGTACATAACATGCACCCAATTTCCATACTGCGAACAAGCTTGCAATGTAATCTACAGAACGTTCAAAGTAGAGGCCGACTCGATCATGTTGCCGCACTCCATTAGCCTGCAATTGTTGGCTAAGTTGATTGATGCGCAGGTCCAACTGAGCATAAGTGATGCTATCATCACCACTAACGATTGCGGTCTTAGTTGGGGATCTACTGATACTGGCGTACACAAGTTCATATACACTGTTTTGTGAGCGTGGTAGTGCAGACTCTCCTCGCGCACTTTCCAGCACCTTAGCGCGTCCAGTATCAGAAATAATATCGAATTGAGATAGCTTCTTATTCGGGTTTTCAACAATACTTTTCAATAATTGCTCATAACAACTGGCAAAGCTTTGCATTGTGTCCTGTGAAAACAAAGACGAGTTATACTCAAAAGCAACCACTAAACGATCAACCAACTTACTGACATTCAGGTTTAAATCTAATTTAGAGGCACCATTGTCCCCACTTAGCAAAGTCACATATTGTGTTACCTTGCCTGTCGGCCATGGTGTATTTTGAAAATCAAAACCCGCCTGGAAGAGAATATTACGACTGGGATCTCTATCCGGGTTGACAGCTTCCACTATCGAGGCTATCGCGACATCAGCATTATCATAATCAGATAAACAGTGATGCTTAACTTTATTCAAGAAACTCAAAAAGCTAGGGTCTTCGCCAAAGCTAGCTCTCATCGGTAGAACATTAGAGAAAAGCCCCAATAATCCCCAAGAATCCTGTTCACTTCGATTAGCTGTAGCAACACCTAATACAATATCTTTTTGCCCTGACAGCTTACCCAGCAATACGTAAAATGTGGCGAGCATTGTCATAAAAAATGTAGCCTCGTGCCGTTTACCGAGGCTGTCTAATTTGCTGGTCAACTCTCTGTCGATAGGTAACTCAACGATAGCGCCTTGTGTCGAAACGATGCTTGGCCTTGCATGATCAGTCGGTAGCTCTAATGTCGGTTCAATATCAGATAACCGACTTTGCCAATATTTCAGCTGCTCTTCTACAACAGCATCCGTAGAGCGTTTTCTTTGACGACGCACAAAGTCACCAAATGATTTTGGTAGCACCTCCAGCTTGGGAGTAGTTCCCTCCGTATATGAAACATAAAGATCTGAAAACTCTTTAAGAAAGACACCAATGGACCAACCATCAAAAATGATATGGTGAACGGTGAAAAGCAAGACATTCAACTCTTCTTCTATTTGAACCAACTCAAATCGGTAAAGCGGGCCTTTGGCAAAATTAAATGGTTGTTGCGACTGTTTGGCACTCAGTGCTAAGACCTTTTCCTGCCAATCACCCTCAGCCCGAAAGTCAGCCTTAGATATCTTGATTTCAACATCTTTTTTATCCTGAACCTTTTGAACAGGAAGATCATTTTTCATTAAAATAACTGAGCGTAAGGTATCATGCCTGGCCACTATCTCATTGACCGCGCTGACAACAGCTTGTCTATTCAGCTTTCCATGAAGACAAAAAGCCAAGGCAATATTAAAAGCAGTGCTAGTTAAATCCAGGTTCTGTTGAAACCACATAGACAGCTGTTCACTTGATAGTGGGTAAACTGATTTAGCAGCTACTTTCGACTTTAATATTTTTGCCAATGCTTCGCGCTTTTCCTGCGCCGTCATATTATTAATATTATTATGATCCATATGACACCTTCTTAAATTAGAGCTAGCAATTCTTTATTAATTGCATCTATTATTTTTCGACGTTGTGTATTTATAAAAAAATGATCACCGTCATACATTTCCAATTTGTAAGTGGTCGCAGCATGAAGCTGCCACTTCTCAAGGCGTTCAAAAGAAATGCGCTTATCTTGTGTGCCACCAAAAACCGTCATTGGAACTTCCAATGGTTCTATCGTCTGACACGTATAAGACTCGCAAATACGCATATCAGAACGTAAAATTGGAAGTGCATAGGTAATTAATTCAGGGTTTTTTAGCACCTCAGAAGGTATGCCATTTAGCTTTAATAACGCTCTTAGAAACTCTTTATAACTCAGGTCACTGATACAATTAGGCTCTCGTATATGAGGAGCACCAGCAGCGGAGATAAACAAAGAGTCAGGTCGAACTCCCGCGCACTTCCACAGGGCCCTAGTCAATTCGAAAGCAATATATGCACCCATACTGTGGCCAAAAAAAACAAATGGCTTATCAAGATAAGGTAAAATTTGCTTTCGCAACTGTTCAACAAGTTCAATTAAATCAGTTAATAACAATTCATCTGAACGAGATTCTCGGCCTGGGTAGTGTATAGCTACAACCTCAATATCAGGTGGTAATAGGTTGCCCCAATCTTTGTAAACAGCCGGCCCTGAGCCGGCATAAGGAAAACAAAAAATACGGCAGCTTGCGTCCGGCCTTGGCTGAAAAACTCTCAGCCACTTGGACTTGTAACTTGTACTCGCATTCATCAAGTCATTCACCATTACTAGTTCACTTCATCAGTTATCGACTCATTCCACTGAAAAGCCTTTCTTCGCACAGAGTGAGACGTATTGGTTACATCTTGAATAATACGGCCGTCATTAAACCTGATAATTCGATCGGCAACATTGAAGTAGTAATCGTCATGACTGATAACAATCACTGTCTTCCCTTTTGCTTTTAGTTCAGGGAGAAGGTCATGGTAGAAAATATCTTTAAATACCGGATCTTGATCTGCCGCCCACTCATCAAAGACATAAATATTTCTATCTTCAATAAATGAGATGAGCAATGCCAGACGCTTACGTTGACCAGATGACAATTCCACAGTGGACAACTTCCCATCTTCAACAGAAACTTTATCTGTCAGGCCGAGCTTAATCAGATACTCCTGCACTTTACTATCACCGGTCTTATTAAGCAGGCCGTAAAGATTTTTAAATAAGTAATAATCAGAGAAAATTGCAGAAATATTCTGACGATAATCATCCCTATTACTATTATCAATTGGCGTATTGTTTAATAAAACCTCACCACTTGATGGAGTGTAAAGTCCCGTTAAAAGCTTAACAAAACTGCTTTTACCACAACCATTTCCACCGATTACAAAAATGACTTCTCCAGCACCAATGCGCAATGATAAGGGACCTATTGAAAATCCCTTTTCACTGTCATTTTCTTTTTGGTATTTATATTCAACTTCGTTGAACTCTAGGCTATTAAACTCTGTCGGTTTATAGGGCTTACTGTCAGCTGATTTGACGTCTGTCTCTTTGAGGCTAGATAAGGACAAATTCAATGAATTTATTTTATCCATTGCCACGTCAGCCTGATGAAACATGGGGATCGAGCCTACACTTGTAGTAATTGGCACTCTCATATAAAGAGCCATTAATACGAACCCCGTGAGAACACTTGTTTCATAAAATGTCACTAACGGCGCTACAAACACAATTAAGCCTATGAGCGCTGAATAAATAAACTGCCCATAAGAGTCCGCAATCGCAAACACCTTATGCCAGCCCCAAGCTACATTCATCATCTCATCAGCAGTCGTGGTTAACTCTTGCTCGTAGAAATTATCTCTTCTGCTGCGCTGTAACTTTAATTCCTTGTTACCGTTGATGAGACAGTTGTAATGGTCAACTAGATCATCCCACTTAACTCGGCCATCTTGGAGCAATGGTCTCGTTTTTCTGGCAATAGCCTCATAAGTAATTACACCGATAGTAAATACAGCAAGATACGCAAGAGCCAGAGACCAAGAAAGCCAAAATAAATAACCGAAGCAAGCCAGAATGACAGCGAGATTAGTGCACAGTACAGGGAACTCGGTTAGTGCCTCGGCAACCGTATGAATATCCTCAGTCAATGTTGCCATTAACTTCGATGAACCATGTTTTTCCAATTCACTGTAAGGAGAAGCTAAGAGCTGTTTACACAGCTCTAGTCTCCATTTTTTAACCGCCTTTACTGACAGCTTTAGTAAAAGTAAGCGAGATACCAACCCGGCTAGCAACGCTACCGAAGTTCCTCCCAAAAACAACCACACGAATAGTGTTAGAGGGTTAGAAATTTCCGAAATAGTGTCATTGATTACCGCAATAACTAACGTGCTTGCCGTACCACTTACTATGCCAGCAATAACCGAGAATATAAGTAACCCCGGTGAAAACTTGATTAAAAATGGTAGAACTTTCATTTTATTAATCTCATTATTAATATATTAAATAAGCTTCACTATTATTAGGATTATGCTTCAGCTTCTGCATCCGCAAATTCAGCTAATAATGATTCCACTTCATCAACAGAAAGTTCATCAATATTATCAAGTATCCCTTCAGCACCATCGCCACTATCCTGTTCATCGGTATCAAAACTCTGATTTAGAATTTGGTCGCGGATTACTTTCGATAACTCTTTAATACTGCACCCTTTAAGCAAGTTATTCGTCTGAACAACAGCATCAATACTAACTTCAAGGCGATGCTTTAACTCAAGAGCTACAATTGAGTCGAGACCTATAGCAGTTAAAGAGATATTCATATCCAGTGTTTCAGGGTTGATCATCATCGTTTGACAGACAACTCGGTGTATTGTCTTTTGAAGTAGCTCAAGCTGACGTTCACTATCAAGTTCTATAAGATGGCCAGCTACGACTCGATTATGCTTGTCACTTTCACCTTCATCTTGCTCAGGCATTAAATCAGATAAGTAAGGTAAGCTTGCCAAATGAGGGAAACATTTACCCCATAACGACCAATTCATAGGCAGCGTAGCAATAATTCCTTTTTGCTGTGTTGAAATTAAATCCTCCAATAGGTTCATACCATCGATGAGTGGGATCATACCCATCCCATGCTCAAGAAGGTTTTCAAGGTTATGGGCCGCAGAAGCCATACCAACTTCAGCCCATGGCCCCCACCCTATGCTTAGCGCGGCTTTTCCTTGATAGTTTCTGTGCGCAGCGAGACATTCCAAGAATGCATTTGCCGCTGCATAATTTGATTGACCAGTTGAACCAATAGCGGAAGCCAACGATGAGAACATCACAAAAAAATCTAACTCATCTTCACCGGTCAACGTGTGCAGATGCCATGCACCGTCTATTTTCGCAGGCATGACATTACGGATCTGCGCTTCATCCAATTGAGTGAGCAGACCATTGTCTAGTATCCCAGCTGCATGCATAATCCCACGCAATGGAGGCATATCTGTACGAATAAATTTCAATAATTCAGCTACTTGCTCTTGGCTAGAGACATCTACTGCCCTCACTTCACAGCGAGTTCCTAGATTTTCCATGTAGGCAATTTCTGACATTGCTGTTTCACTAGGACGCCTCCGCCCAAGTAATACAATATTCTTCGCTCCTCTTTGGGCCATGTACTTAGCAATACTTAGCCCTAATCCACCAAGTCCACCGGTTATTATGTAAGTAGCATCCGCTTTAAATGCGGTGTTTTCTTGTTTATCTTGGGCTATATCTCCAACTGGGAATTCAACAGTAATATTTGACCCTGCCCCTTTCATCAAACCAGTAGCCAGCTCAGGGAGCTCTACACTTATCGAAGAATTACTAGCCGTTAATTTTTCTTCCGCGAGTAACTGAATAATGTCTTTTAAAATTGTAATGACTTTTTCTGGATGAGTTCTCTCCAGGTGGTGTATATCACAAGAGAAAAGTGACGAATAACCCGAGAGATTAAAGTTATTTAAATTTGCTTCCACACCAGATTCATTAACAGCCAAGTCGATATAACGACCAAAGCTATTTACTCCCTGGGTCGCTTTAGCAAAATCAAATCCACTCACACAGTTCGCAAAAACATGCACGCCATCTCCAGCTGTACCATGTTTGATTTCCTCAAATACACTTGGATTTGTGGCATCAAACACATGATCTGCACCTAGACTTCTAACCGTAGCGATCTTTTTAGAGTTCGCAGTCGCATAAACAACAGCACCAAGGTGCTTAGCTATTTGAACTGCTGCATGACCATAAACAGAGTCAGCACCATGAATTAGAACGCTTTCTCCACTTTCAAGTTTTACTAACTCTTTCAAAGTAAACATAGAAAGTACAAAAGGTCTGTAAGAAGAGAACCCTTTATCATTGATATGGTTAGGAAGAGGCGCTAAGCGAGACACATCAACATTTGAATGCGATGCAAGCTTGCCATCTGTTACTGCAACAACCTTATCACCTACAGCGAAATCTTTTACTCCAGTACCAAGGTGTACAATTTCACCAGAGCAAAGCTCTCCGTTACACTCAAGCTCAGAAGTATATTTCAGGTTATCCAATACCTTCCAAGCAGGTATAGTTGCTTTATTTACCCGAATTTCTACTTCACCAACGCTTGGCGTCCGTCTTTTGCTTTCAGATAAATGAGTAACAACACTGCCCTCTTGTCGACTAACCAACACATTAAATGATTCTTTGGTATCAAATGGCAGCGCCTGTGCATTGCTATTGCTTTCTTGATGACTTAGCTTGTGAGGCTCTAAGCGCGCAACGTATCTGTCTCCCCCCCTGAGCACAACTTGATCTTCTTCATTATCAGAGTAAATCTCTTCACAAAGCAGTGACACCTCCAACGGTGAACTACTTTCACTAAGGTCAATACGGCAGCAACGGAACTCAGGGTGCTCAATTGCAATTCCTTTAGCAAACCCTAGTAACGGAGATTGTGCGACTGACAAATGCTCCAGTTCGCCAGCGGCTTGCGCACCTGCGGTTACTAACCACAATCTAGGCCTACCTGGAATACCCACTTTCGAAATAGCTTGAATTGCATATGCAACGCTCAGTACGCCACATGTAAGATCTTCGGTAATAGTATCTATATTCGTATCTTCACTCGGAGCCGCATTTAAACTCCATAGATGAATGATGCCCTTGCAGTTTTTATTTGGTGCTGTAAAGAAATCATTGATTACCTTTTCAAAATCTGCTGTCGAAGAAGAGCGGATAGTAAATTCATTTTCAGATTGCACACCGAATTCTGATCCAGACTTAACCATACATACTTGCTGATTATTATCCTGCATCCAGCTTCGAACCAAATCCCCAGTACTGCCTTCATCAGCAAAAACAAGCCACGCACCAGACTCTTTCTCATTACTCTGATACGTTGATTCACGCTCTTTTAATTGCCACTCGACATCAAAAAGCCAATTCTTCGGCTCAGTTGGTATATTACTAGTGCTATCAGACGCCAATGAGTTTTGTTTTAAAGCAATCCCTTCGGCAATAGCAAGCACTTGACCCTCTGCATTCAATATCCATGAATCAACTGTCACAGCTTTATCTTGCTTACTTTCACGCATTTTTGAGTAAACATACTCTGCATGCTCTAGTGATTTGAAAAGCTTAATGTCCCCAATAGATGAAATTTCAAATTGATTTGCTCTGCCTCCCAGGCACGTCAAACCAGTCTGCTCCACAGCCTCAAATATTAAGGGATGGAATAAATACTGTTCCATATCACCTATTGACGCAGACGTGTCTATTTTTGCCAGTGCACTTTGATTTTTAATCCAAATAGTATCTAAAACTTGCAAAGCCGAACTATATTCAATGCCCACTTCTTGTATTTTGTTATAGAAAACACTGCCATCAAGTAAGTCATCTGGAGTCTCTTGTAGTGCCAGTATATTAAGCGGCTCAGGTTGCTCATTTCGCTTATCTGCACTTGTTACATCAGCAGAAATTGAACTGATCCAGTTTTCCGATTTACCCTCACTTGCTTCAGATTGATAGGAAAACAACGCCTTTTTCAAGCCTTTTTCATCTTCCAGTATTGATACTTGGTATGCGTGAGTGCTTTCACCAACTTGCAATGAAGCTAGACTATGGAAATTAATTCCACTTAACCCACTCATTTGCACTTTGCCAGCCTCTTCGTATGCGGCTGCTAAAGCAATTTCGAGTAAGATACCACTTGATAATTTGCTTTGACCGTTGACTTGTGGGCCTTTTACAAATGGGACAACTTGCTCATCAAGTAACACTTCCCATGTTGGGCTCGCAACAGGCATCTTGTTCGTAAGTAATGGGTGATAACTTGCTTGGAATAGGCCTTTTTGAAATGGCCCGTCTATCCAATATGCTTTTCTATCCCATTGATAATTAGGTATCGTTCTTAAGAACTTCCCTTTAATATTTAAGACAGACCAGTTATTGAACTTACGCTTGGTGTATAGTGCTGACAGTGTCAAATAGATAGATTTTTGATCGTCGTTTTCTTTATTTAATGTATTAAGAACAGTACCTTCTAGATCGACATTTTTGAGTGTACGAGTTGTGGCACCACTCACTACCGGGTGAGCTCCGACTTCCATAAACAGATCAAAGTCTGCTTTGGCAAGGGTTTCTATTGCAGCTGAAAAGGAAACCTTGTCACGTAAATTATCTCCCCAATAATTTGCATCCAGCAGCATGCCCTCACTAACCCAATCACCAGTGACCGTAGACACCATTGGCACTTTCCCCTGGCGAGGCTTAATATTAGCTAGCTGATCAACGAGTTCTTTTTTGAGTGGTTCCATCTGAGGGCTATGGAATGCGTAGTTAACCGGTAACGGGATCACTGTAATCCCATCACTTTGCAGCATATCAATTAAATTATCTACGCCTTCTGTATCACCTGAAATAACAACAGTGCCTGGCGCATTGACAGCAGCAATAGATACCCGATTTTCATAAGGCAGCAAGGCTTTTTCAATCTCTGCAACTGAAGCCTCCACGCTCACCATACGACCGTGACCAGTTGCTTTTTGCATAATGCGCGCACGATTGGCAATCAAGAAGCAAGCGTCTTCAAAGCTGAGAGACTCAGAAACGTATGCTGCCGCTATCTCACCCACACTATGACCTACAACGGCATCTGGCGTAATTCCGTATGACTCAAATAACTTTGCTAACGCCACTTGCACAGCAAATATTGCCGGTTGAGCATATTCAGTATCATTTAGCTTAGAATCTGACTCATCAGCCATTAATACTTCAATCAGTGACCAGGATGTATGCTTTGACAGCTCTTTATCGCACTGTTCAATAAAGCTACGATAAGCAGGTTCTTTATTGAATAATGTTCTACCCATCGCCCACCACTGTGAACCTTGACCAGAAAAAACATAGGCCAATTTAGAAGCAGAACTTTCTTTATTCATGTACCCATAAACAATGTCAGCATGATGGTTTACGCTACTATAAGACTCTAAAGCCTCTGCAATCTCGTTCTTATCAAACCCAACCACTGCAAGCCTATGCTCAAAGTGAGTACGATTTTCAGTGAGCGTATGGTAAACGTCATCCAATGAGTTCTCAGCGGAACTGTCCAGCAAATAATCAGCCATTGCTTGAGCATTTGCTTTCAAAGAAGCCAAACTGTTACCACTTAAAGGTAAAACATGAATGCGCTTGTGGTCGTCAGTGGTATCTAGCTCTGCATGAGGTAGTTCATGACTTGTATAATTATTTTCTTCTAATACCAGGTGAACATTTGTGCCGCCGACACCGAAGCTATTAACCCCAGCAAGAGCAGGTCTCGCATACTCAGGTAATTCCCCAATCTCAGTTTGAACATTTACACGTAATTCATCGAACGGGATTAACGGGTTTGGGTTGTTGAAATTCAGGCTTGCAGGAATTACCCGATTCTTCAAGATGAGCGCTGTTTTTATCAAGCTTGCGATCCCCGCAGCTGATTCAGCGTGGCCTATATTTGTTTTTACTGAGCCAATTGCACATTCAGTGCCTTCAACTGCACCAATCTTCAAAACTTCACCTAAGGCATTGACCTCTATGGGGTCGCCCAATGCAGTGCCTGTACCGTGTGCTTCAACATAGTTTAACTGACCAGGTGCAATTCCAGCATCTTCACATGCACTCAAGACGACTCGTTGTTGTGCCTCGCCATTAGGAGCAGAAATACCACTACTTTTACCATCCTGGTTGGATGCAGTGCCTTTAATTACCGCATAGATCGGATCATTATCAGCTTTTGCTTTAGATAGGGGTTTTAATAAAACTAATCCAGCACCTTCGGAACGAACATACCCATTAGCACTACTATCAAAGGCTTTACAGCGACCATCTAGCGCCATCATGCCCGCCTTTGACAACGACATAGTAACGATTGGTGACAATAAAATATTCACCCCGCCAGCCAATGCCATCTCACATTCACCAAGGCGCATGCTATTACATGCCATGTGTACTGCACTTAACGATGATGAACATGCCGTATCTATTGCCAATGCTGGACCGCGTAAGTCCATGAAATGTGAAATCCTACTTGCGGCATTTGTCAAAGCACTACCTAAACCAGCATAAGCATCAACTGAATTTTGTTCGCTGAACTGCATATGTGCATAGTCACTACCTGAGATACCAACAAAGACACCTGTTTTAGATTCGGCAATGCTTTCAGGTACAATGCCAGCGTCTTCAAAAGTTTCCCAACCAAGCTCCATCATCAACCTATGCGCAGGGTCCATGCGTTTAGCTTCTCTCACCGAGAGGTTGAAGAAGTTTCGATCAAGTTGGTCAATGCCTTTTAAGAACCCGCCTCTTTTTGTTGCCAGCTTGCCTACTGCGAGTGGGTTTTCATGATATAACGCTTCAACATCCCAACGCTCCAACGGGACAGTAGCAACTGACTCAAGACCATTACATAAATTTTCCCAATACTCTGCTGGCGTATTAGCATCAGGGAAGCGACAGCTCATACCTATGATTGCAATCGGCTCGTTTTGATTGTATTGGTTAATTTTATCCAATGAGAATTCAAGGTTTTCAGCGGCAAGACCTTGAACAGCAGACTCACCTCCACTCATTTTCTCAATTTTTGCAGATAGTTCTCTAATCGTTAGCTTTTCGCTGAGTAATGTAGGAGGGGGAGTGTATGCATAAGTTACTTCAATACTGCGAATTAATTTTTTTACTTCCTCAGTATTTAACGCACATTCAGAAAAGGACTGACTGTGACTTATTTCTTCGACCTTCTTGCCACTTAGCATTGCTATCTGTTCAATCAGCCACGCTTCCATGTTACTAATCGTTTCTTCAGCAGACTCAGCATTAGAAGATTGATCAACAGCTTGTTCAACGCTGTTATGTATAGTATTAGCTTGCCAAGCATGTATGACTTTGAATTGGTTGGTGAGGAATTTTTCTCGACAAATACTACGCTGAATTTTTCCACTTGTCGTTTTAGGTATACCTCTGTGCATCAATGAAATGCTGTATGGTAGAATTTCATGCTCAGCAACAATACGATCGCGTATTGCATTAACAATGGCTTCATATTCAGATTCTGAATATGTCCCTTTCTTCTTTTCAAGCTTAGATACAACAACTAAGCGCTCTTCATCTTCTACATCTATCGAAAATGCAGCTGTATTATTTTTAGAAATGTATTCATGAGCACATTCTACTGTGTCTTCAATGTCACAAGCGTGGAAATTACCGCCTCGGATCAAAATAACATCTTTTAATCGACCACAAACAAAAAGCTCTCCTTGATAAAGAAAGCCTAGATCACCCGTTCTCAAATATTCAAGCGGGCTATCTTCATTGGCAATTCTTGCTGAGAAAATCTCGTGACTCTGCTCGTCATTATTCCAATATCCTTGTGCAACGCTTTCACCACCGACCCAAATTTCCCCAACCTCTAAGTCTGGCTTTTGTTTATGCGTGTCAGCGTCAACAATTTTAACTTTATAATCACCAATTACTTTGCCGGAAGATGCTATCGCTCTCGAGTTTTCATTTTGTGATTCGCAAATTACAGCACGATTATCTTTCAAAGCATCAATATCGAAATAATGGGCAATCGTCGGCTTTGACATTTCGCTACATGTAACCATTAATGTCGCTTCAGCAAGTCCGTAAGCAGGTTGAAATGCCACACTATTGAAATGGCAACTCGCAAATTTCTCACTAAACTCTCGGATCGTAGATGCTCTAACAGGCTCGGCAGCATTACCTGCATAGCGAAGGTGAGATAAATCAAGAGAATCTAATTCTTCGTCAGATATGTTTCTTACACAAAGATCATATGCAAAATTAGGAGCAATTGTGCCCTCAGCTTTAAAATCACTGATCGCTTGCAACCAGCGAAGTGGTTTTTGCACAAAAGAATCTGGTGACATAAGAATTCCATGATAGCCACCAAATAAAGATTTTAAGATACCAAAAATGAGACCCATATCATGGAAGTTAGGGATCCAACTGACAAAACTATTTAGCTGAAATTCGCTATCAAGAATATTAGAGTGGTGCATCAAGTTCTTGTGACTTACCATTACACCTTTGGGAGTCCCTGTAGAACCTGAACTATATTGGATAAAAGCTAAATCATTTTCATCTAATTCAGGTTCAACCCACTGCTTTTCAATAGAAAAATCTACATCTTCAAAATTTAATAGCGTGTTTTTTTCAACGTCGATAGCATGGGCTGATAAATTCTGAGAGATCGTTTTTACGGTTAAAATAACCGAAGCGCCAGAATCATCTAATATACGATTTAAGCGCTCATGTCCAAATCCTGATTTAGGCACACTTGAAGGAACTGCTACCACCCCAGCATATAGACAGCCTAAAAATGCACTAACAAACTCCAATCCCGCTCGATAAAGCAATACGACTCGATCGCCTTTACTCGCATGCTTCTGTAAATATACCGCAATACATCGAGCTTGCTGATCAAGCTCTGCAAAGGAAATTGATGTTTCATCTCTGTTTTCAGATCTTGAATAATATTTCAGCAATGTATAGGCAAGGTCTGTATTCCGCTCTACAGCATATTGCTGCGTTAATTGAACCAGTGTTTTATGTGGCTTAAACGTGGAGGTCATTCTATTGCTCACTCTAAAGTATGATATTACTCATTCCATAAAGGCAAGAAAAACTTCAGTCTCGAATATATGGAATTTTTATTATTTGTTTTTAATCCTGCTTAAAACGCTGAAAAAACCACAAAAAAACAATCACAAAAATGACACTAAAACTAAGAAAATCACCTTATAAACCTAGCAAGCATATAAGTTATAATTTTTATAAGACTTTACAAAAACCAAGAAAAGTCATTAAAAAAATGACTTAAAAAGACAAGTAAAGCTCACTCATTTAAAGATGTGATAGCGAACCTTAAAAAATAGAAAAGAAGTGACAGTGAATAAGCCAATAAATCCTTTTTTATTAAGTAAGTTCCTAATTGCAGCCTTGCATTTCACTTTAAACACTCAAAACCATAAGGTTCATCATGCATCAAACTAAAAATTCAGCAAATTCATCATGCAGTATTAAATGTTGAAATTCAATTACCCAAATGGGGAGGCTCAGCAACAATAAAAACATCACACAACACCAAAAGAAACAATTAAGATAAAACAACGAGTAAAAATTAACATTTTATCAAAAAAATAAAATTGCATATTGCCCCCCTTACTCAATTGCAAATAAAGGGATAATGACTTATTTTGATAACTATTAAGTCGTCGTCTTAATATGAAAGAGCAGATTAGAAAACCTCACCATCAATGGGCTGTCGACAAATGATACATCTGCCTTGGTATTTTCTGGCGTATGCATCTATACATCTTATTCAGAGGCTGTTTTAAACATGAAGTAGGCGCGTTATAGCGTGTTTTGTGGTTTGCTTTGCCCTGCTGAGCCAGATAGTCTTGCAATCAACACTGACAGTAAGACTGTCTGACCTTGTAGCGGGGCCAAAAAGAAGGATTGAATGTATGACATCAAACATATCTAATAAGACTCTTTACTAGACTCAGCTCTTAGGTGAGCCGCATCTTAAACCCAATCGATATAGCGCAAACCCTAGCGCACATAAGTTTAAAACCACAGAAGCCTGAAATAAGCATTCGTGACAATTACGGATCCGCAATCAAAAGGAAAGTCAGCTTAAGTATTTTCAGAAATCCTTCCGAAGGCGCTTGGGGCTGCTGTATTGATAGTTCGCGTCATCATACAGCTCTTACTAACAATGCTGGCACGCCGGGTTTTCTGCACTATACGTGTACCTGCACGACTGCATTTCACAAAATGGCAGAATGCATTTGTGTGATAACAAAGCGACTCAAGCGAATAAATACCAATGTACATTCACGCACCAGGCCAGCATGACTGAGAACAGACCTTTACACTTACTATCGTTTTCCGGTGGCTATGTATGATTTTCGAAGGTTTTAGACTCACGATTGAGACCCTGGGGGATAAAAGTACATTGCTAGCAATACAGACGAAAATAAATGACAGGAAAGAGCATGTTTGCTCTGTACAGGGTCAGGGTCAAGAGGGAGAGCACGCAAAATCATGATTAAATAGTTTTAAAATTCAAAAACTTAGATTTATTCATAACATTTTAATTCATCAAATTACAGAACACTATGAGTGTTTCCCTTGCATTTTGTTCGAATACACCACCTTATTGTCATATCAGCTTTCATATTGGCGCAGCCTCAAACAGCTCGCGCCAACGTACCATTAATTGCAACAATACTAATCAGAGTTAATAACTAAACTGATTCGAACAAAAACCATACAAAGAAATCAATTAGCGTAAAAATCGCAACAAAAAAAATTATGAAATTTTTACTAAAAGTAAGTTTCAGGAGAGAAATCTCGCTGAACAGGTGCATAAGTCACCACATTTTGAACGAAAAACACATTTTTTGCTTGTCAAAAGTGCAGCTTAAAAGCCAGAAGAAAGTGTGGTAATGACAATCATAGTTCACCTCGCGTCGTATGGGGTACACTGGATATATGTATACAATCACAGTAGACAATAGAGGTTAACTTATAGCCAACGCGTTCATCTCGGCCACTTTTGAAGTTGAACTTTACATTGTGCATCTTTTCTCTTTCCAGAAGCGTAGAGCAAATACAAGTGGTATGCTGCGTCAATATATAAAGAAAGGTATTGATTTGAGACAAATAATTGATAAAAATTTCGATGTCGTGATAAATTTCCATCGAAACCACCACCAGATGCTTGCAATTGATGAGTTCAGTCATTGAGAAATACGGTGTATTTAAAACCTTATGTGCTGATTGCGCTGGAATATTCGGAGGCTCTCAATGTAGCCACTTGTAGTGGTCTAATAGATCCGGACACATTGACAAGAGACAATAATGTCAAACATCGCGCTCTCCTTGGCAACGCAAAAACGACAATACAATTCATACCCTAAAGAAATTAAAGAAGTGGCTGCCACCTTAGTCAGTGAACAAGGTTATGCAGTAGCTCAAACAGCAGAAGCAGTAGGCGTCAGTACCCGTTTTCTTTACACGTGGAAGGAACATATTGAACAAGAGCAGGCTGCACAGCTCGCTGGATGATATGAGTCCAATCGAGCATGAAAATGACAAAAAGAAGTATTCGCTTGGATTTGACCAGTACAGTGAATTAGTTACAAAAAACCCGGCTTATATAAGCCGGGTTTTTCAGTTCATTCAGAAGTAGCGATTACTTCTTCTTCACTGCCTTTTTGTTAGGCAGGTCAGTGATTGAACCTTCAAAGATCTCAGCCGCCAGGCCGATTGACTCGTTCAGCGTTGGGTGAGCGTGGATAGTCAGTGCCACGTCTTCTGCGTCTGCACCCATCTCAACTGCCAGGCCGATCTCGCCCAGCATTTCACCAGCGTTGATACCAACCATAGCACCACCGATCACGCGACCAGTCTCTTTGTCGAAGATCATCTTAGTCTGACCTTCAGTACGTGCAGAAGCAATCGCACGACCAGATGCAGCCCACGGGAATACCGCAGTTTCGATGCTCAGACCTTGCTCTTTCGCTTCTTTCTCAGTCACACCCACCCATGCGATTTCTGGGTCTGTGTAGGCGATTGAAGGAATGCACTTAGGATCGAAGTAGTGTTTCTTACCAGAAATCACTTCAGCAGCAACGTGTGCTTCGTGAACCGCTTTGTGCGCAAGCATAGGCTGACCTACGATGTCACCAATCGCGTAGATGTGGTTTACGTTAGTCTTCATTTGCTTGTCAGTATTGATGAAGCCACGCTCGTCAACCGCAACGCCCGCTTTGTCTGCGTCAAGCAGTTTACCGTTAGGTGTACGACCAACAGCAACCAATACTTTGTCGTAACGTACCTGGCCTTCTGGTGCTTGCTTGCCTTCAAACGATACATAAATACCGTCTTCTTTCGCTTCAACTGCAACAACCTTAGTAGACAGCATCACGTTGAACTTGTCTTTAACGTACTTCTGGTAAATCTTGATAACGTCTTTGTCAGCCGCAGGTACCAGCTGGTCTGCAAATTCAACTACGTCGATTTGCGAGCCCAGTGCACGGTATACCGTACCCATTTCAAGACCAATGATACCACCACCCAGAACAAGTAGCTTTTCTGGTACGTCTTTCAGCTCAAGCGCGCCAGTTGAGTCAATGATACGCTCATCTTGTGGGATGAAAGGCAGGTTAACAGGCTGAGAGCCCGCAGCGATGATGGCGTTGTCGAAGTTTACTGTTGTTGTGCCGTCTGCACCTTCAACCGCGATAGAGTTAGAGCCGGTGAATTTACCGTAGCCGCTAACTACTTTAACTTTACGCATTTTCGCCATGCCAGACAGACCGCCTGTCAGCTGACCAATTACAGACTCTTTCCAGCTACGGATTTTGTCCAGGTCGATTTGAGGAGCACCGAAAGTCACACCGTGTGAAGCCATTTCAGCCGCGTCGTCGATTACCTTAGCAACGTGTAAAAGTGCTTTTGAAGGAATACAACCTACGTTCAAGCACACACCACCCAGGGTATCGCGAGATTCGATCAATGTAACTTCTAAACCTAGGTCTGCTGCACGGAATGCTGCAGAGTAACCACCAGGACCACCGCCTAGTACAACAACTTGAGTTTTGATTTCGTTGCTCATGTTATTACCTTAACTATTATTCGAACGGGACTCTACTCGAGTGAGTATCCGCACCCAATTGTGCCTGATCATCGGCAAGCGCTGCCACCAACAATCAGAGAGAGTTTTTTGTTGCGCGAAAGTGTATCATTCGCACCCACAGATGTCCCGCCCAAATATCAGACAGGACAGTAAAAATATGACAAAACCGCATAACCTGAGTCATGCGGTTTTGCTTTGGCTTACATTACCAGCTGACGAATGTCGCTCAGGTAATTGGCCAGGGTCACAGTAAAGCGGGCTGCCAACGCACCGTCAATAACACGGTGGTCGTATGAACAGCTCAGCGGCACCATCAGGCGCGGCTCAAACTCTTTACCATTCCACTTCGGCTTCATCTCAGACTTAGACACCCCTAAGATAGCAACTTCTGGTGCATTCACGATTGGCGTAAATGCCGTACCACCGATACCACCCAGGCTCGAGATAGTGAAGCAACCACCCTGCATGTCAGCCGCAGTCAGCTTACCTTCGCGGGCCTTCTTAGATACGTCCATCAGCTCGCGAGACAGCTCGATGATGCCTTTCTTGTTGACGTCTTTGAAGACAGGCACAACCAGGCCATTTGGCGTATCTACCGCCACACCGATGTTCACATACTTCTTCAGGATCAGGCTTTCACCATCTTCTGAAAGTGATGAGTTAAAGGTTGGGAACTCTTCCAACGCTTTCGCTGCGGCTTTCATCACGAATACCAATGGGGTGATCTTCACGCCCATTTTCTTCTTCTCAGCCAGTACATTCTGTTCTTTACGGAATGCTTCCAGTGTGGTGATGTCAGCTTCATCGAACTGAGTCACGTGCGGGATCTGAACCCAGTTACGGTGCAAGTTAGCGCCAGAGATCTTCTGGATGCGAGACAGTTTCTTCTCTTCGACTTCACCAAATTTACTGAAGTCGACTTTTGGCCAAGGGATCAGACCCAGTTCACCACCACCTGAGTTACCGCCTTTGCTGATCTCGCCAGACTCAACCTTACGAACCAGTTCTTTCACATAGTTCTGAACGTCTTCTTTCAGAACACGGTTCTTACGACCTGTGCCTTTAACGCGTGCCAGGTTAACACCAAACTCGCGCGCCAGACGACGTACTACAGGCGATGCATGCGCATAATCATCATTGGCCACAAACTCGTCTTTCGCTGCACTTGGTGCAGGCGCTGCTGCAGGTGCCGCTTTTGCCGCAGGAGCCGGTGCTGCTGCAGGCGCTGATGCTGCCGGTGCTGGTGCCGTTGCCGAAACCGTTTCAAAAACAAAGATCAATGAACCGGTTGAGACTTTATCGCCAGCCGCCACTTTGATTTCTTTGACTGTACCGGCAAATGGCGCTGGCACTTCCATTGAGGCTTTGTCGCCCTCTACGGTGATCAGCGACTGCTCTTCTTCAACGCTGTCGCCCACAGCAACCATGATTTCAGTGACTTCAACTTCATCGCCACCGATATCCGGTACCTGTACTTCCTGCAGTGAAGGTGTCGCTTCAACAGGAGCTGCCGCTGGTGCGGTTTCAGCTGCAACGGGGGCTGCTGCACCCGCTGTTTCAAATACAAAGACTAAACTGCCCGTTGCGACTTTGCCGCCAATTTCAACTTTGATTTCTTTGACTGTGCCAGCAAATGGCGCTGGTACTTCCATTGACGCCTTGTCGCCTTCAACGGTGATCAAAGATTGCTCAGCTTCAACACTGTCGCCAACCGCAACCAGGATTTCAGTGACTTCAACTTCGTCGCCACCAATGTCTGGCACGTGAACTTCTTTCACTTCAGCAGTTGCCGGTGCAGGCGCAGCAGCAGCCGGAGCTGCTACTGGTGCCGCTTCAGCAGCAGGCGCTTCGCCCGCTGCTTCAAAAACCATGATCAATGAGCCAGTCGATACTTTATCGCCTTCGCTGATTTTGATTTCTTTAACCGTACCCGCTTGCGCAGCAGGCACTTCCATTGACGCTTTGTCGCCTTCAACGGTGATCAACGACTGCTCTTCTTCTACCGTGTCGCCAACGCTGACCAAAATCTCGGTTACTTCAACTTCATCGGCGCCAATATCTGGTACATGAATTTCGATTGCCATCACTTAGCCTCTTATGCGTAAAGTGGGTTGGTTTTGGTTGTGTCGATATCAAATTTCTTGATAGCGTCTGTTACTACTGATTTCTCAACTTTGCCTTGCTTAACCAGCTCGCTTAGTGCAGCAACTACGACATAGCCTGCATTCACTTCAAAGTGACGACGCAGGTTTTCACGGCTGTCTGAACGACCATAACCGTCAGTGCCCAGCACCTTGTATGACTCGCTTGGCATGAAAGCACGAACCTGATCGGCATAGCTCTTCATGTAGTCAGTGGCAGCAATTGCAGGCGCTTTGCTCAATACCGTTGTGATGTAAGGCACTTTTTGCTCTGCATCCGGGTTCAGCATGTTGAAACGCTCAGCGTCCTGACCGTCACGTGCCAGCTCGTTGAATGAAGTCACAGAGAATACGTCTGATGCAATGCCGTAATCGTCGCTCAGGATCTGCGCGGCTTTACGTACTTCATTCAGGATGGTACCTGAACCCATCAGCTGTACTTGGGCCTTATCGCCTGTATAGCTTTCGAGCTTGTAGATACCTTTACGGATACCGTCTTCTGCACCATCAGGCATCGCTGGCTGATGGTAGTTTTCGTTCATCAGTGTCAGGTAGTAGAAGATGTTTTCCTGCTCCGGGCCGTACATACGACGAATACCGTCTTGCAGAATAACCGCTACTTCAAACGCGAACGTTGGGTCGTAAGAAATACAGTTCGGGATCGTGCCCGCCTGAATGTGCGAGTGACCATCTTCGTGCTGCAACCCTTCACCGTTGAGCGTTGTACGACCTGCTGTTGCACCTAGCAAGAAGCCACGTGCCTGCTGGTCGCCCGCCATCCACGCCATGTCGCCAACACGTTGGAAACCGAACATAGAGTAGTAGATGTAGAACGGGATCATTGGCAGATCATTGGTGCTGTAAGACGTTGCCGCAGCCACCCATGAAGACATTGCACCCAGCTCGTTGATACCTTCTTGCAGTACCTGACCAGACGTCGCTTCTTTATAGTAAGAAACAATGTCGCGATCCTGAGGCGTGTAGTTCTGACCGTGTGGGTTATAAATACCAATCTGACGGAACAGGCCTTCCATACCGAAAGTACGCGCTTCATCGGCAATGATAGGCACGATGTTTTTACCTACGCCCTTGTCTTTCAGCAGGATGTTCAACGCACGCACATAGGCCATAGTGGTTGAGATATCACGCTTTTGCTCTTCAAGCAGCGGCTTGAACGCATCCAGCTCTGGCAGCGTTAGTGCTTCTGTGAAGTTAGGCAGACGCTGTGGCGTGTAACCATGCAGTGATTTACGACGGGCATGCAGGTATTCATACTCTGCAGAGCCTTCTTCCAGTGTCAGGTAAGGCAGGTCTTTGATTTTCTCGTCAGATACCAAATCTTCCAGGCCCAGACGTGAACGCAGGTGCTCAACGTGCGTCATGTCCATTTTCTTCACCTGGTGGGCGATGTTTTTACCTTCCGCCGCTTCACCCATGCCGTAACCTTTTACAGTCTTAGCCAGGATCACAGTCGGACGACCTTTGGTGTCTTGTGCCGCTTTAAACGCAGCAAACAGTTTAGAAGGCTCATGACCACCACGCTTAAGCGCAAAGATCTCTTCGTCTGTCATGTCAGCAACCAGTGCAGCAGTCTCCGGGTAACGACCGAAGAAGTGCTCACGTACATACGCGCCATCTTTGGCTTTATACGTTTGGTAGTCGCCGTCGATGGTTTCATTCATCAGCTGCAACAGTTTACCTGTGGTGTCTTTCGCCAGAAGCTTATCCCAGCCTGAACCCCACACGACTTTAATCACATTCCAGCCAGCACCTTTGAACAGACCTTCCAGTTCCTGGATGATCTTACCATTACCCATTACCGGGCCATCCAAACGCTGGAGGTTACAGTTGATCAGATAACACAGGTTATCCAGCTTCTCACGGGCCGCAAAAGAAATCGCACCACGAGATTCCGGCTCATCCATTTCACCGTCGCCCAGAAAAGCGTAAACACGCTGCTCGGCAGTGTCTTTCAGGCCACGACCGTCAAGGTATTTCAGGAAACGCGCCTGATAGATAGAAGCGATTGGACCCAGACCCATAGATACGGTCGGGAACTGCCAGAATTCAGGCATCAGTTTAGGGTGCGGGTAAGAAGACAGACCTTTACCGTCTACTTCCTGACGGAAGTTATCCAGCTGCTCTGCAGTCAGACGGCCTTCAACGAATGCACGGGCATAAATACCTGGTGAAATGTGACCCTGATAGTAAACCAGGTCGCCGCCGTCTTTTTCATTCGGTGCGCGGAAGAAATGGTTGAAACACATTTCATAAAACGCTGCTGACGACTGGTACGACGCCATATGTCCGCCCAGCTCCAGATCTTTCTTGGAAGCGCGCAGTACGATCATGATCGCATTCCAGCGGATGATTGAGCGAATACGACGCTCAAGATTCACATCCCCCGGATAGGCAGGTTCCTGATCTGCCGGGATAGTGTTGACATAGTTGGTCGTAATGCCCGTTGGCATATCAACGCCATCCAGACGCGCCTGCTCAAGTACCTGCTCAAGCAGGTATTGTGCGCGCTCTACGCCTTCTTCTTTTACAACCGACTCAAGCGCCTGCAACCACTCTTTGGTTTCTAGCGCGTCTACGTCAAATTTATTGACTTCAGACATATGGAGTGTTCCTTATGTTTAAAATACGAATTTATTCTATAGCGTTAGCTTACGGCTCTGTTTTATATATTACTGCGCTTTGGTACGACGCAAGCTGCGCTCAATACGCGAGCGCTCTCGTCCAGCTTCCAGCAACGCCTCCTCAATAAAGGCTAAGTGTGCGTTACTGGCCAGTCGTGCCTGCTCAGGCTTGCCTTCGATCACCGCGTTTTTTAACACTTCTCGATGGTGAGCAAGCTGTTCACTGGCATCCGGCTTTTGCACCAGCACCGTTAAGTTCTGCAATACATTTTGTTCCAGTAAAGACTGCATACCCCGCATCAGGTGCAGCAACACCACGTTATGTGATGCTTCTGCTACGGTAAAATGGAAAGTGTTGATGGCTCTGGCTTTTTGCACCAGGTCATCACCAACACTGGCAATGTCATCAAAGCTCTGTTCCACTTTATCGAGATCGGTTTGCGTACCACGCATGGCTGCATAATAAGCTGCGATGCCCTCCAGGGCATGACGAAACTCCAGCAAATCAAACTGTGACTCGGGGTGTTTACTGATCAACTCAAATAAGGGATCAGTCAGACCTTCCTCAAGCTGATTTTTCACATAAGTGCCGCCACCCTGACGTCGGGTAACCAGCCCTTTAGCTTCAAGCTTTTGAATTGCCTCACGCAATGAAGGTCGCGACACTTCAAATTGCTTGGCCAGCTCACGCTCCGGCGGCAGCTTTTCACCTGGCATCAATGACCCTTCGAGGATCATGTTTTCCAGTTGTTCCAGAATCACATCTGATAGTTTCGCTGCTTTTATCTTTAAAGACATTGATTAAACGCCGAGTTTATTGGTGAACCCCCAAGCCAGCTGTACATGCACTGCCTGTCAAAACACAGGCAAGGCGCTGATCCAGCTCACTCTTTACTTAAACAGATCCGGTAAGCCCAACCCTAAAGGTAAATTGGTCATACCAAATTTGTGCACTACGTTATCAAAATCAAGCGCAACTGTCAAAATTCGGCGCTTTGCGGCTAAAAGTAATACAGAAAAGCCCGCGCAAAGTGACTAAACTTTATACAAGTTAAATGATTTAAAAAAGGAAAATAAAATGGTCAGACCAGATAGAAAAACCAACTATAGGGTTACGTCATACTTGTCCAGGGGACACATCTGTGAGGCTGTGAAAATAGCAGTATGGTTATTAGGCTGCGAGTTGGGCCCGCATGGAGAAGACGTAAAATTTCAAAGCTTAAGGAGGGCAACGCACTGGCAACCGGAGATATTAGGCAGCCAGTGCATTATTTAGTTAGGCACTAACGCTCAGAATGGACACTCTGGGATAACCGGACGTACTTGGGTAATAACGGATCCATGTTTTTTTCCCAGACAGGGCGGCAGCCAAAGCAATGGCAACCCATGCGTCGGTCTTCGCATCGCCCACTTTACCCAGTTCAAGCCAGTTATCATGAGATTCAATACGGATCAAAGCCAAACCGCCTGAGTTAACATACACTTTGGTCACTTTGGGGTAGGTATCTACGTAGCTATTTGCCTGTGCTTTAAAACCAGCCACAGATAAGATGAGAAGTGCGAGTACTAAAACTATATTTTTCATTATTAGATTTCCTTGTTTGTTATTATTTGCACCGCGTTATTATGTGCACCGCGCACTATACTTATCCGTGCCTATTAGATCAACAAAAAACACAAAAAACAAAATCAAATTGCTTAAATATCAAAAAGTTGCCATTACTAGGTGGCATAAAGCACCACCTCCAATAACAGGCACAAAGCAATACACGTTTACTTCTGTGTATGTTAAAGTCCGTCCCGAAGCTAATAACAAAGGAAATACAATGAAAAAGCTCATAACAGCAGCATGTACGCTACTTCTTTCTGGTCAGGTGTATGCTGGTGCGCAAACCAGCCTTGGCCAGATTCAAACAATCTATGTGAATAACAGCTGGACTATGGTTCACGGCAGCAGCATCACTGGCAACCCGGACGGCTGCTCAAACCCAGAGTACTATGCAATCGTTCCTTCTCACCCTAACTACAATGCGATGCATGCCACCTTGCTGGCTGCCAAATTTGCGGGAAAGAAGGTTCGTTTTTGGGTTAGCGGTTGTTCAGGTCAAAATAACAGACACCCAAGAATTCACAGCATCTGGGTATATTAAAACCAAGCTGATGGGGTTTTTTACGCCCCATCACTGTCGCCCAGATTGATATAGAGTCTCAGCGCGTCCTTATGTTGAATGCCGTCTTCAATGATAGGCTCGGCGTAATGACACACAAAATGATCCTTAACCACACTGCCTACTCTAAACCCCAAACGCTGATAGTAGGTTAACTGATAACCAAACGTCCCCGTGCTCAGCTCTGCCCGAATGACCTGTTTCTCAACTAGCTCTGCCAGCACATATTTCAGCAGTTCAGTGCCAATCCCCAGCTGTTGGAAAGCAGGAAGTACAGACACATTAAAAATCTCAACACACGACGCGTTTTTTGGCCCAACCACACAGGCAGCAACAATCTGTCTTTGTGCTTTGACAACATAGCACCAGGCATCCTGCATATACTGACGAATGTTATGCTCCGAAGGATCCGCCTCGAGTAACAAAGCCAGGGGGACTTGTGAAGCAGTGATTTCTGTACAGAACAATTTAACTTCCTTATTTTATGAGCCAGTAAATGCTACTCCTTTGTAACCCTATTAAACAGCGGATGCAATTGTGACGATGGCGTTCAGTATATTTACTTAACATATCAACATGAACCTTTTTCAGGTAAAAACGATACACAACAAAGTAGAGATGCGCTAATGTGAATCTTCACACAAAAAGTTAACAACAAGGTAAAGGAATAGCATGAAAACCTCATTTGTCGCACTCACCATGCTCACCCTGGCCAGTACCAGTCAGGGCGCTGAGCTGACCCAATCTGACTTTAACCGCTATCTGGATTTTAACTGGGGCGAATGCCCGGCGCAGTTTCAATCCGCAGATGGCAAAAACACCTGTACGCTGGCCGACATGCCTCTCAACTGGCAGGCACCCGACGGCAAAAACATCTCCGTGCTGGTCTCAAAATACCCTGCAAAATCGGCAAACAGTAAAGGACACATTTGGCTGTTACAGGGAGGTCCTGGTGGATCAGGGAGCTTTTTTGTGCAGCAGTTAAACACCACCTTGGCGCCTTTTACCGAACACTATGATTTATTCGTACTGGAACATCGCGGTGTTGGCTGGTCGACTCACCTGGCCTGCAGTAACCCGGTTGTCAGCGATTATGCTCAGTATGCCAAAACTTGTTTTGATGATCTCCATCAGCAATGGGGCGATGACCTGTTTGAGTTTAATACCACAGCAGCGGCGCGAGATCTGGAGTATGTGATCGGCAAAAGTAAAGTGCGAGACTGGCAACCCAGCTATGTGTATGGTGTCTCTTATGGCACGCTGTGGGCACAAAGATTCAGTCAAATTGCCCCAACCGGTGCTCAGGCCATTATTCTCGACTCCGTGCTGCCACCTGCCGAATTTGGTAGTGACCTTTGGGATGAAAACTTTAACGCGACACTGGACGATTTGTTAGCCTACTGCCAGCTTGATACAAGGTGCCAGTCGCGATTAAATTTCAGCTCACTGCAGCAGCTCAAAGCGCGTCTTGATGACATTTTTACCGCCCAGAGTTGCGCGGGACTGGATTTTGACCGCCAGGCACTGCAAATGCTTTCGATCCTCGGCTTGTCACGCTCGGTAGAACAAATACTCATACCCACACTACATCGTCTAAATCGTTGCAACAGCAACGACGTAATAGCACTGAATAACCTGCATAATTTTGTCTTTAAAGGCCTGGGCAGGCAGATCATGCAACTCCCGGCAAAAGACCCGTTCGGGTTTTCACAGGTGGTCTCAAAGCTCATTACACACAACGAAATTAATCATGTGCAACGCGATTTGCATAGCAAGCAAGCTTATTGCCAGGACGCCATTGCCTGCTACCCGGATTTTATGAACTACCGGATTCACCTGGACAAGCAGGTTTGGGGTAATCGTTACACTGACCCCTACGTGTATCAACCCATGCACCATTACATGCCAACACTCGCGCTCAATGGCGATTTAGACCCGCAAACGCCACATACCTATATATCACTGATCCAAGACGCCTTTACTAACATTAATCAGCGTTATGTTGAGCTTCCACAAACCCATCATGGGGTACTTTTTGTCAGCCACACCCATGACGCCAGTACCAGCACCTGTGGCGCAGAGATCATGAAAAATTTTATTGAAGATATCTGGAGCCAACCGGATACCGGCTGTATCGCGCATTTGCAGGGCCTCAACTTTACCGCTTCCGCGATGGCAAGCCATGTACTGTTCGGTACTCCAGATGCCTTTGATGGCCAGCCTGAGATCATGTCAGAGGTCGACATTATGCAGTTAAAGCAATCTGATCCAGCCGCATTTGTGCAGGCCTACGCCACCTTTATGCCGCTAATAGATTTCTGATTAAATTTATTTGCGATTAACACCATGACTGAAACCGCATTATCCGGTTTCAGCCATGGGCTCGCAGGGTATATCAAAATCAACATGATAGTGTTCATCATGACGAACCCAGGACGGTTTTTTAGAAAACTGAATATGGGTTTTCAGATATTCCCCATATTGTGTACTGAACAAGTTTGGCTGTAGTTTAGGATCAAAAATAACGCGCCACAGATCGTGGCCACGACGCTTGGCCTGTTTGTGCAATACAACAATATGCGCCGCCATCGCTGCATAATCTATCTCCAGGCCGTCAAACTGATCATGCTCATCAAACTCAATGAGATAACCAAACTTGTTGAACGGATGCGTGGGTAAATGCACTGACTGACCAGCTTCATCAATGACTGGCGTCATAAAATCTACTGATAAACCATTGCGATGGGTTTTGTGTGGCCTGAACCGCCCACCTTCGGCAAAGCCTGTCTCTGCGTACTTATAGACTTTATCTGGGTGTGTAGTTTCCAGCGCCTGATAAGAGGCTGTCACAATTTCATACACCTCTGAATGCACATAGGTGCGCCCTGCCAGGCGTGCAAGCTGACTGTAACCTTCGAAGTTGTTCCCGGTGTATGGCAGTTCAACCCCGCCGCTCAACGAGCCCCGTGCCGTTGTGCCATAGCAAATGCTGGTTTTAGCGTGCGCCAGCACAGGTTTAAGCATCATTAATAGCAATAAATAGTGATATTTCATCACGCCAACATAGCTGTCTTAAGCTGAATAATTACTGACAAAAGCAGATGCTTTTCTTGCTAAAAATGTACCGTTAATCGCTAATTTGCAATGTTCAGCTGGGCCTAATATCCACAGACCCAGCAGTTTTAAAGGGTTTAAGGGAAAGTAACTCTCAGTGGTGTCAGTTTAAACGCCCCCTGCTTTGCCTCGTTAAGGCCCGTCAAAGCAATAAAGCTGGCTTGAGTTTGGCGCTGATATTCATGCTCAGCATAGCCAAGCTGTTTTGCCTGTTCGGGACTACCAAGAAGGTTGTGTTCAAAAGCAAAGTTCATCAACCAATACGTCTCACCGTCACGGTAATAGGTATTACGGTTAAGAAATGCCCCATGCTGCAATGGAATGTCCCAGGCAATTTTTGTCTGTATCTGCTCCGAACCTGGCGCACTTTGGTAACTTAGCGTGAAAAAGGGTGCCAAAAAAGCTTTGGCATTTTCACGCAGCGACCCCAGCTCGTAAACCGGATTTGCCCAGTTCCAGACACCGAAGTCGGTTGCCGTAACATTCAAACCGTCTTGCACAACGTCCTCTTTAAACAACAAACGGGTGATATAACCATCTAGTATTAGCTCTCCCTTGATAGGCAAGATCAGATGTTCAATATCCGCCCAGGGTCCACCATAGCCAGGGTGATCGCCATGACTGTAGTCACAATCCCCAAACCGTGAGTTGAGGCAATACACAATCTCATTGTCAGCTGAAACCTGATTGAGATCGCTGGGGTGCTGCATCTTCAGCTCATAAGGAAGGTGGTTTGCATCATTGTGCTGCAATAAGTTCAACAGTTCAGTTCGACTATAAGATAATTGGGTTAAAAACCTCTGCAACTTCCCCCCAATCAGTCGATCGCTATTTACCCATATATTCAGGGGGTTACTGTCTTGCAACCGGGCCAGTGCCTCACGCACGGGCAAATCTGCTGCCCAGGCTTGTCGCTGGCTCTGACCGCGCTCAGGGAAAAAAGCACCACAGTGTAAAGAGCGCTCACCTGAGTAGATATCAAAAAACACAAACTCCAGATCGCTTGCCGCGAAACGCGCCCTAAGATGCGGCTCCCCTTGCTTCTCTATAACATCAAAACCGAGAAATCGTAACGAGGGGTCTGGGGCCAAAGCGGATTGACTGAGTAAATGCTCGCTCTGTGCACCACTGTGGGTGTTCAGTGCCACGCTACATTCGTTTTCCACCAGATGAATACTGGCCAGACTCGCGTGACTGAATACTAAAGTAGTCAAAAAGAAAAAACGTGATAAAACTGTCATGATCTAGTCCTTGAAGTGATTAAATGTTTTTCAGCAGCCATACACTGCTCCCGATAATGCAGCACTGCGTTACTACCGAGCTGAAATTTAACAGCACACAACACAAACCACACACCAATAAATTAACATTCAACCACCAATCTTAACAATTCAAACCATGAAGCTCATAACGCGCTGTTGCTGCCTGTGCAAATCTGGGGGGGGACAGATGATGAGATGATTGTCGTCTTGCGGAAGTCTCGGCAGGGTAACAGACTCTTTAAAAAGAAAGAGTCTGACGGCGCAGCCAATAGGCTCGTTTATCCATAAAGTCATGTCTAACGGTAAGAATGAGGCAAATTACTTCACCCCACTTTACTTGCTTCTACCGCATCCAAAGTAATGCAAAGGTAGATTTATTCGGCTCAACGCGCGAAAGACAGGAGGTTGAACCCAACTTATCCGAGTTGTAACTGCCGCGGGCAACCCAACAATGCGTCGTACCATAGAGGTCAATCTGCCAGCCCACCTGATAGTTGCTGCGATACACATCATCATCCCAGGCCAGATAGTCTGGATTCACACAGCCGACTTTAGCCGTACTGGCGTCATCATAATCGGTGCGACAGCTTGGGATCTCTCTCAGCTCTTTCATGTAATCACCTCGGTCAAGGAAGCCCCATGAAAACCGGATCAGATCTAGCTCTTGCATTGTCAGGTTGTCAGCAAAGGCATTTTTATTGTTATTACAACCGGCTCCCACTGGACAAGCTATTTGCTCTCGTGCATCCGCAAAACGGCTTAAATCGCCCTGATACAACCACAACTTAGTCGGTGCAAGAGGATTAGTTTCAGGGACTGTACCGTAATCTGAAATGCGGGCTTTGCCCCCCGGCTCCGTATTTGGGTAACTTCCAACCAATGTCCAGCCGCCACCGTGGGTGGTCATATCACAGTACACTGAGAGTGGTTCGTCGTTATCATCGACAATCTGATACACGCCATCACCATTGCTGACACCGGCATCCAAAATTTGCTGGCAGGTTCTGAATGCTTCATCAGCCGCATTCGCCATGCCCCAGTCCCCCGCACCGCCATCGTCACTGTGCCAGCTGCCCTGATAATGTCCTGATGTACCCCGGTGGCCAGAAAAATATTGACTCTGACCTGATACTAGATCGCTCACTTCAAAACGAATACTGGTGCCATTCGAGCTAGTGGAGCCAGACAGAATTTTGTTCTCTGTCGCGGCGATAAAGTGTCTGCTAAATCCCTGCATCGTAAAATCAAAGGTCAGCTCATTGACCAGTACACCATTGTGATGGTTATCCATATTGAGTAAGTAGGTGCCATCGAATTGTGTCGATGCCTGATCCGCAAAAGCGCTGCCGCTAAGTACAGCGAGTGATAGTAAAGTCCGATAAGAGCTCATAGTTAAATCCTTAACTTATAAAGAAAATGTACTTTAAAGTCATTTGTTTCACTATTCAATACAAATAGACAATGATAAATACCCTATTCCTTAGGTGATAATTTAGACTCCTCCAACCTCCCCTGCTTCTCCATTATGTTTTCATAATTATGTATTACGGTTCGATGTAATTATCATGACTAGGCATTGACTCTTGATACACACACTCTCAGACGACGCCAGCCCGGACCCGTTTCCAGCCATTACCCCTCAGCAGCTGGGCGCCACTTCGTTCAGAGCTGACTATGGCGTTAAATATGCGTATGTCAGCGGCGGTATGTATCGGGGCATCGCCTCATCAACACTGGTGATTGCCATGGCACAAGCGGGCTTATTAAGCTTTTTTGGCTCAGGTGGCTTGTCTGTTGATGTCGTTGAGCATGCGCTAAATGAAATACAAAACACGCTCACAGAGGAACAGAGCTTTGGTCTCAACCTAGTCTGCAACCTGACTCGCCCAGAGCAAGAACTGGCCCTGGTAGAACTGTGTCTGAAACGCCAGGTTCGTTGTCTGGAAGCCGCAGCCTTTATTCGCATTACCCCGGCATTGGTGCTGTATCGCCTGCGTGGTCTGACGCGAAATGAGCAGGGCCAGATAGTGTCGGCCAATAAGCTGATGGCCAAAGTGTCACGCCCCGAAGTCGCCAGTGTGTTTTTAAGCCCGGCCCCGGACAATATCGTTGCCCAATTGCTGGCAAAGAAACACATCACTTTAGAGCAGGCCGAGTTGAGTAAACACATTGCCATGTGTGACGACCTGTGTGTAGAGGCTGACTCCGGCGGTCATACCGATCAAGGAATGCCAGCGGTGCTGCTGCCTGCCATGCAACAGTTGCGCGACACACTCAGTGCGCAGTATCAATTCAACACTGCGCCCCGGGTTGGGCTGGCCGGTGGCATTGGTACGCCGACCTCCGCCGCAGCCGCGTTTATGATGGGGGCGGACTTTATCCTGACCGGTTCAATTAACCAATGCACGGTCGAAGCCGACACCTCTGCGGCAGTAAAAACCCTGTTGCAAGACATTAATGTTCAGGACACCGACTATGCCCCTGCCGGAGATATGTTTGAACTGGGTGCCAAAGTACAGGTACTGAAAAAAGGCGTATTTTTTCCAGCCCGGGCACAAAAGCTGTATCAGCTTTATCAGCACTATCCCTCTCTGGATGCCATCCCTACGGTGCAGCGTAGTCAACTTGAAAACAAGGTGTTTAAAAAGACCTTTAATCAAATCTGGCAAGAGACCAGTCAGTACTTACATCAGCAAGGACGCAGTGCGGAAGTAACGCGCGCAGAGCAGGAACCTAAATACAAGATGGCGCGCGTATTTCGCTGGTATTTTGCCCACTCAATGAAGCTGGCATTTGCAGGAGAGACGCAGGAGCGGGTCAATTTTCAGGTTCATACCGGACCTGCACTGGGGGCATTTAATCAGTGGGTCAAAGGCACAGCACTTGAATCCTGGCAGCAGCGCCATGTCGCCGATATTGCCCAGCAGCTCATGACGGCTACCGCCGCCCTGCTGACGACCCGGACCCGCCTCTGGCTGGCCCCTGAACACGTCGATTAACCATACAGACGAGGCAAAAATGAAAAGTTATTTATTTCCCGGACAAGGCGCACAATACGTTGGCATGGGTAAAGCCTGGTTTGAGTTGTTTCCCGAGCAAACCCAGACAGCCAGTGAGATTCTGGGTTACTGCATTAAAACCTTATGTCTTGACGACCCACATAACCAGCTGAACCAGACCGAGTACACTCAGCCTGCCCTGTATGTGGTCAGTGCCCTAGCGTTTTTGGCCCATCAGCAGCGCGACCCGATCCCTGCAGATTTTATGGCCGGGCACAGTTTGGGCGAATACACTGCGCTATTTGCTGCCGGCGCAGTGTCTTTTGAAGATGGCCTGCGACTGGTACAACAACGAGGTGCCCTAATGAGTCAGGTAGACGGTGGCGCGATGGCCGCGGTGCTGGCGTTAGACGAAGCCACGATCAGAACCTGTCTGACAGAGCATCAACTGGAAACACTGGACATTGCCAATCTGAACAGCCCTAAGCAAAGCGTACTGTCAGGCCTAAATAACGACATCAGTCGCGCACAACAAGCCATTGAGCTGGCCGGAGGACGGTTTATTAGGCTCAACACCAGCGGCGCATTTCACTCTCGCTATATGGCCGGTGTACAGGCTGACTTTGCACGCTGCGTGGCAGAGGTTGAATTCAAAGCGCCCAGCGTGCCGGTGATTGCCAATGTCAGTGCACGGCCCTACCAGGATCACACTATCCAGTCGCAGCTAATCGCCCAGCTTACCGGTTCCGTGCGCTGGACTGACAGCATTGCCTATCTGCTGGCTCAGGGTGACATGACTTTTGTCGAACTGGGACCAAAGAAAATCCTCACCAAATTGGTAGCTGAGATTAAGCAGCAAGCAGCCAGCTTGCCTGCATCTAATGCAGCTAAGACCACGACATTGACGGACCCTACAGCACAACAAATAGAACGCTGGAACCAGTCCCATGGTGTTGGCACTCAGATCAGAGTCGCTCATCTTGGCGAGCCCTTGCGCACACGGACCCCAGCTATGCTGTTGTTCGGTCACCGCCCCGCGGTGTATGTCGAAGGTGTTCAGGGCTATATCGCACTCGACGAAGCCACACCGCTGTAACTAAAGACAAGATTATGCCCCGGCACAGGCCGGACACAGAATAACGACCCAACTTTTGGACTGAAACGATGAAATACTATATTGGCCTTGCCACCTCCTTTCATGATCCTGCCATTGCGATTGTCAATCAGCAGGGTGACGTGATTTTTGCCGAAGACGCCGAGCGTTTTCTGGGCTACAAACGTGGTCTGTACTGCCTGCCGGATAACCCCTATTACATCGAGGAAGTGCTTAAAACCTATTGCAGTGACTGCACCGAGCTGGTGATCGCAAAAACCTGGAGCAAAGGCCGCGAGAAAAGTACCAACATTCTTGAAAATGTGGTGCTGAGCATACTCGAGACTTTCTCGTTTAATATCGACGTGAACACCCGCGATATCAAGGATCAGTTCTACTTTGCCAGAGCCTCACAGGCAGCTGCGGGACGCACCTTGTCACGCTTTTTTGAAGCCTCATGCCGCAACTTTATCGTGGGTAACTACCGCAATAAAAAGCCCACTGAAGTACGCTATTTCGATCACCACCTCACACATGCCGCCAATGCCTGTTTTAACAGCCCATTCAGCGAAGCGTCGTGCCTGGTGGTAGACGGCATGGGTGAGAAAAGCAGCATCGACTACTTCACCTACAAAGATGGCAAGATCACACCTGCACCCATCAAGGTAAAGCGCTCGTTCAAAAGTCTGGGCCTGTTTTACACCATTATTTGTGAAAACCTGGGCTTCGATCCACTCAAGGGCGAAGAATGGAAGGTGATGGGCCTGGCGCCTTATGGTAAAAAAGATCAGAAGATTTATGATCTACTGCGCGCCTCTTTGCAGGTGAAAAACGGCAACTTCGTGGTACCGAAAAACCTTAATGCCATCATGAAAGAGATCAAAGCCATGGCGCGCGAGCCGGGCGAATCCATCGAAGCCTACAAAGATTTTGCCTACACCGGACAACTGGTATTCAGCGAAATCTTTATGGATCTGATCGATGCCATCTACGAGCATGCCCCGTCGAAAAACCTCGCAATTTCCGGCGGCTGCGCACTGAACTCCTCCTTTATGGGCACCGCGCTGGCGAAATCCAAATTTGACAACATCTTTGTGCCATCCGCCCCGGCAGATGATGGCAATGCCATTGGTGCCGCCTTGTTGTGCTACCAGCAGGATAACCCAAGCTGGCAGCCTTCTACGCAAATTCAGAGCCCCTACACCGGCTCAGAAGTGAAGCAAAAGTCACTGGATAAACTGCACCGTTACAGCCACCTAAAGGCCACCGACTACGGCGAAGACGTATACAAGAAAACCGCAGAATTCCTGGCTCAGGGGAAGATCATCGGCTGGGCGCAAGGTCGTGCTGAGTTTGGTCCACGCTCTTTGGGCAACCGCTCAATCCTCGCCAACCCATGTCTGGTGGACATTAAAGACACCGTGAACGCCCGGGTTAAGTTCCGCGAAGAATTCCGCCCGTTTGCACCGTCGATCCTGCATGAATATGGCGACGAGTACTTTGAGGATTACCAGGAATCTCCATACATGGAGCGTACTTTGGTGTTTAAAGAAGCGGTGCGCGATAAAGTCCCAGGCGTAGTGCATGTCGACAACACAGGTCGCCTGCAAAGCGTGAAAAAGGAATGGAACGCGCCATACTACAAACTAATCGACAGTTTCCGTGAAATCACTGGCGTGCCGGTGCTACTAAACACCAGCTTTAACATCATGGGTAAGCCCATTGTCCATTCCGTTGAGGACATGCTGGCGGTGTTCCTGATGTCAGGCATTGATGTGCTGGTGATCAACAACACCATTTACGAGAAGTAACCCAGTGGCAGCCACGGTATCCAGGTGGCTGCCCGATTGAGAAAGACCCGCGCAACGCTCAAGCAACAGCGTCCGCGCAGCCCGACTAGACGTTTATCGAGACAGACCATGACAAGCAAACACAACCCGCAGACTCCCACTCAGCCAGACAAGACACCGGATATTGCCATCGTCGGCCTGTCTCTGCGTTTTCCGGGCGCCGATAACAAACATCAGTTCTGGCACAACCTCAGTCATAAAATCAGCAGTATCAGCGAAGTGCCCGTTGAACGTTGGGACTGGAAAAAATACTACGACCCAAGGCCTGGTAAAAACGCACAAAAGAGCATCAGCAAATGGGGGGGATTTATTGGCGATATCGCCGGGTTTGATGCCGGTTTTTTTGCTATCTCACCCAAAGAAGCGCAGAGTATGGATCCCCAGCAGCGCCTGAGCATGGAGCTGGCCTGGGCCTGCTTTGAAGATGCGGGCCTCAGGCCATCGCAGTTTAAAAATACCGCTACAGGTGTCTATCTGGGGTGCAGCAACACCGACTACCAGGAGTTTTCGACCGGTAATATCGACCCGCACTTTCTGACCGGTATGTCGACCGGTGTGTTTGCCAACCGCATCTCGCACTATTTTAATTTCCAGGGGCCGAGTGAAACCGTCGATACTGCCTGCTCTTCGTCTTTGGTGGCCATTCACAAAGCTATGAATGACTTTCGCTCCGGCGAGATCAGTGCGGCGCTGGTTGGTGGCGTCAACTTACTGATCACCAAAAACCGCTATGTCAGCTTTAGTAAGCTGGGCGTGCTGTCACCTCAGGGGCGCTGCAAAACCCTGGATGCCGAGGCCGATGGCTATGTTCGTGGCGAAGGCGTTGGCATGGTGTTGTTGCTGCCGGTAGAGACTGCCAAAACGCTAAATGCGACCATCTATGGCATCATCAAAGGCAGCGCTGTGGGACACTCAGGTAAAACCAATACTCTGACCTCACCGAACCCATTTTCGCAGTCGCGGGTGATCCAGCAGGCCATCGACAATGCCCAGCTTGGCTCTGATCAGATTGGCTTTGTCGAATTACATGGCACCGGCACCGTACTGGGCGACCCACTAGAGATCCAGGGCCTGAAGCGCGCCTTTCGCGCCAGTAAACAGAAAACGCCCGGTGCACCTTGCTATCTCAGCACCGTGAAAACCAATATCGGCCATTTAGAGTCGGCTGCAGGTATTGCCGGAGTGATCAAAACCTTGCTGGCCTTTGAGCATGAACAGGTGCCGCCGCTGCAAAACTTTGCGACGCTTAATCCGAAAATCTCTCTGGAGAAATCGCCGTTTAAGTTAGCGACCGAATGTATGCCCTGGCCGGGCGAGCAGCGCCTTGCCGGGATATCTTCATTTGGCTTTGCCGGGGTAAATGCCCATGTGATCTTAGAATCACCAAAACGCCTCAACCCAGAGCGCCCAGCGTTAGACACCGCCCTGCCGATCGTGCTGTCGGCCAGGACCCGAACCGCCCTCACGCAGCGTGCCGCAGATTTGCTTGCCTCTCTTGGATCGGATAACTCGGTTGAGCTGCAGGATTTAAGTTATACGCTCACAGTGGGCCGGGAGTCGATGAAACATCGAATGGGATTTGCAGCGGACTCGCTGGCCTCCCTCAAAGCGCAACTGAGCAAGTTTGTTTCAGGTGAAGCTGGTGACTGGCACTATAGCAAAGTTGCCGCCACTACAGAGCAGGTCGAAGTCACACACGATACACTCGATGCACGCATAACCGGCTGGGTACGGGGCGATGTCATCGACTGGCAAACCAGCTATAGCGACCTCAGCCCACAACGGATCAGTTTGCCTGCCTATCCATTTGAGCATAAACCTTACTGGCTCGCTGCAGAAGACGAAGCACAGCCCTCACATTTACACCCACTGCTGCATCGTAGTATGCCGGCACTGGGCGAGCTGCTCTTTGCCAGTGACTTTACGGGGAATGAGCCCTTTTTACGTGACCATCAGGTACAGGGGCAGGCCTTGCTGCCCGGCGTCTGTACACTTGAAATGGTGCATGCGGCCATGACCTTGTCTGGCCAGCTAACGGATAGTCAGTCACTGCGACTGAGCCAGGTGAGCTGGCTCAGACCTGTGACCATCGACGCGCAGAGCAGCCCCGTTTATTTGTCGCTAAAACAAACCGGTGACCGGGTGACATTTGAGTTATGGCGTGAAGCAAACGATGTTCGTCAGGTATATGCCAGCGGTCAGGCAGAGGTCACTGAGCACAGCGTCACAACACAAGACATTACCGCGCTGTCTGACTCCCACACAGTCGCGACCACTGAGTTATATCAACAATTTAGCGCAGCAGGCGTGAACTATGGCCCGGCGTTTCAGCGCCTGACGACATTATGTGTTGCGGGTCAAAAGGCACAAGGCACACTGGCCCCGATAAACGCCCCGGATTTTGCCTTTGCGCCAGAGCAACTCGACAGTGCCCTGCATACATTGTTGGGCTTTGCAGAGAAAGCCCAGCCGGGACTACCCTTTGCACTGGAGCAGGCTGAATTACTCGCGCCACTCCCGTCTGATAAAACCTTGATAGTCTGTGCGACCCAACATACCCATGCAGATGCCAGCAGCCAGAGATTTGATGTGGTTCTGTGCGATGAACAAGGTGTGGTGTATGTGCATCTGCGTGGCTTTTCGACCCGCTCAATGGCGCACGATGCCGATGCGACCCAGCTGTTTACGGTACTCCCTGGCTGGCAGCACCTGACAGCACCGCCGTCAGCTGAAACGACTCAAAGCAACTTTGATTATCAGGGGCCTGCGTCACTTAAGCCAGCTTGGTGTACGGACTCGGCGCAACCTGCTGATCACCTGTTGTGGGTCGCCAAAGACGAGTACGCAGATCCACTTACACTGTTTACTCACCTCAAAACCCTGATCGAACAAGGTAAAGGCACAGAGCCGCTGGCCATCACTTTGCTCACCTTCCAGACACAGCAAGTGCATGACGAAACCGTCGATGCACGCGGCGCCGGGCTGATTGGGTTGCTGCAAAGCGTGGCTCAGGAATACCCTCGCTGGCAAGTTCGCGTTGTCGACTTGAGTGCTGAATGCAAAGAAGAGACAAACCACTGGCAACAGGCGACGCGCTTGCCAGCGGGCTTCTATGCGCACCGCGACGATATTTGGCATCACTTCAGCGCCTGCGAACATACCTACCTGGATTCAGGTAAGTCAGCCTATCGCCAGGATGGCGTCTATCTGGTGCTGGGCGGCGCAGGGGGTCTGGGTCAGGTCTGGAGTGAATGGATGATCCGCCAGCATCAGGCACAAATTGTCTGGGTTGGTCGCCGCGCGCTGAATGAAGACATTGAGCAGGCTATCAACCGACTGGGGGAATTAGGCCCTGCACCGCATTATATTCAGGCCGATGCCTGCGATGAAGCGGCCATGAAAGACGTAATGTACACCATTAAGCAAGACTATGGGCAACTCCATGGCGTGGTGCATTCCGTCTTACACCTGGAAGATCAGAGCCTGGCCAACATGGACGACGCTCAGTTCCTGAGAGCTTATCAGGCCAAACAGACCAGTGGTGAAACCCTGCTTAGCGTGTGTAAAGATCAGTCGCTCGACTTTGTACTGCTGTTCTCTTCAATGCAATCTTTCTCGCCTGCTCCTGGCCAAAGTAATTACGCTGCGGGCTGTCAGTATCTGGATAGTCTGGCCCGCTCGGCCAGTGCTGAACTGCCCATTAAGGTGGTTAACTGGGGTTACTGGGGCGACGTTGGCCGGGTCAGTGACCCGTTTTATCAGCGTAAGATGCGCCAGGCCGGGATTGGCTCTATCGACGCGCAAGCAGGCATGACGGCGCTGGCAAAGTTCATGTCCTCTTCGCTGACGCAGGTGGGCGTGGTGAAAATGACACCAGAGCGAGCACAAGCGGCGCTGGTGCGCAGCAGTTATTCTTCAGAATGTCGCTATAACGCATTCCAGCCTGAACTGGCCGCGCCGGCGCTGGCGCTCGATACTCAATCCGCTGACACCGAGATACTTTATACGCTGTGTCAGGCGCTGATTAGTGCAGGCTGGCAACATCCGGCTGAGCGCACCGAGGTGCTATCAGACTTGCCAGACTATTTTGCATTATGGTGGCAGGAAACCGCACGCTACCTGAGCGAGGCCGGTTTACTACAAGACGACGAGCTCACTCTGCCGGGGCCTCCAGCCGAGCAGACTGTGCTGGCTCAGGAAGATTATGCACTGCTCAACGCCGCACTGGCGGCACTGCCCGAAATTTTATCCGGCCAGCGTAAAGCCACTGATGTGCTGTTTCCCGGCGGCTCACTGGCTCTGGTTGAATCAGTATACCGGGATAACCCGGTGGCCATGCACGCCAACCAGGCACTGGTTACTCAGCTTACCCACTACCTGAGCAGCCTGGGTGAACAACCCGTGCGGATCCTGGAGATTGGTGCAGGTACCGGCGGCACCACGCGCACAGTGCTGCCCGAATTACGCAATTTTAATGTCACTGAATACGCTTACACCGACTTATCGCAGGCCTTTTTCAGCCATGCCAAAGCACAATTTCAGCCAGACTATCCTTTTGTACAGACCGCCTATTTTGACGTCAGCAAGCCACTTTCGGAACAACAAATTGACTTAGCCAGCTATGACGTGGTGATTGCCACCAATGTGCTGCACGCCACCGCCGACATGCTGAGTACACTGAATAACGCCAAGGCCTGCCTGAAGCGCGGTGGCCTGCTGTTGATCAACGAAGTCACTCAGCCATCGCTGTTTACTCAGCTGACCTTTGGCCTGCTCGAAGGCTGGTGGCTGAGCAAAGACACCACGCTGCGCTTGCCAGGCTCACCTTTATTGTCGCAGCCGCGCTGGCAGCAGTTATTAAGCAGCAATGGCTTTACTCTTGCAACCTCTGCCACAGACGCTCAATCGCCGCAGCAAGTGCTGTGCGCGCAAAGTAATGGCCGGTTAGTACAGCAACGTCCAAAACCGGTTCAGCAAGAAACACTAATTTCAAACCCCAATACAGCAATGCAACAGCCCGAACAAACACCGACCGACTCGCAGCCTGCAGCAGACAGCGCAACCCTGAGCGACTTCGTTGCCCAAACCCTCTCGGGGATCGCCAGCCAGGCGCTAAGCATGACAGCGGATGAATTAGACCCGGATGACTCATTTGCCGATTACGGCGTGGATTCGATCCTGGCCATTCAGATCCTCGATGAGATCAACGCTCGCTTTACTCTGAGCCTGCCACCCACCTTGTTGTTCGACTTTCCCTCCATCGCAACGCTGAGCGTACACATAGTGGCTGAGCACAGCGATAAGGCAACGGCTCTCATGCACAAAGCGCAGCCAGCCATGGCGACTGCGCAACAGGCTCCACCTGTATCGGTTCAAACAGCTACGGATAAAGTGAAACCGGTTAATAATCCCAGTCAAAACGCAATGGACAAAATTGCCATCGTGGGCATGAGTGGTCAGTTTGGTGATGCCAGCAATGTCGACGAGTTCTGGGAAATGCTGAGCAACAAACGCACCTCGGTACGTGCGCAGCAACGTTGGGACCTGAGCAACTTGTCACCCGAGGCACAAAATTGGTGTCGCTACGCCAGCTTGCTGGATGACATCGCCAGCTTTGACGCGCCGTTTTTCTCCATCACACCGCAAGAAGCTGAGGTGATGGATCCGCAGCAGCGACTGTTTTTGCAAGAAGCCTACCGGGCGCTGGAAGACGCTAATATGATCACCCGGGCTGCGGGCAGCAATACCGGCGTTTATCTGGGCTGTGCGCAGGGCGACTACGCCTCGCTGGCACCTCAGGATGCCCCCGCGCAATTGTTCTGGGGCAATGCTGGTTCAGTGATCCCGGCACGGGTTTCTTATTATCTGAACCTGAAAGGGCCAGCACTGGCCATAGACACTGCCTGCTCGTCGTCACTGGTAGCCATGCACAGTGCCTGTCAGGCGCTGAAAAACGGCGAAATAGACGCAGCATTGGCTGGGGGCGTTACCACCTTATGCACGTCACAGTTTTCACAACATGCCGGCAAGGCGGGCATGCTCAGTGCCGACGGCACTTGCTATACTTTTGATGACAGAGCCAATGGCTTTGTGCCAGGAGAAGGTGTCGGTGTGGTGGTATTAAAACGCCTGAGCGATGCCGAGCGTGATGGCGATCATATTCTGGGGGTTATTTTAGCTTCAGCCACCAACCAGGACGGCACCACCAGCGGGATCACGGCACCCAGTTCGGTTTCTCAGCAGCAGTTACATAGCCGTATATATGAGCAATTTGATATCGCCCCGGACTCCCTTAGCCTGATTGAGGCCCATGGCACCGGGACTAAGCTCGGTGACCCCATTGAATTTCAGGCCCTGACCCGGGCATTTCGTACAGCGACCCAGCGCAGCCAGTTCTGTGCACTGGGCTCGGTCAAAACCAACATCGGCCACTGCCTGACCGCCGCAGGCGTCGCCGGTGTGATCAAAACCGTGCTGGCCATGCAGCACAAAACCATTCCTGCTTCGCTGCATTATCAGCAGGGCAACAGCCATATCGACTGGCAGGATACGCCGTTTTATGTCGCCCAGGATACGCAGCCCTGGACTGTGCCGGATGACCAGCCACGTCGCGCTGGTGTCAGCTCATTTGGTTTCAGTGGTACCAATGCCCACCTGATCCTTGAAGAATATCAGCCGACAGAAACCACTGTGCGAGCAGGCAGCGCTAAGCCGGTGATCATTGCACTATCAGCCAAATCTCCCGAAGTGCTGCGTGACAAAGCCCGCAAACTAACGGACTGGCTCGCGCAGGCGCAACTGGATGACAGCGCACTGGAGGCGCTGGCTTATACGCTGCAAATCGCGCGCGATGCCATGGACTGTCGTATGGCTTTTGTTGCCCACTCGCTGACACAGGTGCACACCCAACTAAGTGACTTTGCTAATCAACAAGCTGGCACCTATAAACAGGGCAACAGTAAACAAGGCAAAGCCATTTTAGCGGCGCTGGATAAAGACGATTTTAACCGCTGGACGCAAGCCGGTGAGCTCAGCAAGCTACTCGCTTTATGGGTGGTCGGTGCCGAACTCGACTGGTCTGCATTTTACCCAGCTCAGCCGACCTTACTGCGCCTGCCGACGTATCCGTTTGCCAGCACTCCATACTGGCTCAGCGGGGCACCCAAACTCACACAAGTGAATCCACAACCGGCCCCAACAGTGGTCACAGAAGATTCGCTGTTGCACCTCACCCCACAATGGCAACCACTGGATGTGACTTCACAGGCAAGCTGGTCTGGTAAACGCCAGGTCATCGCTGTGGCACCACACAACGACATGCCAAATGCCATTGTGCTGCAAGATACATCGGGTGACACAGCACAGCGTATTGAGGCACTAACCCTCGCCCTGATAGCGCACATCAAACAGCTTGCCAGCACCACCGAGCCTTTACTTATCCAGCTACTCGTGCCTGCGAGTGAACCTCTGTTGATGGCGCTGGCTGGGGTGCTGAAAACCGCCGCACTGGAGCATCATTTACTGAATATTCAGCTGGTACAAAGCGATACGCCTGCACAATATGCAGCACAACTTGCGCAGGTAAGCCAGTATACCCAGCACAAAGTGCTGCGTTTTACTCAGGGTCAGTGCGAGATACAAACACTGACGCCACAACACAGCGATGTGCCCACTTTGATGCCATGGAAAGAAAATGGCCTGTATCTAATCACGGGTGGCCTTGGCCAGCTCGGCCAGAGCTTCGTCAAAGAGATCCTGGCCCATACTCGCCATGCTCAGGTTATTATCACGGGCCGTCGCACCGCACCTGAGTCGCTCAGCGACCTGGGAGATACAAGTCGAATTCATTATTACCAAACTGATATCAGCACTCAAACCCAGTGCACTGAGCTGCTTAAACTTATTGCAGCGCAACACGGTGCTCTGACCGGGGTTTTGCACAGCGCCGGTGTGATTGACGATCAACTGATTGCAAGCAAAACTCCGCAGGCGGTCCAGCGCGTGCTGGCACCCAAAGTATCCGGAGTGATGGCACTGGATGAGGCCAGCAAAGCATTACCGCTGGATTTCTTTATCTGCTTTTCATCCATTGCTGCGTGCTTTGGTAACCCGGGTCAGGCCGATTATGCCACCGCTAATGCCTTCATGGATGCCTATATGATCAAGCGCCAGCAATGGGGTGAACAAGGTCAGCGCCATGGTTTGAGCCTGTCCGTAAACTGGCCGCTGTGGGCACAAGGTGGCATGCAAATGGACGCCGTTAAGCAGAATTTGCTGCGCTCGCAGGGCCTTGCCGCCATGCCTGATGAGCTGGGCCTGAAGGCCTTCTACCAGTTGTTTAGCGAGCCGCATACACAGCAGTGCTTTTTATACGGTAATCCGGGCAAGCTCACACGCTGGATAACCCCACAAACCAGGATTCAAACTCCGAGCACCCCGCCACAGGGCGCAACCACGCTGAGTGATAGCGCTTTAATGGACCACCTTAAAGCCGTGGTGGCGCAAGTCAGTAAACTGCCGGTGGAAGAGCTCGACAGCGACCTCGACTTCCGGGATATGGGCTTTGATTCCATTATGCTGATGTCCGTGGTACAGCAGCTTGAGGCCGATCCTCAACTTGGCCTGGACGCCCTGCCACCAGCATTGTTATTTGAGGTGAAAACCCTCAACCAGCTGCATGCTTACCTTGTTAAACAGCAACCCAATATCGCCGCAGTAAAGGTTACACACGAGGATCCGGTAACCCGACAAACGCCTTTAGGATCACTGCCGCTGTCAAAAGCCCAGCAGGGTCTGTGGCTGCTGCACAAGCAAAACCCGGCGCTGTGCAGCTACAATATCCCGTTGGTTTTCGAGCTTGCCAGCCTGGACGTTGCCCTTATGCAGCAAGCACTAGACAGCCTCTGCCAGCGCCATCCTGTGCTGCGTCTGCGTATTCACGAAACAGACGGTCGACCCACTCAACAGATCCACCCTGATGCAATCCGGATTGAACAAACGTCTTTGGCACCGACCTCTCAGGCTGCCCTGATTGATGCAATACAACAAACCATTGCGACGCCTTTTGATCTGTCAGGCCCACTGCTGCGCGCAACTGCCTGGCAAGTGGCGTCGGGCGCTCAGTCACGGCATGTGATGGTGATTGTGCTGCACCATCTGATCATTGACGGGGTCTCCGCCACCCAGCTGTTGTCTCAGCTGTGGCAGGCCTATCATGAAGGCATCCCAGCGGCAGCGCCCGACCAGGGCTTTTTCGACTACCTTGACTGGGAGCAACAGCTGCTAGCCAGCCCAAGTGCTGAGACGCTGAAACAATTCTGGCAGCAGTCTCTGAACCCTACGCACGCACCGCTGACCTTACCCGGTAAGCGCACGACGGAGATCTGCCCGGACGAGCCAAGCAGTGCGCGCGTGACGCTCAGCTTGCCAGTCAGCACAGAGCAGCAACTCGAGCAGTTTTTAACCCGTCACAAGCTTAGCACCTCAGTGTTTTTCTTAACCGTGTTTCAGGCATTACTGAGCCGTCTCACTGGTCGCAGTGAGCTGATACTGGGTACGCCGGTGATGCAACGACCCAAAGCCAGTATGGCGCAGTCACTGGGCCTGTTTGTCAATCAATTGCCACTGCCACTGACACGTACTAACAGCATAGATTTTGTCGGTCAGGCCCGGGCTAATCAGACACAACTGGACGCCGTGATCAGTCACAGCGCCCTGCCCTTGTCTGAGCTACTCAGTGCCGTCAATGCCCCGCGTACACCGGGTACTCACCCGCTGTTTCAGATTGGCTATGCCTGTCATAATTTTATTCAGGCCGACTGGGTAGAAGACAATCAGGCGCTACTGGGCGCACTGTGGCAGGAATTCCAGCAAGATGCCGAACTGGACCTAAGCCTGGAGGTTACCCCGCTGGGTGGTACCCATCAGCTGGCCTTTAAATTTGCGACCCGCACTTATGAGCGCCATACCGTACAAACCCTGGCAGATAACTATCTGCAGCTGCTGGAAGACGTACTGCTGCGCGGTGACTTGCCACCTGGCGGCCAGCGTCAGCCACAAACACCGAGCGCAAAATCCGCTACTTTAGTTGACAGCTTCACCTTACAGGCCGCACAGCACCCGACCCAGACGGCGGTCTCGTTTGCCGGTGCCACGCTGAGTTATCAGGCACTGGAGCAGCAGGCCAACCAGCTGGCCCATACTTTAATTGCCAGAGGTGCGCGGCCCGGCAGCCGAATTGCCCTGGTATTGCGCCCGGGTGTGGAGATGATAGTTGCCATGCTGGCGGTGCTGAAAACCGGTAGCGCCTACGTGCCAGTAGACCCTAACTCACCAGAGGACAGAGCACGCTTTATTCTGGCCGATGCCGATCCAGCACTGATACTGATAAGCGACGATCTGACGCCGCCTGTCGCGCACAGTCAGGCGTACCGCCTCAGTGACTGCCTGCAAAGCAGCGCTATGGCGCCCGTCACTGCCCCGGGGATACCTCTGGCACCTCAGGCGCTGGCCTATATTATTTATACCTCGGGCTCTACAGGTCAGCCCAAAGGCGTGCTGGTTGAACATCACAACATTACTGCATTGCTTAGCAACACCCAGCCAGGGTTTGGTTTTAATGCCCAGGATACTTGGTGCCTGTTCCATTCGTTTGCATTTGATTTCTCGGTGTGGGAGATCTGGGGCGCGCTGGCGCATGGCGGCAAACTAGTAATTGTGGATGACGCGTGCAAAAAAGACAGCGCTGCGTTCGCGCGCTTTATTCACGATAACCAGATAAGCATCTTAAATCAGACACCATCGGCGTTTTATCCGCTGATGACACATTTGCTGGCGCAACCGGCGCTGACGCATTCTCTGCGCACCGTGATTTTTGGCGGTGAAGCACTGGAGCTGAGTAAACTCACCCCCTGGTTTGAAGCAGCGCAGCCGTTACCCAGACTGGTCAACATGTATGGCATCACGGAAACCACAGTGCATGTCACCGAGATGCTTATCACCCGCGACTTGGTCGAACAAAACCCGGGGAAAAGCATCATAGGCCAGCCACTGCCGGGTTACCGCCTTTACTTGCTAGATGAACAACACAACCCTGTCGCTGCGGGTCAGCCCGGCGAATTGTATGTTGGAGGCTGTGGCGTCAGTCGGGGTTATCATCAAAGAGCAGTGCTGACCGCAGAGCGCTTTATCCCTAATCCGCTCGCCGGGCAAAGCAAGGAGCGCCTCTATCGTACCGGCGATCTGGCGCGCCTTAATGCGCAGGGCCAGTATGAATATCTGGGCCGCTGCGACGATCAGGTTCAGATCCGTGGACACCGTATTGAGCTGGGCGAAGTACAGCATGCCCTGCTGACCAACCCGGCTATTGACGATGCCTGCGTGCTGGCTGCCAGCAAACGCCATGGTGAAGTGCTGGTGGCCTACCTGGTCACCCAGGTGCCGCTTTCCGATGAAACCATTCGTGCCGAGTTATTAAAGGTTGTGCCCGAATACATGGTGCCGGCGTATTTTGTCTCAGTGCCCGCGCTGCCTCTGACCAACAATGGCAAAGTCGATAAACAGGCGCTGCTCAGCCAGTTGCCGTTTAACTCACACACAGCGCAGGCCGGGCGCTCAGCCATGGAGGTAAGCCACAGTGCAGCGACCCCCACAGTGCAAGATTTGCAGGCTGAGATCTCAGCCGTCTGGTGTGATGTGCTGGAAGTGGATCAGGTTGCGCCGGATGCGCCCTTTTTCACGGTCGGGGGCAATTCCCTGCTGGCCAATGTACTGGCCACCAAACTGAGCACCAGGTTCAATATCGATCTGCCGCTGACGGAAGTGTTTCAGTACAGCACCATTAATGCCCAGTGCGATTATTTATCGACCAAAGTCACCACTCCAATTGCAGCGCCTGTACGCGCGCCAGAGCCGGTCTATCCTGTAAAGCCGACAACCGCCAATCAGGCCATTGCCATGATAGGTTTGTCCTGTCATTACCCGGACTCTCAGGACGCGCAGACATTCTGGCAAAACCTCATTGAAGGCAAAAACTTTGTTCGCCATAGTCAGCGCGCCGAGTCAGACGCAGCTATGATCTGGCTCGATACCTGGGTAGAGGGTCAGGATGCATTCGATCCCGGCTTTTTTAATCTCTCTGAAAAACAAGCTCGTACCATGAGCTATGCACAGCGACAGCTATTGCTGCATGCCTGGAAAGCGGTTGAAGATGCTGGTTATCGCAACGATCAGATCCCCAATACCGGCGTGTATATTTCCGCCTCTGGCGGCGATCTGACCGATCTTAACCTGCATGACAAGTTCAGCAACGGGGAATTTTTCCTTAACGCCGAAGACTATGTTGCGTCAACGCTGAATCAGCCAGGCACGCTGCCAACCAGTATTTCCTATCATCTCGGTCTGACCGGCCCGAGCCTGTTTGTGCATTCCAATTGTTCCTCATCCCTGAGCGCACTGGCACTGGCCTGCTCGGCGCTCAAAGCCGGTGAAATTGACTATGCCATTGTCGGCGCTGCCTGTTTATTCCCGCAGCGCACCACAGGATACAAAATAGAAAAAGGCCTCAACTTTGCCCCCGATGCGCGCTGCAAAGTCTTTGATGCCCAAGCCGATGGCATGATAGGCGGCAATGGCGTCTCTGTGGTGGTGCTCAAACGGGCCGATGAGGCAACCCAGGATAGCGATCACATTTACAGCCTGATTAAGGCGGTGAAGGTGAACAACGATGGTAAAAACAAGGCGGGTTTCTTTGCCCCGGGCACCGAAGGCCAGATGCAGGTGATCACCCAGGCACTACAAAGCGCCGATGTTTCACCGGCAAGTATCAGTTATGTCGAAGCCCATGGCACTGGCACTGCACTGGGTGACCCCATTGAATTTGCTGCGCTGCAACAGGTTTATCAGCAGCATAGCGATGATAAACAATACTGTGGGCTGGGTGCCGTAAAATCGAATCTGGGCCACACAGACACCCTGGCAGGGCTTACCGGACTGGTGAAAACCAGCTTGTCACTGCACCACAAGCTGCTACCCGGCACCTTGCACTACAACGAACCGAATCCACACCTCGACCTGGCCAGCTCTCCATTCTACATTGTTGACAGCACTCGCCTGTGGGAAACGCCTCTGTTGCCAAGGCGGGCTGCGGTCAGCTCATTCGGTATTGGTGGCACCAATGCCCACGCCATTTTGGAAGAAGCACCGGTGCAACCTAGTCAAAGCACGTTGAGCAACTTGCCTTCCATCGTCGTGCTATCAGCTACGACCCCTGAGGTACTGCAACGTCAGGTCAGTGAGCTGCTGAACTGGCTTGAGGGTACCCTGTGCGATGATGCGCTGAGAGTCAGCCTGGCCTACACCTTGCAAACCGGTCGCCAGGTGATGGCGCATCGCGCAGGCTTTGTGGTGTCTTCTCTGAACGAGCTTAAAACCCAGTTGACGAATTATCTGGCAAGGAGTGAACAAGCACCTTTGAACCCAGTTCCCGTTGGTACACCGGCCAGCTGGCTGGCACAGGGCAACTATCAGGCTATTCTGAGTTACTGGCTGGACACTGGCTTTCAAAACTGGGACTTTCTGTATCAGGGAGAGCAGGTAAGCAAGCTAAGTCTGCCGACTTATCCTTTTGATCTGAAGCCTTATACGCTCGGCCTGAGTCAGGCTCAGACAGAAGACCCGGTCGCGTGCACACTAAGTGTACCCAAGTGGCACACTCAGCCGGTGAACACAGACAGTAGTACCGCAGCGCCAGACAGCACGGCGTCACACTGTGTGGTGCTGTGTGACCTGCCTGACTTTGAGGTCGCAGGCGCCATCACTCAATCACTTAGCTCAAGTCATTACGCACCAGAGCAGCAGCTCAATGATTATGCGACCCAGCTGCTCAACATAGTGCAGCCACTTGCGAAAACCAGGCAACCGACCCTGCTACAGCTAGTGATAGGCAACACCCAAACCGAGCCGTTGGCTAACCTCAACAGCTGCCTGCATGGCTTACTAAAAACCGCCAGCATTGAACACCCGATGCTGCGCACACAACTGCTGCTCGTCGATCCAACATTGACCATTGATGCGTTGCAAACCCTGCTGAGCGATAACCGCAACGCGCCTGACTCTATCATCGCCTATGAGGGTAGCACCCGCACAGTACTGGACTACCAGCCACTGTGCGATGCCAGTCCGGTCAGTCCGTGGCAACCTGATGGCGTGTATCTGATCACCGGGGGGCTCGGGGGCATTGGCCACCACTTTATCGCCGAACTTGCCACTTTGCCGTTTGCCACCACCGTGATAATCACAGGTCGCAGAGCCGCTGACGACGCTCAGGTACAGGCACAACTGCGCAACCTCAGACAAGATCAGATTAAACTGGTTTATCGACAACTGGATGTTGCACAGAAGATGAATGTCCTGCTGCTGGTACGGGACATAGTACGCGAATTTGGCACACTCCATGGTGTGATCCATGCGGCCGGCATCGTGCAGGATACCCTGCTGTGCAACAAAACTCCGACCTCCTTTGCGCAAGTGCTGGCTCCTAAAGTCACGGGCGTGGTGGCGCTGGATGAAGCCACAGCGGATCTGCCGCTAAACTTCTTTGCCTGCTTTGCCGGGCTCAGTGGTGTACACGGCGCAGCCTCTCAGTGTGACTATGCCACGGCCAATGCGTTTCTCGACAGCTATATGCAGCAACGTCATATCCGGGTTGCCCGTGGTGAGCGTCACGGCCTGAGCGCCAGTATTGACTGGCCTTTCTGGCAAGACGGCGGTATGCAGCGCAGTGCGCAGTTTACCCACACAGATACTGCGATGCCTACTAACAGTGGCATCGATGCATTTTACCGGGCACTACAACAGCCTCAGACGTTGGTGCAATACATCCCAACAGAGCCAGCCATTGAGCAGCAAAACGCTTCCGCCATTGCAACACCAGCAGCCCAGTTTACCAGTGAAGCAGCACTTGACGCTGCGCTGACAGAGCAGCTGAACACTATGGTGGCGGCTTTACTCGGCGTGCAACCGGATACACTGGACGGAGATACCGATCTGGGCGAATTTGGCGCGGATTCCATCGCCTTCATTACCTTTATCAATCAGCTCAATAGTCGCTATCAGCTTGAGCTGTCACCCAGTGTGCTGTTTATGCACTCGACCCTGAACAGCCTCAGAGCCCATATTATCGCCGAATATGGCGATACGCTGATCGCCACGAATAACGAGTCGCAAACAAGCTCAACGGATACAGAAGCAGAACGAGCTCCTGTAAATGCGTCAAACGATGAAGCAATCGCCATTGTTGGGATCAGTGCCGCCTTCCCCAAAGCGAGTGACCTCGACGAATTCTGGCACAATCTGAGCACAGGCAAAGACTGTGTGACCCGCCACGACTGGCCACAGCCGCAAAACAGCGAGCTCAGCTGGCCCGGCGAAATTAACTGGCTGGGCCGCCTGCGACGCGACACCGAGTTCGATCCCTTATTCTTCAATATTGCCCCGGCAGAGTGCGAGCGCATTCAGTTACAAGAAAGCCTGCTGATGATGCATGTCTGGCAGTGTATTGAGAATGCCGGATACGATCCCAAATCGCTGGCAGGCACCAGCACCGGGTTATTTATTGGCTGTCAGTCCGGGTATCACGAAGGGCTGATCACCTCCCCCGCATTCGCGCCGAACCGCATGAGCTACTTCCTCGACCTGCACGGCCCGAGCGAAGGGGTAGATACCACCTGTTCATCATCGCTGGTTGCCGTACACAAGGCCATGGCAGCCATTCGTATGGGTGAGTGTGAGCAAGCCATTGTTGGCGGCGTCAATATCATAGACACCCCCACCGCCTCTGTGGCCATGCAGGAGATAGGTGCACTGTCGCCGGACGGGCGATGCAAAACCTTTGCAGCCGATGCAGATGGTATCGTTCGGGGTGAGGGCGTTGGCATGATCATGCTGAAAAAGCGCTCGGCAGCCGAGCGCGATCAGGACGCCATTTACGCCACTTTGCTGGGGTCGGCGGTTAATCATGGCGGAAAATCACAGGGCTTTACCGTACCAAACGCCCGGGCACAAACTCAGCTGCTGGACAAAGCCTGGCGCAACGCCAACATCGACCCGGCTACACTCAGCTACATCGAATGCCATGGCACCGGCACCACACTCGGCGATCCGGTTGAACTCGATGCGCTCAAAGCAGCCTTTAATGCGCATCAGTGGCCGACGCAGTGTGCGCTGGGCTCAGTGAAAAGTAACATAGGCCATACCGAAATTGCCGCCGGTATCGCAGGTCTCATCAAGGTTGTTTTGCAACTTAAGCATCAGACTCTGGTGCCGTCGCTCCATGTGCAGGCACTTAACCCCTATCTGGCGCTCGAGGGGACGCCGCTCACGGTACAAACTCAGGCGCAGCCCTGGGAGCACGGCGATACCCCCCGCCGGGCAGCCGTCAGTGCCTTTGGGATAAGTGGCGTGAATGCCCATGTGGTACTCGAAGAGTATCAGCCGAACATCACAGCGCCACACTCAGCTCAGCCAGACACCCCGGCGATGGTGGTGCTCTCAGCCACCAGCAAAGCGGCGCTGGGACAAAAAGTTGCGGAGCTTGCCAACCACATCGCGACTTTACCTGACACGCCTGAGGTACTGGCACAGCTGGCCGCGACCTTAGCACTGGGCCGCACCGCTCAGGCGTACAGACTCGGCTGGGTGGTGTCCTCACTGAGCGAGCTGTGCATAGCCCTGGGTGAGGCCATGCCTGAACAAGCCCAAAAAGTTAGCCATAACATCAGCGAGCAGCTAACAGCAGAGCAGTTGCTGACTTTGCATCAAACCAAAGAATATGCAGCCATAGTGCGTCTGTGGCAATCCGGCAAAGTCGCGAGCTGGCAACCGCTTTACCCAACTGCTTTGCCAAAACTGCACCTGCCTGGGACATCTTTTATCAGCAAAAAAGCGGTTGAGACTGAACAAACAAATCCCTGGCTGCTGCTCGACAACCAATTTCAACCAGCGGCACTCAATCTGCCTGAGGACTGGCAGGCATCGCTGAATGCACAGCTGGCACACAGACACATTCTGCTGGTATCAGACACTCAGGCGCAACAGGCAACACTCCGTGCACAGCTGCAAACAACAGGCAGTAAGATAACTTCGCTGTGCTTTGATCAGCTAGACAACTCAGCGCTGGATCCGGAAAATCTGCCGGATACCACTTTTGTCCTGGGCTCAGGCTCGTTGTCTGAACCTGAGCAACAAATAAAACCTCTGTTCGAGCTGATGCAACTGACCGCCCGTTATGACAATCACGCAATGCAGCTGTTTTATGGCACCCAGACCGATCCGCAAACAGAAACCCGGGACGACCTGAGTGCCCTGCTGCGTTGCTACAACCTGCGCAATCCACAACATAGCTGGACTTTGCTAGAGCAGCTTGGTGAGACTGATTGCCTGAGCGACATGTTGCTACAAGAGTTTGCCTGCACACTACTGAGCACCGCTGAGCACCAACCGAATCAGGTGCAATACCGCGATGGTGCGCGATTTGCGCTACAACTGACGCAACTGCCAGACGCAAACGACACGGCACAATCTGAGTATGAAATACGTCGCGGTGGCACCTATCTGCTCGCCGGTGCGCTGGGCGAACTGGGCATGGCGCTGAGCCAGCGTTTGCTGGAAGACTGCGATGCGACCCTCATTTTACTGGGCAGACGCGATGAGCAAGCAGTGCAGCCACAACTAACCCAACTCAGAGACGTGGGCAATGGCACAGTGCATTACCTGGCGTGTGATATTGCCGACGGCCAACAACTGGAACAACTCAGTGCCTTACTGAGCGACAAGGCATTACAGCTCAACGGCGTGTTCCACCTGGGCACCACCTACACGGAAGAAGAAAACGACTGGGCCGACTTCGCCCGCTCGATGCAGGTCAAAGTGCAAGGCACTCAGCAGCTGGATGCCCTGTTGAGCAGCTACGAGCTGGACTTTTTTGTGCTGTTCTCTTCCATGGCCGTGTTTGGCAGCCTGAATCATCTGTCGTATTCATACGCCAATGGCTTTCAGAACGCCTTTGCCCGAGCCCGGAACCAAATGGTTGAGGTGCAGCAGCGCCATGGTCAGACCCTGGCAATTAACTGGGGCTACTGGCATTCAGATGACCCGCTAAAAAGCATCGAGAACAGCTTTGCCGAGAAAAAAGGCTACCAGTTAATCCAGATGTCGGATGCCTTTGCGCAGCTGCCTAAATTACTTAGCGCCGGGCGCAGTACCCTGGCTACCATCTGCACCACAGAGCCGGAGCGTATCATGCACAACACTGCGGCACTGTTACAGCGTAAACGCCTGACGCAACCCCGCCTTGAGCACGGAACAGATGAGGTACCTGACGCGTCTGGGGATATCGCCGCTACCGTGGTGAGCATTGTTGGCCAGGTACTGGGGATCGCTCCCGACGAGCTGGATCTGAATTGCGATCTGTATGATTATGGCTTCGACTCCATCTCATTGCTAAAAACCTTCCAGCAGCTCAAAACCCGCCTCAATATTGATATTCAGGCCGACGCCTTTAAGAACATGAATACCATCCAGGCGCTGATCGACGAAATCGACAAGGCCCATGGCCAGACTCAATCTGATGACGATGCGTCATTGCCTGAGTTTATCGTCGATGCGGGCATTGATCTGCCGACACTGCCCGATGAAATCACGCATGCCTATGAGGGTGATGCCCGTCATGTGCTGCTCACTGGTGCAACCGGCTTTTTAGGCGGTCACCTGCTGGCAGAGCTGTTGGCCACCACCGAAGCAAAGATATACTGCCTGGTGCGTGCCAGCTCCGTTGAGCAGGCACGCAGCCGGATTGCCGATAATGCCAAACAGTATGCGCAGACTCTGGACCTGGATCGTATTGTGCCTGTCCCGGGTGATATGGAGCAATCCCGCTTAGGCGTATCCGACGAGCACTGGACACGACTGTGCCGGGACATCCAGCATGTGGTGCATACGGCGTCATATGTGAACCATATCCAGCCCTACTTTGCCTTTAAAAAGTCGGTGGCTGGTACCAATGCCCTGCTCAAACTGTGCTGCACGGACACGCTGAAGATGATCCACTTTGTCTCCAGCACCACGGCCAGCACCCAGATAAAAGACTCGCACTTTTCAGTCAACCCGCGAGAATCCTTTATTCCAACAGACGAAGCGGCCTTACTGTGCAGCGGGTACGGACAGTCAAAATGGGTGCAGGAAGAAAACATTCGTCAGGCATCACTCATAGGTGTGCCCTACACGGTTTACCGCTTTTCGGAAATCTCAGGCTCATCAACAAGTGGCATTGGCAACACGGATGATGTCTTCCACCGCATCCTGAAAATGATGCTCAGCATAGAGGTACGCCCAACTGAAAGCCCGTACATGCTGGATATCATTCCGGTTGACCGCGCGGCCACATGTATCGTTGCAGGCATGAGTGACCCGCAAAAACGCAACCAGGTCTATCACGTGGCAAACCCAGCGCCACTGAGCATCGCAACCTTCTATGACTTTGCCGCTGAGCGGGGCCTGCGCTTTACCCACACGGATAAAGCGGAGTTCATTCGTGCCTGTGAAGCCTACGCGGCCCAGCGGGAAGGCAAAGATCAGGTCATTATGCAGGGCTTATTGTCATCACGCCCCGGTTACGACGAATATCTGTTTGAAGCGTATTTTATGCCGATGGACCCCTACGATAAGGACAACTTCATCGCACTGACCGAGCGCTATGACATCACGCTGGGCGACTGGGAGAGTTTGTTTGATACTTACTTTACCCAGTGGCTGGAAGACAGACACTATCGGGAGATCTGGCAGGAGAGTTAAGTGAATAACAAAGCGGGCTTTATGCCCGCTTTGCATTTAGTAATTCATAACTAGACCGGGACACTCAACAGATAAAGCAGCTGAGTCAACGACCCTTGGGTTATCGCGGCATCGGCCTGCTCGACCACCTTAGGTTTGCCATGAACTGCGACGCCTAGCCCGGCAGCAGCCATCATGATTAAATCATTGGCGCCGTCGCCCATGGCCACGGTTTGTTTAGATGCAATACCAAACTGTTCAGCCAGAGATTTAAGCACCTCGGCTTTTTTACTGCCATCAACGACCTCGCCCAGTACTTTACCAGTCAGCTTATCGTCGGCAATTTCCAATGTGTTAGCAAAGACCGCATCCAGCTGCAACGGCGCTTTTAGCGCCTCGGCAAACCAGGTAAAGCCACCAGAGGCAATCGCCAGATGCCAGTGATGTGCTTTGAGCACCGCACACAGCTGGGCAACGCCCTCCATCAGCGGCAGGTTGTCTTTGAGCTGCTGAATGAGCGGCAACTCGACGCCAGACAGCTTAGCAACACGCTGATACAAACTGTCGTTAAACGCCAGTTGCCCAGCCATGGCCTGTGCGGTCACCGCTGCAACCTCATCATACACCCCGGCCAGTCTGGCAATTTCATCAATACACTCGATGGTGATTACCGTGGAGTCCATATCCATTACCAGTAACCCGGGCTTAAGCAAACTGGGCGGCTGGCTGATAGCCGCACCTTGCAGGCCACGCTGAGCCGCTAAAGCGCGAATGGGTGCGCGCACATCGCGTGCCGAATGCGTGTAAATAACCAGGCCAGGCGTCATCGTTGCTGTTGGCTGATACAGTGCCAGTCTGGTGACCTCAATATCCGCCTGCTGACACAAACGCAGAACCTCCAGGACATCCGCCTCATTGAGCTCAGCGCCAAAAAAACATAGGTACTGACCATCTTCGGACAGCGGGCTGCTGCCAGGTCTCAGTTGATCATCGTTTTCAATGTGGTACCAATTTGCTACAGTGAGGCACTGCTGAGCAGGCTCAGCCGTGGCACGCAACTGGATTGACGCGAGTGACTTTGACATGGATACTCCTGATTGGGGTCATATCCGGCTCATTGAGCCGATGTGTGAATACTTGCTTGGTAACGGTATGCGCCCTTTTTAACATCTTAATCGTGGCATGTCAGCAGGCAAACAAGATCTATGAAAAATACACAAGCCCTTGAAACCCTTTCTTCTTCACGCAATCGGCGACTACTGCGTCTGCTCATCGCTGCGGTGTGCTTTTTAACCATTACCTGGCTGGCATTTAACACCAGTTTTCGCTCCCATCAGCTGTTACACAGCAATGCCGACCACGCTGGCCGCAGCCTGACTAAGCAATTGGCTCTGAATGCTGCTCTGCCAATGAGCCGCATGGATACGCCCCAGCTCAGAGCCCTGAGCAACCACCTCGCCAGTGACGACTATGTGCTGTCTGTCAGACTCTATAACCATCAGGGCCAGTTTATTATTGGTAATGATGGCCAGAGTGCGCCGCCTCAGATAACCGATTTACCTCGCCACCTACCCGGACTGGCTCAGTCAAAACAGCCCATTGTTGAACCCATTTATGACGCAGAGCAGCAACCCATAGGCTTTGTCAGCGTCGAATACTTAACAGAAGCTGCGATGGCACAAAGCCATAGACATTTTCATGAACTGGGTCGCGTGGTACTGCTGATGCTGGGCATTGCCTGTATTTTTACCTGGCAGGTAGGGCGCGCACTGAAACGCTGGGAAGTGAAACGTCAGATCCGCAATAACACTGAGGATCAAAAATAAATCTCGCAAAAAACTTAGAGGTACGTACGTTTAAATATGCCGGGTAGATTGCCAGCGTGCGCTAACCACTACCACCTTATTTCATCTACTTTCTATACTCCTGACACGGCGCATTGTTCTCTCCTTCCTTAAACCAGATAACGCCGGTGCGCTTAAATGTCCTCAGCAGTGTGCAAGTGAGGGTCTGCCAAATAATGCCATTACATAAACACCAAAATACTCATCTGATCAGCATCCCAAAAAACGAAAAAGTCAAATTTAATTATTTCGTGATTAGAAATTATTCAGAATCAAATGCTCTTTGTCTTTTAAAGTAATTTCGTAAAAAAGCAAAATTTTACGCTCATAACACCCGATTAGTTGCTTAAATCTCGCACATGCAAATTGAGCATAAAACCACCCAATATACCGTTTTTGTAAATCAAAATGTTAAATAGTTTAACTTTAAGAAAAAATACATTTGAAAAAAAGAAAGCTATCATATTACTATCCGTCTCAATCTAGGAACACGATACCAATAAAGGTACGAGAAAACGGAGCACTTCGATCACCCAAATTTAACTCTCAAACTGCAAGTAAATAGACAAAAAAAACGTGACCAGTTGCGCCAGTAAAGTCGACTTGACCTTACGCACAGCTGCAACCTTGTACGTTCAAATTCTGCACCTCACCGGTGTATTAAACTGGGTCAAAAATATGAAAATGACATTGAAAAAGACTCTGCTTGGTATAGCGACACTCGCCTCCTCCTTTGTATCGGCGGCAACATCAGCATCAAACGACTATACCTTGCTAGAAGCCGATCCCGTCAATCCAATCTCGGTATCGCAAAAAAGCGGGCTTGTTTTTGCCTTAAACATTCCAGACGACCATCTCGAAATTTTTCAACCTAAGGACGGCAAACTAACGCAATGTGGCTCCATCAAAGTGGGTATGCGTCCCGTGTCACTCGCTTTGGTATCAGAAACCAGACACAGCGCCTCCTTGTGGGTTGTCAATCAACTGTCCGACAGTATCAACATCGTTGATGTCGCACTCTCCGATTGTTCTGGCCGGGTTGTTGACACCATCGCAACGGGCGACGAACCAAAGGATATTATACTCGCCAACACACCAGCCGGTAAGCGGCTACTCGTTACCATGGCCCACCGCGGACAAAACCACCCGGATCCAGGTGCCAGAGATGGCTTTGATTTAGTCAGAACACCGACACAAAATGCACAGCTTGACCGTCCCGCCGGTCTTGCAGATGTGGTTATTTACCACCCCCAAACGCGTGAAGCAGAACAGGTCATTAATTTAACAACAACCGCACCACGCGCGATCACTTTGGCACCCGCAGATGCCCAGGGAGTGCACCATCAAGTGTACGTAGCAGGCTATCACACAGGTAACCGAACATCGGTGGTTGCCGCAGAAACAACTCGAGGCGCCGCCATCGAACACCTGCACCATCTGATGGAACATGGGGACGTTACTGAGGATGCCAATGGCTTGCTGGTTGTTACTAAGCCTGACATCAAAATGTATGGCGGTACGCCTGCCGTTAAGGGGATTGGACGCTGTATGCCAGATCCCAGACCTGCGATGCAACGTCGACATGAGTTGCAGCTTTGCGCCCAGACCGATCAAAACCACAATCTGATCGCGTTTTTGCCTCAGGACACTGGTCGCGTGACGCCGGAATGTTCATGCACAGACTCTTCAGGACAAATCCAGCCCGTGATCAGTCAAATGGTGAAGTACTTTGACGATCCAAAGGTGTGCGGCGAGTACTTCGATACCAGCATTAACGGCTGCTGGCTGGATCAGGATCCGGCATACAGTCAGGAACAAACTCCGGTTATGGCTTGGAACGATTTAATGAAGTTCACTTTGCCAGACGAGGATGTCTTTGCTCTCACTTTCAATGAACAAGGACAGCTCACCGAAGAGCATGCCTTCTCGGGAGTTGGCCATATTTTATACGACATGGCGACTCACCCCAAATCAGGGGCTGTCTACGTGGTTAACCAAGACGCAAATAACATGACGCGATTTGAAGGGTTTGGCCACTTCGCAAACTCAACAGTGCGTGGCCGTCTTGCAATTAGCCAATTGAGTATTCTGGATCAAGACTCAGTCATGGTGAAGGATCTCAACGACCACTTACAGAAAGAGGTGCATGGCAATAGCTGGAAGCGCTCACTGGCCTTTCCCGTTGCAATTGATATTACTCATAAAAAAGACCAGAGAGGTCGCTTAGCAAATAATCAAACGCTATTCATAGCCGCGCTGGGTTCTGACAAGCTAGCCTATGTAGATACCCAAGATCTCGACCGGGACGGTACTTTTAACCGGCATATCAAATCGTTGAATTTGACAAATAAAAGGCAAAATTATGACAGCGCTATCATGGCCGGACCAGTTGGACTTACCATTGATCATAAACGGCAACGTCTCTACGTTATGGCGCGCTTCAGCAATGAACTGATTGAAGTCGATATCAGGCGTAAAAAGCCAAAAATAATTGCTCGTCACGCTTTGCACAACCCAGAACCTTTCCTGGTACAAAAGGGCAGATCAACCCTCTACAATGCAACTGAAATGTCGACCAATGGTGCACAGGCATGTGCCAGCTGCCATATTTTTGGTGACAGCGATAGCCTGGCCTGGGATTTAAGTAATCCGGATGCCAGCACAATTAACAACTATGGCCCATTTGTCTCTCCACCTCAGATAGGCTTTGTCTCTGATCTGGCGGTCGATCCATGGCAAACCGATCCTAAACGCGCCGCTGTTAACCCAGATTTTAGAGCGATTAAAGGCCCCATGATCACCCAACCTCTGAGAGGCATCGCCAACCACGGTGCAACGCATTGGCGTGGGGACCGGGTTCGCCGCGTTCAGTTCACCTATGGTGAACAGCCAGATACGGGTGCATTTGACGAACGCAGCTCGATCATAGAATTTGACGAAGCCGTTGTAGGGTTGCTGGGTTCTGAGCAACCACTTGAAACCAATAAGTTTGAATATCTGGCCGATTACCTGTTAAAGATCAGCTATCCACCTAACCCAATCCGTAATCTAGACAACTCTCTCACTGAATTACAACAGGCTGGCCGTGCTGCGTTTTTCGGCTGTGTCAGCATGACGGATGAACAGTTTGCGAACCGACAGTGTATTGGCACCAATGGTCAGTTGGTTGATATAGACCCACAAACAGAGCAGTGTGAATGCTACGGTAACCCGGTTCGTTACGTCATGGATCGTTTTTCCTACGTAGGAGAATTGGCTGAGGCTTGGTTGGATGTTGAAGTCGCCGACAATGCACTCAATGACCGCAATGCAGTTGCCCAGTTACAACAACGTCTGAGCTTGTTAAAAATGGAAGCTCAGATTGTGGGACAACTTCAGACTCAGCCGTTATCCAGTCTCGCATTTGCGGGCAACCAAGCTGCTAACAATTATCAGGCACAGGTTTATAACCTGATTCAATTGGATCAAATCCAGAATTGGCTTGCAGGTCACACTTATCCCGAAGAGCGAGTTGGCCTGTTAGGGTTTATCGATTTTGTTCAGACACTGGATGCTCAGCACAACACCACAGTGTTAGCTGACTTACTCGATCAACTCAGCTTCACAGATATGCCTACCGAACAACAAGCGCAATTCACCGACCCAACTCAGGTGGTTAGCGCACTGGAGACCCTGTGGGGGGATGCAAACATCAGTCGTCGCCCGGTCATTGATGCCAGATTACCAGCAGGTCAGGAACAAAATATCCTGGGTACCTGTGCGGTCAGACAAACAAAAAACAGTTGTGCACTGCGCATTGCCGACAGCTTGACAACATGTCAGGGTTGTCACGTATTGGACCCCCATGCCAATGCCGAGTTTGGTGTCGAAAAACCGGGACTGTTTGGGACCAGCGGCGAATACTCATTCTCTAATATCCCTCAGGTATTCAAAGTGCCACATCTGAGAAACTTGTATAAGCGGACGGGTAAATTCGGTCAGCCCTATGAATTTGATATGTTCGTGGGCCAGAGTGTCTTTGGCATATACAAAGGCGGGTTCTTCGATAGAAATCCGCAGCACGAAGGTGCCTCGATCCGTGGTTACGGGTATTCTCATGATGGGTCCGCCGACACACTGCATCGCTTTGCGGGGCTTCTGGACTTTTTACGTCGTCCAGCCGGGACACTGGGTGGCGATGATGTGCGCGGTAACCCAGATGCATTTGATGCCTTTGTGCCACTCAACCCACAACAGTGTTTAACTCAGGTCGCCCATCAGGCCGGTGACTTCTTTGCCAAGTTAGGCGCAGATAAGTCGACCTTACTACCATTGGCTCTGGCTGCATCCTCAGGTGACAAAACAGCTGCCAAACAAGTCGTCGAGACAGTACTGAGCAGTCCTGCTATCCATTCAGATCAACGTTGGCAAACCATTGCTCGCGGCGCATTGCATGCCTTGCAGCAACAAAAACCGGTTACCAGTGCGCTCGGAGCCCCCATCGTAGAAGCAGTGACTGCATCTTTAGTTTGTCCGAATCCCCCCAGTGCAGAGATGATGCCACTGTGTTTTCAGCTCGGCTCTACCCTTGAATATGGCGAGAAAGACGGTGTGTGCTATCCAAGCGGGTTGCTCGAACGCGAAGCTGGCGAAGCATTTATGATGGCATTTGATACCAACCTCAAACCCATGGTTGGGCGCCAGCTAACGCTAACCAGCGCCCCCTCAGAAACGTTGCTGGCAGACTTCAAAGCTATGACCGCAGCGGCAGCCGAAGGCCATTGTGATCTAGCGGGTAATAATGGCTTTGGAGGGTATGTGATGACGGTTGCAGCTGCCGAAGCGCCACTTGAGTCAATTGTGGAAACAGATGTGGGGACTGCTCTCACCGTTAGCCAATTACTTGCCAACCGGGTACCTGCAACCTTTGTGTGTTACCCGCCGAAACCGAATCAGGATGAAGCACGTCGCTCAGTACTGGATCGAGATTCAGATGGCATTGCTAACGCATTAGATCAGTCCATGGATAGGAATTAAGAATGCTAAATCACCCGTGCTTTTCTAAACTGGCAGGCCAGGAGGCGCCTGCTCACTTGGTTGAATTACTACAATGGCGCAGCGATAAGTTTGCGTCTCAGCCTGCTTACCATTTTGTGAGCGGGCCAGGCAAACCGGTTCAATCGCTCACCTATGGCGAGCTCTTTACGGCAGCGCAACAGCTGGCAGTAAAATTACAGCGTCAGGGGGCATGCAATGAGCGAGTCATCTTGCTCAGCGAACCCGGCCTGGATTATATAATCTCCTTTTGGGGCTGTGTATTGGCGGGGGCTATTGCAGTGCCCGCATTCCCGCCAGTTATTGCCAGGTTGGAACAGACCTTGCCCAGGATCGAAGCGATCATTTGTGACTGCCAGCCAAAATATGCGCTGGCTTCAGACAAACTGTTGAGCAAGCGATCAAAAATCACTACAAAATCAGAGGTTTTTGCTACCCTAAGCTGGTTGAGTGTACGCGAACCAGCACAGCCCAAACAAGCACAAACCGACTGGCAGCCAGTGGCACCTTCTCCCCATGCCACAGCCTTTTTGCAATATACATCAGGCTCCACTTCCACCCCCAAAGGGGTGGAGGTCAGCCATGCTAACCTTATTCACAACTCACAGGCCATTTTTCAGGCACTAGATGGAGACAATACCTTTGTCTCCTGGCTACCGCCTTATCACGATATGGGCCTGATCGGTAACATCATACAAGTTGTATACGGTGGTGGCTGGGGCTACTTTATGGCACCTAACACGTTTTTGCGTTACCCACAGTTATGGTTAGAGCTCATTTCAACCCATCGCGCGCGCGTCTCTGTGGCGCCTAACTTTGGTTATCAGCATTGCGTCAATAAGCTTACTGATGAACAAGTTAACGCTTTGGATTTGAGTTGCTGGCAACATGCACTGTCCGGTGCCGAGCCCGTTCGCTTCGCCACTATCCAGGCATTTCAGAAACGTTTTGCCCCGGCAGGCTTTTCCGAGGCCACTTTTCAGCCTTGTTATGGCCTCGCAGAGGCTACATTGATCGTGTCCGGCGGTAAGCCAAAACACCGCGCGAGAAAACTCAACCTCGACAGCCAAGCGCTGCAAGCTGGACAGGTGCTCACTGCACAGCACCCTTTAAATGCCATTGAATCTGTAGCCTGTGGCAAAGCAGCACTGGATACCGAGATCGCCATCGTTAACCCAGACAGCTGTGAGCGTGTTTCTGGGCAACGCGTAGGTGAAATCTGGGTGAATGCGCCAGGCGTTGCCAAAGGGTACTGGCAAAAACCCGACATATCACAAGCCACATTTCATGCTCATATTCGCAATGAAGCTGACAAAACCTATTTGCGCACCGGCGATTTGGGATTCATTGACGAACACGGTGAGCTACACATTACCGGCCGAAAGAAAGACCTGATTGTGCTGCGGGGCAAAAACTATTTTCCCAATGACATTGAAAACATCGCACAGCAGAGCTACGAAGGTGCCATCGGCAAAGCCATCGCGTTCAGTATTACTATGGCAGGGCAAGAAGAGCTGGTGGTTTTGCTCGAAGCAAACACCACCAATGAGGATGCACTGGTAGACCTGGTTGCGCGGGCCCGCCAACGCCTTGCTGAGCCGCCTCTGGCCCTGACACCTTATGCCGTATTAGCAGTAAAAAGTGGCGCGATACCACAAACATCAAGTGGAAAATTACAACGCTTTCAGGCCAAAGAGTCGTTCTTAACTTTTGCAATGCCTTGCTTATTCGCCAGTGTTGTCGCGCACGACCTTGAAACCACGGTCGCACAGGACAGCCCTGACAAACAACCCAAAGACTTGCTGCTGAGCCAGTTGGATGCCCTAAAAGCAGAGCCAGTAGAGGTGACGGCGAGCCCCACATTCGCCGACCTGGCGCTGCAGTTTGACGTGGTTTGCCAGCTGGATAACATGATAAGCACACGCTTTGCCACGCAGAGCCACCTCTGTGCTCTGTTGCAAAATCCAACTTTGTCGCATTGGCTTGCCCTGCTGGAAACAGCCGACACGAGCTCATCCTCACCTCATCAGAGCATTACAAAAACGCAGATCCGTACTCAGCTAATACACCAGCTAGCTCAGCTCACAGGCTTGCCTGCAAGTCATATTAACCTAAACCTTAGCTTTAGTGAGCTGGGTCTGGACTCAGGCAACAGTGTTAAACTGGCAAAAGCACTCGGGGAAACATTCGGGCTGACACTGTCAGACACATTTGTCTGGGAGGCACCCACTGTCGAGCAGGCTATTGAACTACTTAGCCAACAATTATCTGGCCCGACTCCAGTTGCAGCGGCTACGCAAACTTCCCATTCACAGTCAGATAACGGAGCCATTGCAATCATTGGCATGGCTTGTCGCTTTCCACAGGCCAATGATCTCAGCGAGTTTTGGCAATTATTATGCTCTCAGCGCGATGCCATTACTCAGGTGTCGCCTGATCGCTGGCCAGACATGAGTATGGTGAAAACCAAAAGTGGCTATAGTGTTCCCTTGCTTGGTGGTTTCCTCGACCAGGTCGATGGATTCGAACCCCAAATTTTTGGCATTTCACACCGTGAAGCCAGTAAAATGGATCCCCAGCACCGCTTATTGCTCGAAAACAGCTGGCAGGCACTCGAGCATGCAGGCATTGCTCCTAAGTCAATTGCAGGCAGCAAAACGGGCGTATTTGTCTCCAGTGGGCCTCAGGAATACTGGCAACTGCAAAGCCAGAATCTCGCAGAGCTGGATATTCACAGCTGTACCGGCGGCTCTCAAGCCGTTGCCGCAAATAGAATTTCCTATTGTCTTAACTTAACCGGCCCGTCGCTGACAATCGATACTGCCTGTTCCGGTTCCCTCGTCGCAGTGCATCAGGCCTGTGAAAGCCTGCGCTGCGGCGAATCAACCATGGCACTTGCGGGTGGCGTTAATTTGATGCTTAAACCCGATCTCACCGTTGCCTTCACCGAAGCTCAAATGCTATCACCGCGTGGCCGGTGTGCCACATTTGACCAACATGCCGATGGCTATGTCAGGGGTGAGGGGTGTGGCATAGTTGTCCTGAAGCGCCTGACTGATGCCTTACGTGATGGAGATCCAATTCTGGCACAGATTGCAGGCTCAGCGGTAGGACATGATGGTAAAAGCAATGGTCTGACGGCCCCGAACCCGCAAGCACAGCACCAGGTCATCGAGCAAGCGCTCACAAACAGTGGACTCTGTGCGAGTCAGGTTGGGTTGATTGAAGCGCACGGTACAGGCACACCTCTTGGCGACCCCATTGAGGCTAAAGTACTGGCTAACATATACAATTCTCGTCAGACGCCAACCAGATGGCTTAGCTCAGTGAAAGCCAACATAGGACACCTGGAATCTGCTGCGGGCATCGCCGGCTTGATCAAAGCGGTTATGTGTGTCCAGCACGGCAAAGTCCCCGGCCAGTTACATTGTGCAAACCCCACTGAACGGATCGACTGGGAGCATGCTGAACTGACGATCCCAAGCCACACACAAGCCTGGTCAGAAGCGCATAACAACCCCAGAACCGCAGCTGTCAGTTCTTTTGGCTTTGGCGGCACCATCGCTCATCTGCTAGTGACTCAAGCGCCGGATGATCATCGAGAGTGTGCAGCTCCCGAAACTCCGCAGTTACTTCAGCTATCTGCACGTACGCCAGCTTCTGTGTCCGCTCAAGCGAATGCAATCAGGCACTTCATCGACCAAAACCCGGATATTACTCTGCCTGATATTTGCCACACACTGTCAGGCGCCAGAGACACTTTTGAGCATCGCTTCAGCACTGTGGTTGACTCAATGCAAGCTTTGTCTCAGGCGTTGAGCGACCTGGAGCAGTCAGATCACAGTGTCACTCAGCCCGTAACATCGGACAGTAACAAAGTTGTCTTTTGCTTTTCTGGGCAAGGCAGTCAGTTTACTGCGATGGGGAAAACCCTGCTCAACCAGCCGGTGTTTAAAAAAACCTTTGCACAATGCAACAGACTGTTCGCCCAGCATGCGCAATGCGAGTTGTCACTGGTCGAGCTATTGCACGAGGACACAGATCCAACCTTGCTGCGCAACACTGCTATTCAGCAGCCTTTAATATTCGCGCTTCAAGCCAGTTTAGACAGCCTCTGGAAAGCACAAGGTGTCACTCCGGATTTGGTTCTGGGTCACAGCCTGGGTGAAATAGCAGCCATGTATAGCGCACAAAGTTTATCCCTGTCTGATGCCATGCAGCTAGCAATCAAACGTGGCCACCTGATGGCACAAGCGCCCACTGAGGGCGCCATGCTCGCCTGCTTAGGTGAAGAAAGTGCTCTGACAAAGCTGACTCACACACTCAATGAACACCTCTGGCTAGCCGCTGATAACGCCCCAGGTAACCGGGTCTTTGCGGGACCACGTGCCCAACTGGAGGCCCTGAAGCAATCACTGCCCATGACAGTAGAAGGCTCGTGGTTACCAGTCTCCGGTGCGTTTCATACCCCGATGATGGCTGATGCTGCGGCGCAATTGCAGCAGTTTGCAGAGCAGTTCGAGTTTGCCAAACCCGCCATTCCGGTTATCTCATCGGTCACCTCTGAGATACTCACTCAGCGACCCGATGGCGCGTATTTGGCCAGACAAATGAGGGAACCGGTTCAGTTCAAACGTGCTGTGGAAAGGGCCTTAGTGCACCAGGGCAAACTTTTTATTGAGTTGGGCCCAGGACGGACTTTGCTTAATTTCGCCTTAAAAACAGCACAAATTAATAGTCAATCCATTCACGGCTTCCCGTCCATTGTAAAACGTCAGGATGCGTATTCAGCGCAGCTGGTTTCATTGGGAAAACTGTGGCAACTCGGATACCCGGTAACAACGACCCCACATTCACACTCAACAGGAAAACGTATAAATATGCCATCGTACCAATTTGACAGAGATTCGTATTGGAATCAGCCAGAAACAGCTGAGCCTGTAGCCCAAACGAGGCCAGCTACCCCACCAGCCGGCCAGGAAAGCTCGCTTATGCAGGCTGCTTTGTCTTTATTCCAATCTCAGTCTGCCGTGCTACAAAGCCTTGCAGGTCAGCCTCAATCTACGGCACATGCCATGACTGCCACGCAGGTACAAGCACAAGCAACCTCTTCTCAGAATACTGCGATAACGCAGCCGGCTCCTGCTGCGCAAGTTAGTCGTGAGTCTAGCCATGCAACATTGGTGTCGTTGCTTGCCTCTATCGCAGGCTGTGCACCAAGCGACATTCATGATAACGATAAATTGCATAGCCAGCTGGGGCTCGATTCATTAATGGTGAAACAGCTCACTAAACAACTGAAACAAACGTGGCCCGAACTAAGTCAGTTCAAAGCGGAACAACTAGAACAGGACCCGAGTGTGGCTGAGCTAGTGGCAATTGTTGATGCGCAGCTAAATCCTCATCCAACTCAGGTAACAGCGTCACTACCGAATGCCGCGATGAGTTGGCAGGCTCAAGCGCCAGCCCAAGCAGAAGCGACCGAGGAGTCACATACCGTTGTCCCGGAAACTGACTTTGAACAATCGGAGGAGTATCAGACTCACATCGCACGTCTCAACATGATCAATGCAATTGGCGAAAACCCCTATGGACGGATCCATCAGGGACTTAACTCTGGCCGGGCAACCCTGAATGATGTGGACGTGCTGAACTTTGCCTCATTTAACTATTCTGGTTTATCTAACCACCCGGAAGTCATCGCAGCTACTCAGGCGGCCGTTGCACACTACGGTACATCTCCTTCTGCAACGCCTCTGTTATTTGGCGAAACCCCACTGCATCATGAATTGGAATCCGAAATTGCCGATTACCTGGGCTGTGAGGCCTCTGTGGTATTTGCCAGTGGTCACAGCACCAGTGTGGCTGTGATTGGACACATTATGGACAAACAGGACTTGGTGATCCATGACCAGTGGATCCATGACTGTGCGGTACGCGGCGCGATGCTATCTGGTGCGCAACGTCGTTCATTTGGCCATGATGACTGGGCCGAACTAGACAAGATCCTCAGCAAAATCCGCAAGTATTATCGCCGCGTCTTGATAGTCATTGAGGGAGTCTACAGTCAGGACGGTGATATTGGTAATCTGCCAGAGTTTATCCGTATTAAGAAGCAACACAACTGTATGCTGATGATAGACGAGGCTCACTCCATTGGCGTACTCGGCAAAACCGGCGCCGGCGCTGGTGAATACTACGATGTAGTGCGAAGTGACGTCGACATCTGGATGGGGACTTTAAGTAAAGGACTCGGCAGTTGCGGCGGCTACATTGCGGCGTCCAAAAACTTCATTCAATTTCTGAAATATACCACGCCATTGCTTATTTTTAGCACAGGTATCACCCCAGCGAATGCTGCCGCGGCCCTGGAAGCAATCCGGGTGCTAAGACGCGAGCCTGAGCGTCTGGAAAAACTTAAGAGCAATGCAGCCTGGTTCCTCGCCAGGGCACAGGAGCTTGGGTTTGACTGCGGCCCAACAACGCATTCTCCCATTATCCCAATCATTGTCGGGGAGTGGGAAGTTGCCATGCTCTTGTCTGCCAGGCTGCGCGAGAAACACATCAATGTTATGCCAATCGGCTACCCCGCAGTAGAAAAGCATCGTTGTCGACTGCGTTTCTTTATGAACGTTGAGCATACCCGTGAAGAACTGGAATTTGCGCTGCAATCCCTGCTGAGTGAAATGACCCAACTTAAAACAGAACAATTACCCGAAACAGAAAGTGTATGAGGCAATAATGGATTCAAATACAACATATGACGCCCTGGTTACCGGGGCAACAGGTTTTATCGGCAATCACATGGTGCATACTTTGCTAGAGGCGAACAAAAAAGTGCGCGTTCTGGTGCGCCAATCGCCAAAATGTAAAGTGCTTGAAGGCCTGCCGGTTGATATTGTCTATGGCACACTGGAAGATCGGGAAACCCTGATCGCAGCGGCGCAAAACGTCAAAGTGATTTATAACTGTGCCGGTCTCTCCTCTGACTGGGCTGCTGATGACGCATTTTTTGCTGCCAATATCCGTGGTGTAGAAAACGTTCTGGCTGCGCTGGAACATTCTGACGCCGAACGCCTGATCCACATCAGTACATCTGATGTATACGGTTACCCTAAGTCGCCAGTGTCGGAAGATTATGGTCCGCAAAATATTGGCCTGCCTTATAACCGCAGCAAAGCCGAAGGTGAAGAAGTGATCTGGCGCGCAGTTCAAGAGCGTGATGTGCCGGTGACGGTGTTTCGTCCCGCATCCGTATACGGTCCCAGATCCATGGAATGGGTAGTAGAAATAAGCCGCCTGATGCTAAATAAGGAAATGGTCTTGCTAGATGGGGGACATTCTCATGCAGGCTTAGTGTATGTGCGTAACCTTACCGAGGCAATGCTACGTGCGGCTGATATACCAGCCGCAGCAGGACAGGCATACAATATCCGGGATGAAGGTGAGCATTCTTGGAAAGACTTTGTAGAGGGGATGGGGCAATGCTTTAAACCTCAACACTGGAAGTGTATGAAAGTCCCCGCGAGCCTTGCCTTTGGCTTTGGCTACCTGATGGAGAAAATCTATGCGTTGCTCAATATCAAGTCTCGCCCGCTGCTAACGCGCCATGCCGTGCACTTGCTCAGCAGAAATCAAGGCTTTCCAATTCATAAAGCTAAATCAGAACTGGGGTTCGAAAGCTGGGTCAGCTTTGAAGCAGGCATGGAGTTAACGCGTGAATGGATGCGCTCAGAAGAAGGTAAAACCTGTATTGCTCCTGAGACTCAGAAGCGGGAAGCCTATTTATGAACCAATTGCTGTTCGAACAGCCAACCCGCTTGCCAGCCCAGCCGAGGCCCTCACCGGCTGACCAATGGTTCGTCGGGTTGGGCCAAAATCCGGCGGCGACGCTGAGATTATATGCCTTTCCTTTTGCCGGCGGTGATGTGAGCGCTTTTTACCATTGGCGAAACAGGTTGCCTGAACATATAGAATTGGTATGTGTGCAGTTACCTGGCCGAGGCAAACGGGCAACAGAGCAAATTGCGGATAGCTTCGATGCGTATCTGGCACCGCTCTCCCAGCTCATCGAACAGCAAAACATGCCTTTTGCATTTGTCGGTTACAGCATGGGCGCTTTGCTGGCCTATGCGGTTATTGGCCACTTGGCTGAAAACGGTATGGCCTTGCCACAGCACTTTTTTGCTTTGGCATGCTGTCCACCAACACGACACACTTTTCGCTGGCAGGAAATGTCGGACGGCGAATTGATGAACATCTTGCGCAGATCCGATCCCAAATGGATGGCTGATGTATCTGAACAGGAACTGCAGGGGCACTTGAGTGTACTCAGACCTGATTTACATCAATGCCAGCACTTCGTGCAACATGGTGCACATCCGGAGATCAACATACCGATAACCACCATTGCAGGCACCGAAGACCAATTGGCCATGCCGCACGACATGGCTATGTGGCATCGACTCACCCGACAATCGTGTATCAACCACCGACTGAAAGGGGGACATTTTTTTATGTTTCACACTTCATCGCATGCTTTGCTGCACATTTTATCAAAAGCACTGGCATTACCGGCAAGCTCAACACGCGTCGTGCCATTCACACACTTTAATTCGAAGGAAACTTATTCATGAACGCAACTCAGAAACTTTCCAAGGCCCAGCTATACAGCGCCATTTACGATTACTTCGCAGCTGGTATGTTTGCCTTACCAATACTCACGGCCTGGTATCTTGCCGGCCCCTTACAGGAAGCACACACTCTGTTTGGTGCCACAGGAGATTACCCTCAGTTTTCAGGCTTTCATTTGCTATTTGCTAATTTATTTGGTGGCTTCGCCATCATGTGGTCGACGTTGAGGATCGTCAAACGAGAGCCCATTTTTGGCATGTGCGATGGCTACCTCAGACTGTATTACGGCAGCTTAATGTGCCTCTATGTATTTGCCTTCGACACCAGCCGTATTCTGTACTTATTCATCCTGATTGAGTTTTTCTGGAGTTCAGTACAGCTGACTTTATATTACAAAGCGAAAAAAGAGCAAACAAACGGATTTGCAGCTGCCGCGGCCGCATAAAACCCGAACACTAACAAGGAAACGTCAATGAACATAGAAAAATTCTTGATGCTGGATGAGATAGTCTCTGTTTCGGATGATCGCAGCAGCTTAACTGCGTACAGCGCGGTGCCAAGCACTGCGCCTTTATTTGAAGAACACTTTCCAGACGCCCCTATTTTTCCCGGCGTACTGTTGACCGAGGTAATGGCGCAAGCCGCAGGCCACCTCACTATGGTCAACAACAACTTTGAAGCCATGGCCATTCTGGCAAAGATAAATAAAGGTAAGTTCATAGGCATCGTTCAGCCTGGGGACAAATTGCGCTGCAAAGCGATACTCACAAAATGCGAGCGCGGCTTTTCTCTGTGCGATGTCCGTTTATTCAATAACGAGCAACTCTGTGCAAGTGCAGAACTTAGAATGAAGGTACTGCCCTTCCCCACAGACAATGCCAAACAGCTGCTCATAGAGCGCCACAACAAACTACGCCAATGTTTAACTTCAAATCCGGATATTGAGTACACTGTATGATTGATTCAACGACTATGCCAGCAACCTCCTATCAACCCGATGCGTTGCCTACGTTCGTAGATATTTTAACTAAAAGAGCTAGCAAAAATGCAGATGATACCGCACTGGTCTTTTTACAAGACGGGGAGCAACAACAAACTCCGATGACATATCGTATGTTGCATGATCAGGCCCAGCAATTCGCGTGCGGCTTACGTGCACAGGTCGCAAGAGATGACAGAGTCATACTGCTTTTTCAGTCTTCCTACGAGTTCGCGGTGGCATTTTTGGGCTGTATGTACGCCGGGGTGATTTCGATCCCCTTACCAATCCCCGGTCGACGTAAAAGTGAGTGGACGCGTATGCAAAGCATTGTTGAAAATGCAGACTGCAAGCTCATTGTGTCCATCGAAAAGCTACTCCCCAGGCTTCACAAGCATGAAGCGACGCACTTTGAGAGCACGCTCGGTAAATATGTGTCTTATGAGACACTCGCCTCCCACCCTGAGCGCTCTGACTTTATTCCGGTGGTCACACAAGGTAGCGACATCGCCTTTTTACAATATACGTCCGGCTCAACTGGTGCGCCAAAAGGGGTGGCGTTGACCCACGATAATCTGATAGAGAATCAACTCCTGCTCAAAAAAGGGTTCCGTAATTATGGTAACTCGGTGTACCTGTCCTGGTTGCCACTCTTCCATGATATGGGCCTGATCGGTAACTTCATGCAGGCCATTTATATTGCTCAGCCGTTTATTTTTATGGCTCCCAATGCATTTTTACAAAAACCTTATCGGTGGCTTAAAGCCATCTCAGATTATCGAGTTCGGGTATCTGGTGCCCCCAACTTTGCTTATCAACTGTGCGTCGATAAGATCACTGATAGCGAGCTGGAAACACTCGACTTATCGAGTTGGGAGGTCGCATTCAATGGTGCCGAACCTGTCAGAGCCAGCACGCTCAAGCAATTTGCAGAGAGGTTTAAACGCTGTGGGTTCAAAGCCGATGCACTGTACCCATGCTATGGCACCGCAGAGTCAACATTGATCATCAGTGGTGCGATAGAAGCTTCGGAGCCAGTTCTGTTGCATGCAGACAGAAGTAGCTATGAACAGGGACGGATTGTGCCACTTCAAACGCAAAATGAAGAGAGTATCGTATTGGTCGCCAGCGGCACACCACTCATCGAAAACTCCATCGCCATTGTTTGTCCGGATACCCAGACAAAACATGATGAATTGCACATAGGAGAAATCTGGCTTACCAGTCCGTGTAATGCACCGGGATATTGGGCAAATCAAAGCGCCTCGACCAGAGCGTTCAAAAATCGCCTCGCAAACTCCTCTGATGAGCGAGACTTCCTCAACACCGGTGATCTTGGCTTTTTATACCAGGGCAATATCTATATCACAGGCCGCTCAAAAGATCTGCTGATCTTCAATGGGCGGAATATCTACCCTCAGGATATAGAAGCGTGTAGTGAGCTTGCCCATGCTGCGTTAAAGCCTGGTCGCTGTGCCGCTACATCTCTCTATAAAGATGACAAAGAGCGACTGGTCTTAGTCCATGAGCTCAACCGTTTGCATGCCAGAGAAAGCGACTATAACGAAGTGTTTGAAGCAATTCGGATTGCCGTCTACAAAGAATTTGCGATCCCGGTCCATGCAATTGCGCTGGTATCTCCCTCATCCGTTCCAATGACTTCCAGTGGCAAAATACGCCGCCAAAGCTGTAAATCTCAGTTTATTGAGCAGCAATTGGACCTCGTTGCGAGCTGGACTGAATATTAATAGAAACAACCATATATCAAGTCATTGACTTAACTAAAGGACATACTATGACATTACAACAAATCCGTACACTGATCATCAGTTGGGGTAAAGAGAACGTCAAAGGTGACTTCTCTGAGCAGGATCTTGAAAACGATATCGCGTTACTGGGCTTAGACTCCATTGACGTGGTTGAGTTTTGTGAATATCTGGAAGAGCAGTTAGACATAAGTGTTGAGCTGGACTGGGTGATGGAATTCGAAACCCTGGCAGCACTCGGTGAAGAACTGACAACAACCGAAAGCGCAGTGTAGTCTGCGCACACTGCCACTTAACAATATCGCATACCTAATGATGTAAAGTGGTATAGGGAAAGAATGGACGTCACTACATTCTTTCCCCCCTGCCAACAGCTCAGCTCTCAACACAGGAGCGCAATTTAACTGAGCATTGCTCAGCAGCTAAACAATGATTGCGACGAATTGTATAGAGTTTCCGCTATCTTTTCGGGCGATTCATCCCGAATAGTACAGAGTTGTTCAAACACCTCGACCACCCGTTTTGGCACATTGGGCTGTCCCTGATAACCCGCTAACGGCATCGATGGTGCATCTGTCTCCAACACCAATGCTTGCAACGGAACTTGCGCCAGGGTTGTACGGGTTTTCGCCGCTCGCGGATAACTGATGGTGCCACCCACACCGAGTTTAAACCCGAGCTTCAGATAACTCTGCGCATCTTGCAATGAGCCAGAGAAGGCATGAATAACACCTCCGTTTTGAGGGGGGCACTGTTTAAAAGCCTTGGTCAGCAGGTGATGACTTTTGCGATGATGGACAATCAGCGGCAGACGGAGGTCATTGGCCAGCACTATGTGCTCAATAAACAGGTGCTGCTGCGCAGTAACATCATCGACCATGCCATCAATACCACACTCACCAATCGCCACCAGCTGCGAACGATGCAAATGGGCAAGCGCCGCTAAGTCAGGCATATCCGTGGCGCTGTGTTGTGCCATAAAGTAAGGATGAAGGCCAAAGGCGATGTGCACGCCCGGGTGCAGCTGGGCGAAAGCAGGCAAAGTGCGGCACTGCTTCAACGTTACCCCGGGCACCACCCACTGCCCAACACCCAGTGCCTGCGCCTCTGTCAGATGGTGTGACAAACGGTCTCTGAATTCTTCAAAATCGAGATGGCAATGGGTATCAATGAAGCGCATGGGATATGGCACTAAGGGTTAAGGCGTTCAACCTGCCACTGCCCATTGGCATCTTTACGATACATAAAGCGGTCATGCAAACGATGCTCTCCCCCTTGCCAGAATTCAATCTGATGAGGTTTAACACAGTACCCGCCCCAGAAGTCCGGCAACGGAATATCGCCTTTCGCGAACTTGCTTTTCATGCTGTTGAAGGTCTGCATCAGGGTCTGACGAGAGGAGACCGGACGCGACTGGGCTGAAGCCCAGGCAGCAAGCTGGCTTTCTTTTGGACGGGAGAGGAAGTACTTAGCCACCGCAGCTGTCGGTAGCGGTTCGGCTTCACCATACACTATCACCTGACGCTCCAGATTGTGCCAGGGAAAATGCAATGAAATCTTGTTATTACCTTTGAGCTCTTGTGCCTTACGCGACCCGGTGTTGGTGAAAAAGACAAAACCGTTGTCGTCTACCTGTTTAAGCAACACAATCCGCTGTGACGGCTGACCCTGCTCATCCACCGTGGCCACCACCATGGCGGTCGGGTCGCTGAGGTTTGCATCCACGGCCTGTTGCAGCCAGTGTTCAAACTGCACTATGGGATTGTCATCGAGCTTCTCGCGGGAGAGGCCATCTTTAGTATATTCGCGACGAATATCATCAAGTTTCATGGTGGTCATTCCTTACATAACACAAAAGGCCGCATTAGTGCGGCCTCAGTCTAACATAACGTGATGCATGCATTACATGATCTCACGCAGGACTTACATCTGCTCCATCACCTCGATGCCCAGCAGTTCCAGACCTGTGTGAAGTGTTCTGGCAACCAGATTACACAACAACAGACGGCTTTCACGTACTTCAGCAGACACATCGTCTTTAAGGATTGGACAAGCTTCGTAGAAGGTCATGTACAGACTCGCCAGCTCGTACAGATATCCACATAGTACGTGTGGTGTAGCTTCGCCGATCATCAGATCCAATACTTCTTCAAGCTGCAGGAGTTTCAGCGCAAGCGCCTTTTCCTGTGGCTCTACAATGTTGATGCTGCCACTGAGCGCCGCGCTGTCTACTCCGGCTTTGCGGAAAATACTGCGCACACGGGTATACGCATACTGTAAGTAAGGTGCGGTTGCGCCTTCGAAGCTCAGCATAGTATCCCAGTTGAAGATGTAATCACTGGTACGGTGCTTCGACAGATCGGCATATTTCACCGCGCCAATACCCACTTTGCGGGCGATTTCAGCACGTGCTTCTGCACTCAGCTCAGACGCACGGTCGGCTAGTTTTTCGCTGGCACGGCTAACCGCTTCATCCAACAGTTCAGCCAGCTTGACTGTACCGCCTGTACGGGTCTTGAACGGCTTACCGTCGCTGCCCATCATAGTCCCAAACGGACAGAACTCATAGCTGGTTTCGTCGCGCAGCAGGCCCGCTTTGCGTGCAGTCAGCTCAACCTGGTTAAAGTGCAGGCTCTGGCGGGCATCCACAAAGATCAGGATGCGCTCAGCGCCCAGCTCGTTGGAGCGATAGTCACACGCAGCCAGATCGGTCGTGGCATACAAGAAACCACCACCCGATTTTTGCACGATAAACACCGATGGCTCACCATCTTTGTTGGCCAGCTCATCCAGGAACACCACCTGCGCGCCCTGATCTTCAACCGCAATGTTTTTCTCTTTCAACAGTGCGATGATCCCGGCCAGACGATCGTTATAGGCACTTTCAGCCATAATGTCATCGCGCGTGAGCGTTACATTGAGCTTTTTGTACACTTCTTCAGAGTGCTTCACTGAGGTGTCGATAAACAGCTGCCACAACTTCTGACAGTGCACATCGCCGCCTTGCAGCTTAACCACGTAATCACGTGCTTTGTCTGAAAACCCTTCTTCGTCGTCAAAACGCTTCTTGGCATCACGGTAGAAAGTTTCTAAGTCCGCCAGCGCCACGTTTTCCAGATCAATGCCTTGTGCCAGCATATCTTCCAGGTGTGCGATCAGCATACCAAACTGTGTGCCCCAGTCGCCCACGTGGTTCTGACGCGTGACTTTGTCACCACGGAACTCAAGCGCACGTACCACGGCATCACCAATGATGGTAGAACGCAGGTGACCCACGTGCATTTCTTTGGCCAGGTTAGGCGACGAGAAATCGACGACCACGTTTTGCGCCTGAGCATGCTCAGCCACGCCTAGCTTGGCATCCTGATTGGCCGCTTCCAGGCTCGCAGCCAGAAACTCCGGCTTAAGGTGAATATTGATAAAGCCCGGGCCGGCAATTTCAGTTTTTGCAGCCACATCGCTGACATCCAAATTATCAATGATCTTCTGAGCCAGCTCTCGCGGGTTAGTTTTTAGTGCTTTCGCAGCGCCCATTGCGCCATTAATTTGATAGTCACCAAACTGCGCACGGGTGCTTTGCGTTACCGCCGGATTGGTGCCTTCAGGGATCCCTGCCGCGGCCATCGCAGACAGAGCTTTTTCAATTAGAATACTTTTAATGTTCATTGTGTTTCCTTTGGGTCAGTGCCAGCCTGGGCACTGAGCAAACATCATCGGCGCCTTGGGGCGCCGGAATAAAACGCAGCTTTAAACAGTCAGCGAACAATCGGATCGAATACACTAGCTTATAGGACGCGCCAGAGCCAAATCAACCCGAAGCATGACTTTTGGGACCATCAGGCAAGCCGGATGGCCCACGTTAACTTAGTGTTCGCGCGTCTGATGGAACTGAACGTCCGGATAACGTTCCATCGACAGGTTTAGATTCACCCGGCTTGGCGCGATATACGTCAGGTTATCGCCTCCATCTAGTGCCAGGTTCTGCTCACACTTACGGCGGAATTCGGCCAGTTTTTTCTCGTCTTCACAATTAACCCAACGCGCCGTCTGAACGTTAACGCTTTCGTAGATCGCATCCACGTTGTACTCAGACTTCAGTCGTGCCACGACCACGTCAAACTGCAGCACACCGACCGCGCCTACGATTAGATCGTTGTTGATCAGCGGGCGGAACACCTGTACGGCACCTTCTTCTGATAACTGTACCAGACCTTTGAGCAGCTGCTTTTGCTTGAGTGGATCTTTAAGGCGGATACGGCGGAACAGCTCAGGGGCAAAGTTCGGAATACCACTGAACTTGAGTTTTTCACCCTGAGTGAAAGTATCACCAATCTGGATTGTACCGTGGTTGTGCAAACCGATGATGTCACCGGCAAAGGCTTCCTGTGCGCGTTCACGATCACCTGCCATAAAGGTCACGGCGTCAGAGATGCTCACTTGTTTACCCAAGCGAACATGGTTCATCTTCATGCCCTGAGTGTATTTACCTGACACAATACGCATAAAGGCGATACGGTCACGGTGTTTCGGGTCCATGTTAGCCTGAATTTTAAATACGAATCCGGTGAATTTATCATCATCTGCACACACTTCGCGCTCATCTGTTTGACGCGGCAGCGGTGACGGCGCCCACTCAGTCAGGCCATCGAGCATGTGATCCACACCAAAGTTACCAAGGGCGGTACCAAAATACACCGGCGTCAGTTCGCCACTGAGGAATAGCTCTTTATCGAATTCATGTGAGGCACCAATGACCAGTTCCAGCTCTTCACGCAGCTGCTCTGCCAGGCTTTCACCGATGGCGGCATCCAAGTCGGCGTTATCTAACCCCTTAATGGTGCGCACTTCCTGAATGGTATGGCCCTGACCCGTTTGATACAAAATGGTCTCATCACGGTGAATGTGGTACACCCCTTTGAACTCTTTACCACAGCCAATCGGCCAGGTAACTGGCGCGCACATGATGTTCAGTTCAGTCTCAACTTCGTCCAGCAGCTCCATCGGATCGCGGATATCACGGTCCAGCTTGTTCATGAAGGTCACGATAGGCGTATCGCGTAAACGGGTGACTTCCATTAGCTTACGGGTTCGATCCTCAACACCTTTGGCCGCGTCGATGACCATCAGACAGGAATCCACGGCAGTGAGCGTACGATAAGTATCTTCCGAGAAGTCCTCGTGTCCCGGGGTATCCAGCAGATTAACCAGGCTGTCGTTGAACGGGAACTGCATCACAGACGTGGTTACTGAGATACCACGCTCTTTTTCCATGTCCATCCAGTCTGATTTTGCGTGCTGGTTAGAACCACGGCCTTTTACTGTACCAGCCTGTTGCAGGGCCTTACCGAACAAGAGTACTTTTTCTGTAATGGTGGTCTTACCCGCATCCGGGTGCGAGATGATAGCGAAGGTACGTCGCTTGTTTATTTCATTGAGGAAAGTCTGATCTGCCATTAGTCAATTCTTTAGGTTATACGCGGATCCACACATGCTACGCAAAGTGTGCGCATGACACTTTGCAGGGTCATCCGGCGGGTTCATTTTTAATCATGCACTATTTTCGCCGATCTTGGCGCTTTTAACAATCAGTGAAGGTCAGTTACGTCATGATTTCGTTCAATATCGGGTCAAATTCCCCATGCTTCACTCGATGCCAAAAATGGGATATGAATATTTCTTGAATAAAATGACTTGCTTGGAGGTCGTCTGATAGGATAGTTCCTAATTTCAGATAAAAGATATAACAACATGAACAGCAAGCTTTTTGTAATACCGAAACCAAACCCCAATGCCAAACTCAGACTGTTTTGTTTTCCTTATGCTGGCGGCTCACCCGCCATATATATGCCATGGAACAGTGCGCTTCACCCCGATGTAGAACTGGTGCTATTGCAATTTCCGGGTCGTGGTGCACGCATGGGAGAGTCTGCTCATGTGACCATGCAACAAAAAGTGGATGAGCTATTGGCATATCAGGCCTTTTTGACCGAAAAGCCCTATGTACTCATGGGGCACAGTTTGGGTAGCCGAGTGATTTTTGAAGTCACGAAACATCTGGTTCAACAAAACGCGCCGTTACCACGCCACCTAATCGCATCGGGCAGCCGCGCCCCACACACCAGCACAGACAAGAAGCGCATTTACAACTTGCCCCATGATGAGTTTGTTGAAGAGCTTTATAAACTTAATGGCACACCCAAAGAGCTGCTGGAACACAAAGAGCTGATGGAGTTACTGCTCCCCTTATTGAGAGCTGATTTTCAAATTGCCGAGTGTTATCAGGCCCAACCTGTCAACCTGCCCTGCCCTATCACTGTGTTTCATGGCTATGATGATATCGAAATCAGTGCCGAGCAACTGCACGGCTGGCAGGATTTGAGTGAACACAAAATTGACATTCATTACTTTAATGGTGGCCACTTCTTCATCAATCAATGCAGTGATGAAGTGATCAGTCAGGTCAATCAGGTACTACACAAAATACTGTAATTTGATTTGCCTAAGTGGGTAAGTTGGCCAAAGATAAACACATTCATGTGTATACAGGTAATAAGATGGAAGGCTTACTTCATGCGCTCATGCTGGACGGCCAGGGTGGCGCAACCCCGATATCAGATTTAACGCAGGCACTCAAAGACGAGGTGCCGCTTTGGCTGCACTTTGACTACACAAACAACGCAGTTCAACATTTCTTGAGCCAGCTGGACTTTCTGCAGGAATGGGAGTGGCAAGCTTTGCTTGCAGAGGAAACCCGACCTCGTGTGACCCGTGCAAGTCATGGGTTGCTGTTGTTTTTACGCGGCGTCAACCTTAACCCCAGGCAAAACCCGGAAGACATGGTCTCAGTGCGCTGCTTTATAAATAAAAACGTGCTGATCACTTGTCGTAAGCGCGTGTTGATTTCTATCGAAGAGCTACACAGCGCATTACTGGACGGTCAGGGGGCTCAGTCAATCAGCGACCTGATCTGCGCCCTGATTGATCGCCTGACACACCGTATGCAGGACACATTATGGCAGGTCGAAGAACAGCTGGATGAGTTTGAAGAGCAACTGGATAAAGAGGAATGCCAGCCTGACTACCATCAAATTACCTTGCTACGGCGTCAGGTTATCGCCTTAAAGCGCTATATCAAACCACAGCGTCAAGCTATCTATGATTTGATTGATACTAAGGTGAACTTTCTGAGTCTTGAGCAGCGCCGCTTACTCGGCGAGGCAAATAACACCCTCAGCCGCTATATTGAAGAGCTCGAAGCCAGCATTGAACGGGCACAGGTCCTGCAACAAAGCATTACCAATCAGCTTAATGAGCAGCTGAATCAGCGCATGTACATAATGTCTGTGGTCGCTGCCCTGTTTTTACCGTTGGGCTTTTTAACCGGTCTATTGGGGGTCAACATAGGAGGCATTCCAGGCACAGAGAATCCCTGGGCATTTACAATTTTCATACTTGCATTGGTGATATTAACCATTGCTGTAGGCGTTTTGTTTAAACGTCGGAAATGGATATAAAATGCGGAATTTAGAAGCATAGATGTGGCGTAAAATGGCGCTCTCGCTAGGGATCGAACCTAGAACTTGGCCTCCGGAGGGCCACGTGATATCCATTTCACCACGAGAGCAACATCTTAGTGGTGCCAATAATAATCATATCCAGCCGCAAATACTAGTCATTGTTGTCTATATGCTTAATTTATGGTCTAAAACTCGAAAAAAGACTTCACACAGAGCGAAATTCACGATATTTAACTATGCTTAGAACAATAACAATAATGACGACCTGTTAATACACGGAAAATTGGTCTCCTGTATTAACACGACATCATCCTGAGAGGACCGTATTATGACTCCAATGACCACTGAACAAGTTGCTGAATTTTTAGATGTTAAAGTGGAGCGCGTCAGGCGACTGGCACGCGAAAACCTGTTAGTTGCCAAACAACAGGATGAGCAGGGCGAACCCATTTTTGACAAAGATGACGTAGAAAAATACAAAGAACTGGCAAAACGACTAGGCGGCATTTAAGCGCAACAGAAGCGACGCCGCCTTCCCTATATTGCTTCGTGACCAGACTAATAAAACGCCCGACTGATGCTCGGGCCAAATGGTCTGTGCGAAGCGACTAACGACACCACGCCTTCAACAGGAGCAGTAAGGGGTCAACATACGAGACCAGCCCGCGTCGCTGATACCAGGCAAGACAGAGCAGCAGGTAAATTTCCACATAGCAATGTAGCTTATCCTCTGCATACTCTGGCAACGGGATCTCTGCCAGACTGAAATAGCGCTTCAGCATCTGATTACCTTCACGTACAGACAGCGAAAAAGAGACACATAAGGCCGCCAAATCAAAATATCGGTCGTTGTATTGCGCGTATTCAAAATCGATAAACACGGGTCCCTGTGCTGTTACCAGCATATTGTCTTTGACCAAATCATTGTGGCAAAAGCAGATATCAGGCTCAAACTGCGCCCGCCTTCGACCTAAAGCAGACACATCAAACTTCCCTTCGAGCACCAGAGCGGCCTCACAGAGCGCCGCACTCAGGTCAAGTTGCCCGCTCTGGGGTCGCACAAAACCATGTAACGTGTGCAGGTTTACTAACAAGCTATCGCTCAGGCAGAGCGGCTCATCTTGTTGTGGTAAAAATTCAAACAACGCCAGCCGGGTCTGAACATGGTAACCTGCCAAAGGCTGTGCCACGCCAAGGAGAGCCAGCTGTCCCTGCGCTTCCAGCGCCTGGACAGGCATTGTGCCTGAATAATGCTTAAGCAAATAACCTTGTTGCGCCTGCTCAAGATAGTAATTTTTATTACTTAACCCTTTGTTGAGTGGACGCAGTGCACTGATGCTAAGAGCGGGGAAAGCTTGCCTGATCAGTGCACTCAGCTCAGCATCAAAGCGCGGCAAGCGGTTTGCCCTCTTTTTGTTGATGTACTTCGTACCAACGCACATACCCCCAACAGACCACTATGGTGTAAAAACCAAACAACACCAGGGTGGGGTAATAGCCTTTGAGATAGTAAAGATACATAGACGCCGCATCGATCACTACCCAATACAGCCAGTTTTCCAACACTTTACGGGCAACCAGGTAAGTGGTTACCACAGCAAAGCAAGTCGTCAGGCTATCCAGATAAGCCAGCTCAGCATGAGTATACTTATCCATCACATAACCAATGCCCAACGCCACAAGTAATGTGCCCAAAATAATAACGCTATGTCGAGACAAGGACCAGGAAACGATTTCCAGGGATTTATCCTGTCTGCCACTGCGCCACATCCACCAGCCGACTACCGCCATGAACATATAGTAAAAGTTCAGCAAGGACTCCATCAGCAACGCACCATTCCAGTACATCACGGTATAGATAAAAGTACTGACAAACGCCGCAGGCCAGCACCATGAGTTTTCCCTTATCGCCAGCAACAGGTAAGCGGCTGATAAGATCACGGCCAGATACTCCCACACTGACATGGCAGTGAACCCAGCCAAGGTTTCAGCTAGCCACTGCATCATGATTGGGGCGACAGGTCGCCACTGATGAATTTACAGACAAACACGATTTTGCCAAACTGCTCAAACGAGCGCTTCATTTCTGCAGATAGAGTATCCATCAGCACATCATAGTCACCAAACACCTGAGTAGACATGGTATTAGTGAGTACTTTCAGCTCCGGGTGCTGATTCAGGCGCTCGATAAAGTCTTTGATAAAAGGGATATAGTCAGCATGCAATGGATATTTGCTGATCTCGACAGAGAGTTGCATCACAGTGTCCTCGTCAGAATTATAAAGGAGTTAGTTTGCAGGATAATTTAAATTGCTGCCACCGTCCGTTAACGAGCGAGGCCTGTAATTGATCCAATCCTGCTGATAGGCGATCTTATTGTCCGGGTTAAAGTGTAATACGGTCGTGAAACGCCAGGGGCCCATTTCCCGACCTTCATACTCAAAGCGCACATAGGTGCCACGAATAACGGCACGACGTTGCTGCTCGTCTAAGATCACCTCGCTGAGGGTATATGTCTGTTTCCCATCCAGAATTTTGACATTCCCGGCAGACCAATTAAAAAACTCGGCCAATGCCTGTTTATCCTTGACAGCAAAGCCATAAATCATGTCTTCCAGCTGAACATCGTCGGCATAAAAGGACAAAAATAAAGCAAAATCCTGACGTGCCTGATAGGTCGCTATGTAGTCATTGAGTACTTGTCTGAGCGCACTCGATTCGCGCGCTGACGCTCGGGTATTATCTGTCAGGCCACAGCCAGCAATCAGGAAGGTTACCAGCAACACAAGACATAGGGTGAGCTGTGTGGTGAATGTGCCGCGCAAATCTACCTCCGGGTATGAATATCAGTCTAAAGTGGCCCTCGAGTAAGAGCCCGGTGATTATATCATACCCGAATAGGATGATCTGTGCCGGCACACAACTAAGCGCCAACTATGCCTAATGGCTTGGCACTTTGCCAGGCACCACGGGTAAAATCAGGAATGGTTACAGACTCACAGCGGTTTGCCACAGACAATGCTGACAAAGGCGAAATCACCGACCAGGCAGCACCATCATAGACATCCTGATCTAACGGTTCGCCATTTCTCAGACAGTAAATCATCCGCCAGAACATCAAAAAGTCCATGCCTCCATGACCCCCATTGCGCTCGGCTTCTGCACCCATTTTCAGCCACAGAGGGTGATCATATTTGGCATACCAGGTACTCATATCTTCATCCCAGTTATGAAAAGACCCTGTGCCGCCATGTTCTAGCGCAATGCGATTCGGGAACCCGGCAAACACCCCGTTGGTGCCCTGGATCAAATTATGTCGGGAGTAGGGGCGCGGCGTTGTGGTATCGTGCTGGATCATAATAGAACGCCCTTTGACCGTTTTTACCAAAGTCGTATTCATGTCACCGGCAACATATCGCCATTGATTACGCTGATGATCCGATGCAAATTCGCGCTGAGCATAGGCAGCCCGGCCCAGTGCCGGTGAACTCATGGAAGTCAGAAAATCAAATCGATCACCCCGGTTAATATTCATATACTGAGATACCGGCCCTAAGCCGTGGGTGGGATAGAGGTTGCCATTACGCTTAGTATGCCACTCTGTGCGCCAGGAGCCGGTTTTATGTTCCAGCTCTTTCATCTGCCAGCGCAGCTCATGAATATACGCAGCTTCACCATGTAACAGTTCCCCAAACAGGCCCTGTCGTACCATGTTCAATACCATCAACTCATCACGACCGTAGTTGACGTTTTCCATCATCATACAGTTTTTCTGAGTCCGTTCTGCGGTATCAACCAATTGCCACATTTCTTCCACCGTCAGGGCCAGTGGCACTTCAACAAAGGCGTGTTTGCCGCTCTCCATGGTGTCGACTGCCATCGGCGCATGCCAACGCCAAGGTGTCGAAATAATAACGATGTCAATATCATCCCGGGCAAGCATTTCCCGATAAGCAAACTCTGACCCCTGATACAGGGCTGGGGCCTTCTCTCCCCGCTCTGTCAGATAATTCGCTGAACGCAGCAAAACTTCTTCATGCGTATCACATAAGGCAACGATTTCAGCGCCTTCAATATGGCTCATACGCTTCACATGGCCATAGCCACGTTGACCCACACCAATAAAACCAACACGAACAAGGTCCATCTTTGGTGCAATCAATCCAATGACTGATTTTCCCTGTCGCTCAGGCGTAGCCTGAACCGGATCGACTTTACTTTGTGCGCAGCCTGAAACGACTCCGGCAGCCGCGGCAACTCCCGCCGCCTTAAGAAAATCTCGGCGATTTAAATTTGTCATTATTATTGTCCTCGAAGATACTTCCTGTGCACGCTAACGGATTGTATCCTGGGTTGCAAAAGCGTTGCGATAAACAGAGATTTAATCGGTACAAATTTGTTCTCTGATACAAAAAAAGCGCCAAAAGGCGCTTTAACTTGTGAATCTAAAACGATTACAATTCTGCAATAATGGCATTCAGTTGAGCTTCTTTTGCAACAATGTCCTGATAGAGCGCAAACTGGTTTTGCGCTCGTTGCAAGTTATGCTCTGAATGCTTAATGGCAAAGTAATTGTCACCATCGAGATAATCGGTCAAAAATCGCAAACCTATCATAAATGGCATAACTTTCGCGCCAAGTATAAAGCTGTGCTTTTCGGTGCCTGTTAGACTGTCCGACAGCGGCCCCTTATATCCTTTCACCAACGCCGCAAAGATTTCTTCACGTACACGTACATTTGCCAGGTTAGTGGAATCTTCCGCCTCAGGAGAGCAGAACGTTCTGACCATGTCACCGAAGTCATACAACCAGTAGCCAGGCATACACGTATCCAGATCTATCACAGCACGAGCTTCATTTGACTCCGAGCAAAACAACATATTATTGATCTTGGTATCATTATGGCAGGCTCTCAACGGTAATTGTGCTTCAGCGTCTGCCACTTCCTGAGCAAGTGAAAATTGTGCCCGGCAAAATGCAATTTCTTCCTGGCACGAGGCTGCGCGACCCAGAGGATCCTGTTCGAGTGTTTCTTCAAACTTCTCAATACGCATAGCAAGGTTGTGGAAATTCGGGATCACATGGTGCAGCTGAGTCGCATCGAAATCATCCAGTGCCGCAGCAAACTGACCAAATGCATTGGCCGCAATTTTTGCTTTTGCTTCACTGTCGACCACGTCTTCACTATAACTGCCACCAATGAATTCCAATGCACGCCACACTTCATCTTCAACATGAACGAGATACTCTCCCTCTATCGTCGGTACATGGCGAATAATGGCGAGTTCATAGCCACCGTCATTGGCTTTGCTTGCTAAGTGCTGCTCGATTTTTCTGGCATTGGTGACTAATTGCTCAGGCTCTGGAAAAACACAGGTATTGAGTTTTTGCACAACCAAAGCACGCTGCTTATTTTTCAGCAACATCGTTGTATTAATATGTCCATTACCGATCGGACGTAACGTAACAGATTCTCCCTGCAAGCCAAATTGCTGCGATAAGACCTCTGCAATTGCACGATTTTTCATTGTTACCTCATTGCCGCTCTCAATACGATGGCAGGTGATAGGTTCATCCGTGACGTAATTCATATAATAATCCTGAGACACTCTTTAATTCTTCTTTGTAGGTGATACCAAACCAGCGATCAGATGCACTATGCACCCTGACCTGAAGCAGACCTTGTTGAATACAACTTTGAATACAATCAGGCAAATAATACTCGCTTTTGACATCGCTGTCATAATTTTCTAGAAACAGGGAAAAGCCAATCTCTAGTTGCGTTAAGAGCGTCTGTGTAATGCCCCAACACGTCATTGAGGCCAGCGCGGTTTCTGGTAAAGCAGCACGCTTGCCATCTGGTGCTACCCCGGATAACACCTCATTATTATGTTGAATATCCAGATATTCAACGACTTCGAGCAACCTGCCTTTATGAGTTTGGCATATTCCGCGATTTACGCCACCTTGTTGTGACAAAGTATGCCCAAGCGGATAGCCAACAATAGCCATATCTTCTTGCGCCGGCTCAGCGAAATGACCTACAAGCTGCTTATAAGCATCTGGGCCGTAATAGTCATCCGCAGTAATCACAATCGCATCACCTGGTATCGCGGACTTTGCACACAATAACGCATGCCCGGTTCCCCACGGTTTTTCTCGCAATAACGCATTCCCGGCAAAACGCGGGGGCACGTTATCGACGGCTTGCTCAATTAAGTCGACTTGTAATCCGTCAGGTAACCGCGGCAAGATCTGTTGCTCTATCAAAGGGCGAACCTGATGGTTAATCACCAGCACAACATGACGCACACCGGCTGCATATGCGTCCTGAATGCTCAGCTCCATAATGGTACAATTGAAGTCAGGCAGTATCGCTATCTGCTTGTTACCACCAAACCGGGTACCCAAGCCTGCTGCCAGGACGACCAAAGTCGGGCTTCTCCTTTGGTACATAGATAATGTCCAGCCACTCAAAAATTAAACGGCTAGTGTACATAGCTTCGACATAAATTAAAAGCCGTTGTAAAAAGTGAGATAACAGGTACTTGATGGCTGTGTTGATTTTAGCCAAAAGAGTGGACAATAAGAAATTGATATAAATGAATAAATTTAATTTATTTTACGAATAAAGCTGAAGCTCTATTCGCATCATACTCACATCAGCATGGTAACAGTTCCATATAACGGAACAATTAATCTTAAAATTTCTGGCACAGATATTTACTTTCCAGGAACTCCTGTAAACCGTCTTTGGCCCCCTCTCTTCCCAACCCGGATTGCTTCACGCCTCCGAATGGCGCAACAGGGTTTGAAATCGCCCCTTCGTTGATCCCAACCATGCCATATTCAAGTGCCATAGACACCCGATGGATTTGCGACACATCCTGAGAATAAAAGTAAGCAGCCAGCCCTTCATTGACGCTATTTGCCTGACGCACCACGGTGTGCTCATCCGAGAACGCTATGATACTCACAACCGGTGCAAAAATTTCCTGATGATAAATATCCATCTCCTCAGTGATCCCCTGTAGCACAGTTGGAGCCATAAAATGGCCAACACAAGGTGCCCCCTGATAGATCTGTTTAGCACCTCGAGCGAGCGCATCATCAACCAATTGCTGTGCTTTGTCTTTGGCCTTGCGATTGATCAACGGGCCAATATCGGTGTCCGGCGCTAAGCCGTCACCAACAACCAACTGAGCAACTTCATCAACCAAGGTTGCTGTAAACGCTTCTTGGACATCGCGATGGACGAAAACTCGATTAGCCGCTACGCAGGTTTGCCCGCCGTTTCTGAATTTAGCCACCATCAAGCCCGCAACGGCTTCTCGCACGTCAGCGCTGGGAAAAACAATGAAAGGCGCATTCCCGCCAAGCTCCATTGACGTGCGTTTAACCGTATCCGCACTGAGCGCCAGCAGCTTTTTACCTACCGCAGTCGACCCCGTAAAGGTCAGCTTTCGCACCTCTGGACTTGCCAACAAAGGAGCAACCAACGTCTCTGCATCGTCTGTCACCAGAACCTGAAATGCCGCGCTTTCAAATCCCGCCTCCAACGCCAGCTTTGCCAGAGCAATGGCACTCAACGGGGTTTCTTCAGAAGGTTTTAGAATAAATGGACAACCCGCAGCATAAGCCGGTGCCACCTTACGCGTGATCATAGCCAGGGGAAAGTTCCAGGGTGTGATCCCCAGTACGACACCGATCGGTTGTTTAATGGTTGCAAGTTGGTGATGAGGACTATGTGATGGGATCACCTCACCATAAGCGCGCCGAGCTTCCTCAGCAAACCACTGAACAAACCCTGCGGCATATCTGACTTCTGCGACGGCCTCTTTGAGCGGTTTACCCTGCTCTTTGCTCATCAGCTCTGCAAGCGCAGCTTCATTATCTAAAATAAGCTGATACCAGCGTTCCAGGACCGCTGCGCGCTGTTGTGACGTGCGCTGCTTAAGGGTGTCAAAACAGGCCTGCGCTGCATTCAGCGCTTGCTCGGCCGCTGACTGATCTGCTATTGAAACCGTAGCAATGGGCAATTCATTTGCGGGGTTAACAACCGTTAACTGCCACGGTGATTGCCAGGGACTGCCATTAATCCAGCTATGCGCTTGTTCGGTGTTATGCGTCATACCTGCACTCCTTACATAACTGAACAGGGCCGCATAATGCGGCCCTGTGATAACAACGATTAGTGTTCTTCGTTGACAATATTAAGGTTGTACTTGGGTATTTCCACAACCAGATCTTCGTCGGCAATCACTGCCTGACAGCCCAGTCGGGACTCCGCTTCCAGACCCCAGGCCTTATCCAGCATGTCATCTTCCAGTTCATCACTCTCTTCAAGCGAATCAAACCCTTCACGAATAACCACGTGACAGGTCGTACAGGCACATGATTTCTCACAGGCATGAGGAATACTGATGCCATTTTTCAGCGCCACATCCAGTACCGTTTTGCCAGATTCAGCTTCAATGGCTGCGCCCTCCGGACAAAGCTCTTCGTGTGGTAAAAAGATAATCTGTGGCATATTACACCTCGTCTACCGACTGACCTTGCAGTGCGTGTTTAATTGATACATCCATACGGCGTGATGCAAACTCGCCGCTTGCCTCATCCACCTGTTCGATTGCCGCTTTGATCGCTTGTGGATCGGTGGCAGTTAGTCGTGCTTTATCAAGCTCAGCCATCGCAGCGCGTAATGCGCTCAGCTCTTGCTCATTAAGTAGGTTACTGTCGGTCGCCAACGACGCTTCCAGTGCTTCGAGTACACGCAATGCTTCAACCTGCTGCTCTTTAAGCATACGCGCCTGCATGTCTTCTTTGGCATTACTCATTGAATCTTTCAACATTTGTGCAACCTGATCGTCGCTCAGGCCGAACGACGGCTTTACCTGGATCTCAGCCTGTACTTCTGTTGATTTTTCCATGGCTGAAACGCTCAGCAGGCCATCCGCATCCACTTTAAATGTGACACGAATATGCGCTGCACCCGCTGCCATAGGGGGAATGCCTTTGAGGCTAAATTTAGCCAAAGAGCGACAGTCATCAACCAGCTCACGCTCACCCTGCAACACATGCAAAGACATGGCTGTCTGACCATCCTTAAACGTCGTAAACTCCTGCGCACGGGCAACCGGGATAGTGGTATTACGCGGAATGATCTTCTCAACCAGACCGCCCATGGTCTCAAGGCCTAGCGACAATGGCAAAACATCCAGTAATAGCATATCTGAATCGGGCTTGTTGCCCACCAGAATATCCGCCTGGATTGCCGCACCTAAGGCCACTACCCGATCTGGGTCAATGGAAGTTAAAGGCGGCTTAGTAAAGAAGGTTTCAACGGCATCGCGGATCACCGGCATGCGAGTTGAACCACCAACCATCACCACTTCCAATACTTCTTCTTTTTCAACGCCGGCATCTTTCAAGGCACGACGACATGAACGCAGAGTTTTCTTAACCAGGGCATCTGCCAATTCGGCAAACTGATCACGAGTAATGGTTACGGTGAATTCCTGTTCGCGAACAGGGAGTTTCACATTCACCGTTTCATAGCTGGTCAACGCTTCTTTGCAGGCCTTCGCTTTATTGATAAACAAACGTAGTTCTTTAGCGGAAAGATCCGTTAACCCGGTTTGCTGTTGAAAAACAGCGACCAAAAGCGCATCAAAGTCATCACCACCCAGGCTTGAATCACCACCCGTTGCCAGTACTTCGAAGACCCCTTTGTTCAGACGCAGAATAGAAATATCAAAGGTACCACCACCCAAGTCATAAACCGCAATGATCCCTTCCTGACCTGAGTCCAGACCATACGCCACTGCCGCAGCAGTAGGCTCATTAAGCAAACGCAGTACTTTCAGACCTGCAATTTCAGCGGCATCTTTGGTGCTCTGGCGCTGCGCATCATCGAAGTAGGCAGGCACAGTGATCACTGCACCCATCACGTCTTCTCCAGCGAAACTCTCAACGGCGCGCTGATGAAGTGATTTTAGTATCTCGGCCGATGCCTGCACCGGGCTGATTGGCCCTGCACTAGTTTGAACCGCCAGGCTGCCCTGATGCTCAACAAAGGTGTAAGGCAACTGACCATAACTACTGGTTATGTCTTGCGCCGTTTTACCCAAAAAGCGTTTCACTGAAATCAGGGTGTTTTCCGGGTCCAGTGCAGCTTCCTGCTGTGCCGTCTTGCCGACGCTGATCTGCTCATCATGATAACGAACGACCGATGGCAACATCGCATCGCCATTGAAGTCACTAAGGGTCCTGGCCTCGCCACTTTGAACCGTAGCAACCAAAGAGTTGGTGGTGCCCAGGTCGATCCCGATGGCCAGTTTATGTTCATGAGGTGCCGCGCTCTGCCCCGGCTCAGCAATTTGCAATAATGCCATAATGCTCTTTCACTTTGGTGAAGCTGGTTGTCGCTGTACTATGCAGCAACAACGCATGAATCAGTCGAATAGGCTGTCTTCTATCCGAGATAGCTCGTCTTTCAACTTATAAACAAACTTGAGTTTGCGAATGTGATCCGCCGCGCGCTGCAAAGCCGCTTCGTCTTGACTAACCAACAGCTCACCCAGACCAGCACTGTATTGCCGCTCCAATTGTCTGGCCTGCGCTTCAAAGGATTCGATTTCTGCTTCTGGATCGGTACTGTGTGCTATGTCTTCCAGTGCCTCGCGCAGCTCCATTTGCTGCATCAAAAACGCCGGATCTTGCAAGGTTTGTTGCTCAGCACGTATATCAACACCACGCTCGCTCAACATGTACTCAGCGCGCTTTACTGGGTGTTTCAATACCGCCAGGGCATCATTGATCTCAGCCGTTTTTTGCACCGCCAACAGTTTTTCTCGCTCACCCAGATGGGCAAACTTATCGGGGTGAACGGCGCGTTGCAGATCCAAATAACGCTGGTTTAAAGCTGCCAGGTCAACCTGATAGCTGACCGGTAAATCGAATAAGTCAAAATATCGCATACGCATCCAATACAGCAAAGCCCTACCAAGGCAGGGCTTTAGAGTTGTTAGTCACAAAAGAGATTATACGGTGAAACTTTCGCCGCAGCCACACTCGTCCTTTTGATTCGGGTTAATGAACTTAAACCCTTCGTTCAAACCTTCTTTCGTGTAGTCCAGCTCAGTGCCGTCGATATAAACCAGACTCTTAGCATCGACGATGATTTTGACGCCCCTTTCTTCAAAAACTTCATCGCCTTCGTCCAGTTCATCCACAAACTCAAGTACATAGGCAAGACCTGAACAGCCGGTCGTTTTAATGCCGACTCTCAGCCCGATGCCTTTACCTCGGTTGGCCAAAAAAGTCTGTACTCGGCCTGCTGCCGACTCTGTCAGTGTCACTGCCATAGTTATCTCTTACTTCGCCTGTTTACTCTTGTAGTCTGCAATTGCAGCCTGAATTGCATCTTCTGCCAGAATTGAGCAGTGGATCTTCACTGGCGGCAACTCTAACTCAGCACTGATGTCGGTGTTCTTGATTTCACCTGCTTCATCAAGTGTCTTGCCTTTCACCCACTCAGTAACCAGCGATGATGATGCGATAGCACTACCACAGCCGTAGGTTTTGAACTTTGCATCTTCGATGATGCCTTCACCTGATACTTTGATCTGTAGCTTCATCACGTCGCCACATGCCGGCGCGCCAACCATACCCGTTGCGACACTCGGATCGTTCTTGTCTAATGAACCAACGTTACGTGGGTTTTCCACGTGATCAATTACTTTGTTACTGTACGCCATAATTCTTTCCTCACTACCTGCCTATAGTATTAACTTGCTATACACGGATTTGCTTAATGGTGTGCCCATTCAACTGCATCTAAGTCAACGCCATCTTTGAACATTTCCCACAGCGGTGACATCTCACGCAAACGACCAATCGAGTCTTTGATGAGCTTAACGGTATAATCGATTTCTTCTTCAGTGGTAAAACGGCCGATGCTGAAGCGGATTGAACTGTGTGCCAGTTCATCGTTGCGACCCAGTGCGCGCAACACGTAAGACGGCTCCAGGCTCGCTGATGTACATGCAGAACCCGATGATACGGCAATGTCTTTAACCGCCATCAGCAATGACTCACCTTCAACAAAGTTGAAGCTCAGGTTGACAATACCTGGCACTGATTGGTCAATAGCACCATTGAAATACACTTCTTCCATATCCATCACGCCGTCCAGCAAACGCTTACGCAGCGTACTGATGTGGGCATGATCTTTTTCGAAATCTTCTTTGGCAACACGGAAAGCCGAGCCCATGCCCACGATTTGGTGGGTTGCCAGTGTACCTGAGCGCATACCACGCTCATGACCACCACCGTGCATTTGCGCTTCTAAACGTGCACGCGGTTTACGACGTACATACAGTGCGCCAATCCCTTTAGGGCCATACACTTTGTGGCCAGAGAAAGACATAAAGTCGACTTTCAGCTGTTGCAGGTCGATCTGTACTTTACCGGCACTTTGCGCAGCATCAACATGGAACATAATTTTGCGCTCGCGGCACATCTCACCGATGGTGGCGATATCCTGAATCACACCCAGCTCGTTGTTAACATGCATAATGCTGATCAGAATGGTGTCTTCGCGAATTGCGGCTTCCAGCTTTTTCAGATCCAGTAAACCATTTTCTTCGACTTCCATATACGTGACTTCGAAGCCTTGACGCTCTAATTCACGACAAGTGTCCAGCACTGCTTTGTGCTCGGTTTTCACGGTAATTACGTGCTTACCTTTCTTTTGATAGAAGTTAGCCGCACCTTTGATTGCCAGGTTGTTTGATTCGGTGGCCCCTGAAGTGAAAACAATTTCACGCGGATCAGCGTTGATTAAATCAGCGATATCGTTACGCGCCTGGTCAATCAGCTCTTCTGCCTGCCACCCAAAACGGTGCGAACGTGAGGCTGGATTACCAAAATTACCATCCATAGTCAGGCACTGCATCATCTCGTCTGCAACACGCTGATCAACCGGAGTGGTCGCTGCATAATCTAAATATATCGGTAATTTCATTTCTTTCTCCGCTAGACGCCAGTTTACAGCTGGCAACTCACTTGAATATTCTCTAATTGCTTCATTGCACTGTTAACCCCATTATCCTGACGCGTTGCAACAGACTGCACGTCGGAATTAGCGACTAACTCGGCGAGGGAAATACTGTTTAAAAACTCTTCAATACGCATACTTAAGTCTGACCACAATGTATGAGTAAGACAGCGCATGCCGCTCTGGCAGCCGCCACCTTCTCCATGACATCGAGTCGCATCTACGGATTCATCGACCGCGGCGATCACATCGCCAACAGAAATAGTATGCGCGTCGCGGCCCAGCAAATAGCCGCCACCCGGTCCGCGAACAGAGCTCACTAAGCCATGTTTACGCAAACGGGCAAATAATTGTTCCAGGTATGACAGAGATATTTCCTGACGTTCGGAAATATCCGCCAGAGGCACGGGCCCAATATTTGCGTGTAGTGCGACGTCCAGCATCGCTGTCACTGCATATCTGCCTTTTGAAGTCAGTTTCATGCGTGCCCCCAGAAAAGTTATCAAGGCGCAAATTGTAATTACCTGACTAAGATAGTCAAGTATTAACCAACAACCAATCGCCCTGTGCTATGCGGATAACACGTAGGTAGGTACTTACCTAGTGTGTTCAATCTGCGCTCATCATAATACCCGACTAATTTCCTCAGGTATTATGGACATTGTAATTACCTGAGTATTTTAGTCAAGTATTTACGCATGAGATTATTGCAGCGCTTTGGTATATCTCATACCAAAACGCTAACCCCATCATTTTATTGATTTATTTATTGAGCTTAAAATACCGCGTAGGATGTTGAGCTCCTGATCTTCGGGACGAGCACGGTTAAACAGGCGTTTTAGCTTGGTCATGACCATGCCTGGGTGCTGCTTAATGATAAAACCGGTGTCGTTCAGAGTAGACTCTAGATGCTCATAGAACAGTTCCATTTGCTGAGAAGTGGGATACTGTAGGTCGTCCAGCTCAACAGGCTGCTCCTGGCGATCCAGATAAGTCATGCGGGTTTCATAAGCCAGTGTTTGCACCGCCATAGCCAGATTCAGTGAGCTGTACTCTGGGTTTGCCGGAATACACACGTGGTAATTACACAATTGCAACTCTTCGTTGGTAAGACCGCTGTTTTCACGACCAAACACCAATGCAACCGGGGTTTGCTCAGCACCATCTACCAGCTTTTGAGCACACTCACGCGGGCCAACCATAGGCCAGGATAAAGTACGAGAACGCGCACTGGTGCCTATGGTTAAGGCACAGTCAGCAATGGCGTCTTCGAGTTTCTCTACCTGAACCGCATTGCCCAGCACATCAGTTGCACCGGCCGCCAGCGCGCTGGCATGGCTGTCTACCTCGCACGCAGGATCCACCAAATAGAGTTTCGATAACCCCATGGTTTTCATTGCGCGTGCAACCGAGCCGATATTGCCTGAATGGGAGGTATTTACCAATACAATGCGAATGTCTTCTAATGCCATGTCTTATGCCTCAGGAAAAAATAATGGCGGAGTTTAGCACAAACGCGAATTCGCCAGATAGTAAAATCCGGACCAGACGCACCTGAATAGTAAAGAGCCAGCTCAAGTGAAAACCTCGGCACACCACCTACCTCACATAAACTGGCTGAATTTAAATCACTTTCTCAATTTGATTAAAAAAAGCACATCTTTTTTGACTAAGGGTTATTTACTTTGCAGCAAAAATCGCTAGAATACGCCGGCTCGAAATTTTTAGTTCTTTTACAATTCAAAGGTAATGCTATGCATCCAATGTTAAACATTGCGGTACGCGCTGCGCGTAACGCGGGTAAGGTGATTCTACGTGCTTGTGAAAACATGTCTCAGGTTGAGACTTCACAAAAAGGTTCAAACGACTTCGTAACAAACGTAGATAAAGAAGCGGAACTGGTTATCCGCGACACAATTTTGAAGGCCTACCCGGAGCATGCAATTGTCGGTGAAGAGCTTGGCCACACAGATGGCAAGCAAGCCGATTACCTTTGGGTTATTGACCCGCTTGATGGCACCACTAACTTCATCAAGGGCATTCCACACTTTGCTATTTCTATCGCGCTGAAAGTAAAAGGCCGCGTCGAACAAGCTGTTGTATACGATCCAATCCGTGATGAGCTGTTTACAGCGTCTCGCGGTCAGGGTGCACAATTGAACAGCAAACGTATTCGCGTTACTAAGAGTACTGAACTAGCAGGTTCTGTCCTGGCAACAGGCTTTCCGTTCAAACAAAAGCATCACCTGGACGCTTACACTGAAACCTTTAAAGCGCTGTTTATTCAAACCACTGATATCCGTCGCGCCGGTTCTGCGGCGTTGGACATGGCCTATGTTGCTGCGGGTCGTATCGACGGTTTCTACGAGATCGGTCTTAAGCCTTGGGATACAGCAGCGGGTGAACTACTGATTAAAGAAGCCGGTGGCATGCTGATGGACTTCGCTGGCGGTGCCAACTACAACAACAGCGGTAACATTGTGTGTGGTGCCCCTAAACTGTGCCAGGCAATTGTAAAAGAAATTCGTCCAGTACTGACTGAGTCACTACTTAAGTAAGCTGGACGCAAGAGTTATACCAATTTCACTTAATACCTGTTCAATTTGACGGAGCAAATATGACGCTAACTGTGTTAAAAATTTCTCATTTAGAACAACTAAATAGCAAAATTTTTGCCTAGTTATCGAACATATTTTCTCGCCTCAAAATAGAACACTTAATTAAGCAAATTGGTATTAAAAAACCCAAACATGTGTTTGGGTTTTTTTATATCTGACATTAAACCTGAGTTACTTAATTTCAACGCGGGCTGAGCGCATCACCACTTCATCATTCAGCTCAATGCCGATCCCTGGCGCTTCAGACACCTTAAACACGCCTTTTTCTGGCTGAGGATCCTGAAGACACAACTCACGGTTCCACTTCTTAATCGCATAAGTATGGTGCTCATGGATCAGGAAGTTAGGAATGGCCGTTTCCAGATGCAGTGAGGCAGCCGTTGCAACAGGTCCGCCACACACGTGCGCCTGAATGCGAATATCAAAAATATCGGCGTAATCACAGACCTTTTTGGTCTCGGTAAAGCCACCACATAAACCAATATCCGGCTGTAATACATCAATACTCTGATCTTCAAAATAAGGACGAACATCCCAGCGATTATACAAACGCTCACCACCGGCTATCGGTACCGCGGTTTTGTTGGCGACTTTAGCATGCAGTGAGTGGTTCAGATAATTGACCGGCTCTTCGTAATACATACAGTCAAATTCTTCTGCAATTTCTGCAATTTGAATTGCAGACGTGGCACCTGGCAAACTGTGGCATTCGAAAATGATATCCACTTCATCGCCCACGGCCTCGCGGATCGCCTGCATACGTGCCCGATACAGCTTCATTTCGCCGCGCGAGATCAATTTAGTGCGGTCGTAGTATGTATTGCCGTCTTTGTCGTACATGATAGGGTCGACTTTGACTGCATCATATCCTTCTGCCAGCGCTTTGTGTGCTGCCTCAGCATATTCGTGAGGCTGTACCAACGCTTTGAATTCACTGTCCCAGTCAAACTGCAATTGCGACGCGTAAGTACGCAGCTCATCATTCACTTTACCGCCCAGCAACTGATATACAGGTAGGTTCAATGCCTTACCTTTGATGTCCCACAAGGCAGTATCAATGGCACTCATGGCAGCATATACTACAGGTCCACCACCTAAGCCCCAGAAGCTCTCACGTAACATGCGAGCCCACAACATTTCGGTCTGAAATGGGTCATGGCCAATTAAAAACGCTTCTGCCATTTCTTTGATCATGGCTGCAGCGGCACTGTGTCCCAGGTCGTAGGCCAGGCCCGCTTCACCCACACCTGAAATACCTTCATCGGTGTGGATGCGAACAAAAACCGGGGTCCAGGCAGGTCTGTCCGGACAGTGAATATCAAACACTTCGACACGATTAACTTTCATTTTGACTCCTATTCGGCAAAGCCAGGATCCAGGCGGTATGCCTTTCTCAACATGGCGGGCCAGGCTAATTGGCCACCGGTGCTACCACTGTGCACCACTTTTGCCTGATTATAAATATTGTCCTGAATGGGCTGCGGCACTTCAATCGCCGAACGACCGGTCGCCTGGATCGCAACCTGGATCTCACAGGCACGTTGCAGATCATAGAAACGCATAAAGGCATCGCCGACCGTCGGCCCCACCGTTAAACCCCCATGGTTAACCAAGAGCATGTGGTTGGTAGTACCCAGATCATTCTGTAAGCGCGCTTTTTCAGCCTCATTCACGGCCAGGCCTTCATATTCGTGATAAGACAACGAAGGCAGCGAAAACATGCTGTGCTGACTAAGCGGCAACAGGCCCCCTTCCAGGCTCGCAACGGCAATGGTTTCTTTGGTATGCAGATGGATCACACAATGGGCATCTTCTCGTACTTCATGAATGGCACTGTGAATGGTAAAACCGGCCGGGTTTATTTCAAAAGGCGTGTCGTCCAGAATATTGCCTTGCAGGTCCACTTTCACCAGATTAGAAGCGGTAACCTCATCAAAACTCAGTCCAAATGCATTCACCAGATAGTGATCTGTGCCTGGTAAACGGGCAGACATGTGTGTATAGATCAGGTCGCCCCAACGAAAATGCTCAATAAGACGATAGCACGCCGCCAAATCAACACGCAGTCGCCACTCTTGCTCACTGACTTTGTCTTTAAGATTGAGTTTCGGCAATTCAAACATGGCTGTTCCTTTTGTTATAAAGCCCAATATAATTTGGATGTATAGAAGTCTAAAACACTCACCTCCGGGATGCAATGATTCAATCCGGGAGAAAGCATAATCGTCGATGTGGATCAAAAAACCACCGGCAAGCGGTGGTTTTTTTTAATGTTGCCAGCCTACTATAGTTTAGACAGGTAATCGGCAATGGCTTCCAGCTCTGCGTCAGACACGTTTGCAGTCATGGCTTTCATGGCTGCTGACATGCCATTGCTGCGCGCACCAGATTTGATGTCTTTCATCTGAGCCAGCAAATATTCTTTATTCTGGCCAGCCAGTTTAGGATATAAAGGCATGATAGGTGCTTTACCTTCTGCGCCATGACACGTCTGACACATCTTCGCCGTGTATAAAGCCTTACCATCGGCAGCACTGGCTGTACCGGCAGAAAGGGCAGCAACGGCCAGACCACTGGCTAACATTAATTGTTTCATCTTGCTCATATCTTTTCTCTTCTAATATAACGGATCAATTCAAGTGTAGTCTATGCCGCACTGTTATCCATACGCCAATGACGGTGAGCATATGGATGCAGCCAGGATACCTACCAAATCAGATCATCAGGCACTTCGAAGTCTGCATAAGGATCGTCTTCGTCCTTATCACTCTGATCATCTTCCACGTGGAAGACAATGTACTTTTCATCGACTTCCGCAATCTTACGAGCAGGTTCATCCTGTAACACGTAGAACTGGCCTTCAAGTACGCAAATTGCCAGTCGACCTTTCGCCAAGGCTTGCTGCGTCTGGGCATTCACGTCCAGCTCTTTCACTTTGCTGTCATAAGTAAAGTTGAAAGTCACATTGCCGCGAATCTCTTCCTGGTTATGGTGTTCCAGAATTTGCTTAACCCGGGCTACCTGTTCACGCTCTTTTAGCTCAGCCTGTTTAGCCTTATTCAGCTCTTCGGCTTTTTGCTGTTGTGCCTGTTTGGTTTGCTCAATGTGTTTTTGCAGATCACTGACGTCGCTGGTTGCACCTTTCTTTTTCTTTTTCTTCTGAGATTTGCGCTTTTCACTCTTCGCAATTTTCGCTTTGTGCTCGGTGGTCAGGCCCGCTTTCAAAAGTTGATCTTGTAGAGATCCCATAATGCCACTCCATAAATCTAGACTGACGCTATTTTAACGCAGTAGACGAATTTGACCACTGCTGCTGGCCGATACGGAAGAAAAATTTTATTAGCCAAAAATCTAGCAGAGTCTGAACTAAAAAATATGATTTACCGCAAGTTTTCTCTAATTGGCTTCGCAATTCCATTGTCTGACAGGCATAATTTGAGCGCTATTTGGTCATTGTGGATGCGTTATGTCTCTGCCGCACTTATTGTTGTGCTCCATCGCCATTTTTTGCGTTTTATACGCACCCCAGCCGTTGTTGTCGGTGTTTGCACACCAGTATCAGATAACACCAGCAAAATCTGGCATGCTCATGTCAGTAACTATGCTGCCACTGGCGATTGCCCCCATCTGCTACGGATTATTATTTACGAAACGTAATCCACTGAAGATCATTAAAGTGGTGATGCTACTGCTGGCACTGTGCTGCCTCGGGTTTGCGCTCAGCGGGCACTTTCAGTGGATGCTTGCAATACGCTTTGCTGAAGGGTTACTACTCCCGGCTGCGCTGACCGCCATGACGGGATACCTGGGACGCACCTACCAACACAGCCAGCTCAAACGCACGATGAGCTGGTACATTGGCAGCACCATAGTTGGCGGCTATCTGGGTCGTACACTGGCTGCCAACTTTGCCGTATGGTTCAATTGGCAAAGTTTTTATCTGCTTAATGCTGTGACGCTTGTGTTGTTGGCATGGTGGATCAAACCGGCGCGTGCTCAGGCGGTGAATAGTCAGGCAAATCATCCACTGGCTTATCTCAAGCCCTTAAAGCAGGAAAATCTGTTGAGCCTCTATGGCGCGGTATTTTGCATGTTTTTTTGCTTTGCGGCGCTGCTCAACTACCTGCCTTTCATTCTCAGCAATGACTATCAGGTAAGCGACCCTCGCCTGATTGGGTGGGTTTATACGGGATATCTGATCGGCGCGTGTTTGTCTCTGTCGACCCCACTACTGAGTAAGTTATCGACCTGTATGTGGCAGATCCTCAGTGGCCTGTTTGCTTTATACTGCCTGACCATTTTGGGCATGCTCTGGCATCACTTTTGGCTATTTCTAGTGCTGTTTACTGTGTTTTGCGCCTGCATGTTTATGATCCATGCCAATGCAGCCCCCCTGGCCAATCAACTCAGTAAAGCCGAAGCCACTGTAACCAATGGCGCCTACGTGTCTTTTTACTATTGTGGCGGCGCGCTGGGCTCTTATCTGCCAGGCATCATTTATCAGCGCTGGGGGCTGGTTTATTTCCTGCTAACGCTGCTGTTTGTGTGTAGCGGTGGTTTGCTGCTGGTGTGGCGGAATTATAGCCGAACACAGCCGAATAAAGCGGGCCTGGCACACAAATCGTCGTAGCCAGGGTCACACTGTCACGACCCGTTCTGGTACAGTCAGCCACACAGGTTGATGACCAGTATGCTGCCAGAAACGCGTTAGATCAGCTAAAGACAGCACCCAGGTCTTGTCATTTTCGAAAGGGTGGCATTGCCACAGTACCGCGTCACTCAGTGCCTCATCCAGCCATAACTGGACGTGTTGCTCTGGGTCATTGGCAACCGCCAGCGCAGAGACACAGCCTGGTTTTATCCCTAAATACTGCTGAAGCCGACTATCAGAAGCAAACCCAAGCCGGGATAAATCTTGTTGTTTGGACAAAGCCTTGAGGTCAATTTGTTTATCTGCTGTGGTGATCAACAAAATATGTTGTCGGCCATAATTGTCGCGTAAAAAGAGGTTTTTCAAGCGTGTGCCGGTGCGTTCAAGTGCCAACTTGTCAGCATCCTGACAGGTTGCCAAAGGGGGATGCCGATAAGCCTGATAAATGATGTCCAACTTATGAAGCAACGCCGCCAATTGAGAGACTGTCAGCGTACTCATTGACAAATACCACGTAACTGCACGCTGCGGTCGCGCCAAAACACCTGCTCTATCTTGTAGCCGGACTCACAGTAATGGGCATCACTGAGTGCTTTTTTAAGCCTGACAACGGCTTCGTCTTCCAATTTGAGTTTCATCTCAGACGAGTCTTCGACCCTTTGCTGATCCGCAAAGCGTTTTAAGTCGCGCCGGGATACCGGCTTACTGGTATCCAAATTCATTTGTGGAGTGGCTTTAACCGTGACGACAAACGCAAACTCGTCCTGCCCTTTCGCATTAACGCGTTGATGTAGTTGTTGACTTTCGACTTCCAGAAGTGGCACCTCCGGTTTACTGCTACAAGCACTGAGCAGCAATACGGCACCAAGCAGTAGACTCGCACGTATCATAAATTTCTCTGTATTTTTTGCCCAGTGTATCAAAGCAACGCAGTTATTTGGCAAGTTTTTTATGACCAAGACTTGACGCTGAGTAGCGAAATGTTTTAAATTCTCACCGTCAAATCGACACCGGAAGTGGGGCTATAGCTCAGCTGGGAGAGCGCCTGCCTTGCACGCAGGAGGTCAGCAGTTCGATCCTGCTTAGCTCCACCACTTTCCGCCTTTCTTTTATACCTCTTTATCCATAATCTGGTTGTTATCAGCGCATTAAACTATGTAGTGGGTCATCCTTGCCCCCATAAAAAATCAACTTCTGATCTGGCCGTCGCCATTCACCAGGTATTTTTCAGTCGTCAAAGATTCCAGCCCCATCGGACCGTAAGCATGCAACTTGGTTGTTGCGATACCAATTTCTGCGCCCAACCCAAGCTGACCACCATCACTGAACCGTGATGAAGCATTCACCATGACTACCGAAGCATCAACGCTGCGCTGAAACAAGTCCGCAGTCTGCATATCCTGCGTACAGATCACTTCGGTGTGATGACTGCCAAAACGATCAATGTGTGCCACAGCCGCCTTGAAATCAGCCACTTGTTTAATGGCAATCTCCAGGCTCAGGTACTCTTCACCAAACTCATCATCCGCTAACACTGTAGCATTGTCGAAGTAGCCGGCACTCGCCTGATCGGCATTGATCTTAACACCGCGCTGCTGCAAAGCCTCTGCGGCTTGTGGTAAAAACTGCTCAGCAATGTCCTGATGGACAATCAGCCCTTCAAGTGCGTTACATACGCCTGTGCGTTGGGTTTTACCGTTAAGTAGCAACTGCAGCGCCTTATCAAGATCCGCATCCTTATCGACATACAGATGACATACCCCTTTAAAATGCTGGATCACCGGCACGGTACTATTTTGGGTCACAAACTGGATCAGGCCTTCACCACCGCGCGGGATGATCAGATCAATGTAGTCTTTTTGCTGCATTAGCTCCATCATCAGGCTACGGTCCGGATCGGGGATCACGCTAATCAAAGCCTTAGGCAGATCATGGGCTTCCAGCACGGTATGTAGCACAGAGGCAATTTCAAGCGAGCTTTGCAGTGCCTCTTTACCGCCGCGCAGGATCACCCCATTACCCGATTTAAAGCATAACGCACCAGCATCTGCTGTCACATTTGGGCGAGCTTCATAAATCATACAGACGACCCCCAGAGGCACCCGCATTTTTCGGATCTCAATGCCATTGGGTCGTGAGCCTAGATCACGCACTGTACCAACCGGATCGGGTAATTCGATAATGGTTTCAATTCCCTGTGCCATATCTTCAATGCGCTCTGGCGTGAGTGTCAGGCGATCAACCATCGCAGCGGGCAACTGATTATCACGTGCCGCTGCCAGATCCCGTTGGTTAGCATCAATGATTGCATCCATATTGGCTCTGAGCGCGCCTGCCATACCACGCAATACCGCGTCTTTTTGGGTGCTGGATAAAAGCGCCAGAGTTTTTGCCGCCTGTGCGGCATTATGTGCAATGTCTGTAATTAAGCTCATGAATTTCTTTCCTCAAATACGGCAATATCATTTTGTGAGATAACAGGCCCGATACTATTTTGAACCTGTTCGGTCACTATATCTTTATCCTGCTGGGCAATAAAATTAAGCAAACAGCTACTATAATTACAGCTTGCTTTTGCCAACTTCTGTCCATCTTCGCTCCTGACCAGTACGGTTTCACCTGCTGAAAAATCACCATTGACGGCAACGATGTCATCACAGCTCAATGCGTCAAACTGGCCAGCTTCAACAATCAACTCCCCCTGCTCTGACGCGGTGTGTGTCATCCAGTGCAGCGCTTCATGCATAGGTGTGTCATAAGGCAGAAAACGTGTTCCTGGGTTAGCACCATTAAGCAATTCAGTGAAGGTATCTTCGTTAAACCCGTTCACGATATAAGTCACAATACCATGAGAGGTGGCTTTTTCCGCCGCTTGTAACTTAGTTTTCATGCCTCCGGTGCCAACACTGCTGGTCGGGCCGCCCGTCATTGCATAAATCTCTGGGGTGAGTTCACCCACCGTATCTAACAACCTGGCATCCGCGTTTTTATTCGGGTCTTTGTCATACAAGCCATTCACATCTGAACAGATGATCAGGCAATCTGCGTCCGCTGCTGCCGCAACCATCGCTGACAAGTTGTCGTTATCACCAACCTTTAGCGCATCCGTTGTCACCGCATCATTCTCGTTGATAATAGGCAGGATCCCTTGCTCCAGTAAAGTGAACAATGTTTCACGAATACTGTTGTATCGATCGCGGTCTCGTAAATCACCATGGGTTAGCAATAACTGAGCTGAAGGAAAGTCAAAAAAACGCTCCCAAGTCGAGATCATTTCGGTCTGCCCTGCCGCTGCCATGGCCTTTTTTACCGCTACCGAACTTTTATCTTTGTTCTTAAACAAGTGCGACCCTGCGGCCACGGCGCCGGATGACACCAGTAGCACCTCTTTGCCTTTGGCACGGCACTGTACAATGAACTGAGCAATGTTCAGCAGGTAGCGAGAACGACAGCCATCCTGCTCTGGCGCAATTAACGCACTGCCGATTTTTATCACGATGCGTTGAGATGTTTCGATTGACATGTTTTTTCCGTTTTACCTTTTATCCTCATGCGCGCAGCACCTTGATTGATACTACAACACGCCTTAGTCAGCTTACGCGACCACAAAAGATAAGATAACAACGGCTTCGAAATACCCGCTCACACGAATACAACACGTATTTCGAAACGACATACAACCAGACCCCTAACAAGCATGCACTGAATAATTCAGAACTGGCAAGCAACTGTGGCTGCGAAAACTAAGAAAGATTGATTGTGACCAAAGAGCCTTGCTCCGCTGGTCGAGCCGTTTTTTGCAGGCTCACCATGGTTTGGTGTGGCAAAAAAGGCCTGATCGCAATGAATAATTGCGCACATGAGTAGATTGATGATGGGCGCGTAGCCCGCTCGAATAAACGCTTATTACCTTAACGCAGATGACAGGGGCATTGCAACCCTTGCAGATATAGGTGCTTTATGGTCGCCATAAGTGTAATTGATAGTCTATAAATATCACCATATTATGACCAAAAATCAGCGTCACTTATTGGATGGACACACTGTAAAAAAAGTCATGCTTGTTGCTATTTCGAGCAGAACTAACACTTTATTTGTTGTTTGACTGTGCTATAACCAAGCAAACACTATAATTACATTTACCCCAACTTGTGGGAGCAGCTATGTCAGCTATTTATATTGCCGGGATTGCATTATTTTCTGTTTTAGCCCAATGGCTTGCCTGGATTTGCCGGGTACCGGCTATTTTGTTTTTACTGCTTACGGGTCTGTTGCTTGGCCCTATTTCTGGTCAGCTACAACCGGATCAACTGCTTGGCGATCTGCTGTTTCCTGTCGTCTCCCTGTCTGTTGCCATTATCTTATTTGAGGGGGCGTTGACGTTACACTTTCATGAGCTTAAAGGGATAGGGAAAGTCGTCAGAAACTTATGCTCCATAGGTATGCTCACCACATTTACTATTCTCACCGCCAGCGCTATTTGGCTGTTAGAACTGGACTGGCGAGTGGCAGCGGTATTGGGCGCAGTACTGGTGGTTACAGGCCCCACTGTGATAGCCCCCATGCTCAATGCCATGCGGCCACAAAAAGACATTGATCGGATCCTGCGCTGGGAAGGGATTGTCATTGACCCCATAGGTGCACTCTTTGCCGTCTTGGTATTTGAAGCCGTCAATCAGGTGGGTGAGGCCGCCGTATTTAGTCATACCATGCTGGCATTGTTTTCAACGCTGGGTGTAGGCACCTCAGTGGGCATTGTCGCAGGCTGGCTCACGACGACTATCATTCGGCGCGAGTGGCTCCCCTATGAGCTGCATAAGTTTGGTATCCTGGCATTGGTGCTGTTCAGCTTTACTCTGGCGAACCATCTGAGCCACGAATCTGGCCTGCTAGCCGTAACCATTTTTGGCATCTGGCTTGCCAATCAGGACGACCTGGAAATTGATTCGGTACTTGAGTTCAAAGAAGATTTATCTATGATCCTGATCTCCAGTCTGTTCATTCTGCTCGCTGCACGACTGCAACTGGAAGACCTCATGCTACTGGATAGCGACGTGTTCATCTTTCTGGCCATTGTGTTGTTTGTGGCCCGGCCCCTGAGTATCGCAGTATCCACTTTTGGTAGTGATCTACCACTGCGCTCCCGGCTGATACTTGCCTGGATCGCGCCGCGCGGCATAGTGGCAGCGGCAGTCGGCTCCGTATTCGCATTGAGTATGATGCAATCAGGTTATCCCGACGCCAACAAAATGGTGCCGCTGATCTTTATGGTGATCATCGTCACCGTCATCTTACAAAGCCTGACAGCAACCCCCCTGGCACGCCTGCTCAAAGTTCGCCAGCCCGCGCCCAACACCTTATTACTCATAGGGGCGAACCATGTATCACGCGCCATCGCCAAAGGACTCACAGAACAAAATGTCGATGTTTACCTGTCTGATCCAGCGTGGGAAAACTGTAAAATGGCACGGATGGACGGACTGCCCTGTTACTATGGTAACCCGCAATCCGAGCACGCGGAGCGTTACCTGCCCCTGACCAGCCTGAAATCAGTCATGGCACTGTCTCCCAACCGTCATCATAATGCGCTTGGTGTGCAGTATTTTTCGCATCTGCTGGGCGAACAGAATGTCTTTTCTCTCAAATCCTCAACCAACCATGCCAAAGCAAATAAAGACAGTGCCACTTTCTTATCTCGTCAGTTGCTGTTTGGCGATGAAGGTAACTATGCCAAACTAAGCAGCATGATGGCCAAGGGTGGCAAAGTTAGCGCAACCAGGCTGTCAGAGGAGTTCACCTGGTCGCAATATCAGGAAGTAAATAAAGAAGCCATTCCACTGTTTATCATTGGAGAAGCCGGTAAAAACGATGATGGTTTGCCCGTGCGCCCATTTACGCCGGATATGAAAAATGCGCCAAGCAGCGGGGAGCGCGTACTGGCACTGCAACCTCCCAAGCTGTCGGTACTCAGAGATCCGGCGCAAAAAGAAGCGCCTATAGGAGAAAAGCTCGGCGACTAAAGCGCTTTAGCTTTACATAGGTAGCCGGGCACGCTTTACGACGCTGTCCGGCATTTTCTGCGCCAGCAATGCGAGCGCGGTTTCGATGCGCTTATGCAACTTTTTATCAGCAACGGCCGCATGGAATAGCCAGCGATAGGCATCCTCATAATCCCGGGGGCTGCCATAGCCTTTATTAAACAGGTCGACCAGACGTAATTGAGCTTTTAAATTACCCAACACGGAAGCCTCACGCAAATAAGTGATCGCCATACGCTTATCCATCTGCACCAGTTTACCCAGGTCATAATAGCGACCAAGTTGTTCCAGCGCCGGCGCTAACCCCTGCTCAGCAGCCTTACGCATATAATATAAGCCAAGTTCCACATTGCGCTCTACACATACCGCGTAGGCCAGCATATCGCCATACAGAAACTGATAGGAGGGCAGCGCCATTATTTCGGCGCGGGCTTCAATATCCTGAACCAGCTGACATTCGTCGTCTTTCACGCGCTTCAGATGCGCATTACGGCTGATCAATTCCAGTAACTCTGCCTGACTGTATAAGGGGACAGCCTCTATCGCCTCTTCACTTTGAGAGTAAGGGCTAAAAAGTAAGCAAGTGCTTACAATTAGCGCAGATATCATACTTAGATGCTTGTTCATATTCGATACGTACCAATGACACACTGAGATTAATTATACAATAAATGTGCCACAGCGCAGGCTTGGAAGATATGACGCGGTGTTGCAGACATAAAAAAAGCTGCCGTAGCAGCTTTTTTTATTTTCAATGCTTATTCGCCGAATGGGTTGCGAACAATCATAGTTTCAACGCGGTCCGGGCCGGTTGAAATGATGTCGATTGGCACACCAGTCAGTTCTTCAAGACGCTTGATGTAGTTAACAGCGGCTTCTGGCAGCGCTTCAACCGTCGTTGCACCAAAGGTGTTTTCTGACCAGCCAGGCATCTCTTCGTAGACTGGCGTGACTTTCTCGTAGCCTTCAGCAGCCAGAGGTGTCACGTTCGTTACCGTGCCATCTTCCAACTGGTAACCAGTACAGATCTTGATAGTCTCAAGACCATCCAGTACATCCAGTTTAGTCAGACAGAAACCTGAAATGCTGTTGATTTGGATTGCACGACGCATTGCCACGGCATCAAACCAACCAGTACGACGCAAACGACCTGTGGTAGCACCAAACTCGTGGCCTTTCTCACCAAGGTGTTTACCAACTGGATCTTGCTTGTCCTGACCGTCGTAAAGCTCTGTCGGGAACGGGCCTGAACCAACACGCGTGGTGTAAGCTTTTACGATACCCAGTACATAGTCCAGGTGCAAAGGACCAAAACCAGCACCAGTCGCAACACCACCGGCTGTGGTATTAGACGAGGTGACATAAGGGTATGTACCATGGTCGATATCAAGCAGGGTGCCTTGAGCGCCTTCAAACAGGATATTGTCGCCCTTCAGACGCGTTTGATCCAACAGCTCGGTTACGTCGACAACCATAGACTTCAGGATTTGAGCAATTTCCATTGCTTCATCATAGGTCTTCTGGAAGTCAACTGGATCTACTTTGTAGTAGTTAACCAGGCTGAAGTTATGGTACTCAAGCACTTCTTTGAGCTTAGCTGCAAACTGTTCAGGGTTGAACAAATCGCCAACACGCAGGCCACGACGCGCTACTTTGTCTTCATAAGCAGGGCCGATACCACGTCCAGTTGTACCGATTGCTTTGTTACCACGTGCCAATTCACGCGCCTGATCCAAAGCAACATGGTAAGGCAAGATCAACGGACAAGCTTCACTGATCAACAAACGTTCACGAACTGGTACGCCACGCTCTTCCAGCATGCGTACTTCTTTCATTAGCGCGTCTGGTGCCAATACCACACCGTTACCGATAATACATTTTACGTTATCACGCAAAATGCCTGACGGGATAAGGTGCAGAACGGTTTTTTCACCGTTGATCACCAGTGTGTGGCCCGCATTATGTCCGCCCTGATAGCGAACAACCAAAGAAGCCTTATCTGTCAGCAGGTCTACAACCTTACCTTTACCTTCGTCACCCCACTGGGTGCCCAATACAACGACGTTTTTACCCATTGCAAAATCACTTAGAAAAAATTAGGCGCAGATTTTATCAGAAAAGCCCGTTCAAAACACCCCATTACGGCTATTTTTTCCGCACTCGCCGGGATCCTGATGAATTTAGACGGTTTTCTTTATCTCATCTGATCAGAGTGATGTCACCAACAACGGGAAATAGAAATCACTAAAATGTAAAAAACCCCGCTACTGCGAGGTTTTTTATACCACCTGACACCAGGTCAGTGATGTCAACCGAAGATGGGCTTATTCACCTTTTTTGTTCTTCATGTAATCAAAGAACTCACTGTCTGGTGACAATACCATGACATCACCTTTGCTGGTGAAGGTATTTTTATATGCTTCCAGCGAGCGAACAAATCCGAAGAACTCCGGATCTTTGTTGTAGGCGTCAGCATAAATTTTCGCAGCCTGCGCATCACCCTGACCACGTACGGCACGTGCATTACGTTCCGCATCTGCCAGCATAACCGTTACTCGGCGGTCAACTTCAGCACGAATGATTTCAGCCTTTTCCTGACCTTCTGAGCGGTGCTCTTTGGCAACAGCTGTACGTTCAGCACGCATCCGCTGGAAAATAGAGTTACTAACTTCATTCGGCAGGTTAATTTGCTTCACGCGCACGTCCAGTACTTCAATACCCAGTTCCTGGGCACTTTCAGATGCCTGTACCAGTGCTTCTTCCATCAGCTCACTACGCTCACCCGAAACGATTTCCTTAATGGTACGCGAACCGAAGTTGGTTCTCAGACCATTGTTCACTTTCTGCTTCAACAGAGTTTCAGCGTACTGTTTATCACCTCTGGCACGCAGATAGTAAGCGGAGAAATCGTTCACACGCCACTTTACGAATGAATCAACGATCAGGTCTTTTTTCTCGCTGGTCACGAACCGGTCTGGCGCACCATCGAGCGTCTGAATACGTGCATCAATACGACGTACCTGACTGAAGAATGGCACCTTCAGGTGCAGACCCGGCTCATAAACCACAGCGTTATCCTGGCTGTCTTTTTGTACTTTACTGAACAGTAAAACAATGGCGCGCTGCCCTTCTGTGACAACAAACACCGATGAGAAAGCCAAAAATGCGGCAATGATCAATCCTACGACAGTCATGTTTTTCATATCAGTTACCTCCCACCATTGTTAAAACGGTCACGTGAAAAACGATCATCACTGCTGTTAACTGTGCTGTTGCGTGACTGACCTAGTGATTGACGTAGCTGATTGATGTCATTCTGGCTCGGTAAGGTGACCTGAGAGCCCGGCTTACCTTGCTGCATAATTTTATCTAACGGCAGATACATCATGTTATTACCGCCTTTTACATCAACCAGTACTTTAGAGCTGTTACCCAGCACTTGTTCCATGGTTTCGATGTACAGACGCTCACGCGTAACCTGCTTGGCAGCCTGATACTCCGGCAGCAGTTTTTCAAAGCGCTCAACCTCACCCTGTGCTTCCAGTGTGATACGCTCTTTGTAACCTTCAGCCTCCTGAGTCATACGCGTTACCTGACCACGAGCACGAGGCTCAATTTCTCTTGCATAGGCTTCTGCTTCACGAATGAAACGTTCTTCATCTTCCTGTGCTGCGATAGCGTCATCGAACGCATCTTTAACTTCTGCAGGTGGACGTGAGTCTTTAAAGTTCACATCGGTAACGATAATGCCCAGATTATAAGGTTCGATGATTTTGGTTAGCTCATCCCAGGTGCGCTGACGCACTAACTCACGACCTGTGGTTAAGACCTGGTCCATGCGAGAGTGACCGACAACATAACGCAATGCACTATCAAGTGCTTGCTGCAAGCTGTGATCAGCATCGGTTACGCTGAAGCGATACAAAGTCGGATCAACCACTCGATACTGTACTTCAAACTCGACACTTACCACGTTTTCGTCTTCGGTCAGCATAAAGCCGGATGCTGACAGTGAGCGAACCGCTTCAATATCAATGGGGATAACACGCTCAATGAAAGTCATTTTCCAGCGCAGGCCCGGCTCGGCGATACGGTTAAATTCACCGAATTGCAGCACGATGCCACGTTCGGCTTCTTTCACTGTGTAAATACCGCTCAGTGCCCAAACAACAAAAGCAATCAGCAGCACAAATACCGTACCGGCACCGCCGATACCACCGCCTTTGCCTGGCTTACCGCCAAACATACCGCCAAACTTGTTGTTGAATTTGCGGAATACCTCGTCTAAGTCAGGTGGCCCCTGATCACGACCGCCGCGGTTCTTCCACGGGTCGTTATCATTGCCATTATTACCCGGTTCGTTCCAGGCCATAGCTATACTCCATTGTTATAAAATGAATTAATCTAAATCTAACAAAAAACACAGAGATCTAATAGAGAAATGCGTGCGATATGCGGCTTTTTCAATCCCCAACCACAAATTGCTCTATTTCTTGCCCCTGCTCTTTCTTTAACCTTTCCCAGTCAGCCTGCGGCAGTCTGATATCCAACAGCCAATTTCCGGCCTCATCATAAGACTCGCCATTGACCGCATTGAGGTTGAACAAAGCGCCACGTAACTTGCCAAATGCCGGCGGTACAATGAGCTTATGAGCAAAAATCTTCTTCGCCAACAACTCTGAAATTGCCTGTTCAAGCAACTCACTGCCTTCACCAGTGTGGGCCGATAACCAAACGCGCACCGGAACACCTTGCTCATCTCTGTCTATTTTAGGGTTGATCTCGTCAACCAGATCAATTTTGTTGTAAACCAACAGTTGAGGAATTTCATCGGCGTCAATTTCTTTGAGGACCGATTGTACCTCTTCTATATTTTCTTTTCTTCTCTGATCTGCCACATCCACAACATGCAGCTGCAAATCTGCTTCTCGTGTTTCTGTCAGAGTAGCTTTAAATGCGGCAACCAGGTCGTGAGGTAAATGACGTATAAATCCAACTGTATCGGCAAAGATCACCGGCCCAACATCCGCTATCTCTAGCTTTCTTAGTGTTGGATCCAAAGTCGCAAAGAGCTGATCAGCCGCATACACATCTGCATGTGTCACATGGTTAAATAAGGTCGACTTTCCCGCGTTGGTATAGCCAACCAGCGACACCGTCGGAATTTCATTACGACTGCGGGCACGACGCCCTTGCTCGCGCACTGTTGCTACCTTTTCGAGTCGTTTACGGATACTTTTAATCCGCTCTCTGAGTAACCGTCGGTCAGTTTCCAGCTGAGTTTCACCCGGCCCACGCAAGCCTATCCCGCCTTTTTGTCTTTCAAGGTGAGTCCAGCCGCGGATCAGGCGAGTTGAAATATGCCGTAGCTGCGCCAATTCAACCTGCAATTTACCTTCGTGGGTACGTGCACGTTGAGCAAAAATATCTAAAATTAAGGTCGTTCTATCTAATACACGACAACGGCAGACACGCTCTAAGTTGCGCTCTTGAGAGGGACTGAGTTGATGATTAAAGATGATGACATCTGCATTGTGAGTTCTGACAATCTCAGCGATTTCTTCTGCTTTCCCCGTCCCGACAAATAATTTCGGGTGAGGCGCCTGACGGCTGCCTTGCACAACCGTCAAACAACTAACACCAGCAGAAGACACTAGCATTTCCAGCTCGCGAAGATCTTCTCGATCTCCTTCATTCGGAAACTCTATATGTACTAAGACTGCCTGTTCGCCGGCTTCATAACGGTCAAACAAGCATTACGCTCCTACTATCGACTAAAAACGATTAAAAGTTACCATCTTCGCCATGATCTGCACTGTCATTACCTTGAGTGTTCTGGAAATTTACAGCACGAGCAGGCACCACAGTGGAAATGGCATGTTTGTAAACCATTTGATTTACAGTGTTTTCAAGCAAGATGACGAACTGATCAAAGGACTGGATCTTGCCTTGTAATTTGATACCGTTAACTAAAAAGATGGAAACGGGAATGCGCTCACGACGTAAGACATTCAAAAATGGGTCTTGTAACGATTGGCCTTTTGCCATGTTCTTATCCTTCGTTCTAGGTGTTATTATGTTGAGATAGTTGAAGTAATCTGAATAAAAAGATTGCCCCAACCTCTATTAGCTTAGCGAACTTAATACACGTTGCAAGTTTTCTTGCCCGTCGGTTTCAAGCCAGGTGACATCTGGCCAACTACGTAACCAGGTTAATTGGCGCTTCGCTAACTGCCTGGTTGCTGCGATCCCTTTGAAGAGCATTTCTTCATAATCGCACTCACCAGCCAAATGCTCCCACATCTGCCGATACCCCACACAACGAATGGAAGGCAAATCTGGATGCAAATCATCTCGCTGATATAAGGCCAAAACTTCGTTTTTAAAGCCCTGATCCAGCATTATTTTAAATCTTTTTTCTATCCTTTCGTGCAGTATCTTACGATCCTTCGGAGCAATTGCAAACTGGTGAAACTGATAAGGCAAAGGCGCTTGTTTGGCTTTTTGCAATTCCGTCATCGTTTTGCCTGTCAGACGATAGACTTCCAGCGCTCTATTAATCCGCTGTGAGTCGTTTTCACTGATTTTGCTCGCCGCTTGTGGGTCTATCTCCGTCAGCTGCGCGTGTAAAGCAGGCCAGCCCTGTGCGTTTGCCTCTTTTTCCAGTGTTTCGCGCACTTTTGGACAGGCTTCCGGTAAGGGTGACAACCCCTCGATCAGCCCTTTAAAGTACATCATAGTACCACCAACCAACACAGGCACTTTACCTTGCTGGTGCAAACGATCGATACAGGCAATGGCATCACGTCGAAAATCTGCAACAGAATAACTCTCAGCCGGATCCAGTATATCAATCAGGTGATGCGGCGCCATGGCCTGCTCAGCAGCATCAGGCTTCGCAGTACCTATGTCCATACCTTTATAGACCAGTGCAGAGTCCACACTGATAATCTCACTGTTTAATTGTTGACAGAGCTCAATGGCCAACGCGGTTTTACCGGCGGCGGTTGGCCCCATCAAGGTAATAACGGGTTTTGCTTGCACGCTGTTTCTCTACTGCTGTTGGTGCTGCAACCGTTCAGCGGTTGCAGACAGGACAAGAACTCACCGTTCTTGTTGGGACAAGCTTGATAACTTGCTTTGATCTATTGTAACCGCTTTTGCCTCAATTTGAGCACAGCTTCTGCCATTTTTTATGATTTTTTCTGCCACTGCCGCAAAGTGTTGCGAATAAAAATATCCTGCGGGGGTGGTTACTTGTAGCCAGTTTAACCAGGCATCCAGTGTCTGCTCCTTCATTGCGCAAACACTCAGTACCTTTTCAAGGCACTGTGGCACGTCCAGGCTGTATAAACTTAGCGGCAGCTTTTTAATCATCACATAACGCTCATGTGCCTGAATAGCAAAGCCCAATAATGTCAGCCAGGATTCCTGCGCTACCACGCTCGTAATTTCCTCCGCACTGAGGTTAACGCGCACCGGCAACAACAAGGCTTTGCCCTGTAAGGTACCATCTTGCTCAATTTGCGCCTGCCAGGCCTCAATCAGACCATCTCGACAGTGCCCCAGCCTGAGCTCACCTTCCTGAGTAAAAAGCACGGCTCCTTCAGCCAAGACAAGAAAACGGGTTACTTCTGTGCGCTGTGGTTTTATCTGCTCGTCTACCACAGGTGCCAGCTGCGGCATATCAGCAACCGTAGCCATCCCCTGATATAGCTCGTTTACATTAACTTGCCGGGACTTAGCAGAGCCTGAACTGTTGCTGCTTTTCGCACCACTACGATAACCTGGGTTGGCCGTAAACGCTGCGGAGCCAGCTCCTGAAACAGGAGCCCGAGCGCTATCTTGCACCGATCCATAGTCACTCTGTAACGGCGAGCGATATGCCTGGTGTTGACGTGTATCCTGTAAAGTAAACTGTTCAGACACCGACGGGCTGAGGGGTTCTTGAGCGTCATTTATAACATTGGTCGCCAGCTGAGGCTCGGCCACCGGTAAAGGTAATTCCGGGGACTCACTGAGCACCACCTGTTTCACAGCCTGTACGATAAAGTCATGGATCAGCCGGGCCTGATGAAAGCGCACTTCATGCTTAGCCGGATGTACATTGACATCAACCTGAGTGGGATCCAACTCCAGATAAATCACAAACCCGGGTGTATCAACGGCCCCAGCGGTTTCTTCAAACGCTTGTCGAATAGCATGCAAAATGAGCTTATCTCGCATCATGCGGCCATTCACGTAAGTGTACTGAGTTTGATTACTGCTGCCCACTGGCAGGACCCAGCCATACAACTTCAGGCCATCATGGCCAGACTCAACAAAACTTGCTTGTTGTGCAAAGATTTTACCGGCAACCTGAGCAACTCGCTCTACGCTGTATGGATCAGGCCGGGCACGAAACTGTCTGATCACTTTCTGGTTATGAGTGAGCGTCAAAGCCAGGTCAAAGCGACTCAATGCAATGCGTTTGATCAGCTCATCAATATGGCTGAATTCAGTTTTTTCAGTACGCAAAAACTTACGCCTCGCCGGCGTATTAAAGAACAGATCCTTCACTTCAATAGTGGTGCCATTGGGGTGTGCTGTTGGTTGGATCTGAACCGTCATATCACGACCCTCGGCAAATGCCTGCCAAGCCGTTTCCTGCTCTGCTGGCTTGGAGCTCAGAGTTAGCCGCGATACCGAGCTGATTGAAGCGAGGGCTTCACCACGAAACCCCAGTGAAGCAATACACTCCAGGTCGTCCAGAGTTTTCAGCTTACTGGTTGCGTGACGGGACAACGCCAAAGTCAATTCATCTTTGACGATTCCAGCACCATTATCCCGGATCCGGATCAGTTTATGGCCGCCACGCTCTATGTCTATCTGAATGCGTGTCGCACCGGCATCAATGCTGTTTTCAACCAGCTCTTTGACCACTGACGCGGGACGCTCAACCACCTCACCCGCAGCTATCTGGTTGGCCAGCCTGGCTGGTAAAATTTCAATGCTCACAGTTTACGCCTTCGGAATGGTCAGTACCTGACCTATATACAAGGTATTCTTAGTCAAGCGATTTGCCTTTTTAAGCGCTGACACCGTTGTGCCATAACGCGCGGCCAGCACACTCAGTGATTCTCCCCGTTGTACCTTATGGCGCAGCGGCTTATTGTTTTTCAGGCTCGCAAACAAGGTGTTGTCCGGCGGATTTTGCTGATAGTAACGCTTAATTGACTTAAATATCGCGTTTGCAAGGCGTTGCTGGTGATAGCTGGTTTTGAGCTGCTTTTCTTCCTGTGGGTTGGAAATAAATCCGGTTTCGACCAAAATTGAGGGTATATCCGGTGACTTCAGCACCCCAAAATTTGCCGCCTGAGGGCGTTTTTTATGTAACTTAGTAACCTTCTTCAGCTCACCAACGACCTCTTCGGCCACCTTAAAACCGGTTTTCATCGAATGATCCATCGACATATCTAGCAGTGCTTTCGCCAGGTACTTTTCGTTGGCAGTGTCTTTAATCACATCCGCAGCTCCCCCTAACAACTGAGAGTGCTTTTCTTTGTCTTCCAGCCATTTACCCACTTCAGAATTGGCGCGGCGTAACGATAGGATCCATACCGACGCACCTCTCGGCTCTGGACGCGAAAACGCATCGGCGTGAATAGACACAAAAAAGTCTGCCTGACGCTCTCTGGCCCGTGCAGTACGTGTGTTCAGCTTAATATAATAATCACCCGTGCGGGTCAGACGCGCCTGCATGCCCGGCTCCTTATCGATCAGGCGAGCAAGTCGTTTGGCAATTGGCAATGTAACGTTTTTTTCATAGGTGCCAGCAGGTCCAATGGAACCGGGGTCTTCCCCACCATGCCCGGCATCAATGGCTATAATGATATCTCTGTCTTTCGCCAGCTCGCGCTTCTTACTTTGCGTGGATTTACTGGCATAAAGGCTCTTTTGCTGACCATACAGGTCCACCACCAGACGATCTTTATACGGTCCGGTAGGCGCAAGCGCAAAAATGACGGGTTTGGCAGCCCGGCTTAACTCCATCACCACTCGGGTACTGTTGCGACTCTTTGCCTGACTGTAGCGAAGTTTTTGAACAATCTTGTGTTCTTTAGGCAAGGTAGGCAGTTGCTTGAGCTTACTGGTATTTTCCAGATCGATCACCAGTCGTAGCGGGTTTTTCAGCATAAAGTAGCTGTATTCTGGTTTTTCAGACAAATCAAACACAACGCGCGTGCTTTCGGGTGAAGGCCAGACACGCACACCGTTGATTTTGTTTTTTGCCTGCGCAGCACTGGCGAGTAATAACACGCTCAGCGCAAACAGGGTAAAGCTAATTCTTATTATCGCACTACGCATATCGACTTATAGCTTCAGCAAGCTGCTTTCCTCGTTCTGTATGTGGCCTTAATACCGCACGGCGCCCTGCACCATGATAGGCCAAATCAATGTCCATATCTGCTGTTGGGATCACGCCTGCGCCTTTTTCAGGCCACTCGACAATGCACACAGCGTGCGGTGCAAAATAATCCCGGATCCCCATAAACTCAAGCTCTTCAGGGTCCCCCAAACGATACAAGTCAAAGTGATAAATACTGATCTCACCCAACTCATACGGTTCAACTAAGGTATAGGTCGGGCTTTTTACATTCCCCTGATGGCCCAGCCCCTGCACAATACCACGTGTCAGTGTTGTTTTGCCGGCGCCCAAATCACCATGCAAATAGAATACCGCCCCCGAATCAATCAATGTGGCCAGCTGGCTTCCCAGGGCAATGGTTGCGGCTTCATCAGCCAGATCAATTTCTAATGTCATATCGACACTCATCCGATAATACCTCTAATATGGACAAATAAATCGCTTGCCAGCAACCCATGCGCGCCGTCATGTGCCGCTTTTTCAGCCGCAAGACCATGAATATACACCGCTAACATAGCCGCATCAAATTTACTCAGGCCCTGCGCTAACAAAGCCGCAATTATACCAGATAATACATCGCCCATCCCAGCACTGGCCATGGCAGCACATCCCGAGCGATTGATATTTATTCGCTTTGCCTGCTGAACCAAAGTCCCAGGCCCCTTGAGTACCACACAGGCCAGATAATGCTGAACAAGTGCATTACTCATATCGAAGCGACTAAGGGTTTTAGCGTCTGTTGTAACGGCAGTGCTGAGTCTCATTGCCTCTCCCCAATGCGGGGTCAAAATCGCATTTTGCCACTGCATAGGCTGGCTCGCCAGTAAATTCAGCCCATCGGCGTCGACAACAACATGTTGCTCACACGAGCGTACAGCCTCGAATAGCGCCTGTGCCCATTCTGACTGACCTAACCCTGGGCCAATCACCAGCGTATCGGCCTTGTCCAGCAAAGGCGTCAACTCTTGGGCGTTTGCAACACCATGCACCATAAGTTCATAACGGCCTTGCAGGACCATGGCCTGATTGTCCGGGTGTGTTGCCACACTCACCAGGCCTGCGCCAGCGCGTAAACAGGCTTCGGCAGCCAAACGTATCGCGCCAGCCATCCCCGGACCGCCGCCAATCAATAAAACGTGACCACAGCGGTTTTTATACGTATCAATGGACCGCACAGGGCGCTTTGCCAGTAACGTTTCTGCACTAAAGTAATGGCTTGAGGGACATACCAATTGAGCAAACTCTTGACCTACCCCTAACGGTGCCAGATACACACTGCCGGTATGGCGCTTGGCTGAACCACTTAATAGCCCTTGCTTTAACGCAATGAAAGTCATCGTGGCATCAGCAATAAAGGCATCACAGGCAACTTCGCTGGTTGAGCCATTGACACCGCTGGGGATATCAACGGCAAGCCGGTGTGCCGAGCTCTGAGCAAAGCGTCGAAATACCGCAGCAACGTTCTCGGGCAACTGACCACGAAAGCCACTGCCAAAGACAGCATCGACGATTAAACCCGGCGCACTGCCTGGCTGCATGCTATCCAGCACAACACCGCCACTGCTCAGATAATCCCGGTACGCCTCGTACGCATCACCCTGAAGTTGCTGCGGATCGAACAAGGCCAGCACTTCAGCCCTCATACCTGCCTGATGACACAAACGCGCAAGAACATAACCATCGCCCCCGTTATTGCCCTTGCCCGTGAGAATTAATATTGGGCCACTCGGTGCCAGGCTACTGACGTAATCAAATAAGGCAGCCCCCGCGCGCTGCATCAAGGCACTTAATGTGGTGCCCGCAAGACGCGCGGCTTCGGCTTCATTCGTTTGTACCGCTTGGGCCGTATAGGCAACTTGTGGTAAATTAGTCAGGTATTTTGCTTGTGATATAGACATTCCGTGACAACCACTACTCATTCTTCTGTTGATATTAACTATACTGAACTTGCGCAAAAAATTAAGCTTTGGGGCAAAGAACTTGGCTTTGCTGAAGTCGGCATTACCGACATAGACCTCAGCGAGCATGAAGCGCAGCTACAGCGTTGGCTTGATAATGGCTATCATGGCGAGATGGAATACATGGCAGCACATGGTATGAAGCGTGCCCGCCCTGCAGAGCTTGTGCCAGGCACTCAAAGAGTGGTCTCGGTGAAAATGAACTACCTGCCACCCGATGCCAGTTTCGCCCGCGCGCTCAACAATAAACAAACCGCCTACATCAGTCGTTATGCACTGGGCCGGGACTATCACAAAGTGATCCGCAACCGATTAAAGAAACTCGGCCAGCGCATTGAACAGGACGTCGGTCAGTTTGGCTTTCGTCCCTTTGTCGATTCAGCGCCAGTGCTGGAGCGACAGTTGGCAGAAAAAGCCGGACTCGGCTGGCGTGGCAAAAACAGCTTGCTGATCCACAAACAAGCCGGCTCGTGGTTTTTTCTTGGTGAGCTGTTCGTGGATTTGCCCCTGCCAGTTGATAACAATCCTCAGGAAGAAGGCTGTGGCAAGTGCAACGCCTGTATCACACTTTGCCCGACCGGAGCCATTGTAGAACCTTATGTAGTAGATGCCCGCAAATGTATTTCTTACCTGACAATAGAATTACAGGGTCCGATCCCCGAACAATACCGCCCACTGTTGGGCAACCGGGTATACGGCTGTGACGACTGTCAGCTGGTGTGTCCGTGGAACCGCTACGGCCAGCTTACCGATGAGCAGGATTTTCATCCCCGTCAGCAACTCAAAGATCAGGAGCTGCTGACACTTTTTCAGTGGGACGAAGCAACTTTTCTAAAAAACACTGAAGGCAGCCCCATTCGCCGTATTGGCCATGAACGCTGGCTACGGAACTTAGCCGTTGGATTAGGCAATGCAGAGCCTGACGAACAGATAATCCAGGTACTTGAAGCACGCCTGGAGTCGGCCTCAGATCTTGTCAAAGAGCATATAACTTGGGCCCTGGCACAACAGCGCACCAAACGCACCGAGCAACAGCGTAAAAACGCCCGGCTGATCCGGATCATCGAAAAAGGCCTGCCTCGGGACGCTTAATCATGTGAATCAACATTGGCCTCCTGCTGTGTTTTTAACCGCAATTACACCTCAAAGATTGCGGTGACAACACGTATCCAGCTATTCAGCTATTCAGCTATTCAGCATGCTTTCCTGCAGAGCTGAGTAATGACAAATCGCTTTCAATTTCAGTAAACGCTTCGCGCACCTGCATAATCGCTTCTTCCCTGGCAATTGAACCCTGAATGGCTTCGTCGACATGCTGATAAATGAATACTTCCTGATCCTCATCCAACCCCATGGTTGGGATCCGCTGCTCAAACACCTCCTGAAGACGGCGAAAGATGGATTCATTCTGAGAGCGGTTGTTGTTGAGCAAAGCCAACAATCCGGTGAACTTACTGTGGATCATAGAAATAGCATCATTGAGCTCAGCTTGCTGAGACAGCAACTGCTTACGGGTCAGAATCGCCAGCAATTGCTGCTCAGTCACACTGGCGATAAAACAAATATGATCTCTGAGCCGACCGTGTTTGTCCGCGTCTTCTGAGGGCATGTTCAGGATCAGCACACTCACCAGATTGTAGTTCACCAGGATCCGGCTGGTAAACTCATGCAAACGGCCCTTCGAACGCAATATTTCAAACAACTCCAGCACAATTGGGGAACACAGTCCCGCAGTGGCAAAATGATGACGCTGCTCATCGACCCGAAACTCAATATTGCAGCTTAACCCTAAATTACTGAGGCACTGGATCAGAGCCTTTGCTAACGCCTGAATGTCATCAATGACACCGATCTGTTCAATGTAACTGACGATAAATCCCATTTCACTGCTGGTCGCCATGGCATTGAACGCCGTGGAAGTTGCGTCTTCGACCTGCTGCTCCAGGATATCACGCTCCAGCAACATCTGCCCTAAATTAAGCAACTTGGCTTTTAATTCACTGTGGCCAAACGGCTTAACGATGTAATCCTCCGCACCAACTGCGTAGCCTTCCATGCGCTCTTCAACCGATCCTCGTGCCGACACAAACATCACAATGATGTTCTGCGTTTCCAGATTAGCTTTGATCTTCTTACATACCTCATACCCATTCATCTGCGGCATGCTGACATCCAGCAATACGACCTGAGGCGCGAAATCCTCAATAACATCCAGGCATTCCTGCCCACTGGTTACAGTCAGTAATTCAAAGTCGAGGTCTTCAAGTATTTCTTCGATGATTTCGAGGTTGAAAGGTTCGTCATCCACCGCCAGGATTCGTTGCAATGCCATTTCTCAGTTCCTTTTCCGTTGCCAAAGCACCATCATCTGCAAACACACCTTCAAACGTGAGAAATGTCCCGCAATGACAGCTTTAATTTAGTTATAGACAGTGATCACCCATGGCGCTAGTGATCCCTCTAAATTGGCAGCTCAATATGAATACAAGCGCCCTGTTCCGGGTTGTTTTCAGCATAAATACAGCCTTTATGCAGCAATACAAATTCTTTGCAAATGGCCAATCCCAATCCGGTTCCGCCAGCCCCACTGTTAGTTTTACTGCTTTGGGCAAACTTATCGAATATATGCTCCAGTTCATCTTCAGGTATGCCAACGCCCTTGTCCCGCACCAAAATATGGACATATCCCGCGTTAAGCGTAACCGTGACGGTCACTTCGCTATGCTCAGGGCTGAACTTCAGCGCGTTACCCAACAAGTTTCTCATCACCTGGGTCAGCTGCTCAGCATCACAACACAGCACAATGTTATCCTCTTGTACTTGAAGCTCGATGTGAATATGCCGCGCCATCGCCAGACCCGACACATCTTCTTTTGCGGTGTGTATTAAAGTGAGCAGATTGTGCGGTGCAGGGTTAAAGGGAAAACGACCAGCATCCAATTTAGACAAGTCGAGCAGATTGTTCAGCAGTAACAACAGGCGTTCGCCACTGGTCTCGATCCGTGACAGGTATTTCTCCAACTTGTTCACCGGTACCTCACCACATGCCAACTTATCAATCCCAAAGCGCGCGAAACTCAAAATGGAGTGCATGGGGGTCCGGAGTTCGTGGGACATATTGGCAAGAAACTCAGATTTGCTGATATTCGCCGCTTCCGCGGCTTCTTTAGCCGCCTGGAGTTGTGCCGTGCGCGCCTGAACCTCTACCTCCAGTACTTCTTTAGCCTCCTCAAGTAGTTGCTGTTTGCGTTTCAATTGGGCAACGTTCTTAAAAATCGCAGCCAAGGCAATTTCACCGTGATGGTCAATCTCAATAAATGTCCCCATCAAGGGAATGCTTGGCCCATCTTTTTGCGGTAACACCAGCTCACAATTAAAATGCCGCAATACACCACCATTATTGATGGCTTCTTTTAATGCGGTGACAGAGGCAGGTTCAAACAGGTCAAAAATGGAATGTTGTTGAAGCTGATCTCCCGGTAGTCGCAGTAAAGAAGTGCAACCATCATTGGCCTCAATCACAAAACCATCGAGATTAAACAACATGATGGGATCGGGTGTGTGCTTATAAATCACCCGTAATAAACTATCTCGCTCAATGAGGGCGTCGACCGTATCCTGCAACCGTTCAACCAACTCTTGGTTATGGCGACGTAACAACTCGCTTTGCCAGAGTTTGTGCAGCGACTGCAACAACGCTCCCTCATCAATGGGTTTAGTTAATACATCTTCAACGCCCTGACGGATGGCTTCCATCATATCCACCTGATTTTGCCGCGAGGTCATCAACAGGCAGCGTGCATCACGGTGGATCTGTCGTACCTTCTTGAAGACATCCAGACCACTCCCCTGCGCCAGGTTGAAATCACAAATCAATAAGTCAATATCATGGGTGGTTGCCTGTTGCATTGCCTCAGTAATGCAGTGTGCAGTTACGACTGTCAGTTGCGCGCCACGCAGGCTGGCCGTCAAACGCCTCAGACGGTCTTCTCGATGATCCACCAGTAGGATTTTCGGTAGTTCAAGTCGGTCATGATCACCCGTTTCAAGCACCCGTTCAAGCAAACCCGTGATTTCTTTATTGCCAAAAAATGGGTAGATCACGATGGCATTGCACAGCATTCGATTTAAGCGGCTGAATGCATCAACATGCTCAGAGTTTTCTGGCTTGGGCGCGAGCAAGATTAGACGGTCGTGATCTTTTAACGCAGACAAGGCATCAAAGGTGCTATCCGGCAGTCCATGGGCAATGGCGACAACATGATACGCAAAGAAATCCTGAACCTTGTGCAACATCTGAAAATGTAAATGCACCACCTCACAGCCCAATAATTCAAATAATACCTTCAGTCTCATAGCCAGCACACTGCTGCTATCGATAATTAATACCTTGTTGTTTTCCATAACTAAATCCTGCTGTGGTAAACCAATTTACGGCGTTACTTGTTGTAACCGCTAGCATTCAGTTTAGTCAAAAATCGCTAATCCGAAATGCACGCAGGTTGAATCGCAACGCGCAGCGGTTACACTGTGAACTGACCACGTTCGTGCCACGTATACTCAGGCATTGAGTTTAAAACCGTTTCAGGGAGCCCCCGATGATAAAACCACTATTGATATCCATGGCACTGCTTGCCAGCAACGGCGCGTATGCCAGCGAGACACCAAATTTCACCAAAAGTAAGGCCTGTGATGATTTTACCGGCTATGAATTCAGAAAACTCAGATCAAAAGACACCGTCGACTTATGCGCTTTTGAGGGGAAACCATTATTAGTCGTCAATACCGCCAGTAACTGTGGGTTTACAGGTCAGTTCGATGGCCTGGAAAAACTGCACAAAGCTTATGCCGACAAAGGTCTGGTGGTACTAGGGTTTCCGTCTGACGACTTCTTTCAGGAAGAAAACGACGAAAAAGATACGGCTGAGGTCTGCTTTATCAACTACGGCGTCACCTTTACTATGATGGCAACAGGTGCCGTGCGCGGCGACGATGCCAACCCGGTGTTTCAACACTTAGGCGAACAAAGCGGTGCGCCCATGTGGAATTTCTACAAATATCTAATCTCGGCTGATCGCAAAACAATCCAGCAGTTCAATAGCCGCACCAAACCGATGTCAGAGCCTATGATAGCGGCCATCGAAAAAGAACTTGATCTTAAATAATGCGCTTTAAATCTAAGTATATTAGAATAATGTATGAGCAATAATTAACCCATCCATGGAGAGATAATGACACTAGCCAGCGCAAGACACATATTAGTCGATAACGAAGCTCAATGCCTTGAACTTAAGCAACGTATTGCAGCAGGTGAAGACTTTGCCGAGATCGCAAAACAATATTCCAGTTGCCCGTCTGGACAGGATGGGGGTGAGCTGGGTGAGTTCGGACCTGGCATGATGGTACCTGAGTTCGACAAAGTGGTATTTTCAGCACCACTCAATGAGGTGCAGGGACCGGTTCAGACGCAGTTTGGTTATCACCTGCTTGAAGTCACCAGCCGGGTCGATTAAACCACGTTTGCTACTGGCAGTATGTCTCTGTCGGTAGCTTTGCCTATGACCTCTCGGATCTATCCAGCCCCGTTCCTACCTATTTTTAATACCAATCCACATCATTCTTGAGACGAGTAAATCTCGGCGATAACGAGGTAAAAATTTCGCTATTTAATTGTTCTAAATGAGGAATATTTAACACTGTTATCAGCAGATTTAATACCAATTTGCTTAATTAAGTGATCTATTTTGAGGCGAGAAAATAGGGTCGATAACAAGGCAAAAATTTTGCTATTTAGTTGTTCTAAATGAGAAATTTTTAACGCTGTTAGCGTCCTATTTGCTCCTTCAATTAGACCAGGTATTAAGTGAAATTGGTATAATCTCTCCAAGTGGTTATGTATTAATGTGGATTGCTTTAAGTAATGCTATAGTCATTGCGCATCTAACCACAACATAAGGATTGAGTGATGATCTTATATGGCTCGGATACATCTCCGTATGTCAGGCGCATCCGCATTTATTGTCTTCGCCACGACATTACCCTGGACTATCGCAAACTGGACATCTTTAGTGAGGAAGGCAGGGCTATCCTTCACCAGCACAATCCGGCACGTAAACTGCCGTTTCTGCTTGCTGACGATCAGGCGGTCCTGGATTCCAACGTCATTGCCCGTTACCTGCAACAAAAGTTTTCTTTGCCTCATCTCAATTGGGCACAGGAAAACCTGCTCACTATCATCAATGCCTGCAACGATTCACTGGTAGAGCTATTGCTTTGCCAGCGTTCAGAATTTGATACTCAGGATGACAAGCTGTTTTTTAACCTGCAGCGTGGGCGCATCGCTGAAACCTTGCGCGTACTGGATCAAAGCTGTCATGAAACTGTATTTTTAAACTGCGAGTATCTTCAGATCAGTTTATACTGCCTGCTGGATTGGATCCGCTTCAGAAACTTGTTCGACTTAACGCCGTACACCGCTCTGGAGCAGTTTTATGACCAATGGCAGCCTCAAGATGAGGCACGTCTTACAGATCCCAGAGCATAATACCAATTTGCTTAATTAAGGGTTCTATTTTGAGGCGAGAAAATAGGGTCGATAACAAGGCAAAAATTTGCGAACTCGTACCTTAGGTCAAGGTTCTAAATGAGAAATTTTTAACGCCGTTAGCGTCGTATTTGCTCCTTTAAATTGAACAGATATTAAGTGAAATTGGTATAAGCTCGATAACTATGGAAATACACCATGAGTGACATCGAATTAGAATCGGAAGTAGTCAATTTTGTCGTGACAGCGAAAGAGCAAGAGCAAGTTTGGGCACTAGGCTCAGATGACGGCGGCCTGGTTGTGGTTGACTCAAATCAGTTTGAAGAGTCGGACGTATTGCTACTATGGGATAATGAAGAGAACGCTCAGGCACAGTGCCGTGACGAGTGGGCAGACTTTAAACCCATTGCCATCGCGCTGGATGAATTGCTTGACGAATGGATTGAAGATTTACGCGACGATAACGCCCTGCTGGGTCTTAACTGGAATGATGACAACGTGTGTACAGAGATCGAGCCGGTTGGTCTGGCCCGTGCTCTGTCAGAATAAGCACTTTATTCTACGCTGATCAGCGCCACTAAGGTGCCTTCAATTGAGCGCACATACGCCTGTGTGTGCTCCCCCTTTAAAGTCGGCGGCGACAACGGCTCTGCGCCCGCTGCCACGGCTTTATCATAGCTCTTTGCGACATTCTCACACCCCAAAGTTAACTCAAAGCCCAGCGCTGGCTGCTTAGGTTGGCTGCGAATGTAGCTTTGTTTAAATTGCGCCTGTGCAACCGGGTGCGTAGCAAAAGCGAGTAACACCTGTCCGGTGTCCAGTTCTCCATAGTCTCCGTCCTCGCTGAGACCACAGGCACTGAGCCCAAAGGCCTGATAGTAAAAATCCAGTACCTCTTCAACACTGTCGACGTAGATCACGGTTTTCAGAAACTGCATGGCTAAATTTCAAGCTAAATAAATATAAATAAAGCATATTTTTCGTTCAGCGTAAACCGATTTAGGATCCGGGCAGAGTTGAGACGAGCAATAAAAAAGGCGCCGTAGGCGCCCTCTTATCAAGCAATTACTGCTTATTCTTTTGTTCTTTCGTAAATGCCCTGAGTTTTCGCTTCTGCGACAGGGTCATTTTGTTGGTACGGCCAGAGTACGGGTTATCCCCTTCACGGAACTCGATCTTAATCGGCGTTCCCATGATATTTAGCGCCTTACGATAGTAATTCATCAGATAGCGCTTATAACTGTCAGGTAAGTCATGCACCTGGTTACCATGGATCACAATACGCGGCGGATTATAACCACCGGCATGGGCATATTTCAGCTTAACCCTGCGACCACGTACCAAAGGAGGCTGGTGATCGGCCTGCGCCATATCCATGATACGTCTTAGCATAGCTGTACTAACACGCTTGGTTGCCGATTCATAGGCTTCTTCAACAGATTCAAACAGGTGGCCAACCCCGGTGCCATGCAGCGCCGAAATGAAGTGCAGACGGGCAAAATCAATAAAGCCAAGGCGACGATCCAGTTCAGACTTAATACGCTCTTTCACGTAGTCATCCAGACCATCCCATTTATTCACTGCGATCACCAAAGAACGACCCGCATTCAGGGCAAAGCCTAGCAGACTGAGGTCCTGATCTGAGATACCATCTCGTGCATCGATCACTAACAGAATGACATTGGCATCTTCAATGGCTTTTAGCGTTTTAATCACTGAAAACTTTTCGACCACATCGCTCACTTTCTTGCGCTTACGGACACCTGCGGTATCTATCAGCACATAGTCACGCTCATTGCGGGTCATCGGGATATAGATTGAGTCACGCGTCGTGCCCGGCATATCGTACACAATTACACGTTCCTCACCGAGGATACGATTAGTTAGTGTTGACTTACCCACATTGGGGCGGCCGATGATCGCCAGTTTTATGGGTTTGTCTTCAAAACCCGTTTTACCCTCTTCCGGCGCTTCTTCCCCTTCCAGGTAAAGCTCAGTCAGCAGCTCATCGTCCTGCTCAATTTCATCTTCCTCTGAGGCCAGCTCTGCAATCACCGGACCCAAAGTCGCTTCGAGTAGCTGTGTAACACCACGGCCGTGTGCAGCAGCAATGTGATACACCTCACCCAGCGCTAACTGGTAAAACTCAGCACAGTTAGAGTCTGCGTCGATGCCGTCTGTTTTATTGGCCACGACAAAGCTTTTTTTCTGTTGCTTACGCAAATGTTGTGCAATGGCCTGGTCCGCAGCAGTCATACCTGCACGGGCGTCGACCAGAAACAGCACCACATCAGCCTCTTCAATAGCCAGCAAAGACTGCTCTGCCATTTCCGTTTCGATGCCTTCTTCACTGCCATCAATACCGCCGGTATCGACCACGATAAACTCATAGCCATCATAATTTGCCTGGCCATATTTACGGTCACGTGTCAGGCCCGGAAAGTCCGCCACTAACGCATCACGCGTGCGAGTCAGACGGTTAAATAAAGTGGATTTCCCCACATTGGGTCGCCCGACGAGAGCGATCACAGGAAGCATAGACTACCTCTTTTAAAAACAACAAAAGGCTTCGCACCGCGAAGCCTTACTTCTATTCATTCAGCATATGGTGGTTACGGAATTTTTACCGCACTGACTTCACCATCGCGGGTGTACAAGATCAAGGTATCATCTACCACAATAGGCTCGACAAAAAAACCTGAACTATCAAACTCTTCACGAGAAACCAGTTGACCTGTTTGTTTATCCAGCCAATGCAGATTACCTTCCTGATCACCCACCACCAGATAATTCCCAGCCACTGCTGGCGTCGTCAGATACCAACCACGTAACGCTGATTGGCTCCAACGCTCAATGCCCGACTCTCTATCTAGAGCATAGAGTACGCCTTCGCTATCTACCAAATAAATGGTATTCAGCTCAATACTGAGGTCACGGTAACTGCTGTACTCACGATCCCAAAGCACATTGCCGTTACGCACGTCCAATGCGGCCAGTTTACCATTGTAGGCGATGGTATACACGGTACTACCAACGACTACAGGCTTAGTGTCCACGTCAACCAAGCGCTCAAACTCAGAAGCACCTTTTGCCAGAGCAATGTCCGTACTCCAGGCCATGAAGCCATTCTCAGCAATCAGCACCGATAACTTGCCGCTTTCTTCACCAACCAACACGCCACCATTTGCTGACGTAGGTGAACTCAGACCACGTAATGTCAGAGCCGGCACTTCTTGTTCAAACTGCCAGCGCTCCTCGCCAGTATCCGGGTGTAACGCCAGAAGTTTTCCTGAGCCAAGGTTAACGTAAACCAAACCATCTCCGGCAGCTGGGGTAGAAAGCGCCTCTCCCGGCACCGCCTTACGCCAAACGACTTCACCGGTTTCACGGTCTAAAGCAATCACTTCACCATGCTCAGAGCCAATATACAGCTTACCGTAGGCCTGCAAAATACCACCTGAAAGCTTAGCTGTGTCATCGTCTTCCCACGGCCAAAAAGCCGGGTTTTCACGCGTATCAACTTCCCACAGCGTATCGCCGCTGCTGCTATCTAGCGCTGCAACCAGACCATTTCGTTCTGCTACGTAAACCGTACTTTGATAAAAGGTGGGTGTCAGACGCGAGAAATAATGCTCAACGCCATCGCCAATAGATTCCTGCCAGACAACGTCGGTTTCAAACTGGTTTACAATTTCAGGTAACACCAGTTCCTCTTCATCATCACTTGAGGAGCATCCCAGCAATGACGCCATACATAGCGCCAATGAGGCCATAGTCAACTTCTTCATGGCGACTCCTTACAGTGCTGCTGTGCTAGCCAGATCGTCCAGTTTGATTTGTAGCAGTGGGTTATTGTCACTGCCACCGGCAGTCACTGCTTTTTGATACTCATCACGCGCAGCCTCTTTCTTGCCTTGCGCTAGCAGTACATCACCTTTCACCTCGGCTACCTGAGCAGCAAAGCTCTCTGGCATCGGGTTGCCAAGCGTTGCCAGCGCCGCACTATAATCTTCACGAGCAGCCTGTACTCGAGCCAGACGCAGATAAGCGGTCGCTTTTAATTCTGGTGATTTAACTGTGTTTGCAGCGAAGCTCAGCTTCTCTTGTGCAACCTCCAGTTTGCCTTGTTCAACGGCTTCTTTTGCCGCCACAAACGCAGCCAGTACCGCATAGCTCGACTCACCATTCGTTGCTAAAAAGTCATCGCTTTTGGTCAGAACGTCACCACTATCAACCAACTGGTTATAGGCTTCAGAACCTGCTTCTGCGGTGTCAATTTGATGCTGGTTATATGCTTTCCAACCATACAGACCACCCAGGCCCAGCACTGCGCCAATGATCAAAGATGTTCCATTTTCACGGAAAAATCGTTTTATTGCTTCGGCTTGTTGTTCTTCTGTTGAATAAATTTCCATTCTGACCTCTTTATTAATAGCGTAAAGCCAGTCCCTTTTCAGATAACTGGCCTGACTTTACTGCGCCTGGGCGCTTAATCCACTAACGCCGACAACAGGCTTTTTGCCTCTGCCAGTGTCAGGGTAACTTGTTCTTTGTGTTCACGGAGATACTTAACTGTCACCTTACCTTCGGCCAATTCATCTTCGCCAAAAATCAGGGCAACTTGTGCATCGCTCTTATCCGCACGTTTCAGTTGTTTTTTGAAGTTGCCGCCACCGGCATTGACCAGTACGCGCAAGCCCGGGATTTCACTGCGTAGTTGTTGCGCAATGACCGGCGCCTGAATGCCAGCTTGTTCGCCCATCGCTGCAACAAACACATCGGCATTACGGCGTAATGTGCCAATACGCTCGAGCTCTTGTAACATCAGTACAAGACGCTCCATGCCCATAGCAAAGCCTACAGCCGGCGTCGCTTTACCACCAACCTGCTCTACCAACCCATCATAACGCCCACCGGCACACACAGTACCTTGAGCGCCTAAGCTGTCCGTTACCCATTCGAATACGGTGCGGTTATAATAATCCAGGCCGCGTACCAGTTTTTCATTAACTTGGTATTCGACGCCAGCAGCGTCTAAACGTTCACATAAATTTGCAAAATGTTCACGCGACTCTTCGTCCAGATATTCAGACAGTTTTGGCGCGTTAACCAAAATGGCCTGCACGTCTGGGTTTTTACTGTCCAACACACGTAACGGATTGCTATGCATGCGGCGCTTTGAATCTTCATCCAGATCCGCTTCGTGCTGTTCAAGAAACGCAATCAAGGCATCACGATAGGTTGCGCGTGCTTCATTTGAGCCCAGAGAGTTGAGTTCCAGGCGAACAAATTCACTGATACCAAACTGCTGCCACAGGCGCGCCGTCATCAGGATCACTTCGGCGTCCATATCGGCACTTGCCACACCAAAGGTTTCTACCCCAAACTGATGGAACTGGCGGTAACGGCCCTTTTGCGGACGCTCGTGACGAAACATAGGTCCCATGTACCACAAACGCTGCTCCTGGTTATACAGTAAGCCATTCTGGTTACCGGCCCGCACACAAACCGCGGTGCCTTCAGGACGCAAGGTCAGGAGATCGCCATTACGATCTTCGAAGGTATACATTTCTTTTTCAACGATGTCGGTGACTTCACCAATTGAGCGCTTGAATAACTCGGTGGATTCCACGATAGGAAAGCGGATCTCCTGGTATCCAAAAGATGCCACTGTGTCACGTAAGATAGATTCTACCTTCTGCCAGACTTGCGTATCACCCGGCAGACAATCGTTCATACCTCGAATTGCCTGAATTTGTTTTGCCACTGAAAATCCTAGTAATCTAATTTTTTACACGAAACGGCTGGCCAAGCCCAATGACTTAGCCAGATCTGATAAACCCGCTATTATACCCAGCTCGGCTAAAACGTAAACGCTTAGTTTACCGGGTCTGCCACGCTTACTCGACTATCTTGACGTCGATTTTGGGTTCACTTTGTTGTTTTTCAACATAGCTGCGTACCTGCTCTTCCAGCTGTTCAACGATGTGATCGTTGTCGATACGCAATTTTTGACGCTCACCATTGATGTATAAGCCCGAACGGCGGTTTGCCCCAGCCAGACCCAGATCGCTCACCAAAGCTTCACCTGGACCATTTACCACACAACCAATCACAGAAACCGAAATTGGGGCTGTGATGTCTTCCAGGCGCTCTTCCAGTTGATTCATTGTGTTGACCACATCAAACTCCTGACGAGAGCAGCTTGGACAGGCAATAAAGTTAATCCCGCGCGAACGAATACGCAGCGACTTAAGAATATCAAAGCCCACTTTGACTTCCTGAACAGGATCGGCAGCCAGGGATACCCGCAGCGTATCACCAATGCCCTCTGCCAGTAGCATACCCAAGCCAACGGCTGATTTAACCGAACCGGCACGCATCCCTCCGGCTTCGGTGATCCCCAGGTGCAGTGGTTGATCAATTTCTTTGGCTAACAGGCGATATGCCCCAACCGCCAAGAAAACATCCGACGCTTTCACCGAGACCTTAAACTGTTCAAAATCGAGTCTCTGTAAGATCTCAACATGACGCATCGCTGACTCAAGCAGGGCTTCTGGTGTAGGTTCGCCATATTTCTCCTGCAGATCACGCTCCAGCGAGCCCCCATTCACTCCGATACGGATCGGGATGTTCTTTTCACGTGCAGCATCGACTACCGCACGAATACGCTCTTCATTGCCGATGTTGCCTGGGTTGATACGCAAGCAATCTACACCATATTCAGCCACTTTCAGGGCGATACGATAATCAAAATGAATGTCGGCTACCAGCGGTATCTCGGACTGTTCTTTGATACTCTTAAACGCTTCTGCGGCTTCCATGGTTGGAACAGACACCCGCACGATGTCCGCGCCGGCATCAGCAATCGCCCGGATCTGAGCCACAGTGGCATCCACGTCCAGGGTATTGGTGTTGGTCATCGACTGTACGGCGATAGGTGCGCCGTCCCCGATGGGCACATTTCCCACATTAATACGCGTAGATTTTCTACGTTTGATCGGTGATTCTGAAAACATGACGATTACTCTGCTAACGGTAAATTAAATTTGGCTAAACGATTACGCGGCAGGCCGGAAATATCCACCGCAGCGCCATCAAGCGTGATGCTCACGGCCTGGTGTTTGCCCAGAACGACGGAAAACGGGGCCTGTCCACTGACGGTCATGGTATACCCGGCTTTCTTAACACCAAAGGCAACTCGCTCCTGACTGGCATCGAAGATCTCTACCCAGCTGTCTTCTTTAAACACCATCACAATGGTGTTCTGAACAAGCTCTGGCTGAGGGTTGGTTGCGGGCGCAGCTTGCACCTCAGCAACTTCATTGTTTTGTGCAATTGGCCTCGCTTCTGACTCTGATTGCGTAGCCATCTCAGGTGACTCTGACGCAGGTTCAGAGGTCATATCCTGGGTCGGTTTTTCGGCCTCAATGGTTATTTCGAGCTGGTTATCAGGGCCCACTGTGTCAGGCTCATCTGCCACGGTTTGCCCTGCACTTTGCTCGTTATTTTGCCCATCACCTGAAACAACATTGGCCTGAGGTATGTCACGCGCATCGCCCGGTGTGATTTCGCTCTGTGAACTGCTGTTTTGCCAGAACCAAATCGCTGAGCTGCCCACGACCAGAATTAAGACCGCATAACTGAACCACATCAGACGGTTGTCATGCGCTTCTTTCTCCGTGCGGCGAGAGAAGCTCTTCATTTTGCCTTTTTGCTCAGGTACAACTGGAGACTGGTACAACTTCAGTGTTTCCTGCGCATCCAGGCCCAGTAAATGACAGTAACTTTTGATGTAGCCCCGTACAAAAGTTTCCGGGCCCAAATTCTGATAGTCATCCTGCTCTAATTTGTTGATCTGAGTTTCACTGAGCTTCAGCCGTGTGGTGATCTCTTCATAGCTGACACCCCTGTCATGTCTGGCTTTGGCCAACGTTTGTCCAAGCGACAGTAAATCGCTGCTATTTTCTGTGTCTAATTCTGCTTCGTTCATAAGGTATAGTTGTCTGGATCCACGATTAAGAGATGCCGTCCTGGTTGTAAGACAATATCCGGGGTCAATTTATTCCACCGCATCAGGTCGTCAATCTGGAGATTATATTCTATTGCAATGTCGAACAATGACTGCCCCTGGCCTATGGTGTGTACGATCTTCGGATCGTTCAAATACACCACCTGACCAATCGACAGCTGGTCCGACTCACGTAAATTATTCCACGCCATCAGCTTTTCTAACTTCAGGTTATACTTCACTGAGACACTAAAGAGATTCTCCCCCAATCTAATGATGTGCTGAGGAATGCTAGGGAGCATCAGATCAGTATTCAGCAGACCACCAACAACACGGCCTTGTACATTCTCTGTCACAGGCTCTGCGGGAAGTTGCGCAAGCCAGCTATCTGCGGGCTTATCATTTAATACGGCCGCGTCCCTGGTGCGTGCAGAAGGCGCTGAAAAGGCAATATCAGTCGGATCAGGCTCATAAAATACCACCTGCCCTCTTGTATCTGATGCCACTAAATTAACTGTGTCAGCAGCCTTATCAGGTACCCTCTGAGCCGTTACTGTATCCCGCGCGGGTGAATTCTGAGTGAACTGCTGTGTACGCAACGAACGGGCTGGTGCCGGAGCCAGTTGCTGAGTCGGTTCAGGGACAACTGACGCAAGCGCAAGTTGCTGAGTCGGTTCAGGGACAACTGACGCAAGCGCAAGTTGCTGAGGCCGAGGGCTGACATGTTCTACTTTATGACGCACCTTGATTTTGGGTTCAGCCACCAAATGCGTTGGCGACTTATGGGTAATTTTTGTCAACTGAGCCTGACGATATTGCTCTTCCAGGCGCTCAAACTCGCTGTCTTTAAGGCGTTGCTGGAGCACCAGTGCCGCCTGAGGAGAATCCGGATAAGTTTGTAACAGCAAGGTTGCGGTTTCTTCTGCTTGTTGCAAATGGCCTTTGCGCACTTCCAGTAAATGAGACAGCAATAACCCACGCGCAGAGACAAACCCACGGTCGCCATATACCTTCAGTACTTCCTCTGCGCGATGCAGCTCACTTTTCGCATAGTGTAAGCCGGCCATCAATAGCAAAGTCGACGGACGCTGCCCATTGTGTTTTTCAGCACTGCTCAGATACTCCAGTGCCAGCTCGAAGTTATCCTGACGCAATGCACACATCGCGAGGTTTTCGTAACTTTGCGCAACACGGATATAGCTTGGTATTTCAATGGCTTTGAGCAGCTGCTCAGTCGCTGCATCATATTTGCCGATACGACACAGGAAAGTACCGTAATTATTGAGCGTGTTAGGGTCTTTAGGGGCAAGTATCAGGGCTTTCTGATAGGCCTGCTCGGCGCGCGCATTCTCCCCTACCTGCTCGTAATAATAGGCCAGTGAGTAGTGTGCTTCGGGCAATTGCGGCGCCAATGTCAGCGCCCGTTCGAGATTGAACTTAGCCTGGGTATTATTGCCATTCGCCAGATATTGTAGCGCCAGTGAAATACGCGTTTTAGCAGCATCTTCACGGCTCGCCTTACTCTGCACAACCGGCTTATCGCTGTTGGCATAACGCGTTTCGGTCACACAACCACTGAGTGTCATGCCCAGTATCAACAGCAACCCGGTACGGGCAATCTGAGCACGCTTTGAGACCTCAAAGGAGAAGCTTTTTACCAATGAAAACATAGCTGAACTAAACACTTTAGTTAAAAGCGCGCATTGACAAGTCACAATTGGCGCAAGGCCGCAGGCATAGCTCACCAGAGCGCTGTTGATCTATGCCCATATATTACCCGAATGCGTTCGAGTTTCACCCTTTTTTTAGCCAACCTTCACAGCTATGGCGTTGTCTTCCAGCTGCTTTTTCTTCGCAAGACGCTTGGTTCTGTCGACCACATCACCAACCAGCTGACCACAAGCGGCATCGATATCATCACCACGGGTGCGGCGGACAATACAGGTTAAGCCGGCTGCCTGAAGTACCTTAGAGAAACGGTCGATTCGGCTGTTACTAGAACGCCCATACTCATTGCCCGGGAACGGGTTGAATGGGATCAGGTTAATTTTAGATGGAGTGCCTTTTAACACCTGAACTAATTCATGGGCATGATCTGTGCTGTCGTTCACGCCCTGCAACATAACGTACTCAATGGTAACGTCTTTATTGGCTTTCGAACCATCAATGTAACGACGACAGGCCGCCAGAAACTCTTCAATTGGGTACTTTTTATTGATCGGCACCAACTCATCGCGCAGCGGGTTATTTGGCGCATGCAGAGAAATCGCCAACGCCACATCAATTTTTTCTTTCAGAATATCCAGCGCTGGTACCACACCCGATGTACTCAGAGTGACACGACGCTTAGACAAACCAAATGCCCAGTCATCCATCATCAGTTCCATGGCAGGCACTACATTGTTGATGTTGAGCAGCGGTTCACCCATGCCCATCATCACTACATTGGTGATCGGGCGCTTAGTACTGTCGCCATCGTGCAAACCGATGTCTTTGGCCACCCGCCACACCTGGCCAATGATCTCACTGACCTTGAGGTTACGGTTAAAACCCTGCTGTGCCGTTGAGCAGAAGGTACACTCTAGTGCACAGCCAACCTGAGACGACACACACAAAGTGGCACGGTCTTTTTCCGGGATCCACACAGTCTCCACTTCCTGTCCGCCATCCAGTACAAGCGCGTACTTAATGGTGCCATCGCTGGCTTGCTGGCGTACCGAGATCTCAGGTGCTCGGATCTCACATTCTGCCTGCAATTTGGCGCGCAGCTTTTTGTTAATGTTGCTCATGTCATCGAAGTTATCGATGCCGAAGTGGTAAATCCATTTCATGACCTGATCGGCGCGAAACGGTTTTTCACCGTATGATGCAAACAACTCGCGCATCCCCTCGCGATTTAAATCAAGTAAGTTAATTTTTTTCTCAGTCGTAGTCATGAAACAACCCCAGATCAGATGACGGCCAGTGCAAATTTAATAAAGCGCTAAATTGTACAAAATTCAATCAGCGCTTTCAAATCTGAATACTTTGCTAAGCCCGCTACATATTGCATTCAGGCTTAGTAAAATACATCAGGGACGAAAAAAGGGCGCTAAGGCCCTTCTTTCATGTCACAGTGCCCGAATTAACGAGTACGTGCGCACAGCTCTTCTTCAGTGAAGAAGTAAGCGATTTCACGTGCAGCAGACTCTGGAGCGTCTGAACCGTGTACCGCATTTTCGTCGATGCTGTCAGCGTAATCAGCACGTAGCGTACCCGCTAGCGCTTCAGCTGGGTTAGTAGCACCCATGATTTCGCGGTTTTTACGGATTGCATCTTCACCTTCAAGTACCTGAACCATTACAGGACCAGACGTCATGAACTCAACCAAAGCACCGAAGAAAGGACGCTCTTTGTGCTCAGCGTAGAAACCTTCCGCTTTCTCTTGAGAAAGGTGGATCATTTTAGCTGCAACGATCTTCAGACCAGCAGACTCGAAACGGTTGTAGATTGCACCGATGTGGTTTTTAGCTACCGCATCAGGCTTAACGATTGAAAAAGTACGCTCTAAAGCCATCTTTTTTGCTCCAAAATGAAATTAATGAATTTATACGGGCGCGAATTATACGCGTTTTAGATGTAAAAACCTACTATTTCCGTCCCGCTTTGATTTTGTGTGAAACGCAACCTGCCATTACAGCATCTGATTCAGCTATCCCGCAGATCCGGGAAAACCTGATCCAGGTCAAATCATTCTGACAAACCTTGCCCTATACTGCGCCGCTTTTTGATTTAACCCAATTGTCCAAGTATTTGTACTACTTGAAGTACAGGCAAAACTGGCGATTGATTTACCCCAACAGCTGACCCGTAATCAGTTCAATGTATGAGGTTTGAGATGTTTGTACCTGAGCTCCTTTCACCCGCAGGTAGTTTAAAGAATATGCGTTACGCTTTTGCGTATGGTGCCGATGCCGTTTATGCCGGCCAGCCACGCTATAGCCTGCGCGTGCGTAACAATGAATTCGATCTGGCCAATCTCGAAATTGGCATCAACGAAGCCCACCAGCAAAATAAAAAGCTGTATGTGGTGTCTAACATTGCCCCGCATAACGGCAAGGTGAAAACCTACCTGCGTGATATTGAGCCCGTCATTGCCATGCAACCGGATGCACTGATCATGTCAGATCCCGGACTCATTATGCTGGTACGTGAAAAATGGCCCGACATGCCCATCCATTTGTCCGTTCAGGCCAACGCTGTTAACTATGCCGCCGTACAATTCTGGGCAAAACAAGGGATCGAGCGCGTGATCCTGTCACGGGAACTGTCACTGGAAGAAATTGCCGAAATCCGCACTTTGTGCCCGAATACCGAATTAGAAGTGTTCGTACATGGTGCACTGTGCATGGCTTACTCCGGGCGCTGTCTGCTGTCAGGCTACATCAATAAACGCGACCCAAACCAGGGCACCTGTACCAATGCCTGTCGCTGGAGTTACGATGTTAAGCCTGGACAAGAAACGGCAACGGGCGATGTAGTGCATAAAATTGACCCTCAGCAGGTGATCCCAACCCTGGGAGACGGACAGCCCACTGATCAGGTGTTTATGCTAGAAGAGCAAGGTCGTCCGGGAGAATATATGCCAGCATTTGAAGATGAGCATGGCACTTATATCATGAATTCTAAGGATCTACGTGCCGTACAATATGTTGACCAGCTGACCAAGATGGGGGTGCACAGTCTGAAAATAGAGGGCCGTACTAAATCTTTTTACTATGTTGCCAGAACCGCGCAGGTGTATCGTCGTGCCATTGACGATGCCGTCGCTGGCAAACCTTTCGATCCTTCACTAATGCGTACACTGGAAAATCTGGCACACCGGGGTTATACCGAAGGCTTCCTGAAACGCCACGCGCACCAGGAATACCAAAACTACGACTATGGCCACTCCGTGTCGGATCAACAGCAGTTTGTTGGTGAGATTTTGGGCCGTCACGACAATGGTCTGGTGGAAATTGACGTCAAAAACAAATTCTGTACCGGTCACAGCCTGGAGCTCATGACACCCCAGGGCAATATCAGCTTTACTCTGGAGCACATGGAAAACAAAAAAGGCGAGCTGATCAGCGATGCCAAGGGCTCTGGTCACATAGTTAAAATTCCACTGCCTGAAGACATTGACCTCAATCATGCCATTTTGATGCGTAATCTGGGTGCTCAGGAAGACACCCGTAACCCGTTTAAAAAAGCCTGAGCTGGTCAAAACGGAGCGTGAACAATGGCGTTACTGATCAACAGTAAATGTATTAACTGCGATATGTGTGACCCGGAATGTCCTAACCAGGCCATTTATATGGGTGAAAAAATCTACCAGATAGACCCGGAAAAATGTACCGAATGTGTTGGGCACTACGACCAGCCAACCTGTGTGAGCGTCTGTCCGATAGATTGTATTAAGCCCGACCCTGCACATCGCGAAAGCCTCGATACCCTGGCCGAGAAGTACCTTAAGCTTACCGGTCAGAGCTGAACCCAGAAAAAGCGCCCGACGGCGCTTTTTCTTTTACCAACCTCAATTATTAGCCGCAGATAGTAAACTCATACAGCAATATCCACCGTATTACAGTGTGATTAATTGAGTACCGTTCGATTGCAAAACCCAAGGGCTGTGCCAGACTTGCTTAAATATCCGACTCTTAAACAAGGAGCTTTTATGCCTGGCTGCAAAACATGTCGTTGCCATACCGATTATCACATGGATATTACCATGGCGATGCAACCAATTGTGGACCTGCGCAACCGACAAGTTTACGCCTATGAAGCCCTGGTCAGAGGGGCACAGGGACAGTCAGCCGGGCAAGTGCTATCCCAGGTAACGGAAGACAGTAAGTATTATTTCGATCAACTGTGCCGCACAACCGCCATTGAGATGATGGCCAAACTCAGCGATACCGCCAAACTGTCTATCAACTTTTTACCCAACGCCATTTATGACCCCCAAACCTGTTTGCGCAAAACACTCGAAGCCGCCGAAAAATTCAATCTCGCAAAAGAACGCATTATTTTCGAAGTATCGGAGCAAGAGCACCTTACCGATCCTGACAAGCTCATCGATATTGCCAACACCTACAATAAAAATGGCTTCAAAATTGCGCTGGACGATTTTGGGGCCGGTTACGCCGGCATTGAAGTATTGCATCGTTTTCAACCCGATATTATCAAACTCGATATTGCGCTGATCAATGGGATAGCAAAGGACCCGGTTAAGCAGGCCATTGTAGACGGTGTGTGCCTGATGGCGCGCCGGTTGAATATCGACTTAGTGGTAGAAGGCGTTGAAACCGAAGACGATTATAGGTGCCTGTGCGATTTAGGCGTTTACCTGATGCAGGGTTATTTATTTGCCAAGCCAGTGGTTGCTAGTTTGCCCCAACCGAGCTTTCCCACATCGCCGTAATACGCTGCAAGTAAGGACGACTCACATGGAAACCAACAGCTTTGAATCTTTTTTTCATGATGCCTACATGCCACACGGGCATTGTTACTTGTGGCAACCTCATTTGCTATGGGGCAATGTCATCTCCGATTTACTGATTGCCACCGCTTACTTTTCTATCCCCATCGCAATCATGATTTTTGCCAAAAAGCGGCCGGATGTTGGCGGGCACTGGCTGTTTGTGTTGTTTTCAAGCTTTATCCTGCTGTGTGGACTGACCCATCTGATAGGCATTTATACCGTCTGGCAAGGCGCATATGGCATGCATGCCCTCGCCAAAATGGCCACTGCGCTGGTCTCTATCACCACCGCCGTGTACATGTTTCGCCTGATCCCCAGTGCAGTTGCCATTCCTACCCCGAATCAACTTCAGGGCGTGTCCCGTAAGCTCGATAAAGTCACTCAGGAAAAGTACCGACTGGACTCCAAGCTGGCTGAGCACGAGTTGACCCATTTTATTCTCAATACCCTGCCCGCAAGTATCGTCGTACTCGATGACACATTTAGGATCACGCAGTGTAACCCCCACCTCCTCAAGACCTTAGGCCTCAAAGACAATCAGCCAAACGGGCAGTCCCTGAGCGAATTGATCGAGTTCAGCGACCCCTTTACCACCATAGACACATTGGCCCACAAGTTAAGCAATGCTGACACAGCTGAGCTGGCGACTTTGTGCCACATCAAAGTGGAAAACAAACCCGCTATTCCGATGGAAATGAAACTCGTTAAAGCACAGTTTGAAGAACAAAGTGTGGTGCTGGCGCTGTTTAATAACCTGAGTACCCTGAAAAGTACCGAGCGGGCACTCAAAGAATCTGATAAAAAAATGCGCCGGGCCGTCAATGCCACCGCCGATGGTATCTGGGAATGGAATGTGGTTACCGGCGAGGTCAGTTACTCGCCCAGACTGATGGCCATGATAGGTAAAGCCAATATCGAACACCCAAACTATGAAGATTGGTATGAGCATATTCACCCGGAGCATCGTTTACGAGTGGAACAGGCCATTAAACAACATTTCCAAAGCAAAGAGCAATATCAGGTAGAATACCAGGGCCGCAACGAACATGGCGAATTTAGCTGGTTTCTTGCCGTGGGCAACAGCCAGTTTGATGAGCAAGGCAAACCTCTGTTAATGTCCGGTGCACTGCGCAACATCGAGTCCAGCAAAATACTGGAGCGTCAGATCAGTGAAAAAACCAACATTTTAAACGCCATTTATAATGGTGCCAGCCAGGCCATTTGGCTGTTACAGGTCGAATCGGATGGCGACTTTACCTTTTTAGAGTTTAACCCGACCGCCTGTCAGCGAGCTTCCATTTTGCTTGAAGACATTCAGTTCAAGCGCCTGTCAGAACTGCGCGGTAAAATGTTTGATGATCAGATCCTTGATCACATTCAGGATAACTATCAGACCTGTTGCGAGCTCAAAAAGCCACTGGAATATATTGAGATGTTACCTACCCATGACCAGGAACTCTGGTATCAGACAACACTTTACCCGCTGCTCAACAGCGAGGGAAAAGTAACTAAGCTGGTTGGCACCGCCATTGACATCACAGCACGCAAATATGCCGAAACCGAGCTGCAGGAAAGCCAGCAATTTTTGCAGCGCATCATAGACTCCGCCGTATGCGGTTTATACTTGTATGATTTGAAACAGCAGGCCAATGTGAAAATTAATCGCAGATACACACATCTGCTTGGCTATACCTTGCAGGAGCTGGAAAATTGTCACTTCATGAACCTGTTTCACCCGCAAGAACACGCACTGCTAGATGCGCACATGAAAGAAGTCAGCGCCAGCCAGAATGGAGACTTAATCCCGCTCACCTATCGCTTTAAGCACAAACAAGGTCACTGGGTTTGGTGCTATTCACTAGACACCATAGTCACCCGCGATGAACAGGGTGAACCTGAGCTCATGCTAGGTACTTTTGTAGATATCACGGAACAAACCAATTTACAGAGTGAATTACAAGAGTCTCAAGCTGACCTGGCATATTTTGCATCTATTGTTTCGCGCGATGTGCACGAACCACTGAGTAAAATTGCTGTGCTTTGTGACAGTTTATCCCAGCATTTGGCACAGACTCTGAAAACAAACGACAAGGCCGCTTTAGAAGTAGGCCAGATCCTAGATACAACCGAGCGCATGCGTACCGTGATACCGGAACTACTCACACTATCCCGACTGCATGAACATCAGTTAACACTTACTCGGGTTTCCCTCAACAGCCTGATCGCAAAAGCCTGTGACCAGCTGAGTAATAATATTGCAGAAAGTCACATACAAATCATGTGTGACACACCGGATTGCGAGCTGCAGGTCGATGACACTTTGTTTATTCAGGTCTGGCAAAATTTAATTGCCAACAGCATTCAATTTTGTGAAGACAATCACACCCCCAGCGTGCGGATCAGTGCTGAGCACGAAGGTGAAACTATCATCCTACACTATCAGGATAATGGCATCGGCTTACCTCAGCAGCTCAGTCAACAAACCTTTACTTCCAACCACAGCCTCAACGGCAACAGTCATAATGACGACAGCCTTAATGGCAGCGGGGTTAGTCTGTCTCTGTGTAAAAAGATAATCAATCTGCACAACGGGCAAATTACGTGTATCGACAACGCACAGGGCGGTACACATTTCTTAATAACACTTAAACAGCCAGAGGAATAATGGAGATCTTTTTAGCACAAGGTGATCAAGCTGACATACACTTCTGTTGGCCACCCATGCCACACAGCCTCAGGAGACTTATGTCACGGTATTAAACAAGGGTACTGAGTTTATTAAATTGGGCGGATAAAACCATTTATCACGCCAAGCCTCGGTTGCTATTTTTTACTTGCTCAACACTTACCTGCCTGAACTCTGCTACAAAGCTAATAACCACTCATGTAGTGGGTCAACATCTGGTGCTCTATTACCACAACGACAATGATACTTGTCAGCAACCAGTCCACCTCCCTATAAATGAAATAAAAATGTAAACAATAAGAAACAAAAACGAATTACAGAGCAAAAACTCAAATTGTACATTTATTAAACAAAAGGATATACCTGACTGTGCACTCACCTTAATAAGGATACAACATGAAAACACTACAATACGCGTTACTAGCGGCCGGACTGGCCCACATATCTGTGCATGCGCAAGGTCAGCATCATGATGAAACAGCCTTTCAGATCAGCGCAAACCCACTGACGAAACATGCGCTCACGCCCCTGCTCAACATAGACACGCAGCAATTCCTGTTCAGCAATACACTCCAGCAAACAGACTGGGAAAGCACGCTGGCAACTCATGCTCCACATTTACAGGACCAATTGGAAACCCTGTTGCACTGGGCGGGTCATGCCAGTATCAACCCCAAGCTATTGCTCGCGTTGATGGAACAGCACAGTCAGCTGCTCTCCGCACCGACACCTGAAGCATTTGAAAGACCCTTCGGTATGTTGGTGACGCAATCCGGATTTTCAGCACAACTGGAAGCACTCACCCATACACTGTCACAGCACTTCTATGCTTACGAGCAGTGGCAAGGTCAGCAACGCAATCGGGTGCAGCATACAGTGTCTGACCAAGTCCACAGTCAGGCGCTCACAGTCACACCCGCCACCTTTGCATTGAGTGCGGTGCTGGATGATGCTAAAGCCCTTGCTCAGGTGGCCGGACGGTACCAATCCTACTTTGGCGATGCGTTACTCAATCCCGCAGCTCGCTTAGCAACGCCGGATGTTGCATCCGCCACCATCAGTAATAATTTTTATCTTAATTTCCCCTGGCCGTCAGGCTATGCCTGGTACAGTGGCGGTGCTCATTCCAATACCGGCTCGGGCTACCCCTACTCATCGCTGGATTTCAACAATGACTCTGGTGGCTGGGGGTCAAATACTCCCTGGGTTCAGGCAGCGCATGGGGGAACTGTGACACGTTATTCACGCTGTAACATCCGGATTACACACCCCAGTGGCTATGCCACACAGTATTACCACATGGATGCGCTTCAGTATCAAACCGGTGATGTGATCAATGCCGGAGCCTGGCTAGGTCGATATGCCAATGACTACAACACAGCACTGTGTCAGGGCGGTCAGTCCAGCGGACCCCATTTACACTTTTCCCTGTTATATAACGGGCGCTTCATTTCTTTGCATAACGCCTATATCAGTGGTTATCGGGTCGATGTTGGCAACTACAATTACGACGACAATTGCAACCGTTTTTACTTTGAGCGTAATGGCTATCGTACCTGTGCCTGGCGTGCACTCTACCGATAAACCTGCGCCTCGAAAGGTGGTCAGGATAGTCGCCTGATCACCTGCCCATCATGCCATCCCGACCAAATACACACTCAATATGGCTTCTTTCATCTTTAGATAAGAGTCGCTCACACACTCGTTGCTGTGACTGTGACAAATGGAATGTTCCAATACGACATACAGATCCGGTCAGTTCCAAAAATTGAAAATAAGTACTAAACATCTTGTAAAAAATATGTATATTTAGGTTAACGGAACAACAAAAGGACAATCGATATAATGATGTATTCAGACAATCAAACGCGTGGTGCTCTGTTCGTCCTGACAGACCAAAAGACCAACACGCTAAGTCAGGATTTCCTCATGTTTGTCAAAATGCTTGAGGCTTGCGGTAACAATATCAAGGTCGATACCCGCCTGCCAATCACTGAGCACAGAGCGCACTACCAGCTGTTTCTGGTCGATGTCAGCCATCGCGAATGCCGCGATTTACTCAGCGCGCAGCTCAGGGCTTTAGCACAACATCACAGCGTCTTATTATTTAATGCCTGCCCGGATACCCTGGATGAACAAACCGCACTGCTTGCCAATGTCAAAGGTGTGCTCTATCAGGGCGCTTCGCCGGAAAGCCAGTTCAAAGGCATTCAGCGTGTACTGGGCGGCGAGTTATGGTTTGGCAGAGGGGCCATTTCGCTGGCCTTCAGCGCGCTGATGCAACGCCTGCCGCAGGCACTGCCGGGGCTATCAGACGAGCAAAGAGACATCACGCTGGCCTCACTCACTAAACGCGAAAAGTCGGTGATCAGATTACTCGCTGATGGGGCCAAAAACGACGATATTGCTGATTCTCTGAATATCAGTAGTCATACCGTCAAAACCCATATTTACAGCGCGTTTAAAAAGACCAACTCGCGCAATAGGATTGAGCTGGCCAACTGGGCACAGCAGCACATCCCCTTCGGTGGACTGGCCAATTAACCCGCCTGCTGCTCAGGTTTAGCAGCCCACACACCTTTTTCGAGGCCCTGATGCACTAACAACGTCAGGGCTTTTTCAATCGCCTGAGTCACACAAATATGCATGGGCTCATTTTCACTGTATCCAGCTTCCGCTTCGGCCAGACGTTTATAGCTGACATAACGAAAGAACCCTGCTCGCATTTCCTTTGACAGCACTTTTTTGCTGGTCGCAACCGACAACAAAACCTGGCCCGTACGCACATCCACCGCGCGCAGGTAAATGCTAATGGTGTCTTCGCGATATAGCTCAGATGCGCCAATCCCAAAGTACTCCATCCCCATACCGCCGGTTTTGATATTGGCATCATAACTAATGATCCCCCCCTCAAAGATCAGCTTGGCATGCGTCAGTGGTGGCAGGCTGTTTGCATTTTCCTGGTCCTGCATTGCCGCCCGGGTGATCTTACGCTCGGTCAGCAGGTTTTGCAGTCCCTCACGTTCAATGGGAATGAACCAATCCGTTTCATGCAGCGCCTGCATCAGAATTGAATTGGCCCCTTGGGTCACTGCTGTCGAAAATGAGCTGACGTTTTCCTGGGGTTTATATTGTCCGGTCTGGTCTCTAAATGAATACACAGAAACCGGGATTGGGCCGCGTGGCGTTGGCAATGCTTTTAACTCGCTGAAGACCTCAGTGGCTGCCAGCGGCTGTGCTTTCGCCATGGGCGGTGGCAATACAGGGATACTGCTACAGGCACTCAGCAGTAGCACAAAACAGGTAATACTCAGGTACTTCATCAACCAAACCTCGGCACTTCCAGTGTTGTAATGTCACCCGTCAGTGTGTTGGTGATCTGTACTGTGATGGAATCCGGTGTACTGGTGATCACCTGAATTTCATAATCCCCACTCATAAACGTTGAGTCTTTATCGAAAATACTGTCTTCAACTTCATCACCAAAAGCCGTGGAAGTAATTTCCCTGACCATGCGATTCAGGTAAGTTCGCTCCAGCGACTCCTGAAACCGGTCGCCGTAAGACTTTTCAATCACTGGCGCACGGTGTTTATTTTGTGCCTGTGCCTTATTTAATAGCATGTTGGCATTGAGAGGGTTGCCGCCAAACGACGGATTAATGGGCTTATAAACCAATTCAGTCGCATGCAGCGACAAACTGCATAGTGCCCCCAAGCAACCTAGTATTGTTGTTTTCATTGTTACCACCCGCTTGTTGCTAAATCTGGAGAGTGTTGTTGATGCTGTGCGCTGGCCATGGCATCCATAATGGCAAATAACGCTGCCTCGACGCGCTCTTTTAACGGCCCGCCGCGACGTCCCATCGCTGTGGCATAGACCAGCTGGTTGTTCATAAATACCTGTAACCGCGTACCTGCGCGCGGCAACACGGTTTCTTTAATGGTGATATTTACACCTGCTGTTGCGGGTACGTCACGCCACAACTGCGAAAAATCAAAATAAAACTGATAGCCAAAACGGCTGATACTCTGGTCAATCACCAGTCCTCCCAGCTCGACCTCCTCATCGGCGCCTTGACTATGTGGTATCACGCTCAAAAGCAAAATACCGAAAATAAATAGTGTATGTTTCATAACGACAACGTTGGCCACAAAACCACCTGGTTTTGCGGCCACTTTGATTACTGCTGAGTCACAGTCGCGACGTTATAGTCACCGACCTGAGTAATATTCACAGTCTGGCCATTACCACTCACACCGCCTTCAACCAGGTTGCCAAAGCCGTCCTGATTAATCTGGATGTTGTTGTCACTGCCATTAACCACGAACGCCCCTGAGCCAACACCAGCAACGAAGTTCGCACCACCGGTTTGTTCAATGGCGATGTCATTGCCACTGCCTTCAAGCATCAAGTCGATGGCATTCAGCTCACCACTTTGTACCAAATCGAGCTGATTCAGCCCACTTTCCGCCACAGAGGCCAGTGTCACGGATACACCGTTACTGTCGCCTGTTTGCGCAACATTCAGCATGTTATTGTTACTACTTAGAGTGTTATCCGGATGCGATGACTGCAGCACAACCTCGTTATTATCACCATTTTGGATAACGCCGACTTCACTCCCATTGCTGTTAAATTTCGCAATGTGTAGTTCATTATTGTCACCCAGCTGCAAAGTGCTGTACTCATTGTCATCACCCACGGCACCCAAATAAGCTTGGTTGTCGTTACCACGCTGCTGCGCATCGAAGTCGTTGTCATTGCCAACTACGTCGAACGTAGTCTGATTGTTATCTCCCAGCTGTGCCACAGTGACATAGTTGCTGTCACCGCTGAACAGAGTGGACGTCATGCGGTTATCATTGCCTTCCTGCTCCAGGTCAACCCGATTGCTTTCACCCTGCAGTTCAGCCATATCAACCCGATTACTATTGCCCGCGCTTTGCTCAACTCGCAGCTCGTTATCGTTGCCTGTCAGCACATCAATAGTAAATTTGTTGTAGTTCCCTTCCTGAGAGAGTGCCAGGTCATTGTCATTACCCTGCAGCAGAGTCAGATTCAGCTCGTTATAGACACCATTTTGATCGACCTCAATGCTATTCTGATCGCCCTGTACGCGATCAATATTCACTTCACCCCAGGAGCCCAGCTGAGAAGCAACAACCTGGTTATTGTTACCCTCCATGTCAGTATTGTAGAACCAATGGCCACCACTGCTTTGCTCAACATGAATATGGTTGCCATCACCATTAATGGTATTCGTCACTTCATTGTTGATACCAAGGTAACCTACACCGCGCTGAGTGATGTTTAAGTTATTATCATTACCGTTGAGCTCCGTCAGTGCGCCATTGCTCTCGCCATCCTGACTATATTCCTGCGTATTGCCATCGCCCACGACGGTTGCTTTGGTCAGATTACCTGTGCCCGCCTGTGCAACTGTGGTGCTATTGCTATCTCCGGCAACTGACAAGTCACTGACATTGGACTCGCCTTGCTGTGAACTGGTTAGTACATTACCCGCGCCACTATTAGAGCGCTGAGTTACCGTAAGTGTGTTTCCCGTGTTGTCAATTTGGATTAACTGTGACAACTCAGACGTTGAAGCTGCTTTTGCTTCTGCGTCAGCTGCCTGTGCCACGCTGGCACCAGATAAAGCCAGTGCAATTGCACAGCAGGTCAGTGATTTTGAAAATTTCACCTGGTTCTCCTTAGAGTTATTAATCGTTTTCGCAATGATTTCCTTCAACTCGCACCGCGTGATTGTCTTTATATATGCGTATCGCCTTAGTGGAGGTTGCCAACTCCTGACCTATACGCAGACGCGGTACTGTGTTTAAACCGGGTTATCTTCCGCTTCCCTTGTTATAACCAAAGCCCAATGGGGCCGCTGTCATCAATCAGGGTCACGTTCATACTCGCTTAGCCATCAAAGCCTGAGTCCGCAGTCCTGCTTCTGGCTGGACAGTTTTGCACGTTATTTTTTCGGACTCGTGTAGTCACTCTAGAGTCTCGTATCGATCAGGGAAATTAGAAATAATTTGGAATCTTATAACTTTATAAAATTCATAAAGTTAAAGACAAAAACATTGATTTACCGATATTAATACTCGGTAATCTCACAAAATAGTATGAGTTAAAGAATCGTTAACCACAGGCCAAGAATATCACAAAAAAGTATGGTTAATTCTGAGCAAAACCCATCCCACCTATAAAAAAGTTGGATTTTAACGACGTAAACTCATTTTAAAATTGCATCCCTAATTCAGGCTGTTTTAGCGTGACCTGAGTTGCCAAACCGAGTTATCGACCGCCAGCCTGAAGGCTTGGCGGATCACACATCATGCCACTTAGTCGAGCACACACCATGGCCTCATGGTCAATAACTCAACTAAATATCTAGGACAAATGATGAAATTAAAACTTTCTGCCTTAACAATGGCATTACTGCCAGTTTTCAGTGGCGCAGCACAAGCTGCAGTACAAATCACAGCAACAGAAAAAACCAATGACAACAGCGTGATGGTGGTCTTCAAACAGGATGCGTCCAGCGCATTGAGAGCACAAGCCCGTAACCTGGTAAAAGCCCGAATCTCAGACAACAACGCCGATGAAGTCGATGATCGTTACAAGCACGTTTTGGCGGGCCGGCTGGCGAACTTCAAACTGGATGGGATCAGTAGCAAAGAAGCCATTGCTAAGCTGGCGAAGCACCCGGCAGTAGAATACGTTGAGCCCGATTATCAGGTGAAGGCACTGGGCATTCCGGATGATGCACGCTTTGACGAGCTTTGGGGCCTGCACAACACAGGACAAACTGGCGGTGTTGAAGACGCCGACATCGATGCCCCTGAAGCCTGGGATATCAGCATTGGTTCACGTGACGTGATCGTTGGGGTTATCGACACAGGGGTTGACTATACGCACCCGGATCTGGTGGCGAACATGTGGCAAAACCCGGGGGAAATTCCGGGAGACGGCATCGATAACGACAACAATGGCTACATTGATGACATTTACGGTGTGAATGCCATTACAGGTTCTGGCGATCCTATGGATGATCAGGGCCATGGTACACACGTGTCAGGTACCATAGGCGCAACAGGTAACGATGCCACCGGCGTCGTCGGGGTAAACCAGGAAGTCTCAATCGTTGGCTGTAAGTTCCTCAACTCTTCGGGCAGTGGGTCAACCTCAGATGCCATCGAATGTATCGATTACATGGTATCGCTGAAGCAAGCGGGTCACAACGTCCGCGTATTGAACAACAGCTGGGGTGGCGGTGGTTTCAGCCAGACACTGGCCGATGCCATTACCGCCAGTGAAAACGCGGATATCCTGTTTGTCGCCGCAGCCGGTAACGGTGCAGTTGATAACGACAGCAACCCACATTACCCGTCAAGCTATGAGCATGACAGCGTTTTCTCCATTGCTTCAACCACGGACAACGACACAATGTCATCGTTCTCACAGTGGGGCCTGGCTTCTGTAGACATGGGTGCACCTGGTAGCGCTATTCTGTCAACTGTACCAGGCGGCGGCTACAGCAGCTTCTCTGGTACGTCAATGGCGACCCCCCATGTTGCCGGTGTTGCGGCGTTAGTTCTATCGATTGACCCGACACTGGATGCAATTTCTCTGAAAAACCTGCTGATGCAAAGCGGTGATGCCAATGCAGCACTGGATGGCAAAACGGTAGCCGGTACGCGTCTGAACGCACATCAGGCCCTGATCGATGCAGATCCGGCACCCGGCTTCAGAATGGGCGTCACGCCAGGTGGCCAGGAGATCACCGCAGGTGAAACTGCCAGCTATGAATTCAGCTTCACTTCAGTGGCCGACTGGCAGGGCGACATTGCACTGGCCCTGGATAGCCCGCTACCTGGCGCCGTGTTATCACAAAGCACTGTCACTCCGGGTAACACAGTGACACTAACAGTGCCTACCACTGCAGATACTCAATGGGGCAACTACAGCTTCACCGTTAACGCTACCTCTGGCGATTTGTCAGACAGCAAATCTGTTAACCTGTCTGTATTGCCGCAAGGCCTGAGCGACTTCAGCTATGACAATACAACCGCAGTTGATATTCCTGACAACGACGCCACAGGCATCAGCTCAGTCATCACGGTTGCTGACGACATCACCATTTTCGACAGCAACACCCTGGTGGATATCACTCACACTTATATCGGCGATCTGCTGGTGACCCTGACTTCTCCAGCGGGTACTTCAGTGACATTACACAACCGTGCCGGTGGTAGCGCTGATAATCTGGTTGAGACCTTCAATTCTGCGGCCTTCAACGGTGAAGCTGCACGTGGTGACTGGACACTGAATGTATCGGATAACGCCGGTGTAGATACCGGCACACTGAACAGCTGGACGCTGACACTAACCGGTCTGGGTGAAGTGTCTGCACAGCCACCTGTGGCAGGTTTCAGCTTTGAGAAAAATGGCCTGAGCGTCGCCTTTACTGACAGCAGCACCGATGCCAACAATGACATCGTCAGCTGGCAGTGGGACTTCGGTGATGGCAATAGCAGCGCAGATGCAAACCCAACTCATATCTACACAGCATCAGGCACTTACTCAGCGACCCTCACAGTCACTGACAGTGAAGGTAACAGCAACAGTACCACGCAGGAAGTCACCGTCAGCTCAGATGATATTGCGCTGGAAGTCGTGCGTACTAATAAGTCACGCCTGGGCTTCTATCGGGTATCACTCTCCTGGTCTGGCAGTAGCGCTGAGCAGGTTGATGTCTACCGCGATGGTGCTCTATTACGCACAGTAAATAACTCAGGTCAGTTCCGAGATTTCGGTCGTGATCCGGCGGTCAGCGGCTTCACTTACAAAATCTGTCAGTCAAGTGATATCTGCTCAAACGAAGTGAGTGTGAGTTTCCAGTAACCTGGTTTGATTAACTTCATTCCAGTAATCTGGTTCGAGTAACCTCGTTCCAGTGATCTGGTCTGCTGAATCAAATCCAGATTTGGTAACAACAAGGGCCGCAGTAAACTGCGGCCTTTTTATGTCTGTTACTGTCGGCAAGTTTGTTTAATGATGTCAGTTTGTCTGGCAATTTCAGGACCGTTTTTTTCGCCTTTGGCCACCGCCAGATCGACCTTAGCGTTATTACACTTATCCCTGAGCTCTTTATCCATCAGATAAACCTGATCCCGCTGTGCCTGAGCCAACCCCTCAGCCCCATTGTATTCCTGCCGCTCCTCGGGCGCTTTGTCTTGCTCATAGGGCGCAGGCTGGGATACTTGGCAACCAGCCAATGTGACTAAACATAACCCAATGAATAACCTTTGCTTTTTCATATTATTACTTCCTGATATGACGAGACTAAGATGGTATCACATGGATTAATAAAAGGAACAAATCAGAACAAGGACATATCACTCAAGGGTATCTGCGGCGTCCAACACCTCATACAACTCCAATGGTAACCCATCCGGGTCAGCAAAAAAGCAAAAGCGTTGTTGGGTATACGGGTCAAGGCGAATGGGCTCACAATTCACCCCTTGCTCGACGAGAGCATGACGCGCAGATTCTATGTTAGTGACGGACAAAGCAAGATGGCGCAACCCTTGTGCTTCAGGGTAACTCGGCCGTGCTGGTGCCGAGGCAAAGTGAAACAGCTCAATCTGGGTGCCATCAGGCAGTGCCAAATCCAGCTTATAGCTCTCACGCCCAGGTTGATAATTCTCTGCAATGACCCGACACCCTATCACATCAGTATAAAACGCTTTTGATACGGCATAATCTGAGCAAATAATCGCGACATGGTGAACACGCTGAATGTAATTAGCAAGCATACGTTTTTATTACGAAAAAAGTAAAGCTGTACTGTGCCGTATCCAGTCAGGCATGTCCACCAGTGTGCCTCTCTAACTCTGCCTGAGTGCCTCAGCGGGGGGCGCCTGGAGCTGCCGGGAAACTGGCAGCAAGGTTGCCAGTAACACCAGCATCACAATAAACGCGGGTATCCCGAGCAGCGCCCAAACATAACTGCTCGGGTCGATGTTCATGGCCCCGGCAAGCTGCGCGCTTAGCCACAATGCCGCGCCTATCCCCAGTGTTAAGCCCACTGCCAACTGCCACAGTGCCTGCCTGACAAACAAAAGCACGACTTGCCCTTCCGGTACGCCGAGCGCACGGCGCGTGGCAATCTCCTGACTGCGTAAAGCAATACTATTGGCTGCCATCGCATAAATACCACTGGCCGCTAAAAACAACGCCACCAGCCCGCCAACCAAAAATATCTGATTGAGTGCTGCCATCAGCAATAGCGGCTGCTTAATAAGGCTTTGATAACTTTGAATATCATGTACCGTTGCATCGGCATCTAAATCAATAATGGCCTGACGCAATGCGGCAATAGCCTGTGATTGCTCGCCACGGTAGTGCATCACCAGGTTCATTCGCCAGGGCCTTAGGTCCATCAGCCCATAGCCGGTATGTCGGGCACTGGTTGCATCCGTTGTCGGACCGTGAACACTGTCAGACACCACCCCCACAATGGTGCGCCATTCGGTGTGCCAGCCTTCACCATTGAGTGTTCTCACGCGCTGGCCCAGAGCATTCCCCTCAGGAAACAACTCGCGTGCCATGGCAGCATTAATGATCACCACAGAGCCTTGTTCACGCAATTCACGACTATCCACAGCCAGGTCGCTCAGGTTAAAATCACGCCCTTCAAGCAGCTGCATACCTACGGTACGCCAGGCATCCCGACTAACCAACTCAAAATTCCACATTGGATTGTCACTGAACACAGGTTCCGCCCGTCCCTGAATTTCAAAGTGAGAGGTCCCGCCTCCGGTACCCGGCAGACTGCTAAAATACGCCACGCTGTTGATCTGAGGATGTTGCTCTAACTTTGCTTTGAGCCCATAGTAGAAATCATTGCGTTTTTTTCTCGCCTCAGGTGCACCGCCGTTCCAGCGATAGCTGCCCCAGGCCAGGCGTACCGATGCCGTTAAACGCTGCTCAGTTTGCACGCCATAATCGGCCTGTTGCGCCGCCAGACTGCTACCCAATAACATGGCCGCAATGGCCAACACCACACAAGATAAAGCAATCTCAGCGACAACCAGTGCCTGATTGACCCGCCCGGCTCGCTTACTCACCGCGCCCCGCGTACCATCACGTAAAATACCATTAATATCGCCTTGCAAAGCTCGCCATGCCGGGATCAACCCGGTGATCACTATCATCATCACCACAGCGAGTATCAGCATCCAGACCCCGTCGGATGAGATACTAAGCGTCCACCAGAAAGGCCGTGCGCCACTCATGGCAAATATCTCTTCAAAGGCCAGATTGGTCAGGGCAATTCCCCAGTGTGCCAGCCCCAACGCCAGCAACCCACCCAGACAGCAAATCAGAGTACTTTCCCACATCATTTGTAACACCAGGCGATGCTGTGGCACTCCGAGCGCAACCCGAATTGCCACATCCCGGATCTGTTCATTCACCCGGGCCAGTAACAGGTTACCCACATTGATACAGGTCAGCATTAAGATCAGCAGCACCACCAGGATCATCGCCACTAAAATCGCGTAATGTTGATACAACACATCGACGCTGAGTTTGAACGGGATCGCCTGGAGATATCCCCCAGCCACATCCGCACGCCAGGCAAATTCCTGTGGTAACGCTTGAAGTTGACGCTGTAACAGTGTGGCCAGTTCGTGCTGGAACTGCGTCAAAGTCACATCGGGCTTCAGCCGGGCAACCGCCTGCAAAGCGCCCCGGTTTGATGGGTTAGCTGGCTCAAGGCGAGTCTGCGTCATGATTTGCCACACCTGTGCCCGAGCTGGAAAGGCAAACCCGGGTGGCATCACCCCGATCACCTGTTTGGGGATCGCTTCTACCTGGATCATCCGGCCTATGATAGTTTCATCACCGTCAAACACCCGCTGCCAGATATCATGACTCAGCACCACCACAGATTGCGCGCCATCTTGCTGATCTGAAGGGCTAAAGCTACGACCGAGCAGAGGCTGCACGCCAGCGACTTCAAACAGATCCCATTGCGCATAAGTGAGGTGTACTTTATGGGAGATGGCTTCGTTGCCCTGCCTGCCCACAGTGCGCACAGCCGACTCATACAGACTCATATTCTGTAACAACATGCTGTCGGCCTGGACCTGATTAAGATGATAGGGATCAACCCGCTGACGCGTCCCATGAGCGGCTTTAAACTCACCGGCAATGGCAATCAGGGGCATATCCTGGTCTAGTGTCAGTGGCTTAAAGACCAATTGCTGCATCAGGGTAAAGGTATATAAAGTCAGGGCCAGGCCCACGGTCACAATCGCCGTGGTGGTCAGGGTGAATAACGGCTTTTTAAGCAGCAGCCGGGCTGCATATCGAATATCGATCCAGGCAGACATAAGGCATTCCTCTCAACAGGTGCAATTCAAACCGCAATGGCTGTGGACGCTTTAGCCGGACTGTCAGACACGATGGTACCATCCTTCATTTCAATGATCCGCCCGGTACGCAAAGCCGACGACATATCATGCGTCACCATGCAAATGGTTGCGCCATTGTGATTGATCGTGTCAAGCAGCGTCATCACTATCCGGGCATTATTTGAGTCAAGGTTACCTGTGGGCTCATCAGCCAGAATAATGGCTGGTTGGCCGGCAATAGCGCGGGCAATGGCGACACGCTGCTGTTGTCCCCCAGACAGCTGAGCAGGGTAATGGCTGGCTCGATGGCTCATTTCAACCTGCTCCAGCGCCGCAGCGACCCGTTCATGCTGCTCTGCGCGACTGAGATCCGCTCGATAACTCAGCGGCAGGGCGACATTGTCAGCCACACTCAGCTCACTGATTAAATTAAACGCCTGAAAAATAAAGCCGATTTCCTTATTACGGATCCGAGCTCGCTCATGTTTATCGATCTGGGCGGTATTGTGTCCGGCCAGCCAGTACGTGCCATTGCTCGGCGTATCCAGCAAGCCCAGCTGGGCGAGTAAGGTCGATTTACCACAACCAGATGGACCAGTAATGGCCAGGTATTCCCCTTTTGAGATAGTAAGATTAATGTTGTTCAGTGCCCAGGTTTCGACATCATCACTGACAAATACTTTGTTTAACTGACTTAGCTCCACCAGACGGTCGCTGCTGTGTTGTTGATGTGACATACTGTGTACTCCGTTAAAAGTGTGATTACTGCAAAGAAGCAAATGACTGCTTGAAACGTACTTCGGCGTGTTGCCAGTGTGAGGTATCAGAGAGGATCACCCGCTCGCCCTCAGCGGCGCCATGTTCAATTTCAATGTACTGACTGGACATGTGACCAAATGTCAGTGGTCGACGAAGGGCCTGTTCACCAGAGCTCTCCAACAAGTAGAGGCTGGCCTGACTAAAGCCACTGGCCATCACCGGCCGCTTCACATACAGGGTGTCCTCAATCGTGGCGATCTCAATCACCCCGTCGACACTCAGCGCCGGGCGTACCTCTTTCGGCAGCTCCCCGCTGAGCGATACCTCCACCAACACCGCACTGTCACTGACCACAGGATCAATACGCTGTACCGTGCCTGTGATCTGACTGGCACGGGTATCCAGAGTCACCGTCTGGCCGAGCTGCACGTCTTTGATCTGGCTTTCAGGAATGCGTAACTCGGCAAAGAACTGATCATTTCTGGCCAACATAGCCAGATTACTGCCCGCCCCAATCTGCTGCCCCGGCTCCAGCGGCATGGCCTGCACTATGCTGTCCATTGTCGCAACCACAGTCAGGCCAGTGACCTGCTGCTCAATCCGCGCGACCCGTTTGCGCAGGCTATTGAGTCGCGCATCACCGGCGCGCAGTTGTGCCGCCAGATTTATACGTCGTTTTTGCAGCCTTTGCTGTTCCAGCGCAAAACGCTGGCGGTACTGAGCAACATTGATCTTGACCTCTTCAAAATCAATCTTAGAGACCGCCACTATCCCCTGCGCCAGCAGCTTTTCTTGTGCCGCTAAAGTCAGCTGAGCGCGCTCCAGACTGAGTTTTTCGTCTACAACGGCAATTTCCTGATCCAGTAAAGTCGACTCCAATGCAACCTGTTCGGCATGAGTTTGTGCTTCTAATGCCTGCAGCTCCCAGCGTGCCTGTGCCAGCGCTTCTTCCAGTTCCGGATTGCTCAGCTGCAGTAACACATCGCCCTGTTTAACTTCAGCGCCGGCTTTTTTAAACACTTGCTCGACTCGACCATCGACCGGCGTCGTGATCCAACGGATCTGCGCCGGAACCAGGACGCCACTGCCACGCACCATCACTTTTAACTCGCCCCGGCGCACCGTATCGATCAACAAGGGGGCTTTATCTACCAGATTGGACGCGCTAGTATGGTGGTTAAAAAACAGGGTCAGACTGCTCACGACAATCAATCCCATCACGCTCATAACTTTGGCTTTGCGACTCCACAGGGGGCTTTTATTGGTTCTCACTATGTCCATGATGCTTCCTCAAACAGGGCTATGAGCTCTACTTTAGAGTGCGGGAGGGCATCCAAACAGGCTGACTATGTAAAAGAAAACAGCGCAGGTTTTACAAAAGTTTACGTGCACTTTCGCGGCGGGCCCGCTAGCTTTACGCTAAACTGGCCAGCACAAAACAGGGAAATAATAACAAGATGAAACCTACCCTACTGATCGTAGAAGATGAGCCGGCCATCTTACGTGGCCTGACCGACCTGTTTGTTTTTCATGGCTATGAAGTTGACAGTGAAATAGACGGAGCGCAAGGCCTTAAGCGTGCCCAACAGGGCGATTATGCCTGCATTTTATTAGACGTCATGCTGCCATCAATGAACGGCTTTGCAGTCTGTGAAGCACTCAGAAAAACCGCACCGACTCAGCCCATCATAATGCTCACCGCAAAAAGCACCGAGCAGGACATTATCAATGGTCTGAGCCTGGGGGCCGATGATTATGTAGCCAAACCCTTTTCAACCTCGGAACTGGTATTGCGTGTCAACGCACTGGTACGTCGCTCGGGCTGGAACCAGCATGACGGAGAGCTGGTTCTGAGCAAAGACGTCAGCATCAACCCACAATCACTGACCGGCACATCATACCAACAGGACGTTAAATACACGCGTCGTGAGGTCAGCTTACTGAGTTATCTGCTGCGCCAGAATAAGCCTGTCAGCCGTGATGAGCTATTACACCAGGTCTGGGGCTACAAAACCGTGGGGGACATAGATACGCGTACTGTGGATATTCACATCGCCAAACTGCGAAAAAAAATAGAGCAAGACCCGAAATCTCCGCGCCACCTGGTCACCCATCGCGGTGAAGGTTATCAACTGTATATCCAATAACGGCATCACCATGTGGTTTAAAGACAAACACCTTATGACCTATGCACAACGCAAGCAGCAGCTGCGTTGGCAGGCCTGTGCCTTCTTATTGTGCCTGTTAATACCGCTTAGTATTTTGCTCTACTTCGGCTTTGCACAACTTAAACAGAATCAATTGAGCGAGTATCAGGAACAGGCCCGTAGCCTGATAACCCAAATTGACCGCCAGATGTTTAAACGCCGCTTACTGTCCAGTTCACTGCCTGTCGAGGCATTTGATTATTATCAGCCAGTCTATAACCCACTCACCGAAGAAACGCTGCAAATACCTTCTGTTTTGTCACATCTGGATCCGGCCAGACCAACGGCGACCCGCCCTATTCAGGGACTGGTCGGTTATTTTCAGTTTAATGCGCAAGGCCAGTTCAATAGCCCAATCTGGCCGGAGCCGCTATCAGGCGAAGAGCTCTCGAATCCCGCATCAGAACAACAGCACAGCTCTGTCGAGCTACAACAACGCTACGACCGGGCAAAGTTCATTTACCAGACGCTGGCCAAATCAACAGCGCTACAAACTAAGCTGGCGACAGGGCTGAGCAAGGAAAATGGCTTGTATCAGATCTGGTTTGATGTGCCCGGCTACTTTATCTTCTATCGACTGCCTAAAGTCGGTACAGAGCGTAAGTTACAAGGTTACCTGGTCAGGCGTGACCCCTATTTACTCAGTCTTGTTGGCGAATATCTGAGCCAAAGTCAGTTTGATACCCCAATCCTACTCACGCTGGTTGCAGATAGGTCAAACAGCTCCAACAAATTGTATAACGCAATGACCGCGCAGCCAGAGCAGCTGCACTTCTTACTGCCTCATGACCAGTCAAATGTACGCAGGCTGGCAGAGGCCGACATTCCCGCAGAGCTGCGAGCACAGCCCTTGCATAGCAGTGCCCTGCGCTGGCCATTTAACAATTACACACTGCACTTTACCACCCATACCTTGCCCATGAGCCCGACGCTGATTTACAGCGCGCTGTTTGCTCTGTTGCTCGTCCTCACGATTTTGGGCGCCTGTTACGGGTTTTACCGGCTGAGTGTCAGACAGCTTGCGCTGGCAGAGCAAAGAATGAACTTTGTGTCTTCGGTCAGCCATGAGCTCAAAACACCGCTTACCGCCATCCGCATGTATGCCGAAATGCTGCGTGCTGGTACTGTGGTTTCCAAAGAAGCACAGCAGGATTATTATGGCTTTATTCACAGTGAAAGCGAGCGCCTGAGTCGCTTGATAGACAACATCCTGTTGCTGACCCGGCTGAACCAGGAAGATCACTCAGGGCTGCCTCAGGTTAAACCAGACTATGCTCCGCTGGCCATGCTGGCCGATATCATTCGCTCCAAGACCTCTACCCTCCTAGAAAAACAAGACTTTCGCCTGAATATGGTGGTTGAAGCGCCGCTATCAGAGAAAGTTGACGTTTTAGTGGATCAGGATGCCTTTGCCCAGGTGGTGATAAACATTGTTGAAAACTCCGTCAAATTCTTTAGTGCCGAGGGCATCAGTGATCCCGCACGCAGACAACTCGATATTACCTTTCAACGTGCTGCACAAAGAGACGACAAACTGATCCTGGAGATCCGTGATTACGGTCCGGGCGTGTCGCAACAGCAATGCGATAAGCTGTTTGAGCTGTTTTATCGCGGTGGAGATGAGCTGACCCGCACAACACAGGGAACAGGGATTGGTCTGGCCCTGGTCGCTCAGTTAGTCAAAGCACAACAAGGTCAGATAACAGCCCACCAAATGACGCCGGGGCTCGCACTAAGGTTGACCTTACACATCCGACATACTGGCAATGAAATGCCCGAGTCGAAAGTCCTGGTATAGCACTTCTCGGGCGGCTGCGTAGCCCGGCAGAAGATGTTAATGCTGCCTACTGTGTACTTTCATCCAGAATGGTAATTTAGAGGGGTGGACGTGTGTCCCTAAATTCTATATAACCTGCGCTACACTTTGATACATTTTGGTGGTGACTGTTACGGCTTCGCTCACAGCCACTCGCTAAGCTGTTCGTATCAAATGTGACAACAGGAATAAAAAGAATGAACAAGGTAAAGATACGACCCCTGGCAAGTTGCCTGCTAGTTGCCGGGTTGATTAGTCAGACGCTACAGGCAGCCGAATCACCAAATGAAAAACATACCGATAGTAAAGGGTTTGCCGCAATTGGCGTTGGCGCTTTTGCCGGACAAGGTCCTTTTGGCGATGCCGGTGTGGGCCTCGGTTACTTTATCAATGGCGCCTATGAATGGGACAACGGGCTGTTTGTTGAAGCCCCGGGAGGCCCCAATAACATTCTTGGCAGTACCAGCGTAGGCTACAACCTGTACCGCAATAAACATTGGGATGTGGATTTTTTGGCCTCATCGGCGCATTCAGCGACCAATACGAAGTACATTCTAGAGGATAGTTCCGAGCTGCGTTTTACAAAAAACCAGACTAATTACCTGGGTCTTCGCTTTCGTGGGATCTGGTCAGGGTTACGATTTCAATTAATTGCCACCCCTAAGCTGAGTGATGACCGGGGCGTTTATCTGAGTACGCAAGTCAGCAAACACTGGACGATTAAAAACTGGCATGTATTCAGTGCTTATCGGGTTAATTATCTGTCAGGTGATATGTTGAACTACTATTACGGCGTCAATAACTCCGAAAATAACAATAATAACCGCATCAGTGGGTTACCTAAGTACGTTGCAGGCAGTGGCTTATCACACAGCCTGCACCTCGGTGCGACCTATCCTCTCACTGAAAACTGGCTGTTTGATGCCTCTTTACGCTACTACCAAACCCCCAGTGCCATTGTCGATAGCCCGATCATACAGAACAACCTGACACGAGGTGACAATCGCAGTCGCAATGCGCTGGGATTGGGCCTGTCTGTCAGCTATGTGTTTTAAGGGGCCGAGCATGCGTAAATTTATCTCTACTTTAGCCCTTATTGGCATAACACTTTTCCACAACCAGGCTGTTGCCAACGCCCCCGTAACACTGACACTCAGTCCGCAGCAATGTGTCGCGCTGCATCAGGGTGAGTATTGTCACAGCGAACTGACCATCCACTGGCAAGCGAGCTCGCCAGGCGACTACTGTCTGACACATGCCAATCGTGAACAACCACTAAAATGTTGGCAGACCACTGCGAAAGGCACAATGACGATGGACCTTCAATTCAATCAAAATGTGCATTTCTTCCTGCAAGATACGCAGCAAAAAACACTGGCTAGTGCTCAGTTAACCTATGCCTGGGTTTATAACAAAAGTAAAAATACACGCGTAAGATGGCGAATGTTCTGATGACGACAATACCAAATACACACCTGTTACTCATTGAAGATGACCATGAACTGGCACACTGGATCTGTGACTACCTAACTGAAAAATCCTTTACCGTCAGCCTGTGCCATCGCGGCGATGAGGCCCCGCAGCAGATCCTGAGTTTGAACCCGGATCTGGTGATCCTCGATGGCATGCTGCCCGGCTTGGATGGGCTGGACGTCTGTAAACAAGTCAGACCCCAATATTGCGGACCTATCCTGATGCTGACCGCACGGGATGAAGATATGGACGAAGTACTGGGACTGGAAATGGGCGCCGATGACTATCTCACCAAGCCGGTGCGAGCACGGGTATTGCTCGCGCGGATCCGTGCGCTGCTGCGCCGCCATAACCCAACCAGTGTTGAACCAGATCCCCCTGGCAATACAGAACGTATCGAGATACAGGGCCTGTTAGTGGACAAAAGCGCCCGCACCGTCACCTTACAGGGCGAGACCATTGACGTGTCATCCAAAGAGTTTGATTTACTCTGGCTGCTGGCAAAATCAGCCGGCGAGCTGGTTACCCGGGATTTCCTTACCCAGTCTCTGCGTGGTTTTGAATACGATGGATTTGATCGCTCCATCGATCTGCGCATCTCACGGTTACGTAAAAAGCTCGGTGACAACCCGGTTGCGCCCTTTCGCATCAAAACGGTCTGGGGACAGGGCTATCAGTTGGTTCGGGAAGCCTGGTGATGCGTCATTTTGCCCTCTCACTCCTGCTGGCCGTCGTGGTTATTTCCATCGCCACCAGCTGGCTGTTTGACCATCTCTATCAGACGTTCACACCTGCTCAGCAGCAACACACGCCTCAGACGCAACTGGCGCAGCTGGCCCGGGACATACATGCGTTGGTTGCTGCCACAGATTCACCCCATGCCTTGCTATCAAACTGGCCTGCTCAGTCGCTCCTGCAACCTCAAATTGTCCCGACATCAGCGTTCCCGCTTCCGGCTGCGCTGCAAACCAAATTACAAGCCAATGAACAAATCCAGCTGGAAACCGATCAACAAAGACTGTTTCTGCAACGTTTGCCAAACTCCGCAGACTTGTTGATCATCCGCAGCGATCAAGTCACGTCGCGCAGTGATCTGGCCTGGTGGCTGACAGGGCTGTTTTATACCGCGATGATGACGCTGATCCTGATCTGGCTGCTGCCCTTTCTACTGCGGCTGCTCAAACTACGTCGGGCGGCCCAGCGTTTCGGTGCCGGCGACCTGTCACAACGCTTACAGGTTGGATCTGTGATGTATTTGCGTGATCTGGAACGGGACTTTAACCACATGGCTGAACGCATAGAATACCTGGTACAGGACGTCAAACTACTCAGCGGTGCCATGTCACACGAACTACGTACACCGCTGGCGCGGATCCGCCTCGGCATGGATACCCTGGAGGAAAGCACCGACCCTGACAAACGGCGTCACTATGAAGCCAGGATCAACCGCGATCTGGATACCATGTCCGCGCTGATCGATCAGCTCTTAAGCTACGCAAGGATGGATCAAAGCATCGCAGAGCTACAGCGTCGTCCGCTGGATCTTGGCCAACTGGTCAAACAGGTATCACGCACCTGGCACGACATGGATATAACGCTCAAGCTGGCTTTACCTGAACACGCCGTACAGGTTATCGGTGATCCATTTTACTTGACTACCTTGTTGAGTAACCTGCTGGAAAACGCCAGCAAATACGGAAACGGCCAGATTGTGGTCACACTTAATCACAGCCCAGGGTTCTGCACATTGGCAGTGCATGATGATGGCTCGGGCGTACCTAGTACACAGCAGGCACATATTTTTAAGCCTTTTGTCCGAGCGCATGCTGACGACCATACTCACCGTGGATTTGGCCTGGGCCTGGCACTTGCTCAGCGGATTGCCGATTGGCACCAGGGCCAGCTCGAGGTCAGTGATTCAACGCGTCTGGGCGGTGCCTGTTTTACTTTGAAACTTCCGGTATAACAGCACAAGCAGCGACAATCGTTCAGCATTGCTCACACGCCTGATATTGAGCGTAAAATATTAATCTTAAAAAACCTTGAGTTTAACACTGAAAGAAGCTCAATCCAGACATATTCACTCAAGACAAAAACAAAATAGCTACATTTTGATACGCTACATTAATTATTTTTTGATACACTTCGAGCGTGAGTTTAATTGCCAGATTGGGCGTCACGTGCGACACCAACAGGCCCAAATTAAAAACAAACGTTCTCATACGTAATGCGCTTACACCATTCAAACTCTCGATATGGGTAGACCACTAAACAAACAGCGAGCAAGTATTCACAACCCATCTCCTCTACATAACTAAGGATAAAAATAAAATGAAAAAAATAATCCATTTAACACTGGGACTCTTAGCCGTGAGCTTTATCAACGTTGCACATGCCAAACTCAGTGTTGGTGCTGGATACCCTTATGGTGGTTTAACTGGCATTCAGTACACCAACGCAGTCAATGACGATCATCTCCTGTCGATTTCCGCAGGCTTAATTGGCGCAGCCGTAAGCTATGAGTACATCCTGGACAAAGATAATAAACACACGCTGGGCATCATTGCCGGCAGCGAGGCCTTAACAAGTGAAAACGGGTTTGTCGCACTCAATTACCACTACTATTCACAGGGCGCACTTCAGGAGGGTTGGACATTTGGTGCCAGTGTAGGGGTTCGCCGCACCGACGAGCGGGAATATCGAGCTGACATACTCGATATCTTTGGCACCGAAAAAGTAGAGTCCAAAGCATTAATTGGCCTCCACTTAGGTTACCGCTTTTAATTTTTCGTCCTGCCGGACCTTGTTTCATCAAGGTCCACACACCATTTCAACTCATCAAAAAGAATTACTCTCATTTTTTTCAATGACTTTTTTGCATCATTTACTTTCATTAAAATTCATTGGTTACATAAAGTTAAATAAAAACATAGCAACCTCATTTGCACACTTCTGCCACGTGCATCATTTTTTATTTCCACATCACAGATTGACTTAAAAATATTCACTCAGTTATCAGTAAATAGCAAACTTTCTTCTGCATCGATTGACCAGATGACGGGACGTTTGCGCTCATCGGATATAACCATGCTCTGTTTATAAAACCATGCGTATGCACAAACACACCATTTAACAAAATAAAACAATGAATAAACCACAAAAAACCAAAGTATTGATCTTGTGATAACAAATAATTACATTACCTATTCCTAATACAGGACTATTAGAAAAAACAGGAAATACACATGAGAATAAAAACAATCACGATGGCACTCCTAGCCATCTCTGCAAACTCTGCACTCGCACAAAACCAGGAAGTGGATGAATATGGTCTGAAAATTGACTCATCACATACCATTTCCATGTTCAGCAAAGAAACTCAAAACGCCACGACAGAACGTCTGACTACGCCGTTTAAATCCCTTTCCGCCCAGCGCATGTCGACGACCAGCAGCACAAGCAGCACTTGGTATATAAACTCGACCGAGATGGACAGATTTTGTGAGTGGTGGGATGGAGAGCTCCCTCTGGGTATCGAACCAGAGCCCACCGCAGGCGCTTCGCTTGAGTCAGACACTCAGGAATTTGCGATTACACCACAGCGTACCTGCCGTCTTTGGACTGAATACCCAAGATACTCCTATGGCTATGCCGATGTATATATGGGTAATGACAACCGACTCAATAAACCTGTTGTTGTTGTTCAGCCATACCACGTAGATATTTCGGGCTCTAGCTACACTAAGCAGGCTTTTTACAATGATGTAAACAGTGGTGGCCTGATGAGCAGCCTCAGAAGTGCAGGTTACGATGTCATTCTTTATCGTTACAGATATCAGGACAAAGGTATCGAATATAACGCCGATGGTGTTAAACGTTTGCTAGAAGTCATCAATAGCAAGTCAGGTGTGTCTTCGACTTCTTTTGTTGGCTTGTCGATGGGTGGCGTTGTAACACGCTTTGCATTGCGTGAAATTGAAAAAACCGGTTCACTCAATAATGTCGCGTCATTTATCTCCTTCGATGCACCACACTTGGGCGCTAATTTCCCACGCTCAATCCTGGACAACACCAATCGTCTACTTGATAAAGTCGATTCAAGTCTTTGTGGTTTAAGCGGTGACTGCCGTGAAGCACGTCGTCAGTTGGAAGCTATTACCGCTAAGCTGAACACAAAAACCTTTAAAGAACTGATCATGGACACCCCTTCAGGGTCATCAGACCGCAGTGCTTTACTATCAAAGCTAGCAAGTTTAGGCCACGTACAAACAGTACCAACCCTGGCTATCACCAACGGAGCACAAAGCCGCACTCAGGGTGCACCTGCTGCTATTATGACGTCACACTTTAAATTGCACCGTAAATGGTACAATGGTGGAAGCAAGTACTTTAAAGTCTACACCAAACCAAGTGTTGATAACGTTGCAGGTGGTTACGCCGATTTCTATCAGGTCTTTTCTAACCTGATCGCCAGCCAGTCACACCCAATCACACCTTATGTGACGATCGGCCAGAAGCATTCATTTGTTTCAACTCGCTCAGCGCTGGCAGGCAGTGCAAATTACTGGGATGAGGTCGCTGCTTATCCAAGTAATAACGAAGCACATATGACATTAACTTATACAAAAGCCAGAAAGATCCGTGAATGGCTAGATAGATATCAAAACTAATTCGCACTCTGTGCCAATGATAAGTTGCAAGCCGGTAGCCTGGCTTGCAACTTCTATCGTTTACCTGCAATGACTGACATGCAATATTAACCATGTCGCATACTTATCTGCGGTGTTCACCCTCCATCAAATTATCTCTTCTGCTAATGCTTCACGGGCGAACCTGACATCCTGAGCTACACTGACTAAATACACGTTTAATATTATGATTCTAAATGCGAACAACCTATCCACAGAAGGTTTACCACTGGCTTTTATTACTGTGCATATGGCTGTTCACTGCCAGCATACGGGCTGCTGAAGAGACTGAGTTATTTGAAATGAGCCTGGATGAGCTGCTCAACGTGACGCTCAGTGGCTCTGCGGTACGCGATCTGAACCTGCAAACTACCCCCATCAGCGCTAATCCATTTAACCTGAATGCACTTGAGCTGCCGTTCAGCATAGATGTGATTGAGCGCAAAACCATGCGCGCACGCGGTCTGACTTCAGTCACCAGTGCAGTCGAAAATTTGGTGGGCGTTATCTCGGGCGAGTCACCCGCGGAGCCTTCCAGCTTCGCTATGCGAGGCTTTATTCGCGATTCCGTCTCTGTGGTACGGGATGGGATTAAACTGGGCCCGGCGTCCATGACGATGCGGCCACACAACACCTTTAACCTGCAACAAATAGAAGTTATCAAAGGGCCCGCCGCACTGCAATTTGGCCAAGGCACCGCGTCAGGAGTGATCAACATGATCACCCGTAAACCTCAGCTTGATGCCCCTGTTAGTACAGAAGTTTTTGTCTCTCAATCTAGGTTTGATACGCGAGAATGGGGCGTCGGCCTTCATCTGCCGGTCAGCTCAAACAGCGCCGCCCGGCTGGATGTGAATAAAGCACAGTCAGACGGCTGGGTCGACAACACCCCGTCGCATTCTCTGAATGCAACTTCATCCATACTGTGGCAGGCCAGCCCAAAGCTAAGCTGGCTGCTGAGTTTTGATTACCTCGAAGATGATCTCCCCGCATACTGGGGCACGCCTTTGGTACCAGCGCATGCTGCCTTAGACCCTATTGCGGGCATAGTCACCACCGCCAATGACCAGGTGCTGGATAACCGGACCCGCTACCTCAACTATAATGTCGCAGATAGCCGCTCGGATTCAGAACACCTATGGTCTCGCCTGCGCACAGACTGGCAGCCCAGTGATACACTGTCACTGAGCAATACGCTGTTTCACTTTAAGGCCGATCGCGCCTGGCAAAATGCAGAAAGCTATGTCTTCAACCCGGCCACCGAATTGATTGAGCGGGACCGTTTTTTTGTGTTTCACGATCACACCTTTTATGGCAATCAATTCGCAGGCGTATACCGCTACCAGCTTGGTACTATGGCACATCAGCTGGCCTTTGGTGCAGAGTTTAAAGTCACCGACTTTAGCCGCGAAAGAGGATTTCCCGACGGAGACAGCGTGTCGTTACTCACGCCAATGGCCGGTCAGTTCGGCGTTTTGGACAAACACAGCAGTCCGACCGATATCCGGCAATGGGCCCTGTACCTTAACAATACCTTGTCAGTCACTGAGCACTGGCGTCTGTTTGGCGGGCTGCGTCGCGACCACATTCGGCTGGTCCGGGACAACTACGATGTCTCAGGCAACTTTCTTGCCGATGAGAGCTTTGCACGCACCTTCACCCCACTTGCCTATCAGTTAGGCTCAACCTATCAGTTTAGCGACGCACTCAGTGTATACGCCCACTGGAGCACCGGACATGATCCGGTGGGATCTAATATTTATCTGGTCAATGCCAACGAAAACTTTGATTTCACAGATATTCGCCAATACGAAGTCGGCATCAAAACCTTACTCAATGCCTGGCAGAGCGAGCTCACTCTGGCCTGGTACGATATTACGCGGCGTAATATTCTGCTGCTGACATCACATGATACGGTCGGTAATTCGGGCACCCATGTTGCATACGGGCTGGAGCTGGCGATCACCAGTCAGCCAGCCAAACATGTGCGCCTGGGTGGCAATATCGCCTACACCAACGCCAGCTACCAGTCCTTTGTCGACCCGGACTTTGGTGTCAATGCCAGCGGTCATACCCCGCCCAATGTGCCTGAGATTGTGGCCAATGCCTGGTTCAGCTGGGATAAAATTGGCGGGTGGCCACTGGAAATAGGCGCCGGTATACGCCATGTCAGCGATCGCTATGGTAACTTCCAAAATTCAGTTACCTTTACTCGCTATGAGACAGTCACCCTATTTGCAGCCTACCAATTTGAACATGCCCGGTTGAATCTCAATGTGCGCAACCTGCTTAATGAAGTGTATGTCCCCTGGGCAGACATTTTTTACCCGACGCAGGCGGCCATTGCCGCTCCGAGAACCATTGAACTCAGCCTGCATATTAATTTCTAAACCGCAACAACTGCCATTCTATCTATCATCCGCCCCCGGTCGGGGAGGCGTCTGCACCGCACGCCATTGCTAAGATGACACTGTCGCTGCCGAACTAAACCACAATCAAAATCGGCTGTGGATATTATACCAATTTCACTTAATACCTGTTCAATTTGAAGGAGTTAACAGAACACTTCATTAAGCAAATTGGTATTACTCGAATAGCAATAAGCAAAAGGAAAACAACATGAAATCACTCAAAGCAATCAGCATTGTACTCGCCAGTGTAATGGCTTACTCGGCCCCTGCCAGCGCCTACTGGACGCAAATTTTGGTCTGCCCCAAAAAGAAGGTGACGACCACTAAAGTCAAGTATCACTGCACCCACAGCGGTACACTGTACAGTACAGGCAACAATGTAGATTATCTTAATACAAGCTACCAGGAAATCGTCGAAGACACGACCTGTAGACAGCAAAGGCCTATCAACCACCACTATGAGAACGGCAAGGTCTATGCAGGCTACCTTTACCTCTCTAAAATCGTTGATCTCAGTTACACTGAAGTGATTTGGGTCGACGACCCGGCAGGCTGTTACCTCAAGGATGTCTGGGTTGATGACATGGATAAAGAGTGTATCCGCAATAACAATTGCCCGGGTGACTAATGATTGAAACGGTTAGCGTTTGCACGCATCGTCAAGTGGCATAGTCCTGCGACTTTTACCCTATACGCCTACTCTGGGTGTGAATACTTGGCCTGACTTGCGCTCAGCCATCATGCTGCGACACGATGAATCAGAGGTACCTTGCCCGGTACGGTGTCTTATTGGCCCCCTACGGTACCCGAGATTATGACCCCGGTCATGGTTGCCTGCCATGGCCTTCAAACTAAAGCCAGCTAGCCTGGCTTTTTTCCTTTAGCCAAATACACAGCGAAAGCAGGCCCCCTGTGGTTTTTGCAAATAGATCAGGTCGCCGCCATGGCTGACCATGATCTGCCGAGACAGACTCAGGCCAATGCCCGATCCCTGCTGTTTAGTCGTGAAGAAAGGCACAAACATCATCTCAACGACATGCGCTTCAACGCCCGGCCCATTATCGCAGATCTCCACATACACCTGCTGTGCCTCATTTTGTGCCAGCGTCAGCTGAATTACTGGGTTGTCGATTTGCTGAGTGCCGCCTTGCTGCACCTGCTCAATGGCCTGAACCGCATTGGTGAACAGGTTTATCAACACCTGTTCGATCTGTCCGGGATCCAGCATCACCAGCAGCTTGGTTAACACGCTCAGCTCACACTGGATCCCTGCCGCACTGAGTTGGTTTTTGTGCAAGGCTACTAACCGCTCCAGCAAAGGCGCCAGGGAGGTGGGACTCAGACTCGGGCGTGGTAAACTGCTGATCGCCCTGAAGCGGGTAATAAACGCTCCCAGATGCTCAGTGCGCGCAGCCAATGTATTCAATGCCAGGATCAAATCGTCTTTGTCGTCTTCATCATCAAAACACAGTGCATCGGGCAACAGTCCCCGGCAAGACTGAGCAATCGAGGACAAAGGGGTGATGGAGTTCGCTACTTCATGGGTCAATACCCGGGTCAGGCGCTTATAGGCCTGTTGCTCTTTGCTGTTCAGGGCAGTATGAATAGAGGTCAGGGTGATCACCTTGCGGATCTGACCCTGAATTTGTGCGACGCTGATCTGTACTGACAAAGTATCCTGCTGCTCACCACGCTGCCAGGGGGCACTGGTTTTTAACTGGGTATCACAACTTTGAATTAACGCGCCAATCTGGTCCAGCTCAGTCACGCTGCTGACCGGCTTACCCAGCAGACGTGCCACCGCCGGGTTGGACTCAATCACCTTGCCTTCACTGTCACACACCAGCACTGCCAGCTCAATGTGCAGCAACAAAGCCTGAAAAAACTGAGCCTGTTGCTCAGCTTTGAACCGCGCTGCCTGCATAGTATGGCGGATCTCGTCATACTCCTGGTGCAGCGGATGACTGGGACTGAGTCGCAAAGAACTGTCGCCATTCACCAGCGCCCGGATCACCGCCGTGCTTTGTCTTTGCTGCCGGGCAAACAAGGTAAATATCGCACCACAGCACACCACGATCAGCAACAATACAAGCAACCAGCTGGCACTGAGCCCACTGTGCAGATATTGTCCGGTTGCCAAGCTTATCAGCACACACAAAAGGCCCAGCTGTAACCCCAGTAACCAGCGGGGGTGACGTTTCAGATAGGACATGGTTACTCCCTACAGCCCATATTTTTCCAGTCGCCGATACATAGCACCGCGCGTCAACCCCAGCGCTTTGGCAGCGTGACTCACATTACCCTGATAATGCTTAAGCGCAGCACGAATGGCCCGCTGTTCCAGCACCTCCAGATCGAACGTGTCGTAACTCCCACTACTGTCTTGTACAGCCTCCAATGAGGTCGCGGTCGCGCCAATCACAGACGTCACATCCAGCGTATCGCCATCCGATAAAATCACAGCCCGCTCAATCGCATGGGCAAGCTCGCGAACGTTACCGGGCCAGCCATATCCGCACAGCGCGGCCATATCTTGCTCGGTGATCTGCAATATACGTTTGTACCTGTGTGCAAAGTGCGCCAGATAATAATTCACCAGTAAGGGAATATCCTCGCTGCGCTCCCTCAGCGGAGGCAAGCGGATTTCGACCGTATTGATACGATACAATAGATCCTGTCTGAAGCGTCCTTCATTGACCGCCTGTTGCAGGTTGTCGTTCGTCGCACAGATCAGGCGGATATTCACATCAAGCGGTTTAGTGCCACCCACAGGGGTGATGCAACGATTCTGTAGCGCCGCCAGCAAGGTGGCCTGATGATTTAAGGGCAAATTCCCCAGCTCATCAAGGAACAACGACCCGCCACTGGCCAGCTCAAACCGGCCTATTTTATCGGTTTTGGCATCAGTAAAAGCGCCTTTTTTGTGGCCAAACAGTTCGCTTTCAAACAGCGCATCAGAAATGGCGCCCATATCCAGGCTGATCATGGGCTGTGCAGCACGCAGACTGGCGCGGTGAATGGCGTGAGCGGCCAGCTCTTTGCCTGTGCCGCTTTCACCGGTGATCAGAATATTGGCATCAGACTGAGCCGCTTTGTCTATGGTCGCAAACACCTGTTGCATAGCCGCACTTTGGCCCAGAAAGTCAAAGGCCGGGCCCGTTGATGACTCACTGAGCGCCTGATTCAGTCCTTGTGTCTGGCGAGTCAGCTTGCCCAACTGCTGCTTGTCTTTGGCGTGGGCAAACGCCGCCGCAACCGCCCCCAGTAACTGCTCGTTTTGCCAGGGCTTAGCAATAAAATCTGCCGCGCCGGCCTTAATGGCATCTACCGCCAGCTGAATGTCACCATAGGCCGTCATCAGCAAGACCACAATGCTGGGGTCCTGCGTAATGATTTTCTTCAGCCAGTAAAAGCCTTCCTGACCACTGATGGCATCACGATTAAAGTTCATATCCAGCAGGATCACTTCAATGTTGTGGGCTTTAACCAGCTGTTCAATATCAAACGGATTGTCGGTGGTTTTGACCACCTGATAGTGTTGTTTGAGCAGCAACCTCGCCGCGATCAGAATATCCGGGTTGTCGTCCACTACCAAAATGGCCCCGGGTTGTTTTGCGCTCACGATCTGTCCCTAACTTATTTTTATTGGCTTACTAGCTTAGCGTATTGCACGAGTATGTGTCCATTTATGGGCACTTGCGTGATACCGACTGTTCTATTAGCGGACACCTGCGCCAGAGCAAAAAGCCAAATAAGACGATAGTCCTTTGTATTTATTATACTTTCAAGGTTGGCACGCGGTTTGATTACTTTAGTTCATACACCCGAACCGCATCAGACAGCAGGAGCTGCACTATGGATAAAAAGATAGAACGCTCAGGACTCAACAAGCACCTTAAGACGGGCGTCACGGTTAGCTTAATACTAGCAACCGCCCTTGCCTATGCCTTTACACAATCGAGCAGCACCGGACGCAGCCAAAATGTGCCACTAAACAGCCTGACCATCAGTACCGTAAAGCAGGGCCAGTTTGTTGATGCCCTGAGTCTGCGTGGTCAGGTGGTGCCAAAAACCACCATTTACCTCGACACCGTCGCTGGCGGCCGGGTTGAAGAGCGTCTGGTTGAACAAGGTGAGTATGTTGAACAAGGTCAGCCACTGGTGCGCCTGAGCAATACGAATCTTCAACTGGATGTCATGAGCCGTGAAGCGCAAGTCACCGAGCAACTTAACTTTCTGCGTAACACGCAAATGAACATGGAAACCAGCCGCCTGAACCTGCGCCGCGACCTGCTGGAGATTGAACTGCAGATCAACCACCTGCAAAGGCGCTACACACAATCGGCGCGACTGGCTAAAAAAGGCTTGCTGGCCCAGGACAAGCTGGATGAAATCAAAGATGATTTGGCCTACTACAAAGCCCGTAAGGAACTGACCCTGGATCGCCAAAAACAGGAAAACACCATCCGTGAAGTCCAGGTTGAACAGCTCGAAGACAGTGCTGAGATGCTGCAAAAGAACCTGCAATTTGCCCGTCACAACCTCGATAACCTGCTGATCAAAGCACCAGTGTCTGGCTATCTGAGCGAGCTGGACGTTGAAATTGGCGAGTCCAAAGAGCGTGGCGCACGCCTGGGTCAAATAGACATACCGAATGAATACAAGCTCACGGTCCGGCTGGATGAGTTTTATCTTAACCAGGTACACAGCGGCATGGCAGTACACGTCTCATTAGGCACCGAGCAAGTCACTGCGCACGTCAGCAAAATCGACAGCCGAGTCACTAATGCGCAATTTCAGGTAGAAGTAGCGCTGCCAGCCGGGCTAGATGGCATAAAACGCGGCCAGAACCTGGATGTGGCCCTGATGCTGGGCGACAGCAAAAACAATGCCCTGCTGGTCAAACGCGGGGCGTTTTATACCAGCAGCGGTGGCAACTGGGTTTATGTGGTAGCGGGCGACACCGCGATCCGTAAAAACATCGTGCTGGGCAAGAAAAACCGTGACTACTTTGAAGTATTAGACGGACTGGCACCGGGCGATCAGGTGATCACCTCCAGCTACAGCCACTTTGATAAAGCACAGACATTACAACTGAACTAAAACCAGAATAACAACAGCCTGAAGGAATTGAAGATGATTAAACTGACAAACTTAAGCCGCGTGTTTCGCACTGAAGACGTCGAAACTATCGCGCTGAACGAAATTGACCTACAGGTTAATGAAGGCGAGTTTCTGGCCATTATGGGCCCCTCGGGCTGCGGTAAATCAACCCTGCTGTCTATTCTAGGCATGCTCGACTCGCCCACCTCAGGCGCGTTTGAATTCGCTGGCACCGACATTGCCGGATACAGCGAAAAACGCCTGGCTGAACTGCGCAAATCGTCTATCGGCTTCGTGTTTCAGAGTTTTAACCTGATTGATGAACTGACCGTATTCGAAAACGTGGAGCTACCCCTGCAATATCAGAACATCTCTAAAGCACAACGAAAACAGCGGGTTGAAGCCATTTTAAAGCGCGTGGCTATTGACCACCGCGCCGATCACCTGCCCCAGCAATTGTCAGGCGGTCAGCAGCAACGGGTGGCCGTTGCCCGAGCGCTCGTGATCACCCCTAAGCTGATCCTGGCGGATGAGCCTACCGGTAACCTGGATTCCAGAAATGGCGAAGAAGTCATGGCTATGCTGCGCGAACTCAACCGCGAAGGCACCACTGTGATTGTGGTTACCCACTCGGAAAAAGAAGGGGCTTATGCCGATCGCCTGGTGCGGCTGCTCGACGGCCAGGTCATGCTGGACAAAGCCAACAGCGTTTCCCCTGCCGCTTAACGCGCCGGCACTAAAAAGGACGTATCTGTTATGATTGTGAATTACTTTAAAACCACACTCAGGGCGATTAAAAAAGACACCCGCCACTTTGCCCTTAATCTGGCCGGTTTTAGTATTGGTCTGGCAGCCGCCATTATGGTAGCGCTGTTTGCAGCCTATGAGCTGTCTTTTGACAAACAACACCCCCATGCTGAGCGTGTTTACCGGGTGCATACCGATTACCGTGCCTGGGGTCTGCAACTGATCGCAGCCTCCGACTCGCAACAGGCCCTGAATATGCAAAACCATGCACAGGTTGAAGACATCATGATGCTGGTGTCCACCGACAACCTGGCCTACTCAGCCGAGCCGATGGCGCTGGACGTCAGTGTGGCGGGCGAGCAGGTACGCCTGAGCAAGGTCTATCTGGCCTCGGCCAATTTGCCGGAGTTTATCAATATGACGGTGCTGCATGGTGACCTGAACAGTGCCCTAAGCCGTCCGGGTTTGCTGGCCATTAGCAGGGCACAAGCGCTGCGTTTGTTTGGCAGCGTGAATGCCGTGGGCAAAACCCTGTCATATACACAGGGTCAGTACGAAGTAGCCGCAGTATTTGACGATCTGCCGGACAACACCCATTTTGTATTCGAAACCTTAACGGCACTGCCCAAGGCCACCAAAATGCCCTTCATTGGCTATGTCTATATGCGCCTGGCTGAAGGCACAGATGCTGGGCTTATCGCCAAGCAGATGACAGAGGCCATGCGCGAGCAGTCGACCGGCCGCCGCAAGCTCAGGGCCATAGAATTAAGCCGTCTGTCAGAGTTGCACTTTCACAGCAGTGGCCCGTTTGAGATGAAACAAGGCGGCTCTCGTCTGGTCATGCAAGTCTGTATTGCGTTAACTATTTTGCTGCTGGTGATTGCCAGTGTGAACTTCATCAACCTGAACATTGCCGGTGCCGCAAAACGTGCCAAAGAAGTGGGTGTGCGCAAAGCATTGGGGGCCAGTAAGCCGCAACTGATCACCCAGTTTTTGACGGAGTCTTTGTTTATCGTGATGGTGGCTGCGCTGATTGCACTGGCATTAGTGGAAATGGTGATCCCCTATGCCAACCAGCTGCTTGAGCGCAGCCTGTCATTGAGCTTCTCGCCCTTATTTTTAGTCGCGGTGATGGGTGTTGTGGTGCTGATAGGGGTGATCTCGGGGCTCTACCCGGCGCTGTTTATTGCCTCGTTCAGTGCCAAGCGGGTGCTCAGTGGTGATCTGCAACGCGGTAAAACAGCCATCTGGGTACGCAAGCTGACACTGGGACTGCAAGGGGCCCTATCGGTGGCGCTGATTGTTGCCGCTGCCGTGGTTTACAAACAAATGGCGCTGATCAACGACCTGCCGGTTGGCTATGCAAAAAACGACCGACTGATCATTAAAAACCTGCCCGCAGAAGCGCTATATCAGGAAGCAGAACCTCGGGTACTGAGAACCCTCAGAGCGCTGCGAGGCGTCGCGCAGGTCACTCAGTCAGATACCCTGCTGACCAATGATATGACTTCTGAACTGTTTTTGGTATTTCCAAACGGAGAGCGTCTGCAAGGCACACAGCCGACTATCGCCACTGGCTTCCACGCCGTTGAAACACTGGGCCTGGAGCTGGTAGCAGGTCGGGATTTCTTGCCTCAGTTTGCCAGCGACTGGATCCAAACCAACGATGACAATATCCGATCTTTCTCTGTGCTGCTCTCACAGAGTCTGGCAAAGCAGGCCGGCTACGATGAACCCAGCGTGCTGCTGGGCCAGACCCTCAGCTCACACGCAGGTACAGCCCGCGCCACGGTGGTTGGCATTGTCAAAGACATTAAAATTGGCTCAGCACGTCAGCAGCAACTCCCGGTGTTACTGACTGCGGGAGACATTAATGTAGCAATTGGTACTCTGGTGCTCAAGCTGCAACCGGGAGCAAACAAAGCGCAAGTGATGCGCCAGGCCGAACAGCTCATTCGCGACGAGCTGGCGATGCCTGAGGTCGAGATCAGCCTGATTGAAGACGACTATCAGCGTGCCCACATCAACGAGTTCAGAATGCAGCAACTGGTACTGCTGTTCAGTACGCTGTCGATTGTGCTGACCTGTATGGGGATTTTGGGGCTGGCGTCGTTTGCAACCATTCGCCGCCAAAAAGAAGTGGCAGTGCGCAAAGTACTAGGCGCATCACGGCTCAGCATAGTGACCATTTTATCTAAGGAGTTCATCACCATAGTCGGCATAGGGGGGTTACTGGCCATACCGCTAAGCTACTGGGTAATGAGTACTTGGCTGAATAACTTTAACGAACGCATTGAACAGGCAGCCTGGGTGTATGCCGCCGCCACACTGGCCGTGCTGGCCATCACCTGGCTGACCGTTGCCTGTCTGGCCTTTAAAGCGGCTAGCACCCGTCCTTCGCTGATACTGCGTTATGAGTAACAGCCACCGTTAGCCACGACCAGGCGGCACACAGTCCTACTGCTGTGTGCCGCTTTTTTCTTATTTACCCCCAAATAAGCGCTGTAACAGCACTGCGCGCTCAGTGCGCGGTATCGCCATGGCCCGGTCGATATCTGTCTGAGTCAGCACCCTGCCATGATGCGAAGACACATACTGCGAAACGTCAATCCCCTGCTTGTTGAGCGTGTCCACCAGCGTATCCAATCTATGGTAAGTATCTAGGTCTGGCCAGCGAGCTGGTGAGTGCAGCGCCTGTTCGAAACTGCTGCCGAACATGTCCTCTGTCAGTAAAATATGTGAGTCAGGCAGGTAGACAATCAGGTTATGTGCCGCATGGCTGTTGGGCACATCCAACAAACGGATTTTACCAGCAGCCAGCGTGTAGGAGGCAGGGATAGGCTCGATGTTGACACGTGGGCCCAGCTCAGCTTCAACCGCCGCTTTGTCGGCCGGATGGACGAGCAAGGTGGTGTTCTCAGCCTGAGTATCCGCTAAGCCTCTCAGATGATCGGTATGATGGTGTGTCACAATGTGATACTTCACAGGCTTATCAAGTGAGGTGCTGTCTCTTAATTTGCTCAGTGCTTTCGCCCATGCGCCGGCCTGCGCGTTCATCTGCCAGGTACCTGCCGAGATCAGATAATCACCGGCATCAACAAATAAGGTATAACCCCAATCCTGACCAACAAAATACACGCCAGCTGCCAGCTCACGTATTGTCAGCCCGGCAACATCAAACGGCTTTACCTTTGGCGCGCGTTGATAAGCAGCTGGAATTTGAAATGACGCTTCGCCGGGCTGCCCAACGTTAAGCGTGCGCGCCCGACTGTGATAAAGCGGACCCTGTGCGGTACTGACCAGCACCTGAGACGCCCACAGAATCCCCTGGGTTTTGCGGTGATTTATAAAGTCATAAAACCGTTTTTTACCTTGCAGCTCAGTCATCACCCGGCTCAATGCGCCACTGTCCTGGTTCAGATAAAGTATATGCGTGGTCTGCGGATCATCATCCAGTGGCACAGTCATCACATCATGGGGGATACCTGCGATATAAGCCTTATCAAGCCACCGGCTGGTTTGTTTGAGCCTTGCCAGTTTACGCACGATCAGGGTATCCAGCATGGCGTCAAAGCCCAGCGTAGCATTCTCAAAGGAGATACGCGGGCTCGGTTGATACCGCTGCAAAGCATGATCAATGCTGGTACCCTTACCCGCGTTAAACAAGCGATGAGTCACTTCAGGTGTATCACTGCCATGACTGCCCACCCGGCGAGTGTTAGCCTGCTTAAACACCATACGTTGCGAGGCAAAATCAATGTGATACTCGCTTTGCAACTCACTCATATAAGTCACCATCGGGCCCTGCAAGGCATGACCGCTCAACCACTGTGAATAATGGTAGAAGGATTCATTGACCGACAAACCCGGCACAGTCAGTAAGCGTTCACCTCCGTAAGCCTCAACCGTACGTTCAATGATCTGTACCTCGCACGTTTGTGCATGAGAAAGCGGACAAACGCCCAGAGTGGCCAGCGCGCAACACAACACCAACATAGATGGGCGTCTCGATATCAGCAACATCCCGAAAAACAGAGTACTCAGCCACTGAGAAACGTGTTTAAAACCGTGTCCGGAAAAACAGATAAAGCGTTTGTTATTATCAAAATACATAGGATTAGCGCTCTTTTATTATTGTCTGAGCGCCATTGGATGCCATGGCGCAGCACAACACCACAAAGCCACCCTAATGAAAAGCTGATGAATTGCTGAGGGACAAGAAATTACCGGGTTAACACGCAGAAAATAAATCTAATACATTGAATAGGATAGATAAGTTTTAATGTATTCCAAACCGCTCACCCTGCGCTATTCCGTGCTCTTTACTCTGCCGCCACGCGCCCCTGCTCCGTCACCACATGCGCTTTTCTCATCCATCCCGTGCCCCTTCCGCCGTCATCCCGTGCTTGACACGGGATCTACTCACCGGCAACTCATAAGTTAGCGATGCAAAAACACATGACTTTCACATTACATACGCTGCAATTGTGCATATTTTGCATGCTACCCGGCTCGGAGGCCGGGATAACAAGGGCCGCTGGTCTGGCGCAACTCAGCAAGGTGATTTCACTCAGGCAACAAAACCTCATATCCCTGCCTGCAGCAAAACAATGTCTCAAGTAACAGATCTGCATCCGCTGTTGCACACCTCGACAGACATCACATTGCGCCGTACACTCAATGCCGGATTCAGGCAGTAGCGGATTACAATGACACAGACAAGATTCTTTATTAACGCATATGAAATCGACCTCTCCCGCAGTGTCGTGATCCTCAATGAGCAGCACACCCATGTAGAGCCAAAGGTGTTGCAGGTTCTGCTATTGCTGGCACAGCGCCAGCGCGAACACGGCAAGCAAGTTGTTACCCATCAGGAGATTATGACGCACGTCTGGCAGGGCGTTGAAGTCGTGCCCAATGCCCTGCAACGCTGTATTGCCATTTTGCGTAAAGTACTGGGAGACGATGCCAAAAATCCCACCATTATCGCTACCCACCCAAAGATAGGATACCGCCTGCTGGTCCCGGTACGCTGGCCAGAAGCTGCAGAGACTGAAACCCAAAAACCTTACCTGAAGCTAGTTATAACATTAGTAAGCACACTCTTACTGAGCACCTTGGTATACCTCAACTGGCCCAACAAGCCACTGCCGGCATACACTCGCCTCACTCCGGTGACCCACACTGATGCTCATGAATCTCATGCCCTATTCAGCCCGAATGGCCAGCATGTGATTTTTAACCGCTATGCGGGCAGCTGTAGTAGCCATTTGTGGGCAAGGCACCTCGATAGTGGTAAAGAGTTTCAGCTCAGTAATACACCCGGCCAATTTGGCGCGCCCAGTTTCACCCCAGATGGCAGAGAGCTGGTGTTTGCAGCCAAAGCCGACTGTGATCAAGACATTGTCACCGACAAAACGCACACATGCTGGGCGCTGGCCACGCTGGATTTCGCCCAGGCACTTGCTAAACCCCAAGCCATTGAGCCACGTTACCTGTGCAGCTCAGGCCAGCCCCACACACCTAAAGCGCTACCCAATCATGCTTATGCCTTCTTACAACACAGCCCAGACCAAACCCGGCTGCTTCAATACAACGACTTAACTAAGACTGTCAGCCCCTTATATTCCGCCACAGATGACTACCTGTATCACTTTGACTATCACGCGCCCAGCCAGCGTTTTGCGTTGTTTAGCCGGGATAAGCAGCGCAACCACAGATTGACGCTCCTGGATAAAAACGCGCAAATACTTCACAACAGCCCGATAACCCTGCTTCCCAATATGGACCCCAATGCCCTGCTCGCCGGCCATTTTTCTGCCGACGGTCGTACCCTGTTGCTTATCAGTCATGGTCAGTTATATAGCCTGGAACTAAACGGTGAATTGAACCTGCTACCGACTCCGGCTACCAATCTGGTATCCGCAGATCAGCACCCGGACAGTCATACTCTGGTTGCGGTGACTGGCAGAAAAGACATTGATATCGTAAAGCTGGCGCTCAATCACGGTGATCTGGCTGTGACCACACAAGCCCCCGATCTGAACACCCGCTCTCTGCCCTACCCGAGCTTGTCACGCACCCAGGTCCAGGAGCGGCAGCCGCAGTATTCACCGGACGGTCAGCATATTGCGTTCATATCCAATCGCAACGGAGTGGATCAGCTCTGGGTTTGGCAGAATGACCAGGTCATTGCACTCAGCGATGCCAGCTTCCCCCATCCTGTCCATGGGTTTGTCTGGTCGCCCGATTCAACTCAGTTGCTCTGGGCGCAAGGCGGAAAACTGTACCGCGCTGGTTTATCTGGCCAGCAGCACAGCCTGAGCACAAGATTGCCCATTCATTCTGTACAAGCCTGGCATCAATCGGGGCAAGTGCTGGTGCTGATAAACGACCCCATGCCCGGTGGTTTATATCGTTATGACTTAACAAGTAACCAGCTGACTAAACTGGGGATTAACGGCGTACAGCGCGCATGGCAGGTGGATGAGCAGGTGTACTACAGTGATGCTCAGAGCAGGGTAAAGCGCTTTATGCCGGGTGAAGATCCCGCTGACGCCATAACGCTCCCATCCCTGTACGGGCGTGCTATGGTCATAAAAGGCGAGCATATCTACAGCGTCGACCAGACAAACCTGACGCTGAACCGGTACGACTTAGACGGAAACTTGCTCAATACGCTGCGTTCCCTGAAACCTACTGCCTGGAAGATCAGCGATGTGCACGGGGAGCAACTGCTACTGGAGCAGTTTATCGGTATCGATCAGGAGCTGGTGTTGATTAACTAAAAGCAACAGCTCCCTTCTGTGTCATCCCGTGCTTGACACGGGATCTACTAAAAAGCCCACTTAGTTTATCAGTGAGAGACACCGCCCCGAACAGCTGCACCTGAGGGTTAATGGCCAAATTTAATGCGCACACCCGCATTCACAATAAAGCCATCGTTACGCGACCAGATATCCGTTGTCCACTGGCCACTGAGGGCCTGCTGCGGCAACAACAATGGATGCTCGTCGGTTTGCTTTACATCCAGCAGGTTCTCGAAGTTGATAAACCAGCTGTAACGCCCGGTGGTGATCTCCCCCATCAGGCCTAGATGCCAGTATGGATCAGACTCAGTGACATACGGGTTAGCATTGAGGCGCTGCGGCCCGGTGTAATAAGCTTCAAACCCGGCGCGGAAGTTGCCGTGCTGCTCCCACATGGCCACAAATCCGGCCGAGTGCTTAGGCGTCAGCGCAATCTCTGTGCGGGTCTGGCCATCCACGCTTTGGGTTGCATCAAGGTACAAATAACTGGCGGTCAGTTTTACGTCGCGCCAGTAATAACGCAGTAGTACTTCTGAACCACGGATCTGACTTTCGCCCAGTGCATTGATCAGGCGAACCTGAGTAGGCTGGGTACCATCTGTTGTCGGCACGACCTCCAGCTCAGTGACGTTATCCACATTTGAGCCAAACAGGGTCAGGCTGGTTTCAACCGAATCAAAGGTGTAGGTAAAGTCCAGCGAGGCGGTTTCGGCTTCCTCTGCCTGTAAATCACCTACCGGTGCTAAGCGCGATAAACCCGCGGCTTCGATGTCTTCCACAAACGGCGTTGGCGCAAAATAGCCCTGCGCATAGGAGCCGCGTACCGTCAGCTCACCCGGACGATACAACAAGGTGACCCGCGGGCTGAACTGAGTACCATATTCATTGTGGTCATCCACCCGTGCACTCACTGAGGCGGTCAGTGTATCGCTCAGCGTGTGATCCAGCTGCGCGAACAGGCCCGGCACCTCATAGCTGTAATCAAAGGTTGGAAACGTCTCAGACTCAAACACATCCGACTGATAGGCCATGCCCAGTAGCCAGTCGGTGGTGTCGTTGTACCCACTGACACTGGTTTCAAACAAATAACTCTCGTGCTTGTCTTCTTCCAGTATCAGACCAAAGCCATGCTCATGGTTTTGCACCATGGCCGATGAGCGCGCATGTAGCGTAAGCATGTCGGACATCGGCTGGCTATACACAAACCCACCATCCAGACGTTCTGAATCCTGCGTTTGTACATACGGATTGCCATCCGCCATGGTAAACCCAGCTTTAGTACCACCATTGCGCTGCTCGGTCATGGCTCCGGCAGTGACATACAGGGTTTCACCCTGCTCACCTTCCCAGAACAAACGCGGCCGTGCAGTGTAGCGCTCATACCCGGCCAAATCGAACCAGCCGTCGTTGTCTATGTCTTCAGACTTCTGATGGTGTGCACCCAGCGTCAGCGAGCCTTTCAGGTCATCAGTCAGCGGGCTTTCGATGTAAGACGTCAGATCCTGGCCATCGCGTGTGGTTAGGTTCAGTAGCACCTCGCCCTTGAACTCGTCGCCTGGCTTGCGGGAAATAAGGTTGATCACCCCACCCAGCGCCGAGCCACCATATAAGGATGACGCCGAGCCTTTGATGATCTCAACCCGGCCCAGATCTGTTGGCGGAATTTGTAACAGGCCAATCGACGCAGCCTGATTACCATACAGCGGCAGACCATCGGCCAGCAGCTGAGTATAACGACCATACAAACCCTGCAATCGGATATTGGCACTGCCCAGCGCTGGCGAGGTGGTTTGCATGCGCACGCCACCGGTTTCGGCTACCAGCATAGAAATATTGCCCGGTCGCATCGCCGCCTTTTCTTCGATTTCTTCGCGGTTGATCAGCTCCACCCGCACCGGCTGCTCATCGGCAATCCGGCCAGAGCGCGTTGCCTGGATGACGATTTTTTCCATCTCATGACCGTGGCCGTGTTCATCATGGTGCTCACCTTCAGCGTGCGCATCCTGGCCCCCGTCTTCATGCTGTTCTTCAGCATGGGATTCATGTTCATGGTGCTCAGGCCCTGGCGAAACCAGCGCAGTACTCACAGCAGTGGCCAGCGGAATCAGCGGCGCCGCAACACTCACCGACATCCCCAGAGATAAACAACTTAATGACAAAACCAAACCAGTAGAGCGAAACGTATCAGACATAACTATTTACTTGACCCTCAGGACAGGAATAAATGATACTGCCGATGCTAAAGGTTACAGCGACTGGAAGGTCAATATGAAAATCAGCGAACTTGCGACGAAATCCCAGATAAATGCGAAAACCATCCGCTATTATGAGCAAGTTGGTTTAATCAGCGCACCACAACGCACCAGCAACGGCTACCGCCACTACCAACCGGCAGACGTAGACACCCTGATCTTTATCCGCCGCTGCCGCGAGCTCAACATCCCGCTGGACGACATCAAACGCCTGGTAGAAGTACAAGCCGACCCCAACGCCTCCTGCGCCGTGGTCGATAAAATCATCGCCGAACAACTCGCCCAAGTACAGCGCGCCCAGCGCGAACTCGCTTTGCTAGAGCAATCCCTGCAAACCCTCGCCTCATGCAGCGCCGAGCAGGTAGACCAGTGCACCATTTTGCACAAGTTGAAGGCGCCATAAGTAGCTGAAATATGAATAAAAGAGTTGTAACCTCACGCAATACAAACCAGATAAAAATAACAAAGCGCCATAGATGCCACGACTATCGATTTACCTGCTATTCAGCCTGTTTAGCCTGCTAACTACACAGCCACTATTTTCACAGCTCAGCATTGACCACACTTTAAATAGACTTATCCTGCCGTTGGAGCAATCGGTTGGCACGCATTACATGCATTTTAAGGACTTAAATCGTCCCGGCCACAGGACACAACCCGACACGCCCAGACAACTTGGTGTACGATTTTTTTATCCCACCAAACTAAGCGCCAGCACCCAGAGATTACCGCTGTTGAGTAATCAGTTTTCGCGCTCGCACAGGCTGATTTATGATACAGATGCAGATATGACACATATCGCTTCGCTGAGCTCAATGACATGGAACATTGCCGCAGAGAGTGAAATACATCTGTCACACAACGCTTTACCCCTGATCATTTTTTCCCACGGTTATTATCTAAATCCCGAGTTGTTTACCATCATGGCTGCACATATCGCCAGCCAGGGATACCTGGTCGCTTCCATCAATCACAGCTTTGGCTCGGATCATTATCAGCCGCCCAATTCAAAAGCGTTAAAAACGATAGAGCTGCCGTCAGATGATCTGGGCATTGATTTACCCATGTGGTCTGCAGATCAGCGGTTTGTACTGGCTAAAATAAAACAAATGGATCAAGACCCGCAGAGCCCCTTGTTCAATGCACTCAATGGTCAGGTAGGTATTCTGGGTCATTCTTACGGCGGTGCTGCGGCATTTTATACCGCTGCAAAAACACCCGAAGTAACCGCTATTGTTAATATGGATGGCACTGTATTTGGCTGGCAAGATTTCACCGTAACACAACCTTTTATGTATGTGCAGGCAGACGAAGAATACTTCAGCGAAATCTTTCTCAACGTACACCATAAGGGCTATTTAGCGCTGTTTGAATCGCTCAATCACGTCAGTTTTTCTGACATTGTGGTCCTCAAAGACTGGCTGAAAAACGGGCTGAAAGATTCGCCTCAAGTTAACGCTATCCTGGACGTCGCGAGGCTAAATGCCGCTTTTTTTGAGCACCACTTTAATCACATCGAAGCCGCATTTGTGCCAGCTATCAAAAGCAAAACCCCATTTTCCTTCAAACTCTCTGACTGCAACCCCAAACATAATGACTCAGCAACGCCATTGCGCTGCCTGATACATCGAATTAAGCACTGGACACAACAATTATTTTAATTTGAAAGGGAAAACAAACAGGTTAATGTCTAGCCCGTCGGGGGCGTTTTATTAACCTTTTCACGTACCACAGCGTCAATCATACTGGTTATGGTGCCATCACTTACCATGCCAGCAAGCATACGTTCGATCTCCTTATGCCGCTCGAGCAGCTTGGACGCACGCGATACAGCCAGATAACCTTGTGTGCCTTTAAAGTAAAATGAAGCCTTGTGGATATATTGGCTTAGATTGTGGGTTTTTAAATAATGATCAGAGCGCACATCCACACTCAGCGCTGCATCAATGCGCTTTTTCATCAGCAGGCTAAACAGCTTGTCTGTGTCTACCGCTGCGAATTTTGTGAAACGGGTGTCTGCATCGAATTGGGGGTCATTTTTATGGCCCAGTGTCACGCCGAGAATATAGCGCTCGAGATCCTGATAGGCGTTGATGCTAACCTCGCTCCCCTTCAGGGTATAGAACACTTTATTCGCAGTGTAATAACTAGGTTCCAGATATTGCATATAGACTTCACGGTCTTTGAACTTTTGCAAAGAGCCCAGAATATCCAGCTCGCCGCTCTCCATCATTCGCAGACAACGCTTAAACGGGCAGCGAACCAGCTCAAGATCAAGATTAAGGGCATCTGCCAGATGTCGGACTATATCAACATCGATACCACTGATTTGTGTTTGCTCAACAATGACAAATGGTGGCCAGGGGTCTACGCCAAATCGCAGCGTTTTACTTTGAGCAACAGGAGAAAAAGCCGAACTCACTAAGAGCCATAAAAACCAGACGTTTACATTACAGTACGTCTTCAAAATGCGTTTTATCACGGACACCACACATTGTTATTCGTTACAAAATTCTGCATTCATACTCAGGCAGACAATCTCATCAGTGTTGCACAAATCGACAAGCAGCGTAAGTCAATCAAGTACGTTGGAGTGGAGTACCCGCAGATTTCACCATAAAAACCACTCAAACCGAGTTCTTGATATATTACTAGCAAAGATAAAGAGCTGATATCTAAGCGCAGAACACCAAGCTGCAAAATTCAGCTCGGGTACTAGACGACATTAAACGACAAATAAATTTCGCAACATTAGTGCCAGCCATCAACACAACAAGGGAGCCCTACTTGTTCCCGTCATGGCAACAACTCCTTTAAAGCCACTTGAGTTACAACATTACACTTTAAACCAGCTTGTCAGGTGTGCTGGTCAATACCTGTCACACCTGACAATCACTTCACCATTATTGTCTCTACACAAACCTAACACGCCTGTCCACATGCCCAACCGCAGCTCCAGGCGTATTGGAAGTTGTAGCCGCCGAGCCAGCCGGTGACGTCGGTGACTTCGCCGATAAAGTACAGGCCCGGGGCTTTTTTGGCTTCGAAGGTTTTGGAGCTGAGCTCGTCGGTGTCGACGCCCCCTAAGGTAACTTCGGCGGTGCGATAACCTTCAGTGCCGTTGGGTTTGATGTGCCAGTGGTGCAGAGCGTGGGCCAGCGTGTCGATTTCGCTGTGGCTGAGCTGGTTGGCATTTTTATCCGGAACGGTTTGCTCGCTGATCAAGACCTCGACAAAACGCTTAGGTAACACTGTACTAAGTATGTTTTTCAGAGACTTACTGCCTTGCTCCTGACGCCAGTCGTGCAATTGTGCCTGCATATCGGTCTCTGGTAGCAGGTTCACAATCACGCCCTGTCCGGCACGCCAGAACGAGGAGATTTGCAAAATCGCCGGGCCGGACAGGCCTCGGTGAGTAAACAGTAGGTTTTCTTTGAAGCTGGTGCCATCTTCACTTTGCGCAGTGCAAGGGAGGCTGACGCCTGCCAGCCCATCAAAACGGGCTTTGTCATGGTCATGCAGAGTAAACGGCACCAGTGCCGCCATGGTCGGCAGAACCTTAAGGCCAAACTGCTCAGCAATTTTATAGCCAATGGGGGTGGCACCCAGTTTAGGCATGGTCAGGCCGCCCGCAGCGACCACCAGAGACTGACAGCTAAATACTTGCTCAGAGGTCGTTACAATATATCCACCCGTGTCAGTGCGTTCGACCTTGATCACCTCATTGCGCAGGAATACTTCAACCCCGGCCCAGTCGCACTCTGTTAACAAAATATCGACTATGTCCTGAGCACTGTTATCACAAAAAAGCTGACCGAGCGTTTTATGGTGATAGGCCAGGCCGTGTCTGTCCACCAGCTCGATGAAATCATGCTGGGTGTAGCGGCTCAGGCAGGATTTCACAAAATGGGGATTGGCGCATAAATAGTTCTGTGGTGTGGCACCCTCATTAGTAAAATTGCAACGACCACCGCCGCTAATGAGTATTTTTCGACCGGCTTTTTTGCCCATATCAACCACCGCCACACTGCGGCCCCGATACCCAGCTTGTGCCGCGCACATCAGGCCAGCCGCGCCCGCGCCGATGATCACCACATCAAAGTTCAACATTGTATATTGTGTCCTGAAAAAGTTATGCAGGTATTGTATCAACTTATACCCAAGAGGTGGAGTAATGCGGTTATTTAGCAAACAAAGGCACATAATTTTATCACAACTAGTAATAAAATATTAACCATTTACAATCATTTACAATACTAACTAAATCATACCTCATCCTGTAACAAAGAATAATTATGCAATAAAAACAATGAACTATTGCAATAAACGAACTATCTAGCCATCCACTTATAACAAAAACAATAGTGTAAATAACAAAACAGCACTTTAAATACTTTAACCACTTCTTTACCTTCGATAACCATCTGCTTGCACACGCAAACAGAACAACAACAACAAGTAAGAAACTAGGGAATTCTAAGAATGACAACACGTAACCTAAAAATCGGCGCAGTTGCGCTGGCAATGACTGGCATGTTTGCCGCGACTAATGCAATGGCAAACAACTTTGAAGCACTCAACAACAGCGTTAGCATGGCGCAGTTGAGCCAGAAGATGGAAAGCCAGAACACAGCCGGTACTCAGTTCATCATCAAATATAAAGATAACAGCAGCCAGCTTATGTCTGTTGCCGGTGCAGATATGTCACCAGCAATGATGAACTCGCGCGCTCAAAGTTTCGTGAAGAACTTCAAAAGTAAGAAAAAATCTTCACTACAAACCAAGTACGTTCGTAAAATGGCATTGAGCAACCACCACGTAATGCGTGTTGACAAGAAACTAACTGCAGCTGAAGCACAAAGCCTGATGCAAGAAATGGCCGCTACTGGCAACATCGAATACATCGAAATCGATCAGATGCTACAGCCTTTCGCAACGCCTAACGATCCACGTTACTCTGATCAGTGGCACTACTTTGAAGCAAACGGTGGTATCAACGCACCTGCTGCTTGGGACAAAGCAACTGGTAGCGGCGTAGTTGTTGCTGTACTGGATACTGGTTACCGTCCGCACGCGGATCTGAGCGCTAACCTGCTACAAGGTTATGACATGATCTCAGATGTGTCTGTTGCTAACGATGGTGGCGGTCGTGATAGCGATGCACGTGACCCGGGTGACGCGGTTACACGTAACGAGTGTGGTTATACGCACAGTGCACGTGATTCAAGCTGGCACGGTACACACGTAGCAGGTACTGTGGCTGCAGTATCTAACAACGGTGAAGGTATTGCCGGTGTTGCTTACGACGCGAAAGTCGTACCAGTTCGTGTACTTGGTAAATGTGGTGGTCTGACTTCAGATATCGCTGACGCTATCATCTGGGCATCAGGTGGTTCAGTATCTGGCGTACCTGCAAACGCTAACCCAGCTGACGTAATTAACATGAGTTTAGGTGGCAGTGGTTCATGTAGCTCTACCACTCAAAATGCAATCAATACAGCGCGTGCAAACGGCACCACAATTGTTATTGCAGCAGGTAACGACAACGACAACTCTGCAAACTACAACCCAGGTAACTGTTCTGGTGTTATCAATGTTGCGTCTGTAGGTCGTAACGGTGGTCGCGCTTACTACTCAAACTACGGTTCAAACATTGATGTTGCAGCACCAGGTGGCGCACAAAGCTTTGCTAATGATCCAGAAGGTGTTCTGTCTACTTACAACTCAGGTAGCAACACGCCTTCAAGCGACAGCTATGCGTATTCACAAGGTACATCAATGGCGGCACCTCACGTAGCGGGTGTAGCGGCGCTTATCAAACAAGCTAAACCATCTGCAACGCCGGATGAAGTTGAAAGCATCCTGAAAAGCACAACTCGCAGCTTCCCTGCAACCTGTACTAGCTGTGGTACTGGTATCATCGATGCGTCAGCGGCGGTAGATGCAGCACTTGGCAACGACAATGGTACTGGTGGCAACGAGCTGGAAGACGGCGTAGCTAAAACTGGCCTGTCTGGCGGCGCAAGCAGCGAAACATTCTACACTTTTGACGTCACCAGTGGTGTGAGCAAAGTTACCTTCACTATGAGTGGCGGTACCGGTGATGCTGACTTGTACGTACGTGCAAACGCTAAGCCGACTCAGACAACTTACGACTGTCGTCCATACGAAGGTGGTAACAACGAAGTATGCACAATTGATAACCCATCTACTGGTACTTACCACGTAATGATGCGCGGTTACTCTGCATACAGCGGTGTTAGCCTGAAAGCTGAAACAGCTGGTGGTTCTACTGGTCCGGTTTCATTGACTGAGTCTAACCTGTCTGCAAGCACAGGTGGCTGGGTTCAGAAGTCACTAGACGTGCCTGCGGGTATGAGCAGCCTGACTGTAACCATCTCTGGTGGTACAGGCGACGCTGACCTGTTCGTTAAGCAAGGTAGTGCACCTACCAGCTCTAGCTATGACTGCCGTCCTTATAAAGGTGGTAATGCAGAGACGTGTACTTTCACTAACCCACAAGCGGGTACTTGGTACTTCGGTCTTAACGCTTACAGAACTTTCTCTGGCGTTACATTGAACGCACAGGCTCAATAAGCAACATTCCCCAGGCTTTATAATGAGGGCTAAACCTTAGGGTTTAGCCCTTTTTTTATGCCTTATGGTTGGGTGTTTGGAGCTGTTTACTCTGGTATGTTGGTGATTGCTGTATCGAGTGACAGTGTGGGGTATAGTTGGTGTGCAAGATCAGCAGCTGTGTAGCCTGTTAGTGGGTCCCGTATCAAGTACTGGATGACGTTCGTATCAAGTATGGGATGACGTTCGTAGCAAGTACTGGATGACGTTCGTATCAAGTATGGGATGACGTTCTTAGCAAGTACGGGATGACGTTCGTAGCAAGTACGGGGTGACGTTCGTACCGAGTAAAGGGTGACAGTCCAGGTCATGAAGTCGATGCTCAGACAGGTGTGTAGGGTGCTGTTACTGAAACCTGTAGCTATGGTATTCAGCATGAGTTAGGGGCGCCAGATAAGATTTGTGAGTATGAATTAGCCGCTTATGCAACAGACTACAGATATCAAAAAACCATCAATACGCAGCCCTTCTTAACCATAATAATCAATGGGTTATTAAAACAAAAGTAGAAAAAAGCAAAGGGATTTGGAAATGCGTGAGTCATTCGAACAACGGAATGACTCTACGATGTGTGCTCAGCAGCGCTTGACTAATTCAGCTAAACAAACGAGACAATAAAAAATATGCGCTGCGAGTGTGCTTACATTTGTTCAAACAAGCTGTCGGTGCTTAGCCCCTCGTGTTGTAAAATGTCTTTTAAGCGACGCAGTGCTTCTACCTGAATTTGACGTACGCGTTCACGTGTTAAACCAATCTCACGTCCTACATCTTCCAGTGTCGACGGCTCGTAACCCAGTAACCCAAAGCGACGTGCTAACACTTCTCTTTGTTTCGGGTTCAATTCACCTAACCAGTCGACAATATGACGATTGATGTCTTTGTTCTGCACTTCACTTTCAGGCTCGTAACCACGCTCGTCTGCAATAATGTCCAGCAAGGCCTTGTCATTATCACCGCCAATGGGTGTATCCACAGAGGTGATTTTCTCGTTCAAACGCAACATCTTACTGACATCTTCAACCGGTCTGTCGAGTGACTCTGCGATTTCCTCAGCGGTCGGCTCGTGATCCAGTTTTTGCGTCAGCTCACGTGCTGTACGAAGGTACACATTGAGCTCTTTGACTACGTGGATAGGTAAACGTATGGTGCGAGTCTGGTTCATGATGGCCCGTTCAATGGTCTGACGGATCCACCAGGTGGCGTAGGTAGAAAAGCGGAAACCACGCTCCGGATCGAACTTCTCAACAGCCCGGATAAGGCCTAAGTTTCCTTCTTCAATCAGGTCAAGCAGTGCCAGGCCCCGATTATTGTAACGGCGCGCAATTTTAACCACCAGGCGCAGGTTACTTTCGATCATGCGTTTGCGCGACGCCTCGCAGCCTTTCAAGGCTTTACGTGCGAAGTAAACTTCCTCTTCTGCACTGAGCAGTGGCGAAAAGCCAATCTCTCCCAGATACAACTGAGTTGCATCTAAATTCTTAACGCTGTCGTCCTTGGCGAAAAGGTCTTCATCATTCTCAATATCTTCCAGCAGCTCCGATTTGGGCTCCTCGACTGAGACATCTTCAAACTTCTCGTCCAACTCTGGATTTACTTTACTATTCAATTTTGCTGTTTGAGCCATAAGCATCCCCCCAAGCGAATAAGTGACAGTCTTCCATCATTACGTCGATAGGCTATTATTTAGGCAAATACCTACTAGGATTTACGGCTTGTCCGCGGTAACGGATCTCAAACCGCAACGCAACAGATGATGCGTCTGTATCTCCCATTTCGGCAATTTTTTGCCCGGCTTTAACTTGCTGCTGCTCTCTTACTAGCAATTTGGAATTGTGGGCGTACGCGCTAAGGTAATCATCTGTGTGTTTCAGAATGATCAAATTGCCGTATCCCCGTAATGCACTCCCTGCATATACAACAACGCCATTTGCCGCAGCCTTAACAGATGTTCCCTTTTTATTTGTTATCTGAATTCCCTTATAGCCGTTTTCTTTAACAGAAAAACGTCGGGTCACCTTACCAACTGCGGGCCAGCGCCATCGTACCTTATTATTTGACAACTGCTTGGTATGACTGGATTTTTCGCTGGCTTGCTTTTGAACATACTCTCGTTGCTTAGGTCGATCAAGCTCTTTTTTCGGTGAAATGTTATTTTTTTGTTTTTTATCGGTTAATTTTACGGTTTTTACCGACTGCTTTTTAGGCGCTTTATACTTCTTTTTCGGATATTCTAATAAGATGAGTTGACCGGGGAAAATGGTGTAGGGAGGCTTAATTTTATTGATTTTGGCAACAGTTCTAACATCCTTATTTGCACTAAAAGCAATAGCGAATAAGGTATCACCTTTTTTAACCTTATATTGATTATTCTTTATTTGAATTTTTTGTTTATAACTGGTCTTACCTTTAGAGAGATTCACAACCGGAGCGGGAGAATGTGGCGTCGTACATGCGGCCAGAAAATAGCACAATAGCAATAAAATATTGATGCGCGCCCGATTCATGCCTTGATTACTTTCCGCTTGTTAATTCGACCATCCACTTTAGCATACTCGTATGGATTTTCTCGCCTTTTTTGTGACTTCTAACTCAGCGCACCTGGGATCAGTGGTACAAAACGCACCTCTGCCAGTTTGTTTTCGATAAACTGCTGGCCTTTTCTTTGATACACAGTGAGTACCTGATATTGCTCGCCCACAGGAATAACCATCACACCGCCTTCCGAAAGCTGTTCTAACAACGCCTGCGGAACTTGGGCTGCCGCAGCGGTGACGATGATACCATCATAAGGGCCTTTCGACGCCCAGCCCTGCCAGCCATCCCCATGCTTCATGGCAACATTGTATAGATCCAGCATATGCAAACGACGTTTCGCCTGCCATTGCAGTGCTTTGATCCGCTCTATGCTGTACACCTCATCGAACAGCTGGGCCAGCACCGCGGTTTGATAGCCGGACCCTGTTCCAACCTCAAGCACTTTTTTGCGTACTCCAGCCTGGCGCAGTAACTCTGTCATTCTGGCAACCACTAGCGGCTGAGAAATAGTCTGGCCCTGACCGATAGGCAACGCCGTATTTTCATAAGATTTATGCTGCAATACGGCATCGACAAATAAGTGGCGAGGCGTGATCTCCAGACAATTCAATACCTCAGGGTCACTTATCCCATTACGACTCAGAGTAGTAACCAGCGCCTCGGCGCTGCGTTTGTAGTTTTTGAGCAATGTGCTTACTCCTGCTCAGCGATCCAGCTTGATAAAGGGTCCAGACTCTCATGCGCTGTCATGTCTACTTTCAGTGGGGTAATGGCGGCATATCCCTGCTTAATTGCATAAAAGTCGGTGCCTTCGCCCGCATCCAGCTCCTGGCCCAGTGAACCATACCAGTACACGTCACGGTTCCAGGGATCCAACTGCCGGGTCATGGTTTCAGCTTTGTGTCGTGCGCCCAGGCGAGTCACTTGCATGCCTTTGAGCTCAGACAGAGGAATATCCGGCACATTGATATTGATGATCTGATCTTTCGGCAATGGATGACTTTTCAGCGCTTTAATGAGTTTAACCGTGACAGCTGCGGCGGTTTCATAATGCGCTTCGCGCTTTGAACACAAAGACACAGCAATCGCAGGTAACCCCAAATGGCGACCTTCTGTCGCGGCAGCAACCGTACCTGAGTAAAGCGTATCGTCACCCAAATTCGCCCCATTGTTGATACCAGCAACCACCAGATCAGGGGCTTCTTCGAGCAACTGATTAACCCCCAGATGAACACAATCTGTGGGTGTCCCATTGACACTCACAAAGCCATTTTCAAGCGTGGTTGCCCGCAGTGGATTCATCAGTGTCAAAGAGTTACTCGCACCGCTGCAATTGCGGTCTGGCGCAATGACCACCACCTCGGCAATTTCGCACAAAGCGTGGTACAGTACTTCGATTCCTTTTGCATGTACTCCGTCATCATTACTGAGCAGGATCTTCATCTTGGTTGCTTCCTTTTTTATCATAATTGCGATGACTGACATCCTCATGATGCACCAGCTCTCGCAGTATTGCGGTGGCATAACACCCTTTCGGTAAATCAAAACTAAGCTGAATGGTCGTGGTGTCGAGTGTTTTCACCGTCAGGTTTTGTGGGATTACCTTTAACGCACGGCGCTCATTTTTAAGTCCCAAAGTGCCCAGTCCCTGCCACCAGTCGGCAAAGGGTTTGAGCCATTCTATTTCAAGTGCAGTCAAGCCTTTTTCGCCTTTACCCAGCAAAGGCGCTGACAACACAATATCGGCTTCAAGTAGCCGGACAATTAGCGCATCACTGATGTCTTCTTCAAAAAACGCATTACTGCCACTGAGCATGAAAACTTCACGGTGCCAGGTCTTTGCCAGGCCATGCTCAGCCACCCGTTTTGAAACCAGCTGATTAAAAATATGTGAGCGCGCGGCAGAGATAACCAAACCACGTAATTTTTTATCACGGATCCGCTCTCCCTCAAATAGCCTTTGTGCCATTTCCAGGTTGTAACCATCATGACCAAAACGCTGTTCACCAAAATAGTTCGGCACCCCCTGGCGTACGGCGTTTATCCGTGACAACAAATCTAACGGTTCACTGACATTACGTAACGTGATGGTAAAACGATTACCCTTATGGCACCCAGTGCGCAATTTTCGATTATGGCGCACTTGTTTCACCACAAACAGGCTGTCGCTGTTCAGCTCACTGAAATCCAAAGAGTGTTTGATTGGCACCGGGACACTGAACCACTGAGTACATACGCCGTGACGATCTTTTAGTCCGCCATAGCTAACATCTCTTGGCGCAACGCCTGCAAACTCGGCCAGCTTACGGGCAATAAAGGCCGTATTCTCACCTTTTTTTACCACCTGCAGGCAAACATGCTCCCCTTCTCCGGTAAATTCAATATCGAGGATTTCATCCACTATAAAGTCTTCAGGCTGAGACTTAAACTCAGCACGCGCTAACGGCTCCCCGTACAGGTAGTTGAGCGCGGATACACAGGTTTTCACGCTAAGCCACCTTAGTCAGTAATACAACGGCATGGCTGGAGATCCCTTCTTTACGCCCTTCAAAGCCCAGTTTTTCCGTGGTGGTGGCTTTCACATTGATCTGGCCAATATCGGCCTGGCAATCTGCCGCTAGGTTAGCGCGCATCGCATCAATGTGTGGGCGCATTTTTGGTGCCTGTGCGACGATAGTGACATCCAGATTGCCAAGCTGATAGCCCAGTTCGCTGACCTGCTCCATCACTCTGCGCAGCAAAATACGGCTGTCGATGTCTTCAAACTCAGCAGCCGTATCGGGAAAGTGTTTACCAATGTCGCCAAGCGCCAGCGCGCCAAGCAAAGCATCACACACAGCATGAATGGCCACATCACCGTCGGAGTGTGCGATAAACCCTTGCGTGTAGGGGATCTTCTCACCACAAATGGTTAGCGGGCCTTCACCACCGAACTTATGAACATCAAACCCGTGACCTATGCGTATCATAATGACCTCGCTTTGCTTTGCTGTGACATCAGAAAACTGGCCAGTGCATAGTCTTCTGGTGTGGTAATTTTAATGTTATCTGAGCGACCACTAACTAACCGAACAGGTTGTCCGGCCAGCTCAACGGCCGAGGCCTCATCGGTGATCTGTGCGTTATTTTGCTGCGCCTGTTGCAACGCATTGAGCAATTGATGATAAGGGAAAAACTGCGGTGTCAGCGCCTGCCATAATGTTGCTCGTGGCACTGTCTCTTCACTGTGGCTGGTACCACGTTTAATGGTGTCTTTGACCTTACTCGCCAAAATGCCACCTTCCTGATACGTCAGGCACTGCTCAATCAAGTTGGAGATATCGCTGACTTCCACCAGTGGCCGAGCAGCATCATGCACAAGCACCCAATCTGGCGGAGAATTTTGCATGGCTAATAAGGCATTGAGCACCGAGTCGGATCGCTCCTGCCCACCGGTTACCCGCCTGACAGTAAGGCCACTCAAGTCCAATTCATCAAAGTAGCCATCCGTTTCACTCACAGCCACATACAGTTTATTCAACTGTGGTACTTGAGCCAATTTACCAAGTGTGTGCTCAAGCACCGTTTTGTCGCCAATTTTCAGATATTGCTTGGGGTGGTTCAGTCCCATTCTGGCACCCACGCCAGCAGCAGGAACAACCGCTGCGATTGTAGTTGGTTTATTCATCGTGCTTCTTTGACAGTACGCGGATAAAGGTTTCGTTAGGTTTGATCATGCCGAGCTCATGGCGCGCTCGCTCCTCAACCCCTTCAAGTCCAAGCTTAAGATCTTCGATATCCGCTCTGAGTAATTTATTGCGTTTGGCCAGATCGGCATTGGCAGCCTGATGTTTGTCTACCGCCGTTTTGATACGCCTGAAGTCTTCAAGACCATTGTGCCCAAACCACAAGTTATATTGGGTATAGGCACACAGGCATAACAATGCAAGTTGGAAATATCGCATTCGGGCTACCTTAATTGCTTTACAGGATCATGCATTGCACCTGGCAATGTGCACTACTTGCGTTGTTGTTTTTTTCTCACGTTTGCCCAGTTTACACTGCTGGCCAGTAACATTTCGCGTAAGCCCAGCGTTCTGGGTGGCAGTATTTTATGATATTGCCAGCGGTGACCACAACAGGCGGCAGTCATTAACGCTTTATTGGGTTTGAGTAAAAATCGGGTTGTTGGCAAATTTGCTTGCTCATTGTTGCTGAGTGCTTTACCCGAACAGTCAAACCAGCCAAACTGGTTGCAATGCCATCGCCCGTCGCGTTTTTGATCCAGTGTATCTAAATACAGACTGGTAATGCCAAGGTCCACAACCAGCACAGGTACAACCAATCCAATGGTGGCCTGTGCAGTAAAATAAGCTTGTGCTTCTTCTGCTTGCCACTCTGGGCATTTGCGTTGTTTAGCCAACCAGCAGCCGTTATGACTATCAAGCTCAAGCGGCACCTCGCCGAGCACAATGTGTGTTGCAGCACGCTCTACGTAATAAGGCAAGCTGTTCAAACGCCTTTGTAGCCGGTCAATGTCAGGCTCTGCCGACAGGCTGGGGATTTCACGCGCATAAAAGACATTGGCCAGCTCAGCATACGCCAACCGGGTTGCCTCGTCCTGCCATATTGTGCTTTGTTGCTTCGTGTGATCTTGACTGTTCAAAATGCCTCCTTTACACAGAGGTTATATCACGACCACACGGTTAAATATAGCGCACTCGTATGAAAGCAACCGACAACAGGCAATCAGCACAATTAAGGGTTTTTAGGCCGCTTACCGAGCCTGGCTTCCCCTGACTCACTGAACATCACCGCGGTATCACGCTTTTTGCCAATTAATAAACTGCCATCAGCCAAAAACATAAAATTCTGCCAGGTACGTTTAAACACATCAAACTGGGTTTCAATGATCAGCTCACGCGACATACAAAAGTACACTGTGGTGTTGTCTTCCCAGTTAAGGAAATCACAAATGGTGTCAGGCAGGGTGGCTTCACCGGCTTCCCACGGTCCTTCCCAGTCCAAACTTTCGTGCCAGTTTTCTTCTTTACCTGGCCAGTCATGAGGCGTAAAAAAGTCAGGGTGATCCTGCTCACGACTCACCATAGTGGTCCACAACACAGCCGCACGTTGCTCAGTCATCGGCTTGATCCGTGCCAGATCGGCCTCATCAATGGGCAAGTCCTGATGACGAAACACCCAGGCTTTCTTGAACGCATCGAGCGCAATATAATTCATGTCTGATACCTATTTATTAAAACCCAGACATTATACCTAATTGGAGCAACAACCGTGAACAAAGAACTCAAACCCGGCATTTACCAGCATTACAAAGGGCCAAAATATCAAGTGCTGTTTGTCGCCACCCATAGCGAAACTGAAGAAGCTATGGTGGTCTACCAGACACTGTATGGCGACTATGATCATTGGGTGCGACCACTTAGTATGTTCAGCGAAACCGTCGAGATCGAGGGCGAACAAATCCCACGCTTTAACTACCTGGGGCCGGCACAGTGAGGTGTATTTGCGCTGCCCATCTTGGCTGTGGCACACTGAGCTTCTATTACTCATCAGACCAGAGTTAACACGTTTATGTTTAAAGGTACCGAATCTTATATTGCCAGCACGGCGTTACAACAAGCGGTAAACGCGGCAGTGATCCTGGAAAAGCCACTGCTGATCAAAGGGGAGCCCGGCACAGGAAAAACCCTGCTGGCTGAGGAGCTGGCCAAAAGTATGGATACGGAGCTCATTCAGTGGCACATCAAATCGACTACTAAGGCGCAACAAGGCCTGTATGAATACGATGCGGTATCGCGCCTGCGCGACAGTCAGCTGGGCGACGCACGCGTGCACGATATTGGCAACTACATCATTAAGGGCAAACTGTGGCAGGCCTTTACTCAGGCAAAGCGCCCGGTGCTGCTGATCGATGAAATCGATAAAGCCGATATTGAGTTCCCCAACGATCTCCTGCTTGAGTTAGATCGCATGGAGTTTCACGTGTACGAAACCGGTGAGCAGATCAAAGCTCAGGTTCGTCCTATAGTGATCATCACGTCTAACAACGAAAAAGAACTGCCCGATGCATTTTTACGTCGTTGCTTCTTCCACTATATAGACTTCCCTGATAAAAATGAGATGCAGGCGATCATTGATGTACACTTCCCTGCTATTAAGCCGCGCTTAGTAAAACAAGCGCTGGAAGTGTTTTTTGAATTACGCAGTGTCGCTGGATTGAAAAAGAAACCCAGTACCAGTGAACTGCTCGACTGGCTCAAGCTATTATTGGCAGAAGACATAGATCCTGAGACACTTCAGGATCGCAGCCACAAAGGCGGATTGATGCCCATGTTTGGCGCATTGCTAAAAAATGAGCAAGACGTCACTTTGCTTGAGAAACTGGCTTTTTTAGGTAAACGCTGATCATGTTGATCGACTTCTTATTCACGCTCAGACGCTATGGTGTGAAAGCCAGCCTTCGGGAGCTACTGGACTGCATCAATGCACTGGATAAGGGCGTGTGTTTCGCCGACCTCGACGGGTTTTATCATCTGGCCAAAACCATATTTGTCAAAGATGAAACTCAGTTCGATAAGTTTGACCGCGCCTTTGCCGATTATTTTGAGGGCGTCGAATCATTGGATCTGTTCAGCCAGTTACAGCAAAGCGCCCTGCCACAAGACTGGCTGCGCAAAGAGTTTGAAAAGCACCTGAGTGAAGAAGAAAAAGCCAAGCTTAAGGCGCTCGGTGGACTCGACAAGCTGCTGGATACCCTGAAAAAAAGGCTCGCCGAGCAGCAAAAGCGTCATGCCGGTGGCAACAAATGGGTAGGTACTGGCGGTACTTCCCCCTTTGGAGCATACGGTTATAACCCGGAAGGTGTCCGGATTGGGCAGGACGGCAGTCGTCACCGCCGTGCCGTTAAGGTGTGGGATAAACGTCAGTATCGTAACTTAGATGCAGACAGTGACATCAGTAATCGTACTATCAAGCTGGCACTCAAACAATTACGCAAATTTGCCCGCAGTGGCGCCAGCGATCAACTTGATCTGAATGAAACTATCCGTGCTACAGCCAAACAAGGCGGTATGCTGGATGTGAAAATGGCGCCTGAGCGGCACAATGCCGTTAACGTCATCATGCTGTTTGATATCGGCGGATCTATGGATGATCATATTCAGATCTGTGAACAGCTGTTCAGCGCCGCACACAGCGAGTTTAAACACCTTGAGTTTTTCTACTTCCATAACTGTGTATACGAACATGTCTGGCAGGACAACGACCGGCTGGATAGTACTTTGCTCGATACCCATCAGCTTATCAACCGCTTTGGCCGGGATTATCGGCTGATCTTCGTTGGTGATGCTACTATGGGTCCCTATGAGATCACCTACCCCGGCGGCAGTGTCGAACACTGGAACCAGGAAGCCGGCTCAGTGTGGTTACAAAGGCTCACTCAGCATTTCGATAAAGTCGCCTGGCTTAACCCACAACCAAAGACTCATTGGCCTTACTACCATTCAATTGGCCTTATCGATGAACTGATGGCTGGCCGTATGTTTCCATTGACCTTAGATGGACTCAGTGAAGCAATTAAAGAGCTAAGCTAATAACAAAACAAAAAAGCCCACCTCTTTCGAGTTGGGCTTTTCTTGTTTGGAGTCTGATAATGCTTGTCAGGTCTCATGCTAACGGTGTGGCCTGTTGGCAGTTCCCGCATCAAGTGCGGGATGACCGTGGTGTGGACTTTGTGATCGGGCAGTTATACAACTTTTTAAATCGCACATAGCAAAAACCCGCTACATTGCTGCAACGGGTTTGACGTACATGGAAGTACGAATGTCGATGAGATTCATGGAAGAATGTCTTTCATCGACCTTTTATTAGGCCCTGGCGATGTCCTACTTTCACATGGGTGAATTGTGACCGAAGCACCGCTTCGCAGCGCAATGAACGCGAGGCATGGACGCCGAGCTGGGAGCCCTCCACAAGGAAGTGTGTCCAAAGGTTGTTCAGTACAAGTTTTACGATCCAACCCAGCTTTATGGGTGAATAGGCGATACTATTCTATCTACAGCTTCTTTAAACTACTCCAGACGCAAAAAAGCCCGACTCTTTTGAATCGGGCTTTGATGTACAAGGAGGTACGAATGTCGATGATATTCATGGATGAATGTCTTTCGTCGACCTCTAATTTGGAGCTTGGCAATGTCCTACTTTCACATGGGTGAATTGTGACCGAAGCACCGCTTCGCAGCGCAATGAACGCGAGGCATGGACGCCGAGCCGGGAGCCCTCCACAGGGAAGTGTCCCCAAAGACTGCTAGATACCAGCTTCATGGATGAATAGGCGATGCTACTCAATTTACAGCTTTTTAAATCGCACAAAGCAAAAAACCCGCTGCATTGCTGCAACGGGTTTCTTTTATTAGGCCCTGGCGATGTCCTACTTTCACATGGGAAACCCCACACTATCATCGGCGCTATTTCGTTTCACTACTGAGTTCGGCATGGGGTCAGGTGGTTCCAAAATGCTATGTTCACCAGGAAATTCTGTGTGCAAGATGTTTATCAACATCTCACTAAAATCTGGAAAAGCGTATTAAATTCTTATCGTCTACTTTATTTCTTAACTTCTAACAAACAAAACCACTTTGGCGTTGTATGGTTAAGCCTCACGGGTAATTAGTACGAGTTAGCTCAATGGCTCACACCACTTCCACATCTCGCCTATCAACGTTGTAGTCTTCAACGGCCCTTCAGTTGACTTAAAGTCAAAGTGAGAACTCATCTCGAGGCTCGCTTCCCGCTTAGATGCTTTCAGCGGTTATCGATTCCGAACGTAGCTACCGGGCAATGCCATTGGCATGACAACCCGAACACCAGCGGTTCGTCCACTCCGGTCCTCTCGTACTAGGAGCAGCCCCTCTCAATTCTCAAACGCCCACGGCAGATAGGGACCGAACTGTCTCACGACGTTCTAAACCCAGCTCGCGTACCACTTTAAATGGCGAACAGCCATACCCTTGGGACCGACTTCAGCCCCAGGATGTGATGAGCCGACATCGAGGTGCCAAACACCGCCGTCGATATGAACTCTTGGGCGGTATCAGCCTGTTATCCCCGGAGTACCTTTTATCCGTTGAGCGATGGCCCTTCCATTCAGAACCACCGGATCACTATGACCTACTTTCGTACCTGCTCGACGTGTCTGTCTCGCAGTTAAGCTGGCTTCTACCATTACACTAACCGTACGATGTCCGACCGTACTTAGCCAACCTTCGTGCTCCTCCGTTACTCTTTGGGAGGAGACCGCCCCAGTCAAACTACCCACCAGGCACTGTCCTCAACCCCGATTAGGGGCCTAAGTTAGAACATCAACACTACAAGGGTGGTATTTCAAGGACGGCTCCACGCAATCTAGCGACTGCGCTTCAAAGCCTCCCACCTATCCTACACATGTAGGGTCAATGTTCAGTGCCAAGCTGTAGTAAAGGTTCACGGGGTCTTTCCGTCTAGCCGCGGGTACACAGCATCTTCACTGCGATTTCAATTTCACTGAGTCTCGGGTGGAGACAGCGTGGCCATGGTTACACCATTCGTGCAGGTCGGAACTTACCCGACAAGGAATTTCGCTACCTTAGGACCGTTATAGTTACGGCCGCCGTTTACCGGGGCTTCGATCAAGAGCTTCGCCTAAGCTAACCCCATCAATTAACCTTCCGGCACCGGGCAGGTGTCACACCGTATACGTCATCTTACGATTTTGCACAGTGCTGTGTTTTTAATAAACAGTCCCAGCCACCTGGTCACTGCGGCTCTCGCCTGCTTACGACGCGAAGTCTTCACAAGTAAGAGCGTACCTTCTCCCGAAGTTACGGTACAATTTTGCCTAGTTCCTTCACCCGAGTTCTCTCAAGCGCCTTAGTATTCTCTACCTGACCACCTGTGTCGGTTTAGGGTACGATTCGATATAAACTGAAGCTTAGAGGCTTTTCCTGGAAGTAGGGCATCAACAACTTCACCACCGTAGTGGCTCGTCTCGACTCTCAGCCTTAGCGACCCGGATTTTCCTAAGTCACCAGCCTACAGCCTTTCACATGGACAACCAACGCCATGCTTGCCTAGCCTGCTCCGTCCCCCCATCGCATTTATACCAAGTACGGGAATATTAACCCGTTTCCCATCGACTACGCTCTTCAGCCTCGCCTTAGGGGTCGACTCACCCTACCCTGATTAACATGGGATAGGAACCCTTGGTCTTCCGGCGTGCGGGTTTTTCACCCGCATTATCGTTACTCATGTCAGCATTCGCACTTCTGATACGTCCAGCAAACCTTACAGTTCACCTTCAGCCGCTTACAGAACGCTCCCCTACCCCGCATACAAAGTATGCAGCCGTAGCTTCGGTGGTATGTTTAGCCCCGTTACATCTTCCGCGCAGGCCGACTCGACTAGTGAGCTATTACGCTTTCTTTAAAGGATGGCTGCTTCTAAGCCAACCTCCTAGCTGTTTTAGCCTTCCCACATCGTTTCCCACTTAACATACACTTTGGGACCTTAGCTGACGGTCTGGGTTGTTTCCCTCTCCACGATGGACGTTAGCACCCACCGTGTGTCTCCCGGATAGTACTTTACGGTATTCGGAGTTTGCAAAGGGTTGGTAAGTCGGGATGACCCCCTAGCCTTAACAGTGCTCTACCCCCGTAAGTATTCGTCCGAGGCTCTACCTAAATAGATTTCGGGGAGAACCAGCTATCTCCCGGTTTGATTAGCCTTTCACTCCTAGCCACAGGTCATCCCCTAACTTTTCAACGTTAGTGGGTTCGGTCCTCCAGTCAGTGTTACCTGACCTTCAACCTGCCCATGGCTAGATCACCGGGTTTCGGGTCTATACCCTGCAACTTAAGCGCCCAGTTAAGACTCGCTTTCGCTACGGCTCCCCTAAATGGTTAACCTTGCTACAGAATATAAGTCGCTGACCCATTATACAAAAGGTACGCAGTCACCCTCGAGGGGCTCCTACTGCTTGTACGTACACGGTTTCAGGTTCTATTTCACTCCCCTCACAGGGGTTCTTTTCGCCTTTCCCTCACGGTACTGGTTCACTATCGGTCAGTTGGGAGTATTTAGCCTTGGAGGATGGTCCCCCCATATTCAGTCAAAGTTTCACGTGCTCCGACCTACTCGATTTCACTTTAAATAAGTTGTCGTGTACGGGACTGTCACCCTGTATCGTCATACTTTCCAGAATGTTCCACTAACTACATTAAAGCTTAAGGGCTAATCCGATTTCGCTCGCCGCTACTTTCGGAATCTCGGTTGATTTCTTTTCCTACGGGTACTTAGATGTTTCAGTTCTCCGCGTTCGCTTCATACAGCTATGTATTCACTGCATGATGACCCAAAGGGCCGGGTTTCCCCATTCGGAAATCCTAGTCTCAAGTGCCTCTTACTGGCTCAACTAGGCTTATCGCAAGTTAGTACGTCCTTCATCGCCTCCAACTGCCAAGGCATCCACCGTGTACGCTTAGTCACTTAACCATACAACCCAAAATAGTTTTGAATTGTACTGCTAAAGACAGTTTTAACTTCGCCAGAAGTTAAGTAATACTAAAGTAGACGCTAATTAATCAACTAAATGATTAATCGGCATTTTTCTTTCGAAAACTCTATAGAACAACAATTTTCATTGTCATTCCGAGAATTTAATATCAGCTTTCCAAATTTTTAAAGAGCAATATCACTCAGTAAGTTACCTTACCAAGCAACAATCATCTGTGTGGACACTTCGAACAAATTAGTTCTAAGTCGATAAGGAGGTGATCCAGCCCCAGGTTCCCCTAGGGCTACCTTGTTACGACTTCACCCCAGTCATGAATCACTCCGTGGTGAACGCCCTCCCGAAGGTTAAGCTATCCACTTCTGGAGCAACCCACTCCCATGGTGTGACGGGCGGTGTGTACAAGGCCCGGGAACGTATTCACCGCGGCATTCTGATCCGCGATTACTAGCGATTCCGACTTCATGGAGTCGAGTTGCAGACTCCAATCCGGACTACGACATACTTTAAGTGATTCGCTTACTATCGCTAGTTCGCAGCACTCTGTATATGCCATTGTAGCACGTGTGTAGCCCTACACGTAAGGGCCATGATGACTTGACGTCGTCCCCACCTTCCTCCGGTTTATCACCGGCAGTCTCCTTAGAGTTCCCGACCGAATCGCTGGCAACTAAGGATAAGGGTTGCGCTCGTTGCGGGACTTAACCCAACATCTCACAACACGAGCTGACGACAGCCATGCAGCACCTGTATCAGAGTTCCCGAAGGCACCAAACCATCTCTGGTAAGTTCTCTGTATGTCAAGTGTAGGTAAGGTTCTTCGCGTTGCATCGAATTAAACCACATGCTCCACCGCTTGTGCGGGCCCCCGTCAATTCATTTGAGTTTTAACCTTGCGGCCGTACTCCCCAGGCGGTCTACTTAATGCGTTAGCTTTGGAAAAGTTGTCCGAAGACCCCAGCTCCTAGTAGACATCGTTTACGGCGTGGACTACCAGGGTATCTAATCCTGTTTGCTCCCCACGCTTTCGTACATGAGCGTCAGTGTTGACCCAGGTGGCTGCCTTCGCCATCGGTATTCCTTCAGATCTCTACGCATTTCACCGCTACACCTGAAATTCTACCACCCTCTATCACACTCTAGTTTGCCAGTTCGAAATGCAGTTCCCAGGTTAAGCCCGGGGCTTTCACATCTCGCTTAACAAACCGCCTGCGTACGCTTTACGCCCAGTAATTCCGATTAACGCTCGCACCCTCCGTATTACCGCGGCTGCTGGCACGGAGTTAGCCGGTGCTTCTTCTGTCAGTAACGTCACAGCTAGCAGGTATTAACTACTAACCTTTCCTCCTGACTGAAAGTGCTTTACAACCCGAAGGCCTTCTTCACACACGCGGCATGGCTGCATCAGGCTTGCGCCCATTGTGCAATATTCCCCACTGCTGCCTCCCGTAGGAGTCTGGACCGTGTCTCAGTTCCAGTGTGGCTGATCATCCTCTCAAACCAGCTAGGGATCGTCGCCTTGGTGAGCCGTTACCTCACCAACTAGCTAATCCCACTTGGGCCAATCTAAAGGCGAGAGCCGAAGCCCCCTTTGGTCCGTAGACATTATGCGGTATTAGCCATCGTTTCCAATGGTTGTCCCCCACCTCAAGGCATGTTCCCAAGCATTACTCACCCGTCCGCCGCTCGTCATCTTCTAGCAAGCTAGAAATGTTACCGCTCGACTTGCATGTGTTAGGCCTGCCGCCAGCGTTCAATCTGAGCCATGATCAAACTCTTCAATTAAAAGTTTTTTGAATCCGAAGATTCATGCTCAATGAATTCTGATTTTGATTTCCCACCTATAAAAGATGAGATATCGAATTGACTGTGCTGAATAAACTATGTTTATTCCGTTGGTCACTCAGTTCAGTTGAGACTCTAAATCTTTGTGCGTCATTCAGTAAACTGAAATTCGCTGTTAGAACTCAATCTGTACGAGTGCCCACACAGATGATTGCTTCATATTTTTAAAGAACAGTGCGATAACTTGTTACCGCTGCGCTGTTAGCGCTGAGGGTTGTGCATTCTAATCACTTCCCATTTTATGTCAACACTTAATTTTGAAAAGTTTCAGAATCAAGTTTTATTTGACTCCCAACTCGTTGGCTCGTTGCTTTTCAGCGTTGTGTCCCGTGTCGGTGGATGCGCATTATAGGGAAATCGAAACCCAGCGCAACCCCTTTTTTGAAGAAAAGTGAGAAAAACAGTGCGTTCGGACATTAATTGCACTAAACGCGCATTTTTTGACATTAAACACACAAAATCAGCTCACTTTCAGGTACACATTACGCAAAAAGGCCAGTCAGAGTATTCTGACTGGCCTTTTTTGTATGTTCTATTAGATGCGATATGCTTAGAACTTATATTCGATACCGGCACCCAGGTAATCTTCTTCTACACCATTGTCTTCGTCAACACTTGAGTAGAATGCGTAAAGTTTTGCTGCTTTGCTTAGCTTGTGGTCAATACCAACAGAGATACCATCTACTTTATCGCCTTTATCAAAGTCGATAACCTGATATTGTAGCTTTAGGGTATTCGCACCGAAACCATATGCCGCGTTTACCATGTAACCGTCAGCTTCATCAGACCCATCAACTTTCTCTTGCATCTGATACATTGCGCCCAGTTTGAAGTCTGCTACTTTACCTTGTACTGAAAAACGTACTGCGTCGTAGCCTTTTACTTCACTATCTGTTGCAACTGCAGCGTAGAAGTTAGTCTTTTTCAGTTTAGCATCACCATAAGTCAGGGCTGCTGAGAAACCGTTTTCACCCTCAGTGCTATCTTCTGCAATAAAGGTACCTAGCACTTTGAAGCCATTGAAGCTGGCCGACTTATAAGAAATAGAGTCGCCCAGACGGTTTTCACCTTTAAACAGATTCTTAATATCTGCCTCAAGGTCGTTGAACAGGTCCAGCTTGCCTTGTGACTGTTTGAATGCCGTGTCATTGCGACCAATAACAACTTCACCGAAACCGCCTTTCAGGCCCACATACTGGTTACGCGCTGTAATGTTGTCATCATCGCCTTTAGAGTCCGCATCAGATACATCAACCTGAAACTCCAATTTGTAGATAACTTCCAGACCAGAGTCCAGCTTTTCTGACCCCTTGAAACCAAAGCGTGATGCATTGCTCTTCACTTCTGTGAATGAACCTTCACCTTCATCTGAACTTTGCACAGACAAATTCGCTTTACCATATACATCAACATCAGCGTAAGCGCTCGCAGACAAAGCACCGAAAACAGAAACAAATAATGCTGATTTGGATAATTTCATGTGTATTTCCTCAAGTATCGCAACACGTAATTTTTTAGACAGGCGCAGTCTGCCAGCGATACGTGACAGAAATATTACACTTAAAATAAAAGTGACATTTAACTGTCAGTCAATCATCATAAATAATTCAACAATCTGTAACCTAATCAGGTAAAGACGCCAAAAGACTGGCAATTGTCTCAATTTGTTCTATCTGTTCATTATCCTTGTGATAAGCAACATAGATTTCCCGTGCATTTTGCTCCACTGATTCTATATGAAATAGCTGCTTCTTCTCTATCGGCTCAACGGCCAGTGCACGGGGTATAAATGCTGAGCCACCACACTGCATGATCAAATCCAGTGCGATACGACCCGTACTGGTTCTGAAATAAGGCGGTGTACTGCCGTTAAACTGTTTCGCATGCCACAATGAAAAAGCCGTTCCCCAGTCTACGTAAACATATTGCTTATCAAAAAAGTCTTCACTGGTGGTTTGCACCATTGTACTGACCGGGATGATAGCCAGATGCTTAATTTGCTTAACGACCAGTTCATCCACTTTAGGTGGGTCAAATAGCACCGCAATATCGAGCGTTCGCTCCAATAATAAACGAGTACTCTCCTGCTGCGCTTTGACCTCAGCCACCAGCGATACTCCAGGCATCGCCGCCACAATGTGGTTAATCCCAAACTGTAAAAAGGCGTCCCAAATATTTGGCGTGCCGGCCAGTGACACTTGTTTATGCATATTATTGGCAAGTGCGACATCAACCTTGGCACGCTGCATCCCGGTGAGGATCATATTGGCATGAGGTAACAAACGTTCGCCCGGCGCAGTCAGTTGAATATTATTACGCTGACGTATGAACAAATTAACGCCAAGGCTTTGTTCTAACTGACGGATCCGAAAGCTGACAGCAGATTGAGTAATATATAAATTTTCCGCTGCGCGACCAAAATGACGCGTCTTAACAACTTCGACAAATGTTTTTAATAGATCTAGGTCCACATACCCCCCTTACGATAAAAAAAACTCGTTTAAATATTTGTTCTCTATGGTCCATACTCCTGCCAAACAATGCTGAGGATTTCACCATGAATCAAAATTTAGCGACCTTGAAAGAAGCTTTTGTTACATCTAAACATTTCTATGATGATCTTAACTTTCCTCGAGGGTTTTCTCGCAGCGGACACTTCACTTTGCAGGAGTCTGATGTACTGGAAAACCATGGTGCACTACTAAAGAGCTTATACACCAAAGCTAGCCAGCCACAAAATGAATTTCAACGACAATTTGTCGACGTCATGGAGGGACGACAAACACCAGGCAATGTGATGGAAAAAACCTGGACGAAATACCTGAAACTCACAACCTGCAAAACCAAGTTTCATACTTTGTTTGGCCGCTCTAAGGTAGAGACAAATAAAGAAGAAGTCGAAGTTGTTGCCGTGGAGGCAGACGACGAAATGTAATACATTACAGGGGGACTGACAGGTTCAGTCCCCCCAACATAATTACGCAGCCGCGAGACGGCGCTGCGCTTTACCCGAACGGTAAGAATCAAAACTGAACAGTGCCAGGGCAGACCAGATAAAGGCGAACGTTAACACCCGCTCAGCACTAAATACCTCACCATAGAACACCACAGCCAGAACGAACATCAAACTTGGTCCAATATATTGAAAGAAACCCAAAGTCGAATAGGGAATACGTTTTGCGGCAGCGGTGAAACACAGTAAAGGTAATGTCGTTACAACCCCTGCGCTAATCAATAACACATTAGTGACCCAGTCATTCACCATCATATTGCTGGTTTCACTGGGTGTTAACCACCACCAGTAACCCAGTGCAATGGGCAGCAGAATAACGGCTTCAATCAACAGGCCAGGCAAAGACTCTACCGCCATGGTCTTACGCAATAACCCATAAATCGCAAATGACCCGGCTAAAGAGAAGGCAATCACCGGAAATGAGCCAAAGCTGACCAATTGCAGCACCACCCCGACAACGGCCAGCGCAACCGCAAACTGCTGGCGAGGCCGCAAGCGCTCTTGTAAAAACAACATACCCAACAACACATTGAGTAAAGGGTTAATATAGTAGCCCAAACTTGCATCCAACATATGCCCATTATTCACTGACCAGATGAATAAGCCCCAGTTAAATCCCAGCAATAAGGCCGTAACCGTCAACATGAGCATGAGTTTTGGCTGACGCAGCACGGCAACTACTTTGTCCCAGTTGAGTTTTATGGCTATGATCAAGGCAATAAAGAGTACCGACCAGACCACACGATGGATAAGAATTTCAAGCGCATCCACTTGATCCAGCGATTTAAAATAGATGGGCGCCAATCCCCACATCAAAAATGCTAAAACGGCAAAGATATACCCCTGCTTCGTTTCACTACTCGTTCCCATTCATTTCTCCCAAGCACAACATAATTGGTCTTCTGATTGTTCCCACAGATGCCAAGCGCGCAGTATACCGTAATCTGTACCTGCCCGTATGATTTTCCTGTGATCAAAAACAAAAGACTTCTGCTGCAAAACCCACTAAAATGCGCTCGATGGAAAATCTTGCAACTCACTCAATCGACACACCGCACGGCGTACTGAAAGAAGTTTTTGGCTACAGTGACTTTCGTGACGGGCAACTCGACGTCATTCAGGCCTGCCTGGACGGGCGCGACAGCTTAGTACTGCTACCAACCGGTGGCGGCAAATCTTTATGCTATCAGGTACCCGCGTTACTTTTGCCAGGCACCTGCGTCGTGGTCTCTCCGCTGATCTCTTTGATGCAAGACCAGGTTGCACAGTTACAAGCTCTGGGTATCTCAGCAGAGTTTATCAATAACAGCCTCGACCGGGCTCAGCAGCAAGCCATCTACCAGCGCCTGCATCAGGGTGAAATAAAACTCTTGTATGTGGCACCGGAAAAAATACTGCAAAGCGAATTTATTGAGCGCCTGAGTCACCTCCAACTAGGCCTATTCGCCATCGATGAAGCGCACTGCGTATCACACTGGGGGCATGATTTCAGACCGCACTACTGTCGACTGCATGAATTAAAGCATCGCTTTGCCTCAATCCCTATGATGGCGCTTACCGCGACAGCCGATTTGGCAACCCGCAGTGACATTGTCACCCAACTCGGTTTACAGGCGCCTTTTATTCATACGGGCAGCTTCGACAGACCGAATATTCGTTACACCATCGAAGAGAAGTTCAAACCATTATCTCAGTTGATGCGCTATCTGCGCACGCAAAAAGGGCAAAGCGGCATTGTTTATTGCTCCAGCCGTAAACGTGTTGATGACATCGCCGAAAAACTGGTTGAAGCCGGCTTTAATGCAGCTGCTTACCATGCGGGGATGAGCAATGAGCAACGCCAGTTTGTACAAAATGCCTTTGCTCGTGATGACATTCAGATTGTGGTTGCAACGGTGGCTTTCGGCATGGGGATCAATAAGTCGAACGTGCGGTATGTACTGCACTATGACATTCCCAAGAGTATCGAAGCGTATTACCAGGAAACAGGCCGTGCCGGCCGCGATGGCCTGGCAGCAGAAGCCATCATGTACTTCGACCCCGCAGACATTGGTCGGGTCAAACGGTTTTTTGAAGACATTGAGGATGAGCACAGGCGCAGAGTCGAAGAGCAACGATTTAGCTCAATGGCCAGTTTTGCCTCGGCACAAACCTGCCGACGCCAGATCCTGCTCAATTATTTCAGCGAATATCAACGCGAACCATGCGGCAACTGTGACATCTGCCTGAACCCACCAAAACGATTTGACGGCACTTTGGTTGCCCAACAAGCCTTGTCCTGTATCTATCGGGCAGAGCAGCGCTTTGGGCTTGGCTATATTGTGGACGTGTTACGCGGCGCCAATACCGCACGGATCCGGGACAACCAACACCACACCCTGAGCACCTATGGCATTGGCAAAGAGCACAGCAACGAGTACTGGCTGAGTATTCTGCGACAACTCATACATCATGGCCTGGTTGCCCAAGACATTACCCAGGGTGCCGCATTGCGCCTGACCGAAGGGGCTCGCTCAGTACTGCGAGGAGAATATGCCCTACAACTGGCCCAGCCACGGCTTGAAGCGAAGCATGTTTATCAGGATAAACTGGCGCAGTTCAATTATGATAAAAAGCTCTTTGCTAAATTGCGTAGCCTGCGCAAAGAGCTCGCCGATCAGGATGACGTACCACCTTATGTGGTATTCAGTGATAAAACCCTGGCGGAAATGGCACAACTAACGCCGACCAATGATAGCGAATTCTTGAAAGTCTCTGGGGTTGGCTTCACCAAGCTCAGCAAATACGGCGCACCTTTTATGCAGCTGATCCGCAATTACCTCGACACAGATTAACCTAACCGTTTAAGTGGAGTCACAGTGACAACGCGTATCGATCATTTACCAGATCAAAACCACATTCTTGTCATCCCCAGCTCGCTGCCTGATGCAGATGAGTTTGAGCTTTGGGGACACATTTTCTTGCACCTGGATGGCCTTGCCTTGCTGGAATTTCATCAGGGTGCTGACCGCCACCAGTGGCGCTTCAATTATGCAGGGCACCCATACAACCTCAATTTTGAGCACTATAGTGAGAGTATCTGGATCGCGCCGGAAGGCCTTGGTGCCACTGAACATTTGCCGAACCTGGTAACATTATTACGGTTAAATTTACAACAATAATATAGACTTAGTTGAGCAGCTATGGCTAACATAGGCCATAATTAAAAGTACGTTAATTAACGACAGGCTGTTCTATGGGTTGGGTTGTTCGCACGTCAATACTAGCAGTACTCACATCAGTGGTAACCACGTCAGTGCAAGTTGCTGCCAGTACGTCATCAAGTGCTTCTGCGCATTGCAGTAACAACCGCCCCACTACGCCTGAGGATGATAACCTCCACCGCCAGTTAGATAGCACCGACACCTTACCAGCTTTACTCAATGCCTCTGTGGTTAGCATTGAGCTCAGACAACTGAATGTCTTTGATACCTCTTTGCCGGAGGAAGATAACGCCGTGTTTCGTTTTGCAAATCGGGCGCACGTCAAAACGAAACCTGAGGTGATCCGCAATTTATTGCTGTTTAGCCAAGGGGGTAAATATGACCCCAAACTGCTTCGGGAGTCAGAACGACTTTTACGCCAGCAGCCCTATATCTATGATGCCAGGATCTTTGCCGAACAAACCTGTGAGGGTGAAGTGGCTGTTACAGTCATTACACGTGACCTCTGGACCTTGCTACCCGATATCAGTTTCAGCCGCAGCGGCGGCGATAATTCAAGTCGTCTCGGCTTTCGTGAGTCCAACTTGCTGGGCTACGGTAAACGCCTGTCACTGACACATATTTCCGACCCGGATCGCAGTGGCTATTTATTTGTTTACGATGATCCCCAAATTTTGTCGAGCCGTTACCGGGGACGCCTTGAATACGCGGACAACGATGATGGAAAAGTGCATTATGTCGGCGTTGAATACCCATTTTTTTCAATCTCCACGCCTTATAGTTACGGTATCAGTAACTTAAGTAACCGTCGGGTTGAGTCATTCTACAATCTGGGTGAAGAAATCTCGGAGTATCAACAGCTCAGTGAGATATCCAACTTCTACATTGGCCGCGCCTTTGCACTCGACAACGACTGGACGCGTCGGCTGTTACTTGGATATCAGGATGAAAAGCAAGAATTTGCTCGCCTACGCGGTACCACTTTACCCATTGCTGAAAACCGGACACTACGCTACCCCTATATTCAGGCACAGTGGTTCGAAGATGCCTATATTAAAGTCCGTAACTTTGACTCAATCTATCGCACTGAGGATTTAAATTTAGGCTGGAATATTAATGCCCAGCTTGGCTATTCAGACAGTGGGCTCAGTGATGATGACAGCCGTTGGGTGATGGCCTTCAATGCCAATAAAGCTCATTTCACCTCTGCAGATAGCTTGCTCCGCTTCGCCTTAAATTTACATGGTTACTGGAACAAACGTCAGGATCAGGCTGAAAACCTGCTGATCAGCTCACGAGTGCAGTATTACCTTAACACTAGCATACGTCAGTCCTGGTATGCCCAGCTTGAAATTCAGTATGGTAAACACCTCAGTGCCGATAAGCAGATCACGCTTGGCGGAGAAACTGGTTTGCGGGGGTATCCCAGCAATTACCTGCAAGGTAATCGGCGCATCCTGCTTAACCTTGAGAAGCGTTATTACTGGGAATATGATTTGCTGCACCTGTTTAAAGTAGGTGGTGCTGCCTACTTTGATATTGGCCGCGTTGATGGCCGCCCGATACCTCCGCCATTGCCAGGCAGCCTCGACGAGCCGAACACGTTAACGGACCTACAACAACACGCGTTAACACATCAAATTCAGGGCCAGTTTCTAAAAAACATCGGTGTTGGACTGCGGCTTGCTCCCAGTCGGGCCAACTCGGGACTGGTGCTGCATCTGGACGTCGCGGCGCCCCTTGATGGCCCGGACAACATCGACTCAGTACAGTGGCTATTTACCGTTAAAAACCGCTTTTAAACAGCTGAATTTCCCTGATATCATCGCGCTTTATTGATAAATAAATAGGTCTGCCACGTGCCTGAAGCAATTACGTCATTCCTGCTCACTGAGTACAAACTGATTGTCACACTGCTGTTCGTTTTCCTGTTTCCTTTGTTGCTCAAACTGGCTATCAAAATACTCCATCGTATCACCCGGGGTAAAATCGACCTGCACAGACAACAAAGAGCTGAGTTACTGCTCAAAGGGCTGGTTGGAACGGTGTTGTTATGCCTGTTGCTGGTGTTCTGGGGGATCGAGTTGCGTGGTTTATTAGTGCTGGGCTCCTCCTTATTTGCCATGCTCGGTGTTGCCTTGTTTGCCGCCTGGTCTTTGCTCAGCAACCTGACTGCTTTTTTAATCATGTTTGTGCAAAATGACTTTCGCCTTGGCAACTGGGTCAGGGTTATAGATGGTGCCAACGCCATCGAAGGCTGTATTGTCGAAATGGGGCTGATGAATGTGGTGTTACGCCATGTCGATGGGCATAAAGTGGTCTACCCCAACAACCTGTTCGTTACTCGTCCGGTCTGGGTATTAACCGAAGCACCGGCCAAACCGAAAAACATCACTGAGCGAAGGGTACTAGGCCCTAAAAAATAACCAAACCTGTCGAGTGTCATACAAAAGTGACATGACACATGATATACGAAGATATCTTAAAGTGAACAAGGAAGGACCGATGAAAACACCCAAATTGTGTGCCGTTATGATTGCGGGCGTGCTGCTACTGTCAGGCTGTAAAAGCCTGGTTGAAAAAGGAGACAAATTGTATGAGGCCGGCATGTATGATCAATCTGCCGAGTTCTACGAACAAGCCCTCGCCGAGGATCCTCAGGATGTAGAGGCACGTCAGCGGCTTACTCTGGCGCGCAATAAAATCATCGACCGTGGACTCATTGACGTGCGCATGTTACGCCTGTCTGGCAATCATACCGGCGCGGCACTCAAGCTAGAAGCCTTACTACGTAACCAGGTAAGCTGGCACATAGAGCCTATCGGGCCCATGGCAGAAACCCAAAATGAAGAGCTGCGATATGCCACCAGCTGGCTCAAGCAAGAGGCTTTGTCACTGTCCCGCTCAGCCTTCCCGGATCCATTTCGATACTTCGAAATGCGTTATGCCTTTTTAATTGCCAATGCCAGACTGGGCAACGCCTTTGCTCAGTATCAGGAGCAATTAAAGATCAATGCCAAGCGTCAGTGTGAAAAACTCAGTACATCGCAGAGCAAAGATCGTCTGTTCTTACAGCGCTTTTATCGCAAATATTGTCAAGCCTGGAGTATCGCCAGCCGCCCCACACAACGAGTGACTGCCCGGGCTTTATATTCCGAGATCCGCATCGTGCCAAAACTCACTGTGCAACTGCACGACACGAGCACACAAAAACAACGCCTTCAGACTGTCTTATCTCAGCTAAATGACGCTTTTAGGGACAGTCTATGGTACCACCCGCAAGGTGAGGGGACCTTCACGCTTAACGTCCATGCCACTTTCAAACACAGCCGCAATACCAAGCTGGTGAACAGACAGAAGCACTACACGCTGGAACAAGCACAGCCCAACCCGAGTGAGCCAGGTTCTTTTATTGATGTTGAAGTAGCAAAAACCTACCAGTACCCTGTCACTGAATTCACGGAGCATTATAGTCTGGATATGATGTATCTGGGCCGTCTGGGTAGGCAACAGATTGAGCATAAAGTGGACGATAGCCAGGTGCATCACACACAAAGCCATTATGCGGACTTCCCCGATTTGGATCTGGAACCACAACAAGCGCAATTTCTGGATGTTAGCACGCATTTAACCAAACAGCTCACTGAGCTACACACTCAGTTTGTTGCAGACCTGGATCGCGTGTGGCTGCAAACCTACTGCGAAGATCAACTCGGTTCAGCCGATGGCGAATATGTACTGCGCTGTGCCAAACTGGCGCCACAACATGATTACGTCAATAACTGGTTTAATCAGCACTTTGGATTAAGTTACCAGGCGATGTCGAGTCTCTACTCGCTTTAGCCTTTATCTGCAGAACATGAATAAAGCTGCTGTGGCGGTGCCAGCGGTGCGCCATTGACAAAAAATACCGAAGGTGAGTTTTTGCCACACAGCTTCCAGGCCAGCAACTTAGTGATCAAACGCAGCACCATCACCTTTTGTGAGCGTGCGCCTTTGAGTTCATCTGGTAAACGGCCCAGCGCGCCACGGCAATAGACACTCCCCGAAGTCGGACCCACTAAAGTCTCGAGCGGCTCGCGCACAAAGCTATGTATGATCCCCACCATGGGCCAGAAGGGGCTAAAACAGTTGCCAACCGGGGTATGACAGCATTGGGTGTACCAACGATAGACGCCTCCCCTGGTCAGCTGTAGGCAGGCCAGCTGATCATGCCCTGTTAAAATACTGACGTGCGCCGGTGGCACCTGATAAATATCCGTTCCGCCAAAGTCGTTGAGAGAGTCGGTCTGTGCCAGGTGATGCAGATACGCGCGACAATCCTGACAATAGCAGGTCAGACGATTCCCTTGCCAGTGCGGGTGCGCAGCGATGCGCCCGGTAACCTGACCACACTGGCAACCCAGTTTAAACCCTTCAACCATCATACCTGCTCTCACCTTTCTCTCCTCATCTAGTTTCCCTGTTCAAGCCTGCTTCACCTGTCGGGCCTGTATTGTAGAATAAACCGATTGGGAACACAGCACTTGGCGAGATCCCGACTTCATGCTAACTTCTCGCTCAGTTTAGACTAACAGGAAGCCTTTTATGCCTAAAGCCAGTGAAATAAAGAAACACGCCGCGATTGATTATAATGGTCGCGTAATGATCGTCCGAGATATTGAGCGCTCTGTACCGCAAGGTCGTGCTGGCGGCAGTTTATACCGTATGCGTATGTACGATGTCGTCAATGGCGGTAAAGTCGATGAAACCTTTAAAGCCGAAGAAATGCTACAACTGGCCGATTTAACGCGTCGCCCGGCAATGCTTTCTTACATTGATGGTGACGAATATGTATTCATGGATGACGAGGACTATACTCCTTATCACATCCACAAAGACTCGATTGCTGAACAGGTCCTGTTCATCAATGAAGAAACCAAAGGCCTGCTGATCGTTGTTGTAGAAGGCACCCCGGTATCATTAGATCTGCCTTCAAGCGTTGAGCTGGTAATCGAAGAAACCGCCCCCTCTATCAAAGGCGCATCGGCCAGTGCCCGTACTAAGCCAGCCACATTAACAACAGGCTTAGTAGTTCAGGTACCTGAGCATATTTCCAGCGGTGATAAAATTAAAATCAACACTGCAGAATCAAAGTTTATGAGCCGCGCAGACAGTTAAGTCTGCGGTGCCCGCCATACCCAGGTGGGCACTCTATTAGCGTGTTCAAAGTTCAACCAATTTATGAGATACCATAGCCGTTTTGCGCAAAAATCGGTAATATAACCCACAATAACACTCTTAATCGGACACGTTTGTGGTCATACTGGGGTGCATCAGCACCAAGTTGATAGATGGAATTATACACGGATGAAAACAAGTAAGCTGAGTATCAGGCTATTATGGTATATCACTCCTTTGGTGATATTGCCGCTGCTACTGCTCGGCGGCTTTACGCTGACCAACGTCACCAGCTCTACCCAAAAGCAGGCAAAACTCATTGTCAGTCGCTTTGTTGAACAACAACAACAAAAAATGTTCAACTACATGGAAATCTATCAATCCACCACTAAATTGTTGTCGACCTCTCCGGTGCTCAGTGACTTTTTAAGCCTGCCAGAAAAAGAAGCTCAGGAAAAAACACAACGTCTGGGTGCACTCATGGATGTGTTCGCCAGTTACAGCGAAGCCTATCCCGATATCATTAGCATCAATCTGGTCAATGAGCACGGCCAGAGTCATGCCTTTTATGCCAGTAACCTGAACCGGGCACCTCAGTCCTATCCCTTTTTTGCCCAGGTCCGGCAAAGTAACTTACGTCAGCAACAGTTTATGCAAGCATCGCATAATGGCGGTACACAACTGTATTTTGTGCAGCAGATTTACGGGGTAGATTTCAATCTAAACCGGCCTCAACGCGAAGGCTACATTATTGTTCAGGTCGCGCCGTCAATCATCAGCAGTAGTATTCTGGAAGCCCCCTATGACAATACACTGAACCTGTTGGTGTCAGCTTCAGGCGAAGTCTTATTTAGCTCCGACAGTCATTTTAATCAAAGCTTTCTGAGCGCCGAGGAAATGGCACAGATCAATGGTCTGGCAGATAAAGGTAAACTGGACTCTCTGGTGCTACCATCCATTGATAACCTAAGACGCATGACCTATAGCGCGCAGCTCAGTGGCGGTTACTATTATATCTCAACCATTCCTAAAACAATTTTATATCAGTCAGGCAAAGCGATCAGCCTGACCACCGCCCTGATTGTTATCCTGTCGGTCATTACACTTCCCATTTTGATCTTTATTGTGGTGAGAAACTTGCTCCTGACTCCCATTGAGTTGCTCGGGGAAGCCAGCCATCGCGTCGGGGATGGCGATTTGTCGGTTGCGCTACCCGCTCATGACGATGACGAAGTTGGCATTTTGTTTGATGACTTTAACCATATGATCAAACAGATCCGGGATTTCCAGGGGGAGCTGGAAGACTACAAACTGCACCTGGAAGAAAAAGTAGAAAACCGTACCCGGGCACTGGAAGAAATGAACCGACAGTTAGAGGTCGCGATTGCCGAAGCCGAACAGGCCAGCCAGCTAAAAAGCCGTTTCCTGGCCAATATGAGTCACGAGATCCGCACACCGCTGACTGCCATTATGGGCTTTACCGAACAGATACTCCATTATCCAAATGCCACTAACTCAGCGCTACACCTGGATACCATTTTGCGCAATTCCAGGCACTTACTGGAATTAATCAATAACATTCTGGACTTATCTAAGATTGAGGCCGAGAAATTAGCTGTTGAACAAGACCCCATTGAATTGCTTCATTTACTGAAGGATGTGGAGTCTATTATTGCTCCTATGGCAGAGCAAAAGCAGCTGGAATTCACCGTACACTATGCCTTACCCCTGCCTCAGCAGCTCTTCAGTGATGAAACCCGCCTCAAACAGATCCTGCTTAACATCGCAACGAATGCGGTTAAGTTTACTGAAACAGGCAATATCCAGATCAGTGCCCGTTATCGTTCAGACACAGCCCGATTTGAATTTGAAGTCAAAGACAGTGGCATCGGGATGTCACAAGGCGAGATGTCCCGTGTATTTAAACCCTTTGAGCAAGCTGATTCCACCACCACCCGACGATTCGGTGGCACAGGCCTGGGGTTGTGTATCTCAAAAAATCTGGCGCAGCTGTTAGGCGGAGATGTCAGTGTAGAAAGTGCTCAGGGGGTCGGCAGTTGCTTTATTATTAGCGTTGCGGCCAATCACCCGACGCAAGATTTTGCCTGGATTGAGGAAGAAGACCAGCTGGCACACGATCATGTGGTATCAGCCCAGCAACTGGACCAGACTCAGCTGGAAGCCGAAATTCTGCTTGCCGAGGATAACCCGGATAACCAGGAGCTGCTTACCTTACTCCTCGGTGCCTGGGGGCTTAAACCAGATATTGCCAGCAATGGCGCACAAGCCGTGGAGATGGCACTGGTTAACGATTACGATTTGATCCTGATGGACATGCAAATGCCAGTCATGGGCGGTCTGGAAGCCACTGAAATGCTACGCCATGCCGCGTATGATGGCCCTATCATTGCACTGACAGCCAATGTTATGAAACATGACATTGATACCTACCTGGCAGCCGGGTGTGATGCAACACTCGCCAAACCCATTGACCGTGAAAAGCTCGGTGCTGTCCTGCTTAACTACTTACAGCTGGAAGAGGATAAAAACTCCCAGTGGAATTCACTTTTAAAAAGTGAAAAGTACTTACAGATCAGTCGCAACTACGTCGAAAAACTGCCCGACCAACTCATTCAACTGGAACAGCTATTTGGGGATCAGGAATGGGAATCACTCAGAGCCTTGGCGCACAGTCTCAAAGGTAGCGCCGGGTGCTTTGGCTTTACCAACATCCACAGTGCCGCCGGCGATTTGGAAACCAGCCTGCGCGAAGACAACCCAACCAAGTGGGAATATGCCATGCTGACGCTTACACAGGCTATCAGGTATACGTTGGAACAGGAACACGCCTGACTCTGACGAGTCAGTTTTGCACGCATAGGGTTAATAGACTCAGTGGCCCATGAGCTCAGGGTCAAACAGCACTTTCCCCATCAACAACGCATCCTCTTTGCCATCCGCGCTAGGATAGTAGTTTTTACGCACGCCCATCTCCGTAAATCCAGCCTTGTGATATAGGCCAATGGCTGCTTCATTGCCGACGCGCACTTCCAAAAAGATATTTTCGGCGCGGTCTTGCTCACAGCGTGCCATGAAATGCGCCAACAACTGACTGGCGAGGCCCTGCCCCTGACAAGCAGGCGTGATACAGATGTCCATCAAGGTGAAGTCCGGACCAGCCCGCTCACCCACATAAAAGCCAACCAGTTGCTCACCCTGATACAAGGCGGCATTGAAGTAACGACCGTTCAAACATGACTGCATGGTCTTGCTGGTCCAAGGGTGTGTATGACAGGCCCGCTCAATATCCATAATCTGTTGCAATGGCAGGGCAGCGAGATGATCAGGCCTGATAGAAATGGTCATGATTGCCCACTCCAGATCTGCTGCCACAATGCCCGCTTTTGCGTCGCACTCAGCTGCATCTCCGGTATAACCAAGTGAGCCTGCTGTGCGTGACACGTCCAGCTGATGGTATCGCCTGCAACGACAGTGAGTTCGCTGGCATTGGCCGCCGCACAGATATCCTGTTGCAACTGCGTACTTAGCGTCACGGCAACATCAGCTTGTTCCGCTGGCTGAGACACAGGCGCACCAGGCTGTGGGTTAGGATCAAAAGCAGATTTGAGTTTAAGTGGCATAACACCAAGTAACTGAGCCTGAGTTGCATGCATGCAAAAACACCGGAAAAATTAAATGCTGAGGATTCTAGAATATGCGTGCAACGACTGCAATCTGAATTGTGTTAAATAAGGGAATTACTAAGAAATAAAGAAGGAAGTGGCAGGGGCGGCAGGACTCGAACCCGCAACCATCGGTTTTGGAGACCGCTGTTCTACCAATTGGAACTACGCCCCTGCAATGTCGACGCATTATAATGAGCTAATTGAAAAGGTAAAGAAAAAAAATCAACTTTCTGATTGTTTGCTGTTTTTATCAGCAAAAAGGGCAGATGGTTACCCGATCCGCCCTTTTATTAACCTAATTCAGCTGATATAACTGATGCTTATTCCCACTCAATCGTCGCAGGTGGTTTACCTGAGATGTCATATACTACGCGAGAAATACCATCGATCTCGTTGATGATACGGTTTGACACCTGGCCCAGGAACTCATACGGCAGGTGTGACCAACGCGCCGTCATAAAGTCGATGGTTTCTACACAACGCAGTGAGACAACCCAGTCGTACTTACGCGCATCACCCATTACGCCCACTGAGCGCACCGGAAGGAACACAGTGAAAGCCTGAGATACTTTGTGGTACAGGTCAGCTTTATGCAACTCTTCAATGAAGATAGCATCAGCACGACGTAACAGGTCGCAGTACTCTTTCTTGATCTCACCCAGTACACGTACACCCAGACCTGGACCCGGGAACGGGTGGCGATATAGCATGTCATACGGCAAGCCTAGCTCCAGGCCAATCTTACGTACTTCATCTTTAAACAGCTCACGTAGCGGCTCCACCAGACCCAGCTCCATGTCTTCCGGCAAGCCACCTACATTGTGGTGAGACTTAATCACATGTGCTTTACCCGTGGCTGATGCCGCAGATTCGATCACGTCCGGGTAGATGGTGCCCTGTGCCAGCCATTTTGCGTTAACACGTTTGCCGGCTTCTTCGTCGAATACTTCAATGAAAGTATGGCCAATCGCCTTACGCTTGTCTTCCGGATCATCAATGCCTTTCAGTGCATCCAGGAAACGATCTTCAGCATCCACCTTAACGATGTTCAGACCAAATTTATCGCCGAACATGTCCATTACTTGCTGGCCTTCATTCAAACGTAGCAGGCCATTATCAACGAATACACATGTCAGCTTATCGCCAATCGCGCGGTTGATCAGCATGGCCACCACAGATGAATCAACACCCCCTGACAGACCCAGGATCACTTCATCGTCACCCACTTGCTCTTTAATACGAGCAACCGCATCTTCAATAATCTGGCTCGGCGTCCACAGCTTTTCACAGCCACAGATATCCGTCGCAAAACGCTCAAGCAGGCGCAGACCCTGTTGCGTGTGTGTTACTTCCGGGTGGAACTGCACACCGTAGAAACGCTTTTCTTCCCAAGACATAGCAGCGTGCGGGCATGTATCTGTTTTTGCAGAAGTAATGAACTGCTCAGGGATCTCGATGACCTTGTCACCATGGCTCATCCATACGTCCAGTTTACCAATACCGTCTTCGATGTGATCTTCAATCGCTTCGAACAAGGCACAGTTACCGACTTTTTCAACTTTCGCGTAACCAAACTCTTTCTTATCTGAGCTGTGTACCTTACCACCCAGCTGTGACGCCATGGTTTGCATGCCGTAACAGATCCCAAGCACAGGCACACCTGCGTTGAACACATATTCTGGAGCGCGTGGGCTGCCTTCTAAAGTCGTTGACTCCGGACCACCTGACAGAATAATCCCCTGCGGATTAAATTCGCGGATCTGCTCCTCGGTTACATCCCAGGCCCATAGCTCACAGTAAACGCCGATCTCACGGATGCGGCGGGCGATCAATTGAGTGTATTGAGAACCAAAATCTAAGATCAAAATACGGGAATCATGGATGTCTTTGCTCATTGATAATCTCGTTTGTTAGGAAGCGATAAAACTAGTAAAGCATAAGAAAAATACTTTACCTAAATGGCCGGGCAAGTTTGCCTGCCAGGCGCATTGTATTTGATTATTTGTATCCGCCAGATAAAGGTAGACACTAAAATTAAGAAGGGCCGGCAACCGCCAGCCCACTTTTAGTCCGCCGGGATTAGCCCATGCGGTAGTTTGGAGCCTCTTTGGTGATCTGTACGTCGTGAACGTGCGACTCACCCATACCCGCCGAAGTCACGCGGACAAACTGCGGTTTAGTGTTCAGCTCCAAAATAGTGGCACATCCTGTCAGGCCCATGGCACTGCGGATCCCGCCCACTTGCTGATGAATAATGGTGGCGATTGGGCCTTTGTAAGCCACACGGCCTTCAATGCCTTCTGGTACCAGTTTTTCAGCTGAGTTGCTCTTCTGGAAGTAACGGTCTGATGAGCCTTCTTTTTGGTTCATCGCGCCCAGTGACCCCATACCACGGTATGACTTGTAGTAACGGCCCTGATACAGTTCAACTTCACCCGGTGCTTCTTCAGTACCGGCCAGCATTGATCCCACCATGACACACGATGCACCAGCAACCAGTGCTTTAACAATGTCACCTGAGAAGCGAATACCACCATCAGCGATAACCGGAATGTCACGCCCTTTCAGACCATCAACAGCATCTGAAATTGCTGTGATTTGAGGAACACCACACCCAGTTACAATACGTGTAGTACAGATTGAACCTGGACCAATGCCCACTTTAACGGCATCTACACCAGCGTCAGCCAATGCGATTGCGCCGTCAGCTGTTGCTACATTACCCGCTACAATTTGCAGATCCGGATACGCTTCACGGGTTGCCTTAACACGATCGATAACCCCCTGAGAATGGCCATGTGAAGTATCGATAAGTAGTACATCCACACCCGCAGCAACCAAAGCTTCAATACGCTCGTCGGTACCTGCGCCTACGCCCACAGCAGCACCTACGCGAAGGCGGCCTTGCTCGTCTTTACAGGCATTTGGCTTTTCTTGCGCTTTTTGGTAATCCTTAACCGTGATCATGCCTTTCAGTTTGAAAGCATCATCAACGACTAAGATTTTTTCGATGCGGTGCTCGTGCATCAGGCCCAGGATCTCTTCACGTGAGGCGCCTTCTTTTACCGTTACCAGATCCGCTTTTTGTGTCATCACAGATGAAACAGGTTGATCTAATTTGGTCTCGAAACGCATGTCACGGCTGGTGATAATGCCTTCCAGCAGGTTGTTCTCACCTACCACAGGGAAGCCTGAAAAACCGTTTTCTTCAGCCAGTGCCAGTGTATCAGCAATGGTTTTGTCTGCGGTCACAGTCACAGGGAAAGAAACAATCCCCGCTTCGTACGCTTTTACTTTACGTACATTGCGCGCTTGTTCTTCAATGGTCATGTTCTTATGGATGAATCCGATACCACCTTCCTGTGCAAGAGCAATTGCAAGGCGTGCTTCAGTTACTGTGTCCATAGAGGCAGAAACTAATGGCAAATTAAGTTCAATACCACGAGTCAGGCGCGTTTTTAAGTTCGCAGTGTGTGGTAGAACAGTCGAATGAGCAGGTACTAAAAGTACGTCGTCAAAGGTAAGGGCTTCTTTTGCAATTCTTAGCATGTGTGCGGCATCTCTCAAGTGAAACTGAGTATAAGGAATTGCGTGCGCATTTTATCAGCGTTCCTTATGCGAGTAAATAAAATTTAGCAAAAATATGTTAGAGTGTGCGTGAATTTTTTATGGAGCTGAGTATGTCATTGCCACAACAAGAAAAAGTTTATTCAGTCTCACGCCTGAATCGTGAGATCCGCAGTTTGCTGGAACAGGGGTTCGCTTCTTTACAGCTGACTGGCGAGATCTCTAACTTTGTTGCGCCAGCATCTGGGCATTGGTATTTCTCTTTAAAAGATGACAAAGCGCAGGTAAAAGCCGCCATGTGGCGCGGCAACAACCGCTACTGCCGCTACCGACCACAAAACGGTAAGCAGGTATTGGTTCAGGCTCGCGTCTCCGTGTATGAACCCCGCGGTGACTATCAGCTCATCGTTGAACACATGGCACCGGCAGGCGAAGGCTTGTTAAAGCAACAGTTCGATGCCCTCAAACTACGCCTGGCGGGTGAAGGCTTGTTCAGCAGCCAGCATAAGCAACCATTGCCTGCACGCATAAACCGGGTGGGCGTTGTGACCTCTCCAACCGGGGCCGCAGTCAGAGACATTTTGTCAGTTCTGAAACGTCGTGCCCCTCAGCTGGAAGTGGTGCTCTATCCGACTCAAGTGCAGGGTCAGGAGGCCCACCTGCAAATTGCCGCACAAATCGCCCTCGCCAATCGCCGCAATGAAGTGGATGTATTGATCGTCGGCCGTGGTGGTGGTTCGCTCGAAGATCTCTGGTGCTTTAATGAAGAAACGGTTGCCAGAGCAGTATTTACCAGCGAGCTGCCGGTGATCAGTGCCGTCGGTCATGAAATCGACACCACCATCAGTGATTATGTGGCCGATCTGCGTGCCCCCACCCCTTCCGCTGCCGCAGAACTGGTCAGCCCTGATGGGGCAGAAATTCTGGCTCAAGTACGTCAACAAAAACAGCGCCTTGAAGGTGCGATGCAGCGTTACCTGGCTCAGCAAGCGCAGCAATTGCACAATACACATCAGCGCCTGTTGCTACAACACCCGCAAACTCAGCTGATGCAACAGGCACAAAAAGTAGATGAATTGAGTGGTCGTCTGCACCGAGCAATTAGCCACCAGCAGCACCGTGCTCAAAGCCGGGTTTCACTGGCACAACACCGCTTACAACAATTCCACCCACAACAAAAGCTGCGTTATGCCAGCCAACACCTTGATGGATTGAAAGACAAGCTCACACGTGCGATGCAAACATCGCAACAGCAACATCAGCAGCAACTCGCTTTGCTGGCAGCCAGACTCGACAGCGTCAGCCCATTGGCTGTATTGTCACGTGGTTACAGCATTACCAAATCAGGTGAGCAAGTCGTCAAGTCAACCCAGGATGTGGCCGTTGGTGACGTGCTGATGACGGAGTTGCATGATGGTCGCGTACAAACACAAGTGCTAAAGCTTCATCCCCACAATGACAACAAAGAAAACGATTAATACTCTGTGTTCAATTGACGGATGCTCTTTGTGCTCAAATGCACTTGCATCCCTTGCGCCGTTTGCTGCGCCGAACTGACCTTAAAGTGTGTTATCCACGGACTGTTAAAGAGGCTGTCGTTAAGGCGCTGCCATTGCATGGCATCTACGTCCTGGCTGCGCGGTACAAAACTCAATTGACACACATGGCGCTTACAACCGTAGCTGGCGTATGCGAAGTACGTACTTAAGTCACTGGTATAGAGAAAATCACCGAGCTGTAACTCAAGCTCATCGGCCCACACCGGGTCACGTAATTCCGTGCGAAAAATATCCGCCAGTTGACGATTGATGTTGCCAGACGACGCGGCTTGCTGATGCTGTGTCGATGACTCAGACGCCGAGTCGACGTGTGCCTTAACCTGTGCCAGCTCCCCTTGTAACTGCTGAACCTGTTGCTGCAATGCGGTGAGTTCAGCCTTGTCTTGTGCAGTGTCGGGGAGTTCTCTAGAAGACAGCATATCAGGCAAAGAGGAGGATATCTGTTGAGCCCGAGATGAGTCGGGCTCTGCGTATTCTGTCAGTGAAGCAGAGATAGGGGTTGCAGCCCACCAGGTCAGTGGTACAGCAATCGCTGCACCGAGTAGCATCCAGCACATTTTTTGGCCCAGGTTATCCATCTGCCCCGCCCTGAAGTCAATCAGATGCTAGAGCATCGCGCTGGTGTGAGATTCGTTACGGGCAATCAAATCCTCATCAAGAAAGTTCTGATCCATGGATTCGGCCGGACACGCACAAGGCGGATTACCCACAACCTTAGCAGGCACACCCACCACTGTTGTATGTGGATCGACAGCCTTAAGGACCACGGAACCTGCCCCTATGCGTGCGCCCTCGCCCACTTCGATGTTGCCCAGCACTTTTGCCCCTGCGCCGATCAATACGCCTGCGCGTATTTTAGGGTGACGATCTCCTTGCTCGTTACCGGTTCCCCCTAAGGTGACCGACTGCAAGATTGAGACGTTGTTTTCTATTACGGCTGTTTCACCTATGACTATACCAGTCGCATGGTCAAACATAATGCCATGGCCGACTTTACAAGCAGGATGGATATCAACACCAAATACTTCGGATGAACGACTTTGGACAAAACGGGCGAGCTCTTTTCTGTCTTGTCGCCATAAGCAATGTGCGAGTCGGTGTGCTTGTATTGCATGGAAGCCCTTAAGGTTTGAAATAACGTTAAGGTAACTATCGGCAGCCGGGTCACGATCTTTAACGGCTTTTATATCATGCGCCACATGAGTCAACATACGGTCACAATCCACAAAGGCCTGATCAAACAATTCACGAATAGTAAATGCCGATACCACGGCGTCTGCCAGCTTGTTGGCAACAATAAAGCTCAATGCCGCGCCCAGACAATCATGATTTAAAATACTTGAGTAAACATGGCTGGCGAGCAGCGGCTCGCGGTCTACTAATTCGGTTGCTTCCTGACGAAGCTTTTGCCAGATCTCGTGTCTCATAAACTGCACTATTTCAATTATTCCAAGGCCTTTTTCTATCTTACCCTGCAAATGCGTAAATTAGCAGTGATAGTCAAATGCTTCTTGCATCAATTTGTTATTAATTATAACCCGAAACAGCGAATTGGGGATGGATGAAAGGCAGGCGGATCACAGATCCACCTGAGCAAGCGAGGAGTCCCGATGGGACTCCACTCTGGTGTTACTTAAATACCGCTTCTGCGTTCATCACGTCGATGTTCTCAGCTGGGATAGCCAGCTTGTAGTTGGCGATGTGTTTATCTTCATCGATAAGCGTTTGCGGTTTTTCTGCGTTATAGTGCATTGGCGACTCTGTCTGATTAGCCAAACGCGCTTTCATATCAGCCGCATCGCCTGTGACAAACACATAGTGAATATTGTCACTTTGCAGGTTTTCACGGATCACCCGATTCACATCTTCAACTGTCAAAGATGCCAGCTGGCCGCGAACATAACTGACAAACTCATCTGTGTTATAGAACTGGCTGTCCAGCGCATAACCTAGCTGACGGTCCTGACTGGCGACCATCTGAGGCACAAAGTTGCTCAGGAAGTTGCGCGTTGCCTGGAAGTCACCCTCAGTCATACCGTCATTGATCAGTTTATCCAGCTCATATTGCGCAACACGCGTGGCAAAGTGTGCATCGTTATTTGAGCGCAACGGTCGCAGCCATACCTGGAAAATTTGCTCAGAGCGACCCAGGTTCGCATCCGGCTTAGTCTGGAACATGCCACGCGGGAAATACTCAATGTAGGCATAATCACCATAGTTCATACCTCGCACCTGTCGAATACGCTGGAACAGGTAGGCATTCGAGTTACGGTGCTCACCAAAATAAGAGCGTACTAACCACAGTGCAGTCCAGTCTTTGCTGCTGCGGATGGTATCAATCGGGAAGCCAAAGGAGACCGCTGTTGATTTAGCGCTCTTTTCAATGATGGTCGCGTGACGGCCAGTCAGTGCCGGTGCATCCGGAATAGTCAGGCGAGATGCCTCACCTTTAGGCAGTTGAGCCAGGTCACTCAGCATACGTGCTTTAAGCTTGTCATCGAGCGCACCTGTGATGCCGACATTCAACTTGGCCTGTGTAAACTCGCTGCGATAGAAGGCTTTTACATCATCCAGTGTCAGTGCTTCCAGATCCGATAAATCGCCCAGGTTGTAGCTCTCATACGGGTGACCCTGATATAGCTTGTGGTAAAGCACTTCTTTACCCAGTTCTTCATCGTTAGATGCCTTGAGGCCCGCTTTGATGTTGTCAATCATCTCTTTTTTCAGACGCTTGAAATCATCTTCACGGAAACCCGGGTTGAGTAACTGCTCACTGACTAACGCATACCACTGCGGTGCATTGTCTTTGTGCACCCGGCCGCGTAAAGAAAGCATTTCTTTATCGATCTGATAGTCGAAACTTCCCGCAATCGGATAGAGTGCTTTTTGAATTTCTTTATACGACTTGCTCTGCGAACCGCCATTAGCAATCATGGCTGCGGTCAGTGCTGCGACGCCTTTTTTCCCTTTCGGATCAGCCGCAGCACCGGTGTAGAACAACAAGTTTACATCCACCAGCGGTGACGCATTGGTGTTGTCCAGTACAGAGAAGTGCTGCTGTTTTGGCTGGCTGAGTTGGGCAACCAGGTTATCAAGCTCAACTTCTTTATCGAATCCTGTTACTTCAGTCAGATCAGACATGGTCACTGTGGTACGACCGCTGTCGACAAAATAACGGTTGGCCACATCGCGAATATCTTCGGCGCTCACTGAATCACTGGTCGCATACAGCGTGTTGATCACTTCCGGATCGCGCTCAAAGTGCATGTACTCGGCCAGCATGCTGGCAATCGCCTGTGATGAGTCCAGCCCGTTCGCAAAGTTGTATTTAAGGTTAGATTTAAGTGCTGCCAGTTTGTCGCTGTCGACCAGCTCAGTGCGAGCAGTCGCATAAGTACGGTTGATGGCATCACGCACCACGGCCAGGTCACTTTCTTCATTTACCTTCACAAAGACATGCAGCAGACCCGGATCTTTGGTCTCGGCATTGTAAGTAAACATCTGACTGGCAATTTGCTTATCGACTACCAGCTCTTGATACAGCTCGGAGTTTTCAGAGAAATACAGTTGCGAGATCAGATCCAGTGCCGCGCGATCTTTTTTCTGAGGCTCCCACGCTGTGCCTTTGTATGAGACTAAGAGCCAATGGCCCGGCAAACCTTCATAGTGCTCATGCACGTATCTGGCTTGCTGCTGTTTTGGCTCAACCGGAATATCAGCGACATAATTACCGCGCTGCCAGCCACCCCAGTGTTTTTTAACCATTTTCATGGTTTCCTGCGGATCCACGTCGCCGACAATCACAATCGAGACATATTCCGGCTTATAAAATCGCTCAAAGAAAACTTGTCCGTACGCCATCTGATCGGGCATCGCTTCAATATCTTCGAAGAAGCCCATCGTGGTGTGTTTATAGGTATGCTTATCAAAGGCCTCTTTACGCACAGCACTTAACAGCTTACGAATTGGGCTGGCGTTGTTCTTCAGGTATTCGCCCTTTACCGTTAAGGCTTCGGTGCGGAACTGAGACTCGCTGTAGCTCAGGTTCTGGAAGATATCTGCTTTAATCTCTAAAACCTTATCCAGGTGCTCTTTAGAGAAATTCAGATGGTAGTTAGTATAATCATTGGTAGTGTAAGCGCGGTTATCTACGCCTGAGTTTTTCAGAATGTCAGCGTAAACATCTTGAGGGAACTTCTCCGAGCCCTTAAACATCATGTGCTCAAAAAAGTGTGCAAATCCGGTGCGACCCGGTTCAACTTCGTTGCGCGAACCGACAGACACAGGGATCTGTAGTGAAACGACATCTGGATAATCGGTTTTCACCACCATGACACGCAGGCCATTATCCAGTTCTTCCAGGACATAGTCCTGCGCAAACACCTTGTTACTTGCCTGGGCCTGAACTTGGCCTGGCGTCTGCTCAGTCGATTGCTGAGAGGTTACGCACCCGGCCAGTGCCAGTGACACCGCCAGGCTGGTCGCCAGTAGTTTAAATTTCATATGCTTCCCTTAAATCTGTAGTGATTATTATTTTTGGCCTCGCTCGAGTGAGGCACATCGTTCCCAATTATGCCGCAATCCCGTTTGAATTCATCTTTACGCGCTCATTTTATGTAAAAAAATATGAACTGCATTGGCCCGTTCAAAGCTATCGGCAAAACAATGGTTTGCTCCAAAGTCGCAAAATCATATGAAAGAAATTCATGGGCATTGAATTTGTTTCAAGAAAAAAATCTATCTAGACGTCTAAATGGCTGCTATATTAGATCCCAGAAACTGAATTTTTGCCGGAGCCAAAATCATGGCGTTATCACTACAAGAGAAAATCTTAGACCCGAACCAAGGGGTATATTTGATTGGTACGACTCCGCCCAAATCCGGTACGGAGCAAGACAAAGTTGAACGTATTGCCACTAAGCTGCTCGACCGTCTGCACGAAATTGAATACGACGGCGTCATCATTTACGACATTCAGGACGAAAGCAGTCGCACCAATGTGCCCCGTCCTTTTCCGTTTAAAGAAACGGTTGACCCCTGTGAATACAGCCGCCTAGTCAAGTCTTTGTCAAAACTGGACGTGATCACCTATAAAAGTGTCGCACAACGTGACAGCGCTGAATTTAACCAGTGGCTCAGCACCACCAAACAAGAGTTTGGCCTGAATAATTTAGTGCTGGTTGGCTCTCCGTCTTCGCAAGGTAAAATCAATCTACCACTGCCAGAGGCGTATCAGGCGCTGGCCCAGCACGAAGAAAGCTTTTTCCTCGGTGGCGTAACTATTGCGGAACGCCATGCATCCAAACGCAATGAGCACGAGCGACTGATTGAAAAAACCACCCAGGGCTGCGAGTTCTTTATTTCTCAGGCCGTCTATGATGCACAAGCCACCATAGACTTGATCACCAGCTATGCCCGCACCTGTAAACAGCAAGGCATTGCGCCTAAGCGGCTGATCCTGACTTTCACCCCGTGCGGCGGTGAGAAAACCTTGCAATTTATGGAATGGCTGGGCATTTCAGTGCCTGAAGCAACCAAATGGCGCATGCTGGATGCAGACAACACTCTGAGTGAGTCGATCCGCATTTGTCGTGAGAATTTGGATTCAATTCTGCGTAGTTGTGCTCATCTGGATGTTCCGCTGGGACTGAACATAGAAAGCCTGACTAACCGCAAAGAAGAGATCGATGCGTCTATCAACCTCTATCGTCTGCTCAAGGCCACCATGGAGCTGACACTGGCGGAAAAGCAGATCGCTTAATAATTTGGAACCAATAAAAAACCGAGTACACTGGCTCGGTTTTTTATTTTCAGACATCAGGTTATTCGGACTTTTGCTCTCTGCCAAGCAATGCCATGGCCGCTTCTTTGACGTCTTTTTGTTGATACAGCACCTGATAGATTTGCTCCGTGATAGGCATTTCAATGCCAGTACGCTTTGCCAGCAAGTACACTTCTTTGGTGTTACGATACCCTTCAACCACCTGGCCAATACTCTGCATGGCCTCTTCAACGTTTTTACCCTGGCCCAGCGCCAGACCAAAACGTCGGTTACGGGATTGGTTGTCAGTACAAGTCAGGATCAAATCGCCCAGTCCCGCCATCCCCATAAAGGTTTCAGAACGTGCCCCCAGCGACAACCCTAGCCGGCAGAGCTCTGCCAGACCACGGGTGATCAAGGCTGTTCTGGCATTGGCACCAAAGCCAAAACCATCTGACATACCCGCACCAATGGCGATGACGTTTTTCACTGCGCCACCTAACTGGATACCGATAAAGTCGTCATTGCTGTACACCCGGAACGAACGACCACAATGCAGCAGCTTAGCCAGTTCACCTCTGAATGCTTCACAACGAGATGACACTGAAATTGCGGTAGGTAAGCCGGCAGCCATTTCTTTTGCAAAGGTCGGCCCGGACAAAACCGCCAGCGGAACCTGCTCACCGAGGACGTCCAGTGCTACATCCTGCAGCAACCGGCCAGTATCTGGCTCCAGCCCTTTGGTTGCCCAGGCAACTTTGGTTCCAGGTAACAAGTGTGGCTTAATTGCCTCCAGAGTTTGCGCGAACGCATGGCTGGGCACCACCACCAGGACCAACTGACTAGCCTGGACGGCCTTAGTCAGTGAGGCTTCCAGCTGCAATGAAGCCGGAAAATCAATGTCTGGCAGATAACGGGCATTCTGACGCGAGCTGGCTAACTGCGCGATGGCAGTGCTGTCACGTCCCCAAAGAGTAACCTGGTGACCGTTGCGGGCAAAACAAATAGCAAGGGCGGTGCCATACGACCCCGCCCCTAATACGGTCACAGCTGAATGTGCTGTATTCATCACTTATGCGTCAGCAGCTTGCTCTTGCGCGGCACGTTGCTGCATGTACTGAGCAAATAGCGCGTCAAAGTTAACTGGTGCCAGGTTCAATTGTGGGAAAGTACCACGGTTAACCAGGCCAGATACCGCTTCACGTGCATATGGGAACAGGATGTTCGGGCAGAATGCGCCAAGCATGTGTGCCATTTGTAGCTCTTCCAGTTCACCGATAGAGAAAATACCCGCTTGCTGGATTTCACATAGGAATGCGGTTTCTTCGCCCAACGACGCAGTCACAGTCAGTGCCAGAACAACTTCATATACACCTTCGTCCAGCTTGGCAGAACGCGTGTCCATGTCCAGTTTTACCTCAGGTGTCCACTCTTTCTGGAAGATAGCCGGAGAGTTAGGTGTTTCGAAAGACACGTCTTTGGTATAGATGCGCTGAATGTTAAATTGTGGACCTTGTTGTTCTTCTGCAGCAGCTGCGTTGTTTTGCTCTGTCATTGTTCTTCCTAATTATTCGTCTTTATTTAATGTGGGGCAGCACCACGGGTCGTACCCGGGATGCCAAAAATTATTTCAGTAATGCGTCCAGCTTACCTTGTGCTTCGAGTGCCATCATGTCGTCACAACCACCAATGTGCTGCTCTTTGATGAAAATCTGTGGCACAGTATGACCGCCATTTGCTTTACTGATCATCTCTTCACGCAGCTCGGGTTGCGCGCCGATATCGTACTCGGTATATGTGACACCTTTACTATCCAGCAACGCCTTAGCGCGATGACAGTAAGGACAGTAATCCTTTGTATAAATAACAACTTGGCTCATATTTACTCCTATTTACCCGAGGCGGTTGGCAGGCCGGCTGTTTGCCAGGCACCAAAACCACCCGACAAAACGTATACTTGCTCAAAGCCCGCTTTGTACATATTGCTGGCAATGCCAGAGGCGGTCATGCCGGTGTTACACACCAGTATAATGGGCTTAGTTTTGAACTTTTCAAGTCCTGCGAAATCATTTTGTTTGGCTTTTTCCACATTCATGTGCTCACTGCCCGCGATACGCGAACCGTTAAACTCCTTCACTGCACGCATGTCAAACACCTGACCTTCCTGACGGTTCACCAGGATAGTGAGCTGTTGTGGATTGATCTGACGGATTTTAGAAAACATGCCTTTCAACCAGCTAGAGACCAACATAGCTGCTAAAACCAGCCAGATGATGCTGAGAATGGGGTTTCTGCCTAAAAACTCGATGTATTGTTCCATATTGTTCTTACCAACCGGGGAAAATGAAATTGCTCGCGAGTATACTTTCTTACGGGCGCTGGTACAAACATCTGTGACGTAATCGATAAGCACACTGGCACAGCCCCCCCCACAGCACTTGGCAAAGCGGAGTGCCCCCATAGGTAATGGCTCATGTGAATTTTAAAGTGGTTGAGGATAAATCACGCCCAGAGGGCTGAAAATTCATATAAAACAGGGTATCCTATGGCCAGATTTCGTGCACGTTTCAGGAGCCCAAATGACTGTGAAGAAAAAACCTCTGGTATTAATGATCCTAGATGGCTGGGGATACCGCGAAGATGCTGAGAGCAATGCTATTTTGGCAGCTAACACGCCGGTATTAGATGAACTATGGCAAACACGTCCGCGTACGCTGATCTCTGGTTCAGGCCTGGATGTGGGGTTACCAGACGGTCAGATGGGCAACTCAGAAGTCGGCCACGTTAACCTCGGTGCCGGTCGTATCGTCTATCAGGACTTTACCCGCATCACCAAAGCCATTGATGATGGCGAGTTTGAGCATAACCCCGCACTGGTCGACAACATCGACAAAGCCGTTGCAGCCGGCAAAGCGGTTCACCTGATGGGACTACTGAGCCCGGGCGGTGTACACAGTCACGAAGATCACATTGTTGCTGCCATCGAGCTAGCAGCCAAGCGCGGTGCCAAAGCGGTTTACTTCCACGCCTTTTTAGACGGCCGTGATACCCCTCCTCGCAGTGCACAGGCTTCAATTGAACGTATTGAAACACTCTTCACCAAGCTGGACTGTGGTCGTCTGGCCTCAATTGTCGGTCGTTACTATGCTATGGACCGCGATAACCGCTGGGAGCGTGTTGAAGCCGCTTATAACCTGATGGTCTGTGGCCAGGCTGAACACCGTTTTGCTGATGGTGTCTGTGCTCTGAACGCCGCTTATGAGCGCGATGAAAACGACGAATTCGTTAACGCCACGGTGATTGCCGCTGAAGACCAGGAAGCAGCCACCATCAACGATGGCGATACGCTGATCTTCCTCAACTTCCGTGCTGATCGCGCCCGTCAAATGAGTCGTGCTTTTGTGGATGCCGACTTTGATGGCTTCAACAAACAAAAAGCGCCGGTACTGAGTGGTTTTGTGATGATGACAGAATATGCTGCCGACATTCATGCCCCTATCGCCTTTGCGCCGGAGAAGCTTACCAATGTATTGGGCGAATGGTTAGCAAAACACAATAAGACCCAGCTACGCATTTCTGAAACTGAAAAATATGCCCACGTGACTTTCTTCTTCAGTGGCGGTCGTGAAGACCTCTTTGAAGGCGAAAAGCGCGAGCTGATCCCATCACCACAAGTTGCTACGTATGACTTACAACCTGAGATGAACTCGGCCTTACTGACCGACACACTCATTAACGCCATTCACAGTGGCGAGCACGACGTGATCATCTGTAACTACCCGAATGGCGACATGGTCGGTCACTCCGGCGTATTCGACGCTGCCGTGAAAGCCTGTGAAGCCGTCGATGCCTGTATTGGCCGCGTTGTTGCTGCACTGGAAGAAGTTGGTGGTGAAGCACTGATCACAGCCGATCACGGTAATGCCGAGCAAATGGTCAACAGCAAAACGGGCCAGGCCCACACGGCGCACACCAGCGAGCCTGTTCCATTCATCTATATTGGCCGTGATGCACAACCACAAACCGGCAAAACCCTCAGCGATGTGGCACCGACCATGTTACATCTGCTGGGTATGGCGCAACCAGAGGAAATGACAGGGTCTCCCGTCATGCTGCTGAAGTAATTTATGCGCCATACGCTTGCTGTACTCTCGGTCTGTTTGCTGCCCATACTCGGGCAGGCAAATGAAACCCGCACCAAAGCCGATCTGGCTGCGGTGCAGGCTGAGCTCAAAAAGAGTCAGGCCGCCTATCAACAGCAACAAGCCAGCTTTAGTGCACTCAAAAGCACCCTGCAATCCTTTGAACTGGAGATCGCCAAAAGTGCCAAAGCACTGGCATTCACCGAGCAGGGGATCAGCGAAAACAAACAACAGCAATACACGCTACAACGCGAAGCTGAGCAGCTTGAGCTGCAAAAAAAGCGCTTACAACGGCTGCTCGCAGCACAGCTCAAAAGTGCCTATGTCACAGGCAGTCACGATTACTCAAAAATGCTGCTAAACCAGCAACATGCCGCGGCGTTAGAACGCACCATCAGCTACTACGATTACTTTAACCAGGCGCGTATCGCGCAGCTCGAAGCCCTCAAATCGGTGTTTGCCAAACTGGCAGAAAACCGTGCCCAACTAGAGCGTAAAAAGAAACAGCTGCTTGCATTACAGGATCAGCAAACCGCCCGTCGGGACGAATTAATGTTGGCGCAAAACGCCCGCAAAACCCACCTGAATAAACTTAACGACAAGCTCAGTCAGGCAAAAGCGGCTATTGCCTACCTTGAAGAAAACGAGCAAACCTTAATTTCCACCCTCGAAACCTTAGCCTCAGAGCAGGCCAGTAGCCCCGAACAATATGTGGCGCAACTGCAAGGGTTACAAAGGTTAAAGGGCAAACTTGCCTGGCCTCTCGATGGCCGTCTGAAACACAGGTTTGGTCAGCGTAAACATGTGGGTATGAACTGGAAAGGCGTCGTGATCCGCGGCAGCAATGGCACACCGGTTAATAGTGTTGCACCGGGTCAGGTGGTCTATGCCGATTGGTTGAACGGTTTTGGCTGGGTCATCGTATTGGATCATGGGGAAGGCTTTATGAGCCTGTACGGTCATGCCCAAACCCTGCTTAAAGACGTTGGCGATCAGGTCATGCCAGGCGAGCCCATCGCCCTGGTGGGGCAAAGCGGCGGACAAACCGATCCTGGTCTATACTTCGAAATACGGCATAAGGGAAGCGCTGTTGATCCAGTAAAATGGTGCAGATCCAGTTAACTGACTAACCGATGCTGCCCCCCAGTGAGGAGCAGCATATGATGACTCCATGTGTTCAACCTGATAACAATCGCCTCTGGCATTGGCTATTTGCATTCAGCCTGATGCTCAGTTTGCTATGTTTGCCACTCAGTGCCAAACAACTATCCAGCGAACAAATCGACGAAATTCTCTATCATATACACACCTATTATGTGGAAGATCTGCCACTCAGCCATGTCAAAAAAGACAACTTTAGTGAATTACTCACCCAACTTGACGATTATTCTAAGTTCCTTGACGAACACGAACTCGAAGCCTTATTCAGCGCAGCCAATGGCCGTTACACCGGACTGGGTATTGAGGTAGAAGAAGTCGAAGATGGCGTGGTTATTGTCGATACGCTGCCAGGCTCTCCGGCAGAGGCCGCAGGTATTGAGGGCGGTGACAAGTTGTTAGCCATCAACACCCACGATGTGAAGCGGAAATCCATTGCCGAAGTTTCGAAGCTACTGCGAGAAGCCCAATTTTCAACGATACAACTCACTGTAGAGCGCGCCAACACTGAAGTAACATTGGCACTCAGACGCCAGGAGATCACCCTGCGTAGTGTCTCCAGCCAGCTTTTACCCGGCGGTATCGGTTATGTGTTGCTGAGCAGCTTCAATAATCACAGTTACCACGACATTGCACGCCATATCAGTATGCTCAATAGCCACCAGGGGGAACCACTCAAGGGTCTGATCATCGACTTGAGAGATAATCCCGGCGGCACACTCAATAGTGCTGTGGCCATCTCAGATTTGTTTTTGCAAAGCGGCACCATCGTGAGTACCCGAGGACGCTTTTATGATGCCAATCAACGTTTTTTTGCCGCTCAGGGCGATATACTCAATGGTGCCCCGATGTTAGTGCTGATCAATGAGCAATCCGCTTCAGCAGCCGAAATACTGGCTGGCGCATTGCAAGATAATAGCCGGGCATTGATCCTGGGCAACCGCTCGTACGGCAAAGGGTCAGTTCAGTCTTTGATCCCCATAGGTAATGGTACTACGGCACTGAAACTAACCACAGCCCGTTATTTCACTCCCTCAGGCCAATCTATCGAAGGAACCGGGATCCAACCGGACGTAATTTTTAGTAAACAAGTACTTTTAGAACTGGACAAAGACGCTATAATGGCTGGTGAAAAAAAGGTCAGACTGACCTTTGTTGCCAACCTAGATAAACATTGGCAAGAAGCGGAACAGCTATTACAAAACCATAATTTACAACAATAATTCAGGATAGTGCGCTTACTTATAACAGGCTTTTTGGTGCTTTTTCTCTGCGCAGCACCAAGCTATGGCAACCAGATTGCCATCGTCATCGACGACATTGGATATCACGAACGTGACTTAGAACTGCTGGATCTGCCCGGCCAATTGAGCTACGCCATTTTACCACACACCCCGTTTTCACAGCGCTTTGCCTATCAGGCCAGTCACAAGCGCCGCGAGTTGCTGTTGCACATTCCGATGCAGGCGCTGGAAGACAAAGCCCTTGGGCCAGGTGGCCTGACACTGGACATGCGCAAATGGCAGCTGCAAACCACGCTTGGCCATGCGCTGGCAACCTTGCCTCAGGTCAAAGGCGTCAATAATCATATGGGCTCAGCGCTCACCCAATCTGTCGAGCCAATGAAGTGGACCATGGAGCTACTCAAAAAGCGCGGGCTGTACTTTCTTGACAGCCGCACCACAGAACTGAGTCAGGCCCAGAATGTGGCCAATTTGTATGGTGTTGCCAATGTCGCCCGCCATGTCTTTTTAGATAACCAGACACAGCCAGATGCGCTGCGTCGCCAATTTGAAGAACTAAAATCACTCGCCCGCCAGCAAGGCTATGCCATCGGCATTGCACACCCCTACCCACAAACCCGACTCTTTCTTGCCGAAGCACTGAGCGAATTGGCAAACGAGGGCATCGAACTGGTTCCTTTGTCACACCTGGTTGAACAAAAGTACATCCAGCTGGCTGCGGTAAAACGTAGTCCACTCACCTCAGACTAAGGCTAAGGCTAAGGCTAAGGCTAAGGCTAAGGCTAAGGCTAAGGCTAAGGCTAAGGCTAAGGCTAATCAGCATAAATACACCACCCACCTCCGTGATCAAAGCGGCCATTCATAGGGGTTTCAAGCACCCTATTTTGAGATTCGGCCTGGAGACAAATTGGTAAATTCTTGTGACATCTGTACAAATCTAAGCGTCTTGACGAAAACCGAAGCCGGGCTTTCCTCAGCGGGATAAATGCGCCTTAATTGAGTGCATTGGCAGAAAAATTTGATCTGGGACCATTCACTGATGCTTGGTGTCGGCTAGACTTAACTCAAACAGCATGCTCGCTTAAGGAAGTACTATGTTAACCACAGTTGCCGATTTAATGACGCCAGATCCACTGGCGGTTAGAGAAACTAATACCCTCAACGATGCCCATAACCTAATGCGTGAAAAGAACATTCGTCATATCCCAGTCATAGATGACCATGGCATGCTGGTCGGTATGCTGACACAGAAGATCATGATTGCCAAAGTGATGGGGATCATTGCCACCTACGGCACCAATGCATTGGAGCGCAAAGAAAAACAACAGCAAGTTGCTGAAGTGATGGCCACCGACTTTGCCAGTGTCCAGCCACAGCAGAGCTTACAGGAAGTGGTGCGGTTTTTTGTTGATAACCGTCATGGCTGCATGCCAGTCACAAACGACAATGGCAAATTGTTAGGTATTCTAACCTCATCGGACTTTGTCCGTCTGGCCGCCGCCTTATTGTCATAAAAAAAGCCCCTGCTGGGGCTTTTTCTTTGCATTTCAGACCTATCAGGCTTTAGCTTGCAGGGTACGTGCTACCGTGCGCATGCCTAACGTTGTTGCGCCCGATGCCCATTGCGATCCCGCAGTGTTCTGGAACGATGCAGCCAGGTCGATATGCACCCAGCCCTGGCCTTCATTGGGCACAAAGCGAGACAAGAAGCCCGCTGCATTAGATGCACCACCGAAGCCACCGCCTTTTTGTGCACGGCTGTTCGCTGTGTCAGCGTACGCCGACGGGCAGTTGTTCTGGTGCCATTTTTCCAGTGGCAACGGCCAGGCCGCCTCAAACTCTTCGTGAGCAAACTGTTGTACTTCGCTCACTAATTCTTTGTCCAGGCCAAACAGAGCATTGTATTCCTGACCAACCGCAACCAGGGCTGCGCCCGTCAGGGTGGCTGCGTCAATAATCAATGGCGCACCTGTTTCGCCTGCGGCCATCAGACCGTCAGCCAGTACCAGACGACCTTCCGCATCCGTGTTCACAATTTCAACTGTAGTGCCGTTTTTATACGTCAGGATGTCTCCCAGCTTATAAGCATGACCTGAAATTAAGTTTTCCGCACAGCATAAAAACAGCTTGATGCGTTTGTCTATGCCACGCTGAATAGCAATGGCCAGGCCTGCCGTCACCGTCGCCGCGCCGCCCATGTCACATTTCATGGTTAGCATGCCTTCGCTTGGTTTAATGGAATAACCGCCTGAATCAAAGGTGATACCTTTGCCCACCAACGCTGCCGCAACCGGGGCGTCTTCATCGCCTGTTGGGTTAAAGTCCAGCTCCAGTAATACCGGAGGACGCTCACTGCCCCGGCCCACTTCATGGATCCCGATCCACTGATGTTCAAGCAGGGCGTTCCCTTTAATGATTTGATAGCTGACATGCTCGGGGGCCAGTGACTGAATAAATTCAGCCGCTTTACCTGCCAGGCTTTCCGGATAAATGTCTTCAGCCGTGCCATTGATCATCTGACGGGTCCAGGTTGCAGCCGTTTTCAGTGCCTGTAATTCAGTGAGGTCAGACTGTGCGTTATCACAGAAGGTAACACCATCCAGTTGCTTCGGGCTTACAAACCCCTGATAAAATGCCCACTGAGATTCAGTGCACCAGGCATCACCCTGTAACTCAACTGCCAGGATCCCTTGCTGTGCCACGCTGCGACCCGCTTTTTGAATGATCTTCAATGTCTCGTGTTCGCTCAGGTGCACCAGTGCGCCCTCCTGATCGTACGATAAAGTCGCATTGCCACCCCAGTGTGCAGCCGGGGCCTGATCCGTCAGTCGAACAATAAATTTGTCAGCCATATATGATTTCACTCTTGCGCTTATTAGTTACTTGCAGTGTACACTAGCGGGCAAAATGCCCCAAATGAATGCGATTAATCTATGAAGTTTCACGTCCCACTGGCAAAAGCCACCTTACTAAAACGCTATAAGCGCTTTTTGGTTGACTTGCGCAACGATGCACAAGAAGAGTTCACCGTTCATTGCGCTAATACAGGCAAAATGACAGGATGTGCTGACCCCGGCTTTGGTGCCTACTACTCAACCAGTGACAACCCGAAACGCAAATATCCACACTCGTTAGAACTGACCGAAAATCAAGATGGTGACCTGATCTGCGTGAATACAGCAGTGGCCAACAAGGTTGCCATAGAAGCGCTTGAACAGGACCGCATTCCCGAACTAAGAGGCTACCAGACACAACGCAGCGAAGTGAAATACGGCACAGAGAATAGCCGCATCGACATCTTACTTCAGGATCAGGACAAGCCTGACTGTTACATAGAAGTGAAATCTGTCACTCTACTCGAACAGGGGCAAGGCTATTTTCCGGATGCCCAGACCACACGAGGCCAAAAACATCTGCGCGAACTGATCCAGACTCGCCAGCAAGGCATGCGCGCCGTGCTGCTGTTTGTTGTCATGCACAACGGTATCAATCAGGTCAAACCAGCTGCCCATATCGACAGCAAATACGCCGCACTGATTGAGGAAGCGCTGACACATGGGGTGGAGATCTATGCCTACCGGGCCGAAGTCTCAACCCAGGAAATCAGACTCACCAAGGCACTTCCCTTTGCTGAGCGCTAAACTAGCATGATATACAACAGTGATCTTACGGCATAAAAAGTGCAGTATAATGAGTATTAAGCTTGAAAGTAGAAAATTTGCCTCCATATAGCTGCAAATGTCAGTGTGACCCCCGTCCGTCGCGACTTTGTGATTCCGATCATACCTTCAAACCGGGAGTGGTCTAACAAGCAAAAAGTGTTTGCCAAGGGGTAAAGATTTTGCTATCTATAGCCGCCGGCGTTAGCTGGGGTTGTTTATTAAGGATTTAGGAGAATGCTATGCCAGACCAGAAAAAACTAGGGTTGTTGGCTCAAGCCGGTTTAGAACCTTATCAGGAAAAGCCGGGTGAAGAATATATGAATGACGCACAGCGTGCGCATTTCAAAAAATTACTGGAAGCGTGGCGTAGCGATCTTCGTAACGAAGTTGACCGCACTAAGAGCCACATGCAAGATGAAGCGGCAAACTTCCCTGATCCAGTCGATCGTGCAGCACAGGAAGAAGAGTTTTCTTTGGAACTGCGTACCCGCGACCGTGAGCGTAAGCTAATCAAGAAAATTGAAAAAACACTACAACTTATCGAAGACGACGATTTCGGTTATTGTGACTCATGTGGCATTGAAATTGGTATTCGCCGCCTTGAGGCCCGTCCAACAGCGGACCTATGTGTAGACTGTAAATCAATCGCTGAAATAAAAGAAAAACAACAAGGCCGGGGCTAACACACGTTCGTCTTAGCTATGCTACCCCAGTTTAATAGCGATTATCTGTCCGGGAGCTATCGAGGTCGATTTGCTCCCTCTCCCTCCGGTGCACTCCATTTCGGCTCTTTGATAGCCGCACTTGCCAGTTATCTCGATGCCAAAATCAATCACGGTCAGTGGTTGGTTCGCATGGAAGACATAGACACTCCCAGAGTGGTTGCAGGTGCCGCCGATGAGATTCTCAGAACTTTGGATGCCTATGGTCTGCATTGGGATGGCGAAGTGGTTTATCAAAGCCAGCGCCACGACTTATATCAGGATGTACTGGCGCAGCTAAGTGCCGCAGATCTGATCTACCCTTGCAGCTGCACCCGTAAAGCGCTCAAGCAACGCGGTGGCATATATGATAACCATTGCCGGGCTCGACAGCTTTCGCCTGAAGGTAACGCGCTGCGACTTACTCAAACTCAACCCGTTTATTCATTCACCGATCTGCTTCAGGGTGAGGTGCAACTGAGCAACGCTCTGGCTGAAGAAGACTATATCGTAAAACGCCGTGACGACCTGTTTGCTTACCAGTTAGTCGTGGTCGTTGATGACATTGACCAGCAAATTACCCGCATTGTGCGCGGTGCCGATCTGTTGGAGCCCACCGCACGCCAGATCAGCTTATTCAGGCAGCTTATTGGCGACGCACCAGACTATGCCCATGTCTCGCTTGCAGTGGCACAGCCCGGCTTTAAATTGTCCAAGCAAAACCATGCACCCGCTATCGACAATACCAGGCCGCAGCCTGCTTTGTGTGCCGCACTGCGCTTTCTGGGCTTACCTGTTCCAGACGAATTGCAACACGACTCAGTACCTACCATTCTGCGCTGGGCCGAGCAACAATTTACCTTGCAAGCTTTACCGCGTCATCGTGAGATCCAGGTTTCCTTGTTAAACGATGGACACTATGACTTTACCCGGTTGACCGCCTGAGTCCACAGCCACCTATCCCCCAGGTCCTGGCACTCAATCTCATGTTGGATTTTTAATCATGAATCCACGTCCGCTCCTTCAATTTGACCCCATTTGAGTATATGATAGCGGGCCTCGTTAATTCGCCTACACTATACAAACTAAAACAAGTTCTATGGCCGTATGGTGAGTGTGTATGCATTATTGCACGCAATATTGATTGTTCAGGGTCGTTAGGAGAGTCGTTATTATTTCCAAAATTATTAAGCTTTGCCGCCAGATAGTTAAAGGCAAAGATCCGGTAGGAACCGTGACATGCAGCGCTACACCTGTGTTGATACCACGCAGTGAGCATGCAATCTCGCGCAAACAATTTAGCCCCAATGCAATCAAAGTGCTGTATCGACTTAAAGATGGCGGCTATGACGCCTATCTGGTCGGTGGTTGTATTCGTGATATTTTGTTAGGGATTGAGCCGAAAGATTTCGACGTAGTTACCAACGCCACACCTGAACAAGTCAAAAAGCTATTTCGTAACTGTCGTTTAATCGGCCGCCGCTTTCGCCTTGCGCACATCGTTTTCGGTCGGGAAATTATTGAAGTGGCCACCATGCGCGGCCACCATCAGGCACAGGACAATCCGGACCCGACCAGTCAGTCGAGCGACCAGGGTCAGCTGCTGCGCGATAATGTGTATGGCACCATTGAGGAAGATGCACAGCGCCGCGACTTTTCAATTAATGCACTTTATTATTCTATTAACGACTTTAGCATCCGAGATTTTGCCGGTGGTATTGCGGCCATTGAGCACCGTAAAATAGAGCTCATCGGCGACCCTGAAACCCGTTATCGCGAAGATCCGGTTCGTATGTTACGCGCGGTGCGTTTTGCCACAAAGCTGGATATGAGCATTGCCGGGCCAACTGAAGCGCCGATTGCTGAACTGGCCCCGTTGCTTGGTAACATTCCACCAGCCCGCTTGTTTGAAGAAACTCTGAAACTCTTTTTAGGTGGCAAGGCCGAAGCTAACTTCCTGATGCTCAGAAAATACGGTCTGTTTAAACAGCTATTTCCGGCCGTGGACGCCATTTTGGATAACGCGGACAGTGAATTTGAAATTACCTTTATCCAGAAAATGTTTGCCAATACGGACGATCGCATCAACGCAGATAAAAAGGTCACTCCGGCCTTTATCTATGCAGCCCTGTTATGGTTCCCACTGCGCGATCGTTGCAACACGCTGATAGCAGAAGGCATGAACGAGTATGATGCCTTTATGCAGGCAATCAGTCAGGTTCTGGCCGAGAATGCGCGTCATATTGCCGTCCCCAAGCGCTTTACACTGGGTGCACGAGACATCTGGCACATTCAGCAGCGCCTGGATAAACGCGGTGGCCAACGCGCCTATCGTCTCAGCCTGCAACCCAGATTCAAAGCAGGATATGATTTCCTGCTGCTACGAGTTGAAAGTGGCGAAACAGAGCAGCAAGAGCTGGCACAGTGGTGGACTGACTATTTACAACAAGACGTGTCTGGACAAAAAGAGATGGTAAAAGCCCTGGGTCAACGCTCAGGTGGCTCAGAAAGACGCAGACGCCGTCCTAGAAACAAACCGCGCAGAAAGCCTAATCCCGAATCATGAACACCGTTTATATTGGACTGGGGGCGAACCTTAACGCCCCTGAGGCACAGCTACGTAATGCGCTGGATGCCCTGAACACATCGCCTGTACTGACGCTCGCGCAGGTCTCCAGCTTTTATGCCTCAAAACCTATGGGTCCGCAGGACCAACCCGACTATGTGAACGCCGTTGCCAAACTTATCACGGATCTACCCGCCATTGAGGTACTCGATTTGCTGCAGCAGATTGAGCAGCAACATGGCCGGGTACGCAAGGCCGAACGTTGGGGTCCACGTACCTTAGACTTAGATATTCTGCTATACAACGATGCACAGATAGCAACGCAAAGACTGATCGTGCCACATTATGGCTTATGTGAACGTGAATTTGTGGTCTTTCCATTATTGGAGATAGCACCCGAACTCATTTTACCTACAGGCCAGGCACTGGCGGACATCGCCACAAGGTTACCACGTAACGGGCTGACACCCATTAGTCAGTATCCTGTTGCAGCGTCGCTTGCATAGCACGACTTGAGGGCCACAGTGCGCTCAGCATCGAATTGATCACAAAGGGGGAAATATGGCTAAAGTAACCGTTTCAACATTGGCCAAGAAAAAACGTGAAGGAACAAAAATCACCGCACTGACGGCATACGATGCCAGCTTTGCTAAGCTGTTTTACGACAACGGCGTTGACATTATTCTGGTCGGCGATTCATTAGGTATGGTACTGCAAGGCGGCGAAGATACGCTGGCTGTGACCACTGCTGATATCGCATATCATACGCGCTGTGTCCGAGCTGGTAGCAAAGAGCTATTTGTGATCGCAGATATGCCCTTTATGAGCTACGCTAACCCGGCACAAGCGTGCGAAAACGCGGCGACGTTAATGCGTTCAGGCGCAAATATGGTCAAACTGGAAGGCGGTGAATGGCTGCTGGACTCTATTCGTTTACTCACCCAGCAAGGCATCCCTGTGTGTGGGCATTTAGGTCTAACGCCACAGTCCGTGAATGTCTTTGGCGGCTTTAAAATTCAGGGCCGGGAAGACGCGCAGGCAGAGAAAATGGTTGCTGATGCCATTGCATTAGAAAATGCTGGTGCGCAACTACTCGTTGTTGAATGCATCCCTTCTGCACTGGCAAAACGCATCAGTGAAGCGCTGAGTATTCCGGTCATTGGTATCGGAGCGGGCAAAGACACCGACGGCCAAATCCTGGTTATGCACGACCTGGTCGGTATCTCTGCAGGCTATATTCCTAAGTTTTCGAAAAACTTCCTCGCCGAGACGGGCAACATGCCTGAGGCGGTCGAAAAGTTTTGCGCCGATGTGAAGAGCGGAGCATTCCCCTCTCAGGAACACGAGTTTAACTAATGCAATCAATTACAGAAATAAAATCTCTGCGTAGCCAAATCAAAGCCTGGCGACAGCAGGGGCAAAGCATCGCCTTTGTACCCACCATGGGCAATCTGCATCAAGGGCACTTTTCACTGGTTGAGAAGGCTAAAACCCTGGCAGACAAAGTGGTAGTCAGTATTTTTGTCAATCCAATGCAATTTGGTGCCAACGAAGATCTGGACAAGTATCCACGGACACTCACTCAGGACAAACAAGGCTTAGCCGAACTAGACACTGACATTGTCTTCACCCCCAGCGTTGATGCCATCTATCCAAATGGGCTCGACACACAGAGCTATGTCGATGTCCCAGGTGTATCAGAGGGCTATTGCGGCGGCAGTCGCAGCGGCCACTTCAGAGGCGTTGCAACAGTCGTCACTAAGTTATTCAACCTGGTACAACCTGACTTCGCCTGTTTTGGTGAAAAAGACTATCAGCAACTTCAGGTTATCAAGACCATGGTACGCGACTTGTCGATGCCTATTGAAATTATTGGCGTGCCGACTCAGCGGGAAATTTCCGGGCTGGCAATGAGTTCACGCAATGGCTATTTGTCTGAACAAGAAAAAGATACCGCGAAGCATCTGTATCAGGTACTGAGTGAGACAGCACTGCAACTTCAACAAGGCGTGCGCGATTATGCAACGCTGGAGCAAACAGCAAAGTCTGTACTTGAAGCTGCCGGACTTCAACCTGATTACTTCTCTATAGCACAAAGACAGAGCCTAAAACCTGCTACACTGGAAGACGGTGAGTTTGTCATTTTGGCTGCGGCTTACCTCGGCCAGGTGAGACTAATCGACAATATCCAGGTCCTCACCGACGCATAACAATGTATAGGATCCCTGAGTTCTCGGCGCACAGCGCTGTGGGATCCTAATTTAAATTACTCTCTTGCAGGACTGTCTCATGAAATCACAGATATCGATTATCGCCTTGCTATTGGCAGGCTGTAGCAATACCAATTCCCCCGAACTGAACCAGTGCGCACAACAAAACTATCAATGTGAACAAAGCTGCGAGCAACGTGCGAACCCTCAGTCAATGGCCATGCAGGTGTGTAGCGATGGATGTATTGAGTCGTTTAACCAATGTAAGGCACAGGCTGAGCAGCTCACTCAGCAGCAGCGTAATAGCACCTTGTATTAAAAACTATTGCAGGCAAAAATAGACATAATACCAATTTCACTTAATACCTGGTCTATTTGAAGGAGCAACTAGGACGCTAACAGCGTTAAAAATTTCTCATTTAGAACCTTATACCTTAGACATGGGTTCACAAATTTTTGCCTCGCCTATAGGGATGTAGGTGCCTCAGCGATAGCAGGACGCGGGAGCGGTGCTATCGACCCTATTTTTTCGCCTCAAAATAGCTCACTTAATTAAGCAAATTGGTATAAAAAAACCGCTCTTAGAGCGGTTTTTTCTTTCCGTGCAAAGCTTATAGCAGGCCTAGCTTCTTAAGCTCTTTGCTTGCAAGCTGGCTTGAAAGTGGTACATAACCATCTTTCTCTACAATCTTCTGACCTTCTTTTGACAGCACCATTTTCAGGAACTCAGCTTCAATTGGAGAAAGCGGCTTGTTCGGGTGCTTATTCACGTAAAGGTATAGGAAACGAGACAGCGGGTACTTACCCTTAGCAACATTGTCTAGCGTCGCATCAACAAAGTTGTCGCCTTTTTTCGACAGCGGTACAGTACGTACACCAGATGTCTTATAACCAATGCCTGAGTAGCCAATTGCATTCACTGATGAAGAGATTGACTGAACCACTGAGGCTGAACCTGGCTGTTCGTTTACGTTGTTACGGAAGTCACCTTTACACAAGGCTTTTTTCTTAAAGTAACCGTAAGTACCTGATACTGAGTTACGACCATACAACTGAATGTCTTTGCTACCCCAGTCACCAGACAGACCTAAGTCGCTCCAGCGCTCAACTTGCTCAGAAGCACCACACTTACGCGTTGATGAGAAAATAGCATCAACCTGGTCGATACGCAGGCCCTGAATTGGGTTATCTTTGTGTACAAATACTGCCAATGCATCGATAGCAACACGAACTTCAGTCGGCTTATAACCATAACGCTTTTCAAACGCTTCGATTTCTTTCGACTTCATCTTACGGCTCATTGGACCAAAGTTGGCTGTCGCTTCTGTCAAAGCCGGTGGCGCAGTAGAAGAACCTGCAGCCTGAATTTGAATGTTCACGTTAGGGTAAATACGTTTGTACTCTTCAGCCCAAAAGGTCATCATGTTAGCCAGTGTGTCGGAACCCACAGATGAAAAGTTACCTGAGATACCGCTGGTTTTGTTGTACTCAGGTAGATTCTTATCAAGTGCAGAGGCTTGAGCAGATACCAGTGTTGTTACAGCCACACCCATTGCGGCAACTAAGCTTTTAAATTTCATTGGGGTCACTCCAAATGTTCTTCCCATTTAATTTCTGAGCACATTGTGCAGAAAACAAATGACAATAAAATTACTCTCAAATGACACTTTTATGACTTTCGGTATTTGTCATAAAAATGCGTTTTTCTTTTTCAAAGGCAAATGAGAATCGCGATCCTTTGCCCAGTGTACTGTCAATTTCCAGGTGTGAGTCATGACGTGACAAAACGTGTTTAGTGATAGCCAGACCCAGCCCTGAGCCACCAGTTTTGCGGCTACGCGCCTTGTCCACACGGTAGAAACGCTCAGTGAGCCGGTTTATGTGCTCAGGCGCAATCCCATCACCATTATCAATGACAGAAAAGCGGGCACGATCTGATTCCAGGAACCAGTTCACAGTGATTTTTCCACCCGGCTTAGTGTAATGAATGGCATTGAATACCAGATTAGAAAAGGCGCTACGCAGCTCATCAACACACCCTTTAATATCCAGCGACTGATCAACGTTAAACTCAATCTCATGATGTTTGTCCTGATTCAACGAATTGGCTTCAGTCTGGATCAGAGCCAGCATAGCAGGTACATTCACCGCTTTATCATTGTCCTGGTTACGCTGCCCTTCAATGCGGGATAAAGAGAGCAATTGATTCACCAAACTGTCCATCCGTTTGCACTGCTCTATCATAGTGTGGTGCGCTTTATTCCACATTGCAGGCGGCGGCATGTTATCGCCTTCCATCATCTCCAGATAACCCGTCACCACCGTTAGTGGTGTACGCAGTTCATGAGAAACATTAGCGACAAAGTCTTTACGCATCTGCTCCAGCTGTTTTAGCCTGGAGATGTCACGTACCACCATCATTAACTGCTCTGCGTAGGGCATAACCCGAAATTCTAATACGCGCTCTCCACCGTGCCCCGATTCCATCTCCAGAGGATCATGAAAATCATGAGCCTGCATATATTTGACGAATTTAGGATCGCGGATCAGGTTATCCAGGCGTTGCCCATGATCAGTCGGCCATTGCAGACCCAGCACTTTAAGAGCAAGCTGGTTACACCAGACAATACTGAGATCCTGTTGCATTACAATCACGGCATCAGGTACCGCTTCGGCACCTTCGCGAAAGCGTCGGATCAATTCAGCCAGCTCATTGCGTTTTTTGCGGTTGCGGTGCTGCAGCTGGTAAATCCCTTCAAAGATCTGCTCCCAGGCGCCCGATCCTTCTGGTGGATTAAAACTGCGCTGATTGATCAGCCAGTCACTCAGTCGATACAATTGTTGATAATGCCAGATCAATAGCACCATGGCACCGATAAAGAGTAAAACAAACGGTGCGCCTAATAAGATCCCAATCAGGGTTAATGGCAGGAAATACAAAAACAGGCGTTTCAATAACGCCTGTTTATCAATCACCCTATACATACAAAATGATCCTAAAGAAAATGCGCCACGGTTAGCCTACCATAGCGCCAGGTGCTTTACAGCTTACTTGAGAAGCGATAACCAGCACCGCGTACGGTTTGTACCAGGCGATCATGGCCCAATGGTGCAATCGCTTTGCGTAAGCGACGGATATGAACATCCACTGTACGATCTTCAACATACACATTAGTGCCCCAAACGTGATCCAGCAACTGTTCACGGCTATAAACACGCTCCGGGTGCGTCATAAAGAAATGCAGTAATCTGAATTCAGTAGGCCCCATTTCCAGCTCATTACCAGCAGAGGTTACTCGGTGTGATATTGGATCCAGACGTAACCCGTGCACTTCAATGGCCTCTTCCAGTGAAGTGGGAGAAACCCGGCGCATCACTGCCTTGATACGTGCCATTAATTCTTTTGGAGAGAAAGGTTTAGTAACGTAGTCGTCTGCACCCACTTCCAATCCTTTGACCTTATCTTCTTCTTCCCCACGTGCTGTTAGCATGATAATCGGGATTTGTCTGGTGTATTCGCTTTGTTTAAACTTTTTGGCAATCTGAATACCGCTGCCTCCTGGCAACATCCAGTCCAATAACACCATATCAGGATAAGGCTCAACCATAGCTGCAATTGCAGAATCATAGTCTTCAGCTTCAATGGCTTGAAAACCATTTTGTTCCAACACAAACACCAACATTTCTCTGATCGGTGCTTCGTCATCAACTACCAGTACTTTACGTGACATTCCCATTTATCTCTTACGTTACCGAAGTGGGTTTCATTATTATGACTAAGTATGACAGTTTTATGAAACACCAAGTGATAAAAGATGACAATTGGGAAAAAAATAGGGCCAGACAAATACAAAGCTATAATACTGAAAAAACGTAAGTTTCACCTGGCTACCAGCTTGCTTTAACCAACAAGTGGGTTAAATCTTTGTTTAGTCAGGTTTGTTTTGTCGCTTTACGCGCACACAAAGTAAAGCAAACACTGTAAACGTCACGTAACGCCAGACATACGGGCCATTTAAGTTCATTTACAAAGCCATTCTTTGACATGATGCTCAGCCCTTAAACAGAGTACTCAGACCGAGTTATAACGGTACCTTAATATAGCTGTATTTGGGTTACAGGGTTTATTTCACCCTATGGACTGTGCAATGTTACACCGCCATTAAGTGTAACACTGCCTAATGCAAGCCCAATCAAATATCACGCTATTGAGCAAGGGCGCGGCTTGTGGACTAAAAGTCATACCTCAAGGTCAGTGCCATATGATCTTGATCCGCCTCATTATCGAGATCGATTTTAGTGTACCAAAGATACATTCTCGTTTGCTTTGACAGGCTTTTCTCAACCCCAATGGAAACTGCATCACCAGAGTCTTTCAGCTTGCCGGAGGCGCCATCTGAGTTCTGATATTGCGCTAGTAGCTTGTAGCCACTGTCTAACTTCAATGATGCGCTGGCCACATAGCTGTCTACCGTATCATTGCTGTCCACCGCTTCACTTTGCTGATAGCTGGCACCCAAGGTCACTTTGGCCACTTTACCCTGAACAGTAACACGAGTGATGTCCTGGCCAGCGACTTCTTCATCACGCGCTACACTGGCATAAATCGCGGTTTTCTTCAGCTTACTATCACCATAAGAGGCCGCCATAGACAGCCCACTTTCGCCGTTTTGTTTACTGTTGTCCTCACTGATATAGCTAACCGTAAATTTGAGATGATTCAATGAAGGAGTTGTATATTGCAATGTGTCGCCAAGGCGGTTTTCACCCACAAAAAAACTTTTGATGTCGGCGTTGAAGTCATTCATGAGATCCACTTTTCCCTGAGACTTCTTCATAGGCGTGTCAGCCCGCCCCACTAAAACCTGGCCAAACCGGCCCTTAATACCCACATACTGTGAGCGGGCCGTAATATTCTCTTCGGACTTACCGTCATTGTCGTTTTCGGACATTTCAACCTGAAATTCCAACTTATAAAACGCAGAGATCCCTGTGTCTATGTCTGCTCCGCCTTTGATCCCCATTCTGGAGGCATAGCTCTCAACTGAAGTGTCTGAACCACTTCCCGTATCACTGTTTGCCACACCCAAATGGGCGCGACCGTAAACCTTGAGCTCTTCAGCCTGTACTTCCATGCAAGCCAGCGCAGAACACCCAATAAGGGCAGCCATAAAGCATTTCTTCATACTTTGACCCCAATAAAAATCAATATGAGCAGAATAGAGTATTATTTAAAGCTAGACGCTCTGTATCAGAGATCAAGTGATGTACCGCTGGATCAAAGTTTTTCTAAGTTAAAATGTCAGAGATCAAATTTATACCAACAAGATCCGATCGGGATCATATTTTTACTAACCACAATGATCTATTTTGCCAGGTCCGGCACTGCGAACAAGCTAACTTATTGATTTTAGATCAGATCCAATAAGGTGATACACTCAGATCCTTGCCTGACTTAGTAAGATCATGATCCCGGAACGTTTGTGCTCTCGTTACTTAGTCAAGATCTGATCCCTGTTAACCTAGGTAGGTAAAATTCTGATCCCAACAGGATCGACATGTCTGCAAAGAGACAAACAACGCAAACAAAAATGCCGCAGTATATGAGCTGCGGCATTTAACACTAACCAGATTGTGTCGTGTTAGTATTTATTTGATCTGGGGATCCAGCTCACCTGACAGATATTTCAGGTGCATATCATCCAAAGAGATTGGCTTAATGCGGCTTGCATGACCTGCAGTACCAAACGCTTCGTAACGCGCAACACAAATCTCTGTCATCGCTTTCGTTGCTTCAGCAAGGTACTTACGAGGATCAAAGTTAGCCGGGTTATGTGCCAGGTGACGGCGAATGGCGCCAGTCGCAGCTAAACGTAAATCGGTGTCAATGTTGACCTTACGCACACCGTGCTTGATGCCTTCAACGATCTGCTCAACTGGTACACCATACGTCTCAGGGATCTCACCGCCAAACTCATTGATAACGGCCAGCCACTCCTGAGGCACCGATGAAGAACCGTGCATAACCAAATGGGTATTCGGGATACGTGCGTGGATCTCTTTGATGCGATTGATTGCAAGGATGTCACCCGTTGGTGGACGCGTAAACTTGTATGCACCATGAGACGTACCACAGGCAATAGCCAGTGCGTCAACACCTGTTTTCTTGACGAAGTCAGCCGCTTCTTCAGGATCGGTCAGCAGTTGATCATGAGACAATTTACCTACTGCACCAATGCCATCCTCTTCACCAGCTTCACCCGTTTCTAATGAACCCAGTACACCCAGCTCACCCTCAACAGATACACCACCAGCGTGTGCCATTTCTACAGTGCGTCGCGTTACATCAACATTGTACTCATAGCTTGATGGTGTTTTACCATCTTCCATCAAAGAACCATCCATCATGACCGATGAAAAGCCAAGCTGAATTGAACGCTGACAGACGCCCGGAGAGGTACCGTGATCCTGGTGCATAACAACCGGAATGTGCGGCCATTCTTCTACTGCGGCCAAAATCATATGGCGAATAAACGGTGCCCCTGCGTACTTACGTGCGCCTGCCGAGCCCTGAACAATAACCGGACTATTGGTTTTATCTGCCGCTTCCATAATAGCGCGCATTTGCTCTTGGTTGTTTACGTTAAAGGCAGGAACGCCGTAACCATGCTCTGCGGCATGATCCAGCAATTGACGCATACTGATTAAAGCCATTGTGCTTTCTCCAATTGTTGATGAGTGAAGCTGATATTTCCAGATCAGCGCTCGAACTCATCGATTTGAACGGGATAGATAGTAAGTGCTACACACTCAATTTGTTTTGAGAATAAATGTGAGAGAGTCTCAAAACCGGACCAATCTGTCGGCCCAAAAATCTGATGCTGCAACGTATTGCGCAGCATCGTGCTTGAATTACGCTTTCGCTCTTTGTTCAAGCATAGCGACTGCTGGCAGTTTTTTCCCCTCAAGGAACTCTAAAAACGCACCACCACCTGTCGAGATGTATGAGATTTCATCTGCAACGCCGTATTTATCGATCGCGGCAAGGGTATCACCACCGCCAGCAATTGAGAAAGCGTTAGACTTCGCAATCGCATTGGCAATCGCTTCAGTACCATTACCGAATTGATCGAATTCAAATACACCAACAGGACCATTCCAAACCACAGTACCAGCGTTGGCAATGATTTTACCCAAGGTATTGGCTGTATCTGGACCAATATCGAAGATCATGTCAGTGTCACGTACTTCCGCAACATCTTTGATCTGTGCAACCGCAGACTCAGAGAATTCATCACCAACCACCACGTCAGTTGGTACAGGGATATCTCCGTCATTGGCGCGTGCTGCATCGCTCAATTTGTTCGCTTCATCAATCAGGTCCGGTTCATACAGAGATTTACCTACCGGGTTACCCGCTGCGGCGATAAAAGTATTTGCAATCCCGCCACCGGTAACCAATTGATCAACCACTTTAGATAATGAATCAAGTACCGTCAGCTTAGTCGACACTTTAGATCCACCTACAATAGCAACCAAAGGACGTGCAGGATTATCAAGGGCTTTGCCCAGTGCATCCAGCTCAGCCGCCAGTAATGGACCTGCACACGCAACATCAGCAAACAAGCCAACGCCATGTGTTGATGCCTGAGCACGGTGTGCCGTGCCAAATGCATCCATCACATACACATCACAGAGTGCCGCCAGCTTCTTAGACAGCGCTTCATCGTTCTTCTTTTCACCAACATTGAAGCGAACGTTTTCGAATACCACAACTTCATTGTCTGCGATATCAACGCCATCCAGATAGTTATCGACCAGACGCACATTTTGCTCTAATGCGTCGTTTAGATAATCAACAACTGGTTGTAGTGAATACTGCGCATCGTATTCCCCTTCCGTTGGGCGACCCAGGTGAGACATAACCATAACCTTGGCACCTTTTTCCAGGGCAAGCTTGATGGTAGGTAAAGACGCTCTGATACGGGCATCTGATGTAACCTTACCTTCTTTCACCGGTACGTTAAGATCTTCACGGATCAGAACGCGTTTGCCGTTTAAATCTAAATCCGCCATCTTAATGACTGACATTGACATCTCCTTCAAGAACGATACTGAGTTTTTAATTAACTTGTGTCATTGCTGTGGCTGTATCGAGCATGCGATTTGCAAATCCCCACTCGTTGTCGCACCACACCAGCAACTTCGCCAACCGTTTCTGGCTGACGCGTGTTTGGGTACCATCTATGATACTGGAATGTGGATCATGATTAAAATCCACCGAGACCAAAGGCTCTTCAGTGTAGTCCAGTATCCCTTTCAACGGGCCACATGCGGCCTGTTGTAATGCATTATTCACTTGTTCGAGCGTCACATCACTGTTGAGGGTAACGCTCAAATCCATTGCCGTCACATTAATGGTGGGTACCCGCACTGCAATGGCTTCAAAACAACCATGAAACTTAGGCAAGATCCGCTCGATCCCACGGGCTAACTTTGTATCCACCGGGATAATAGACTGACTTGCCGCTCGGGTACGCCGCAGATCAGGGTGATATGCATCAATCACCTGTTGATCATGCATAGACGCATGGATCGTTGTAATGGTGCCCGAGCCAATCCCAAAAGCATCATCCAATACATTTATGACAGGGACAATACAATTAGTAGTGCATGAGCCATTTGATACGATGGCATGTTCAGGACGCAGTTCTTTGTCATTAATACCATACACTATGGTGGCATCGACATCCGCGTCAGCCGGATGAGAAAACAGCACTTTCTTGGCGCCTGCACGCAAATGTGCCTGGGCATGAAAGCGGGAATGAAATACACCAGTGCACTCTAACACAACATCAACATCGAGGGCATGCCAGGGTAAATGGCTGGGATCGGCTTCGCTAAACAGTTGGATTTTATCTTCTCCAACCGTCAGATAGGGGGCATCAAGGTGCACAGGAAAAGAAAAACGCCCATGTGAGGTATCGTATTTCAGCAGATGAGCAATGCCCTGCGGATCGGCAAGTTCATTTATAGCGACGATTTGAATGTCATGCTGGCGACCAGATTCATACAAAGCCCGCACTATATTGCGACCAATACGACCAAAACCATTTATAGCCAGTTTGATAGTCATTAAGTTGAAGATCCACCACGTTGTGAAAAATTGGGCTCAATCCTGCTGCATACACGGTGTAGCGTCCGCACGCGAATAAAATTCCCAAGCTTTCCGTATTAAGATGGCGCTATTGTAATCGACCGGGCACAAATGTGTAAGAGATATGCAAAAATAATTACGTCAGCTGTCTGAGTAACGCCCCATGTGTCCCACCAAACTGGCTGTTTTGTGCGAGCAAGAGCTCAGCCGTACTCAGCGCATCACTGAGTGCATGATGCTCACAAGCTGACGGCAATCCATAACGCTGACGACAGGCAGACAATGTAAGACAGTCCGCCGCCAGCGTTTGTCCTTGTCTGAGCAAACGATTTCTCTCAATCTGCATCGTATCCAGGATCAATTCAGGACGCACAGAGATACCATGAGACACAAACGCCCGCTTGAGAAACCCCCAGTCTAGTATGGCGTTATGGCATACCAATACACCTTGTTCGAACAACTCGGCCAGTTGTTGTAGTAATGCACGCAAACTGGTTCCCTGTGCTAATGCCTGCTCATCCACACCATGGATCACCGGACTTTGTCCCAACTGACGTACTTCCTTATTCAGCATGTGCCGGGCTGTGCTAAGCGTGATCCGACCCTGTCGGATCTCAACCCAGGCGGCGGAGACAATTTCGTCCCGCTTTGGGTCTAATCCAGTCAACTCCAGATCCAAGACGATCAGGTTAGCATCTTCCAATCTCAAATGACGATAAGTATGCCAGTTACGTAATCGGGTTAACCAACTCACAGGCTACCTCTGGCAAATTTGAAGGCACATGCTTGTTGTGCCTGCTTGATCAACTGAAATGCTTCTTTGAGCTGATGACGCTCCAGTGAGCTTAAATACTCTGGATTAATGCAATTTTCCGGCAAGCCTTCTTTGTCAATCTGAGTACGCAAACGCAGCTGAGTTAAATAGCGCCAGCAATCTTGTAAGTTAGCAATGTCTTCAGCACTGAGCACTCGGTGCCCTTTCAGCGCATGTAAGCGTTGCAGAGTATTGGCTTTACGGATCCCAGCTTGCAACGCATAAAGACGAACAACATCGTTGATGATCACCACACCGCGCTTTTTTAGGTCCAGATATTTGTGCTTGTGCTTATCCTGCTGAAGCTTAAACTGCTGAAACAAACCAATCGGCACCGTGTTGGCATTAATATCTGCAGCCATCGCGGCATAAAACAACGCATTTTTCGGGATCTCGTTTAAATGATGCAGAAATTGGCCGAACAAAACATCCGATCCGGTAATAAAGCGCAGATCAAAATAGATCTTACAGTTAAGCATTGCATGGGGTGTCGGAGTATGGATCCAGCTCGTAAACCTGTCGCACCATTCACTGAGCGTGCCGCGACATTGCGGATTACTTGCCATAATATTGCCCGGGCAAGTCCGGATCCCACATTCATCCAGTTGCTGGCAGACAAATGCGCCAAGCTGAGCAAAATAATGCCTTTGTTCATCTGTCACACCTTCGGGCAACAGCAGACCATTGTCCTGATCTGAATGCAGGGTTTGCTCTTCACGCGCCTGGGAGCCAAAACAGATCCAGGCAAACGGGGTGGGTGCGTTGCCATGCTGCTGCTGATATAGGTCTATCAAACGTCCAGTCAGTACATCACTAAGCCCACTGAGCAGCTGGCCGATCAGTGAAATATCCTCGATCTTATTGGCAAAATCACTCAATAGATCTGGGATCTCTTTCGCTAACTGCTTCACCTGGGCATAACTGCATGCTTTATAGATCCGACCGATCAATTGCACCGGATCGCTTTTTTGCTGACGTAGAAGATCTGTGCTGGTGATCATACCTATCGGCATACGATCTTCATTGAGCACAGGCAGATGATGAATATTGTGCTTGAGCATCAAATGCAATGCCGAAAAGATCCGATTGTTTTCGAAGATGTGTTTCGGTTTGGCCGTCATGATCTCACGGATAGCCCGGGCAGGATCAAGGCCCTCTGCCAGCACCCGATTACGCAAGTCACGATCCGTCACAACTCCTGCTAACTGGTCGTGCTCGATCACCATGATTGAAGACACCCGATGCAACTTCATGACTTTAGCCGCGTCCTGAATACTGGCATCAGGCGCCAGAGTCACCGCAGCCCGGCTCATTAACTCGCTGACCGGACGTTCAGACCAACTGTTTCCCGATTCTTTATAATGGCTGGACAGCAGGCGCTTGGCATGGGCACGCACAAAATACTGCTCAAAAGGTTTATATTCATGACGGAGAAAATCAAACGCCGATTGTGGCAACACATATACCAACCCTGGCTGCACCACTTCCAGTTGATTACTGATTGGCTCACCGGTTAGCAACGAGGGATAACCAAAGTAATCGCCTTCAGCGAGCCGGGTAACCAATTCGCCCCGCTCCGAACGTAAATCAAAGTGACCGGAACGCACCAGATAAAGCTGGGGCTGATCACTTTTGAACCACTGGGCCTGATTTTGTGCGCTGACGTAAATGATTTCCAGATGCTCAACAAAGTAATCTACCGCGCTGTCGGTCAGCTGAGCAAATGGCGCCTGTTGCTGCACAAAGGTCAGCACATCCTGTACCTGAGCCGTCATAACCCCTCCCAAAAATAACAACTACTCCACAGCTTTCGCCATGAAGTAGTTGGTTTCTTTGCTATCAGAAAGTCCCCCTACCTGATAGGCTGCGCTTTAGTGCGCATGTGCAGCAGACGATCCTTTCGGGTTACGGATCCCATCTACCATTTGCTTCACCTCAATTGGCGTTTCAGCGGTCAGCTTCATAACAATGGCAGCAATACCAAAGTTCACTAACATACCAATAATACCAATCCCTTCCGGTGAGATACCAAATAACCAATTCGCAGGCGTGTTCAGTTCCGGACTGACAAATTTAAAGTAGATAATGTAGGCGGCCGTGAACCCAATACCGCATACCATACCGCTGATGGCGCCTTCTTTGTTCATACGTTTAGAGAATATACCCATAATGATCGCCGGGAAGAAGCTTGCTGCTGCCAGACCAAAGGCAAAGGCCACCACCGACGCCACGAATCCGGGCGGGTTAATACCGAAATAAGCAGAGATTGCGATGGCCACCATTGCCGACAAACGTGCAGCCAGGAGCTCTTGTTTATCACTGATATCCGGTTTAAGCGTGCGCTTGAGGAGATCATGTGAGACCGAGGTGGAGATCACCAGTAACAGGCCCGCTGTAGTCGACAGTGCAGCAGCTATACCACCTGCAGCGACCAGTGCAATCACCCAGGCTGGTAAGTCTGCTATTTCCGGGTTCGCCAGTACCATGATGTCTCGGTCGATTTTCACTTCATTACGGCTCGCCGGGTCGTCAATCTTACCGGCTGAGTAGAACATTTTGCCGTCACCATTTTTATCATTGAACGTGATAAGACCCGTTCTTTCCCAGTTTTTCACCCACTCTGGCGCTTCAGCATACGCTGTACCACTGCCATCTTTACCATTGATAGTGTCAATCATATTCACACGGGCAAATGACGCAACCGCTGGTGCGGTGGTGTATACAATGGCAATGAACACCAAAGTCCAGGCAGCTGAAATACGGGTGTCTTTTACTTTTGGTACAGTAAAGAAGCGCACAATAACGTGTGGCAAACCAGCAGTACCGACCATCAGAGCAGCTGTAATAGCGAAGACATCAATCATGCTCTTGGACCCTTCGGTGTATTGTGCAAAGCCGAGTTCGGTACTGAGTCCATCGAGTTTATCCAACAAATAGGTGCCGGAGCCGTCCGCCAGCGTGCCACCAAAACCTGTTTGCGGCAGTAAGTGGCCAGTCATCATCAAAGAGATAAAAATAGCAGGCACCAAATAAGCAAACACCAGTACACAATATTGCGCAACCTGCGTATAAGTAATGCCTTTCATGCCACCCAGGACGGCATAGAAGAATACGATCACCATCCCGATATAAACGCCAGTTTCAATGTCGACTTCCAGAAAACGAGAGAACACCACACCCACACCACGCATCTGACCGGCGATATAAGTGAAGCAAATAAAAATCGCACACAAAATGGCGACAACACGGGCTACCTGAGAGTAATAACGGTCGCCGATAAAGTCCGGCACAGTGAATTTACCAAATTTACGCAGATAAGGTGCCAGGCACAGTGCCAGTAGTACATAACCACCGGTCCAGCCCATCAGATACACGCCACCGTCGTAACCTGCAAATGAGATAATCCCTGCCATGGAAATAAATGACGCTGCACTCATCCAGTCTGCAGCCGTTGCCATGCCGTTCGCCAGCGGCGGCACACCGCCACCAGCAACATAGAATTCATTGGTTGAACCGGCACGTGCCCAGATGGCAATGCCGATGTAGAGGGCAAAGCTAAGCCCAACAATTAAAAAGGTGAGAGATTGAACATCCATCATAGCGCTCCTTATTCATCCACGCCGTATTTTTTGTCCAGCGCATCCATTTTGAATACATAGACAAAAATCAAAGCAACGAAGGTATAAATTGCGCCCTGCTGCGAAAACCAAAAACCCAACTTAAATCCGAAGAAGCGAACCTCGTTGAGTACATCAACCAGCAGAATGCCGCATCCAAAAGACACCACAAACCACACTACTAATAGCTTAAACATTAAGGCTAGATTCTCTGACCAATATGCTTTTGCTTGTTCTTCACTTTTAAAAGCCATGATAAGTCCCCTTTCACACATCTGTTGCCGATGTGCTGGTGTTAATGACCTTTTGACTGTAGCAATGGGGCGTCAAGAAGAAATTGAGACCTTAGTCGTAACAACAAGGTTACGTTTACGTAAACTGCAAAACAGAGACATATCCAAGCTAAACAAAATATATAAAATCAATAAGTTAAACAATTTACTGAGGGAAAACTGCGATTAGAGGAAGGTGTATCTCAGGGATAAGACATTAGTCTAATTAATTCAATAAAAATCGAATAATTATGTAAAATCAGGTGATTATGTCACTTTGGATTATTTGCAAGTGATGCTACTTTAAAAAGCACAGAGACAATAACAAAAATTATCACAAGGGCTCATCATGACGGCTGCACTGATCCTCGTTGCCATCGCCTATATCGGCTTACTCTTCTGGCTCGCCAACTGGGGGGACAAAACAACGCCGGCTGCAACCCGGATCAGCCATCACCCTTTTGTTTATGCCCTCGCACTGGGTATTTATTGTACCTCATGGACCTATTACGGATCAGTAGGCACTGCAGCGACCAGTAGCTGGCACTATTTGCCCATTTTACTGGGCCCAGCCTTGCTGTTTATGTTTGGTCAGGGCTTTTTACGCAAACTGATCCTGGTCAGTAAAAAACAAAACATCACCACCATCGCCGACTTTATTTCAGCACGTTATGGTAAGCGCCAAACCACCGCGGTGATGGTCACTATGATAGCCTTGCTGGCCACCATTCCCTATATTGCGTTGCAGCTCAAGGCGCTGAGCAGCAGCTTTTTACTGTTACAACAGGGCACCCCAATTTCCGGGGGCATGCTGGCCATGACCGGCACTTTATTAATGGCCCTGTTTGCGATCTTTTTTGGTACCCGCAAAGTTGATGTCACCGAATATCGCTCCGGACTGATGCTGGCTGTCGCATTTGAGTCGCTCATCAAGTTACTGGCACTGGTCGCAGTGGCTGTGATAGCTATAAAAGCGCTGCTAACTCAGAGTGGCTCAACCACCTTGTTATTTGCTCACTGGCAGGGCTTTGATTTTACCAATTTCAACTTTGTCGGCCAGACACTGATGGCCGCAGCAGCCATCATCTGCTTACCTCGTCAGTTTCACGTTACTGTGGTCGACAATCAGGATAGTCGACATCTGCGCACTGCCCGCTGGGCGTTTCCGGTTTACCTTATCCTGATTGCCGCAATGATTTTGCCGATTGCCACGGCAGCCATTCACCCCAATATCGGCCAAACCGTTGCTGCAGACAGCTTTGTGCTGGCTCTACCGATGATGCAGGGTCACCCGTTGATCACCACCTTTGTATTCATCGGCGGGTTATCAGCAGCCACCGCTATGATAGTGGTCGCCACACTGACGCTCAGTACCATGCTTTCCAATGATGTGGTGCTCCCTTTGCTGATAAAGCGCAAGTTTAAGAAAAACCGCCTCACCAGTAATTATAAAACCCGAATTTTGCTGATCCGACGCTTTATCATTGCCGCTATCCTGGTGCTGGCTTTTCTTTATCAGCAATGGTTTGGCCATGGCGAAGCGCTTGCCAACATGGGCCTGGTCGCGTTTTCTTTGGTCACTCAGTTATTGCCAGCCATTGTCGGCGGGCTCTATTGGCGAAAAGGCCATGCTTATGGCGTCTATGCCGGGTTACTGGCCGGCTTTTTGTGCTGGATGTTGTTTCTGATGTTTCCTGTCATTGAAGCCGGCAGTGCGTTGGATTTTGAAACCCGCCAGACCATCATCACCCGGGGCACCTTATTGGCATTACTGGCCAATATCAGTTGTTATATCAGCTTCTCACTGGGTGCATATGAGCGTCTCATTGATAAGATCCAGGCGGCCGCGTTTGTCAGCCCCTGGGAGCAAGCCAGTGCAGCCAAACGGCTTAACAAAGATGTCAAAGCCACAGTGTACGACTTTACGGTATTGCTACAGACCTTTTTAGGGATCCAGCGCAGTCAGCAGTTGCTCAGCCATTACGCGATTAATCACGATATTGAAGACAGTAACGCCTATCCGAGTGCTGATTTCATTGCCTTTTGTGAGCGTGCCCTGACCGGCGTGTTAGGCGCCTCCTCTGCCCGTGCCCTGATCCACGCCGTATCTTCGGGCAAGCAACTCGCCTTTGAAGAAGTAGTTAACTTTTTTGATGAAACCACGCAAGCGTTACAGTTCAACCAAAACCTGCTGTTTACATCTTTGGAAAACCTCAGTCATGGTATCTCGGTCGTCGATAAAGATCTCAACCTGGTTGCCTGGAACCGCCGTTATCATGAAATGTTTGAATATCCGGATGGTTTTTTGCAGGTGGGTCAGAGTATAGAAGAAGTGATCCGCTTCAACGCTGAACGCGGTGAATGTGGCCCCGGAGAGTTAGAAAAGCTAGTCGAAAAACGCGTACAACATTTGAAAAATGGCACGCCCCACCACTTTATTCGTCACCGCAGCAATGGTCAGGTGTTCGAAATGACAGGTAATCCGCTGCCAGAAGGTGGCTTTGTTACCAGCTTTTCCGACATCACCAGCCATATCGACACCCAAAACGCGCTTGAAGAGGTGAATATGGATCTGGAAAACCGCATTGAAGCGCGCACCCAGGAAATTCGCCTGATCAATCAGGATCTGAAAGCGCAGATAGCCAGCCGGGAAGAAACCGAACAAGCCCTGGTAGGCGCTAAAAAGGAAGCTGAACGCGCCAATGACAGCAAAACCCGCTTTCTGGCCCTGGCAAGCCACGATATTTTGCAGCCCCTGAATGCTGCCCGACTTTACCTGGCGGCGATCGATGAAGATAAGTTACAAGGCAATGATCGCAGCAACCTGGAAAAACTGGGTGCCAGCCTGGATTCAACCGTTCATCTGATGTCGGCGTTGCTGGATATTGCCAAGCTGGAACAAGGCGCCATGAAGCCAACCCCCCGCCATTTTGATATCAACGACATCATGTCACCACTGGCCAATGAATACGCCATTTTATGTCAGGAAAAAGGCCTGTCATTACAAGTGCGTACCAGCCACCAAATCATTCACAGCGACATTACCTATCTGCGCCGAATTGTGCAGAACCTGGTCTCCAATGCGGTGAAATACACGGAGCAAGGGCGGGTTTTGCTGGCCTGTCGTCGACGCAGCCACAGTGTCCGCATTGAAGTGTGGGACACAGGCCCCGGTATCTCGGAGCATGAGCAGCAAAAAATATTCAACGACTTTTACCGTATTCAGAGTGGCGATAACAAAGGGGTCGGACTGGGGCTGGGTGTTGTGAAGCGACTGTGTGAATTGCTCAGTATGCCGTTAGAAATGCAGTCAATCCCCGGTAAGGGCAGCCGTTTTTGTGTCGAAGTGCCGTTAGGCGACCAACAACAAGTGCAGCAAAAAACCACACAGTCAGAGCAAAAACCAAGCGCAAAAACCCGCTTGAATCTGGTAGTGGTTGACGATGATCCGAAGAATCTGGCTGCGATGGCCAGCTTGCTCGATAAATGGCAGTTTAGTTATCAGATGTTTGAAAGGGCAGACAAAGCCCGACAGTATGCCACTCAAAGCCAGGCACCGGATTTTATCCTGATGGATTATCAGCTCGATAATAATGAAAACGGGGTTAATTTGATCACGGAATTAAGACAATGCTGGAACGCCCAGATCCCGGCGGTACTGATCACTGCGGTACGTGACGAGCCTTTAAAATTACAGGCTAAACAGGCGCAGATCCACTATCTGAGCAAACCCCTTAAACCGGCTAAGCTTAAAGCACTGCTCAACCACAGTACCTGAGACGCACCTCAGAGTAGGTGCTAAGAGTCACTAATAGGCAAGCTGGATCTGGTCACGACCATTCGCCTTGGCACGGTAAACGGCCTGATCGGCCATTTTCAGGGCATGGCTGAATGGCATGCAGGGGTTGACTTCGGCAACCCCAAAACTGGCCGTGACATGGATAAGCGTGTTTTCCTGACGCACTTCCATCTCACGGACCGCAGTACATAACCGGTTTGCTACCATATGTGCATCACTGACCGAGGTTTCTGGTAATAAGACCACAAACTCCTCACCGCCCAGACGACAAAAACAATCTTCAACGCGCACCACGTCCAGACAACATTGAGCAAACTTTTGCAGCACTTTATCGCCCGCATCATGACCAAAATCGTCATTGATCCTTTTAAACCTGTCCAGATCCATCATGATCAGACTCATAGGACGCTCAGTACGCTGATGACGGCTCATTTCACGCTTGGCGTGCTCCATTAAAAAGCGCCGGTTATTCAGACCCGTAAGCATGTCCTGAAAGGCCATTTTAGTGAGCTTTTCCTGCATTTGATACAACTCGTGTACCAACAAACGCCGACTACAGCAATCCGCAACCATTTCTGTGATCGTTACCTCCCACTCCTGCCACTGGCGTACATCGGCCAGTCCCTCACAACACACCACACCCAGTGCAATACCATTTTTAAAGATGGCAGTATCTAGCATGGTCGCAATGTTATTAGGCTTGAGATAGATATCGGTGAATTCGCAGGTGCGAGGATCTGTACAGGCATTTTCTGCTGCAATCGACTGACCGCTAATAATGGTGGCAAAGTAAACAGGAAAATCATCAATGCTCAGCACCGGTAGCTGGCTTGGCACGGCCTGCCAGTCTGTATTGGCATAATTAAGCAGCTTGCCTGGCTTGTGCATGTCGTCAAATAACCACACCGACACACGATCGACCTGAAGCAAAGATTTTGCTTCAAAAATGATATCATGCAGAAAGCGCTGATGTTCGCCGGAAACATCGACTTCTTGCGAGCTGATCCGCCGCAGTTTTTGCGTGCTCTGGGTTAATCGATTCAAAGGTACTACCAAGTCGCAAAGCTGTTGAAATCAGGCATCATCCCAAAGTGATGCCATATCGTTGTCACACTCTAATAGTATAGCGCCTGTCACAAAATGCACTGTTTTCTTTAGTTCGGGCATGCCCAACCCTGAAAACAGACGCACTAAGCCATATATTTTGCCAGGTACTTTTTAAAGACTGGATCGCTCTGTGCTAACCCTTTTTGTTCTGCCAGAATTTCTTTTAGCATCTGCTTGGAAGTCAGAGGATTGGCCAGCACCACTCTGAATACCACGGTAGGCTGATACTGATATTGTGAAGGGGTTAAGCGCGTCCGTGATACAAAAGAGCGGCCTGATTCACGCTGACGCTTCTGCATACTAGCAGTAAATCGGTTCAACGCCGCATAAATGTCGATGCGCTCCTGTTCATCGGCTTGTTCAATCGCCTGACGGATCTGTTTTGGTACATAGCGATAGGTCAGCAGACATAACTCGGGCTCTGAGACCAACTCAAAATCGTCTTCTTCGCGGATCAGGTCTGCAAAAAATTGTGCTTTTTCAATGCCTTTATCGATCAGCATTTCGTACCCTTTGCGGCCTATCACCCGTAAGCATGCATGAACCAGCATGGCCATACCAGGGCGACTGCCCTCAAGTGTATGGCTACCCAGATCTTTTGAACCTTTACGCAAAATGTACTCAGCATGGTGTTCTATGGCATCTGTTGCGGTGGGGTCTTTAAACAGTACTATGCCTGCGCCCATTGGCACATACATTTGCTTGTGCGCATCAATGGTGATCGAATCAGCTAACTCAATGCCTTTAAGCAAATGACGGTAACTCGCTGACAACAAAGTCGCGCCGCCCCAGGCTGCATCAACGTGAAAATGACATCCCAGTTCCTGAGCCAGCGCCGCCATTTCAGGTAAGGGGTCTATGTTGCCCGTTTCAGTAGTGCCGGCCACGCCAACAATCGCCATGACCTTAATACCCTGCTCACTCAGCGTCTGTGCCTTAGCGCGCATCGCCTCAACGTCAACTTTATTGTTCTCATCGGTTTTCACGGCAATGAAATTACTGCGGCCAATGCCCAGAACGTCGGCAGCTTTACCCAACGAGTAGTGACCACGTTCAGACACCAGCACAGCCAGGCCTTTATACCCATAGTGCAACATGGCTGCCATGATCCCTTCACTGGCAAGTCCTTTGAAGTCACCATCCGGCCCCAGCAAACGGTTGCGGGCAATCCACAGAGCCGAAATGTTGGCAATGGTCCCCCCGGAGCAAAATGCGCCGAGTGCAGTCTTGGCACTGTGCATCCACTTTTCATAGAAGGTATCATCTTCGCCATAGGCTAAATGATGCATCATGCCCAGCACCTGGCGCTCCAAAGGCGTAAAGGCCTTTGAAGTTTCTATTTTTACCAGGTTCTGATTCAAACCGACCATCAGCTTTGACAACGGCAGAACAAAATGCGGCAGCGCTGAGGTCATATGCCCGATAAAGCTTGGCGACGCTGTATGTACAGAATGCGCAACCAATTGCTCCATAATATCCTGAGCATAGTCAGAGACAAACATCGGTTCTTCGGGGATCATTGCCGACTGAAAGTCTTTTTCTATCTCATGCAATGGTTTTTCAATTGCTGCGATATTTTCATTCAGAAAGCCCGCCAGATTACTGGAAATTTCCTGCTCTATTACACTTAACGTGGAGCTGGGTGCTTCTGGAACGGTAAAGATACGCATTAAGCTTTCTTCAGAAGCGACTGCACAACGCTTTGGACCCATTTTAATACCTAATCATGCGTGGGTAACTGATGTGGGGAGTTACCTTGCCAAGTTGATACGAAATGACTAACTTTACTGTAAAGTGATGGGAAAGTCTGCAATGCAGTCAAAAAAAATGAACTCTGCTTGATAATTTGATGAACCTCTGATGACACAGCATCGCACAATAAACCCAGTATTTAGTACGATGCATGTAAGGAATAGGGTTCATAAATAAGGCAAATTCGTTAAATATTTTGTCAGCATTGTCAGAAATGGATAGTATTAGGAACAATTCGTCCCACCAAACTTGCAGACTCAAACGGAAACTGACAATGAATAAACGGAATTTTGCGCTTAGGGCCTTATCTCTGACCTGGATAGTCATCGGCTTTGTGGTTTTTATTGCCTCTTTGTCGGCCTATGTGCTTTACACCTATCATCAGACCCGTACCACCATAGTACAAGGGATAGATCAAAAGCTCCTCATGGCAGCCCGCAGTACCCAGCTCATATTGGGAGAAGACTATCATGACCGGCTTAACGAAATTGACAGCGACGAATACCGCCACAAGAGTATGCAGTTATCTCAACTCGCGCAACATCTGGGTGTCGAATACGTGTACGCCATGGTCTATGATGCGCCCTATGTCCGTTTCAGTGCCTCTAGTTACACCCAAAATGATGTCTTACAAGACAAAGTCACGCGTATGCTCGACCTCTACCCCGAGGCAACCTCGGTTAACAAAAGCGCATTTCGCTCAACACAGCCGCTATACGAAGTGTCTGAAGACAAGTGGGGCCATTTCAAAACCATTTTTATTCCTCACGTAACACGAGACGGGAAGGTCTATCTGACCGGAGCCGATATTAAAACATCGCACATCCAAACCGAACTGGCAAAAAGCGTTAAAGAAGCCTTGTTTACTGCCTGCTTTTTCTTTGCTGTTGCTTTACTGGTAGCAGGGATGTATTTGCTGATACTGAGAAAAACCCTGACAACCGACCCGCGTACCGGATTTCCCAATCGTCTGGCTTTAGAGCAGGATCTGGCCAAAAACCCCACTCAGCACCTTAGTTTGGCCATTATTGCAATCAACGAGTTGGAAGAGATCGTGAGTTTTTATGGCACCGATGTCGGTGATGAGATCATACGCAGGGTGATGAGCCATTTCAGTGAATTTACCGCACCATTTAAAGTGTACCGCCTTGCCACTGCAAAACTGGTGTTATTGAGCGACGCAAACAAAGGAGAGCACTACCTGAGTAGCTTGATCAATGAATTTCCTGCCACAACCCCGATTTTACAGGACCCACATTTATACATTCAGGTAACCGCAGGCATAGCCAGTGGCAATAAACGCCTGCTGTTAGAGAATGCGTTTATTGCATGCCGACAGGCACAACAAAAACAGCAACGGGTATGCATATATGGACAAGATCCAACGCAGATAAAAACCATTCAGGAATCCCACATCGCCATTGCAAAAACAGTTCAAAGTGCTTTTGAACAACACCGCATTCTGCCCTACTTTACGCCACGCATGGACACTGAGAGCAAAGCCGTCGAGCAATATCATTGCACCCCGAGAGTACTCACAGAGCAGGGCCTTATCTTACGTCCTGAATCTTTCTCAGAAGTGATCCGCCACTCCAGGCTGAGCTCTCAACTAACCAAAGTCATGCTAGAACTGTGCACCGCACATTTTCGAAAATCACATCACGCCTGGAGCATGCAACTGAGCTGGCAGGATCTGGCCGACCCGCAAATCATGGAGTTTATTTTTGCGCAACTCAGGCGCTATCCGCAGCCGGCAAAAATTACCTTTGAACTCGAAGAACAAGAAGTGATTGAACACTTTGCCGACATGCGGGTTTATATCAATGTGCTAAAAAGCAAAGGTGTGAATATCATGGTTGCGTCGAGCAACAGTGGATTGCTGACTATCAGCCGGGTGCTGAAGCTCACCATAGACAGCGTTAAGCTTACTTCCAGCGTTATAGAGCAGCTAAGTGAAGAGAGCGAACTGCATGAATATATTGAACACATTGCCAGGCTCTGCCATGAGCGCCAAATCACTTTGTTGGTAGACGGTGTACAAAGTAAATATCAACTGGAGCAATTGCTAAGCTGCAACGTTAAGTTGGTTGAAGGGAGCTTGATTGGTGCACCTGGCCCACACATCAATGTCAACCAGAGCAATATAGGGAGAGATTTCCAGGCCAGTGCCTGACCTATCACCTGCTATAACACAAGTGATAGGGAAACCTTATAACTGAGCAATCAGCCGGGTACTTTGTTGCCCACTGGCCCAGTACTTACGCTCAAAAGGCGTCATGGCTGTGTCACTTTCATAGTCGCTTACCGTTGCCTGAACTCCCGCGAGTGCCAGGCTGCGGGCAAACTCCTCAACATAAATTGCCCAGTTACTGCGCAGTTCAAGTCGTCCCCCCAGCTTCACGATATATGGGAATACCGCCGCACCATGCCAGCGCCTTTGCAGGTGTTTCGCTTTAGGCCAAGGGTTAGGGTAAAGCAAGTAATGATGACTTGGCTGCCAGTTGGCCTCGCAGGCAAGACGCCAGAAATCATTCAGATCTGCCTGAACCAGAATATAGTGACCCGACTCTGTTTGCTTATATTCAATGTCGTGCTTTTCAAGTCGATGCTCTGACTTATCAATACCTATGACCAACGCGTTCGGGTGTAGTTTGGCTAAATTCGCCGTACTTTCCCCCACCCCACAACAGGAATCCAGAATGATCGGACCATCGAATGCCTGCACTTTCTCATTTACCTGCTCAAAGGCTTGTTGTGTATGCACAGCAATGGGTTTTTTGAATGGCGTATTGAGGTGCTTTTGGACTACCTCATCTAACTTTTCATGCAGTCCGGTCTGATTACTGGTGATGCTTCTGGAATTGGCGTCTGACATAACAGCGTGTTGTGGCTCGTAGTGTGAAAAATATTGCGAGTATTTTATCTCACTCTGCAAGATTAAGTAAGCGGTTGTGTGGCAGAGTCTCCCCCTGCCACCTTGCTTGATAGCCTGATGATCAATGACGCAAGCCAACCCCGCGCTTGATCAGGTTCAGTGCCACTGCAAATAGCACGGTGATGAAGCCCAGCAATACACCAAAGGCCAGGGTAATATTGACATCAGACACCCCCAGGAAGCCATAACGGAACGCATTCACCATGTAGATGATTGGGTTTATCTGAGACACCCCCTGCCAGAATTCCGGCAACAAGGTGATGGAGTAAAACACCCCGCCCAGATAAGTCAGTGGTGTCAGCACAAAGGTTGGAATGATACTGATGTCATCAAAGCTATTGGCAAAGACGGCATTGATCAAACCACCCAATGCAAACACAGCAGAAGTCAGCAATACCGTTAATACAATTACCGCCAAGTTGTGAATTTGAATATCCACAAACAGCAGGCTGACCAGAGTCACTATCAGACCTACCAGCATACCCCTCGCCATGCCGCCGCCTATATATCCCAGCACTATGATGTAGTTTGGCACAGGTGCCACTAACAACTCTTCAATGCTTTTCTGGAACTTAGTAGAATAAAAGCTTGATGCCACGTTTGAATAGGAGTTGGTGATCACCGACATCATAATAAGACCCGGCACAATGAACTCCATATAGCTAAACCCGCCCATTTCACCAATGCGTGAGCCGATCAGAGAGCCAAAAATCACAAAATACAAAGTCATGGTAATAGCCGGTGGCACCAGAGTTTGTACCCAGATCCGTAAGAAACGAATGCACTCTTTTATCCAAATACTTTTTAGTGCTACGCCGTAGTTTAAGATTTTCATTCGCTGCGCCCCTGTTCCAACAACCCGACAAACAACTCTTCCAGACGGTTTGCCTTATTTCGCATACTCAGCACGGTATTACCCTGTTCATTCAGCTGGGTGAATACCCCATTAAGCCCCTGAGATTTCGCGACTTCAACTTCCAGCGTATGATCGTCTGTCAGGACAAACTCGTAACCTGCCAAGTTAACCGGATTAATGGGTGCCTTGAGGTCCAGTACAAAGGTTTCTTTGTCCAGCTTCGCCAGCAAGGCTTTAATGGTCGTATGTTCGACAATCTTGCCCTGGTCGATAATGGCGATATTACGACACAGCAATTCAGCTTCTTCCAGATAATGGGTGGTCAGAATAATAGTGATACCCTGAGCATTGATTTCACGTAAGAAATCCCACATTGAGCGGCGCAGTTCAATATCAACACCCGCTGTTGGTTCGTCCAGGATCAGCAGCTTAGGTTCATGCATAAGCGCACGGGCAATCATCAAACGGCGTTTCATACCACCTGATAAAGTCCGTGCCTGCTTGTCTTTTTTATCCAGTAAACCCAATTGCTTTAGATATTTCTCGGCGCGCTCATGGGCCTGAGCCCTTGGTACACCATAGTACCCCGCCTGATTGACCAAAATCTGATTAAGGGTTTCAAACTGGTTAAAATTGAATTCCTGTGGCACCAGGCCCAGATGAGATTTAGCCGCTTCCAAATCGGTGTCTATGCTTTGGCCAAATACTTCCACCTGACCCGCCGTTTTGTTCACCAAGGATGAAATCACACCTATAGTCGTCGACTTACCGGCACCATTTGGGCCCAGCAGCGCAAAGAAGTCGCCCTGCTCAACCTGTAAATCAATCCCTTTGACGGCCTCAACGCCGTTGCTATAGACCTTACGCAGGCCAGATATATTTAATGCCTTTGTCATGTTATTGTTTTTCCTCACATCCCCATGTTGTTGTTTTCACTTACTTTGTACCAATGCGCTTTGTTACCCAGTCTGGTAAAAAGCGCCACATCTCAGCGCCTGTGATGTATTACCGCTGCTGAGGTTTAGTCGCCGTAGCCCCAGCGCTTTGCTAACCGATGCTCTATCCCGAGATGATCTAAAATACGCGCCACCATGAAATCGACTAAGTCCTCGATACTTTGTGGCTGATGATAAAAACCGGGGGCTGCGGGCATAATGGTGACCCCTAGCCGACTCAGCTTGAGCATATTTTCCAAATGAATGGCACTGAACGGCGTTTCTCTGGGCACCAGGATCAGCTCACCACGCTCTTTGATCACCACGTCGGCCGCGCGCTCCAGCAAGTTGTCGGACGCGCCCATGGCAATGGCCGATACACTCCCTGCACTGCATGGGCAGACCACCATTTTCTTAGGAGCCGCAGAGCCCGATGCCACCGGGCTAAACCAGTTGTCTTTCCCAAACACCTGGATCTGTCCTGCTTTGGCCTGATAGAGCTCGCTGAGCTGTACTGTGGCCTTGTCTTCATTACCAGACAATTTGATATTCGATTCGGTGTCCAGCACCACTCGGGCAGCACTGGAGATCAACACATAAACCTGATAATCCAGCGCCACCAGTACTTCGAGTAAACGCAATCCGTAGGGCGCACCCGACGCCCCGCTGAACGCCAGTGTAATAGCTGGCTTAAATTGTGACATAACTTTATGACCTCTTTTCGCGCAGTGCACTTAACACTGCCTCATGGATCCCATTAAACCCACCATTGCTCATGATCAAGACATGTTCACCCGGCTTTGCCTGCGCCGCTACCGCCGCAACAATCTCATCGGTGTTGTGATAGCACTCGTACCCTGCTTGTTGAGCGGCTTCTTGTAATGACCAGCTCAGCTTAGGCGGCTCAAACAACAGCACCTCATCGGCTGCCGCCAGAGAGTCCATCAACGTTTGCTGGTGAACCCCCATTTTCATGGTGTTAGAACGCGGCTCCAGAATCGCTGTAATTCGGGCATCACCCACCTTGGCACGCAATCCGGCCAGAGTGGTTTCAATTGCTGTGGGGTGATGAGCAAAATCGTCATACACACAGACTCCATTAACCTCGCCCAGCAATTCCATCCGCCGCTTAGGTGATTTAAACTCACCGAGCGCCTCTATACTGACTGACACAGGAATACCCACATGACGCGCAGCGGCGATCGCCATCAGCGCATTTTTGACATTGTGCTCACCAATGGCCTGCCAACTTACCATGCCCTGGCTTTCGTTGTTCAGCAGCACCTCAAACTGGCTGCCATCTGCTTTGCACAGACGATAATCCCAGTCACCACCTAGCGTTTCTTGCTGGCTCCAGAAGCCTTTGTCTATCACTTCGCACAGGGGTTTATCCGCTGCCGGGTAAATTGCTTTACCCTGCGCAGGTAAAGTACGAAGCAAATGGTGGAACTGGGTCTGAATTGCAGCCAAATCAGCAAAAATATCGGCGTGATCAAATTCCAGGTTGTTCATGATCAAGGTTCGCGGCAGGTAATGAACAAACTTACTGCGCTTATCAAAGAACGCCGTGTCATATTCATCGGCTTCAATGACAAAAAACGGGGTATCACTGGTGCGCGCCGATACACCAAAGTTTTGCACTATGCCCCCGATCAGGAAACCGGGACGCAATCCAGCGTATTCCAGTAACCAGGCCAGCATACTGGCAGTTGTCGTTTTCCCATGAGTGCCAGCCACTGCCAGTACCCAGCTGTTTTGCAAAACGTGATGTTTTAACCATTCAGGGCCAGAGGTGTAAGGTAAGCCGCGTTCCAGCACATATTCTACACAGGCGTTGCCGCGGCTCATGGCATTGCCAATCACCACCATATCGGGTGCTGGGTCCAGCTGGGCCGGATCGTAGCCTTGGGTTAATTCAATACCAAGCGACTCCAGCTGAGTGCTCATAGGGGGATAAACGTTTTGATCGGATCCCGTCACCTTATGGCCCAGCGACTTTGCAATGGCTGCAATGCCACCCATAAAGGTGCCGCAGATCCCAAGAATGTGAATATGCATGATTTTATTAATTAATTAGCTGACTAACCCGCTTAGGTTATCATACTCGCCTGAACCTTGGCTGGTTTTATGAGCAGAACCACACAAAACACTTTTGCAGCTGGTGCAAAGTCACTGCTACAGAAATGAAAAAACCGGCATAAGTGCATCACCTAAGCCGGTTTTTAAATACAATTTTAGCGAGCTACTTAATTAAGCAACACCGTACTGGTCACGATACGCTTTAACCGCTTCCAGGTGCTCAGCCATATCACCTTGTTGCTCAAGGTAAGTGATCAGATCAGCCAATTTTACGATAGACACCACAGCGGTGTTAAAGTCGCGCTCAACTTCCTGAATAGCAGACAGCTCACCTTTGCCTTTTTCCTGACGATCAAGGGCAATCAACACACCCGCCAGATCTGCGTCATTGGCAGCGATGATTTCCATCGATTCACGGATGGCCGTGCCCGCCGTGATCACATCATCCACCAGCATGATACGACCAGCTAGCTCAGAGCCTACCAGGTTACCACCTTCACCGTGCTGCTTTTTCTCTTTACGGTTAAAGCAGTAAGGTACATCTTTGTCGTAGTGATCTGCCAGTGCAACAGCCGTGGTCGTCGCAATTGGGATCCCTTTATACGCCGGACCGAACAGGACATCGTAGGCAATGCCAGCATCTTCCAGTGCGGCTGCGTAAAAACGACCTAAACGCGCCAAGTCACGGCCGGTGTTGAACAATCCTGCATTGAAGAAATAAGGGCTGGTACGGCCAGATTTAAGCGTAAATTCACCAAACTTCAGCACCTGCTTTTGTAGGGCAAATTCAATAAAGTCTTTTTGATACTGTTTCATGCGATACCTTCTTATTTACTTATGCTTATGCCAGAGCCTGTTTTTGCAGGTCAATGATCTCACGGATTGAATGCTTGGCCAGTGCCAGCAGCTCATCCAATTCTTCAAATGAGAAAGGTTCGCCCTCGGCCGTGCCCTGCACTTCAATCAGTTTGCCGGTTTCCGTCATGATCACGTTCATGTCGGTCTCAGCTTCTGAATCTTCCAGGTATTCCAGATCGGTAATGGCCTCGCCGTTGTAAACACCCACTGAGATAGCTGCAATCATAAACTTCAGCGGGTTAGCATTGATCATGCCCTTGGCACGCATGTGCGTCAGCGCATCAACCAATGCCACACAAGCACCACTAATAGATGCAGTACGTGTACCACCGTCTGCCTGTAACACATCACAATCGATGGTAATGGTGTTTTCGCCCAATGCGCTCAGATCAACCGCAGCACGCAATGCACGGGCGATCAGACGTTGGATCTCCATGGTACGTCCGCCCTGCTTACCTTTTGCCGCTTCACGGCCATTACGCGTGTGAGTAGAACGCGGAAGCATCCCGTATTCTGCAGTGATCCAGCCTTTGCCCTGGCCTTTCATAAAACGCGGTACACCCGCTTCAACCGTGGCAGTACACAACACCTTAGTGTTGCCGAACTCAACCAGCACCGAGCCCTCGGCATGCATAGTATAGTTACGTGTAAAAGTTACCGGTCTGATTTGATTTGCAGTTCTTTCGCTTGGACGCATCCACCTTCCCCTATCATCAAAGTTTCGCGATATTATAAAGGGTTCCCAGGCGCTATGCCATGCGGATCGCGAATAATTCACACCCAGCCACTAGAGCTGGGCGATGTTTCAGCTATAATGGCGATGTTTCGTTCATGGCGATGTGTGTGTTCACCAACGACAGCGCTGTACCTTAGGTAGCCACATGCAGACACGCCGCAACCTTAAATTAAATTAGGAACTTATATGATCCATAGTATGACCGCTTATGCCCGTAAAGAGATCAAGGGCGACTGGGGCACCGGTGTGTGGGAGATCCGCTCCGTCAACCAACGCTATCTTGAAACCTTTATCCGCGCACCGGAACAGTTCCGAGGCCTGGAACCGGTCATTCGCGAGCGCCTGCGCAAACACTTACAGCGCGGTAAAGTGGAAGTATTTTTGAAGTTCACCGCCAACCCGGCGCACGTAGGTCAGCTGTCGATCAACGAAACCCTGAGTAAACAGCTGATCGAAAATGCCAAGTGGGTCCAGTCGCACAGCGGTGGCGAGATCAACCCAACAGACATCCTGCGCTGGCCAGGCGTCATGGAAGCCGAAGAGGTAGATCTGGACACAGTAAACAGCGAGCTGTTAAAAGGCTTTGATGCCCTGGTTGAAGAATTTAAAGCGGCGCGCGCAAGCGAAGGTAACAACCTGGAAACCATGATCACCACCCGCCTGGATGGTATTCTAGAGCAGGTTGCCGTTGTTGAAGGTCACATGCCAGAAGTGGCTAAATGGCAACGTGAAAAACTCACCGCCAAGCTGGAAGAGCTGAAAGCCGAAATCGATGAGAGCCGCCTGGAACAAGAGCTAATCTACCTGGCACAAAAACAGGACGTGGCAGAAGAGCTCGACCGCCTCAAGTCACACGTTAAAGAAACCCATAAAATCCTAAAAAAAGGCGGCGCCTGTGGCCGACGCCTGGATTTTATGATGCAAGAGTTCAACCGTGAGTCCAACACCCTGGCGTCTAAGTCCATCAATACCGAGATCACCAACGCCGCCGTTGAACTCAAGGTACTAATTGAGCAAATGCGCGAGCAGATCCAGAATATTGAGTAAAGTCTCGCTTAGTTTTTGATTGTCCACGACAGTTCTTAAAATCAACAGGTTGTAATTCATGATAGTCCACCTCGGTACACAAAAGTACAGGGGTGGATGCTCAAAAGTGGTTACTAAAATGGTTGCTTTTTCTTGCCGTTCCAGATTTTGTCCAAATTCGCCAACTACTATGCGAGGACAAAATGCTATCCGATTCCAAGTTAAAATCACTCCTTAAACAAGGCGATCAAATTACAAGCCTGTCTGACAGCGGCGGGCTTATCTTTTTAATCAGCAAGGCCGGAAAAGCCAACTTTAGTTTCCGCTATCAGCTACACGGCAAACGCTCGAAGATCAGTATCGGCAACTACCCAACACTTTCGCTCAAAGATGCAAGAAACAAAGCTGCGGAGCTTAGACACCTGATTGCATGTGGCACCGACCCCCTCATTGAGAAGCGCAAAAAAGCAAACCAGCACCGAAACACCTTAAATGCGATATTTGATCATTATTATGACACTATCGTAGAGCCCAGATATTCTCATCCAAAACGCCTGCACAGCATCTATAACAACAATATCCGCCCTAGCCTTGGCAATCGCCCAATCGACACTATCGGCGGGCTGGAGCTTAGCAACCTGCTGCAAAAAATTAAAAAAGGGCATGGTAAAGCAGCGCCGCGCTCGTCGATAGCCAGCAAAACCCTTTATCTTCTAAAGCGATTATATACACACGCCGTAAAACTCGACCTCATCAGGCACAATCTGGCATTATCGTTTACCGCAATCGACGCTGGAGGTGAGGAAAAGCCAAAAGACATATTTTTAACTGAGCAGCAAATCTCGGAGTTCTTTCTGATGGCTCTTGAGGCAGGCCCTTCGTTTTCACGCGAAAACTACCTTGCCTGCGCCATACTCTTTTGCACCTGCGTTAGAAAAATGGAGCTCCTCGCGGCGATCTGGGAAGAGTTCGACCTTGAAGGCAAATGCTGGACTATTCCTGCAATCCGAACAAAGTCCCGTCGCGAGTTATTAGTCCCTCTAACGCCATGCGTTATCAAGTGGTTGAAAGAGCTTAAGGTGTGCGCTGCTGATAGTGATTACGTTTTCCCGGCACGCAAACAGAGTAAAAAGCCGCATGTTTACCATGACACTCTCAATCATGCGATCGCCGGGTTGAGCCTCCCATTTACGTTCGCGCCTTACGATATCAGGCGAAGTGGGAGAACTCTATTGGCGCAGTTGGGAGTGAATGATCAGATTGGCGAACTCTGTCTCAATCACAAATTGCCAAAAATGCAGCACATCTACAATAAACACTCATTTTTTCATGAAAAAAGTGCGGCACTGACAAGGTTAAGTGAAGTGATTTGCCCGTGCATGGCGTGAGTGCACATCTGGCCTTATATCAATTTATTCTTTTGAAAGCTATTTACATAAAATTATGATCTTAAAGTTGTGTGAATTAACGACGGGAAAAACCAGGTGCACGCTTGACTTCCCACCACCTAAAATCACCACAAAAGCTAAGATATTGTAAAGAAAAGTTTTTAACGAAAAACAACTTTAGAGAGGTCACATCAAGCCTCTCTAAAAAATCAACAGAAGCTTAATGTAAGTACAAAGGATACACAGGCAACATCTTCAACAAATTTAAACCCGTAACAACAGGTATTTGTTGAATGTAAATTCGAAACACCGAAACACTAGAGCAAGTTCAGGCTCGACTAGAAGAACTGCTCGCTCAGTTCTCAGAAGGGCAAGACTTCTCAATGAAAAAACTTGCTACTGCCCTCTACATAGCAAGGCAGCGTGGCGAGTTGACCCTTTACTTTAGACAACAGGTGCGTGGACATCGGGTTTGCAAAACACTTGGTAAGCTAGACTAGGATATCACTTTAGCCTGTGCCCTGGAGCGAGTTAAGACGCTCTCTCTCAAGCTTACAGAGCAAGGCATCTTAGACACTGAACTCAGCCTCGACGCTACTCTCTCAAAACCATCAATGATTTTGCCGCCGATTTCTTCTCACACAGGGAGGCGCAGGCCCAAAAAGGCGAAAATCCATATGAAGATTTGTCTGGTATGCAGAACTTTTATAAAAAGCATATTTCTAAAGCCATAGAGGCGACCCCTATAGCAAACCTCGACGGCACTCATATCGACTACCTTGTTGATTCTATTCTTGCCAAAGCCAATAAGTCATATAGCTATAACGCCACTAGCGCCAAGGCTCTAGGGGTAATGAAGAAAATCTGCAACCGGGCGGTTAAATACGGGCAATTGAGTCATAGCGTCCTTGAACTCTTCAGTCCACGCGAAGTCGGTTACAAAGATATCCCAAAATCTCGGGCCTTTACTAAGCCTGAGATCAAGCAGTTAATCCAGGCACTTCAGAATCAGCCAGAATGTGAGCGGGTAAATGTTATCGCCGTCTGCCTGTTGCTGGTACTTGGTAAACGCAAGATCGAACTTATCAAGAGCGTATGGAAAGATATCTGCTTCAACGAACGAGAATGGTTAGTTGAAAAGACTAAAACGGGGGCAGATATCGTAATCCCTTTTAGTCCCCTCGTTAAAGGCTGGCTAGAAGAACTAAAAGAGCTCAGCATGGGAGAGAGTCACTTATTTCCAAAACGACAAGAAACGGCAAAAGCGAAGCACATTAGCGAATCCACGCTGAATGGCTTTCTAGAAAGGGCCCTCTCGGAGCTCAAAATAGAAGTTCACGATCTTCGCCGCACAACACGAACAACGTTAAGAGCACTGGATATACCAGTCGATGTGGCCGAGTCCTACATTAACCACAAACAGAAGGCGTATCGATACAACTTTTATCACAGATTGCCTGAGCGCAAGCGCGCCTGCAAGAAGCTAAGCAAATTAATTAAAAAATACTTAACCAACAAAGACGGATAATTCCCGATGAATAGCAGTCCCTATTTAACACTACCCGAAGTGATCAGCATGACGCGATGCAGCCGATCTCAGATCTTTGCATTGCGCAAGAAGGGGAGCTTTCCTCAGCCAATCAAGCTCTCACCTCGCAAGATCGTATGGCGGCAATCAACAATAGAGGAGCACATGCAGCGGCAACAGGTCGCATAATATGCACGGCCCAAAAAATTAAAACGGGCATCATAAAGAGCTTATTTCAACGCGTAGCATTCTGCTTTCTCGGTATTATAAGCACATACAGTTTGTTGTCGTAGAGTTCACCGCTTCAACGACTGTTGGATGCCCACTTAATTAAATAACTTGAGGCGACTGATGCGGGTGTCGCTAAAAGTGACCTGATACCGGCAGCCCGAGGGGCGCTGGCGAAATACGCAGCTTTCGGGCTGCTTTTTCTGTATTAGTTTAAAGATAGAAACTTCACAGGTGCGCGCCCTTTTCTTGAACCACCTAAAAGTTCAATTGCTTAATAAACCGGTCGCCATCCTTTCAGCACTACAGGTTTGGGCTCACTAATAGAGTAAATATCTTCACACGGCTCTTCGCTTGGTTTGATTCGAATTTTATAATTAGTTGGGCAATCGGTTGACGTAAATACAACAGTGTCGCCAGACTTGGCTCCCCACTTAGAGAAAAACTTTGTCATGTAGGTTATTCGATACTCGTTTCGGGTGCTCTTTGCTGGCGAAAAAGTTTTGCCGTTGTAATATATGTAACGCATCTTCCATTGCTCCCCGTCGGGATCCTCACAGACTATCCAGGCGTCCGGATTGAATTCCTCAAGTTCCAGTGCAGGAAAGAAATCGAGAAGCCCTGCATTTTTTCTCGGAACAACAATCCCAGCCTGGTGGCCACCAGTCTCACCGGTGTCATTTTTTGTTAAAGCTTTTTCATATGATTTGTTCATTCAATATCCTTAGTGGGACTCTCATTAAGAGCTTTTCCAAGATCCTGCTTGTCTCGCGTGCTAATTGGAATAGCTTCTTCTCCAAGCTCCCGCTTCCATAAACTTCTTTCAACCATTGTTTCCTCTACAGTGCCCTGATAAAACAGACGGTAGACAGTTACAGGCTTTACCTGGCCTCGCCGATGAGCTCTCGCAGAAGCCTGCATCTCTAATGCAGGATTCCAGTTTTGTGTATAGTGGATGACAATGGTGGCTGCTGTAATATTAAGGCCCGCCCCTGCAGCTTTAGGGTTTAAAACCAATACAGCAGGCCCTTCTACAGAAGTAAAGTGATCTACTATAGATTGTCTTTCTTGCTGGGGGGTTGAACCATTAATTGTGTTCCAATAATTAACGGATAGATTTTCCTGCTCAGCCGCCTTTTTAATTAATTCACCACAGTGGTTGTAGGCTGCAAATATTAGAACCTTCTTTTTAGTGCGAGTGGCCTCGCTGAGCAGCTGAATACAGATTGCCATTTTGGGAGTCATAAGAGGGTGCATCGCGTCCGGGTACAGCTCGACATGGTCTTCCCAGTCCTGTATTCCGGGCTGCTTAACTCGCAGCCATGGGTGAGCACAATAAATTGCTAGCTGACCGACTGCAACAAGTTTTCCGGCTGGCCCATATTCAGAGATCGTTTCTTCTCTGATCCTCTCGTATTCATTGACTGCAGCAGAGTCGAGTTCAAGAGGTAGATCTACATCAGTACGCAAAGGAAGATCGTCTGCGACATCTTTAACCTGCCGTTTGAGAATTATGGTATCTGAAAGCTTGCTCAGCTCTCGGGCACCCTCTTCTGTATCTGGGTAAAGGACAGGAAAGCTATCTTTTGTTCCCAGAATTCCAGGGATTGCCAAATCAGCCAAAGACCACAGATCTAAAAGTGTATTCTCTATTGGGGTTCCTGTAACCGGAATCGTGTACCTCCTCGGCAATGAGCTCAGTGCAATGCGGCGCTTCGATTCCGGATTTTTTACTGCCTGAGCCTCGTCACAAATCAGATAACTCCAGTCAATACCTCTGAACATAGATACGTCGTTTACCATAGTGTCGTAAGTGGTAACAACTATATCTGACCGCATCAGGTCCTTATAATAGCCAGTTCGGTCAGTGCCCCTATGCACTAGGATCGTAAATGAGGGGCTAAACTTATGTATCTCTCGACACCAGTTCGCAACCAATGTTGTCGGACATACAATTAAAGCAGGGTTTTCTGGATTAGGTTTGTTTAGCAGGAGCGTAGTGATAATCTGGAGGGTTTTCCCCAAGCCCATCTCATCTGCCAGTATTGCACCACCAAGAGTCGTCATCGAATCGCTTAACCACGCAACCCCATGCTCCTGGTATGGATACAATTTAGCATTAAGACCCTCTGTCGCAACAGGAAGAGACATGGAAGCGGAGCGAGAGTTGGCCGTCTCAGTTACACTTACACCGACACTTACCTCAATTCCCTCTATCCCATTTCGGATCAAGCTGAGAACTTCAGGATAACTCAAGTCCTGAGGATTTGCTCCGGCCAGAGCTTTGCTCACATACTCCGGTGCGTCATGTGGTAGTGGTTTTATTCGTTCAGAGTCGATTAACCAGTTATGGCAAATACTTATGCAGGGAATAAACTGACTGACACCTGCTTTACGAATAGATGCTCCAAGAGAGGCCTCGTATTTACCATTCTTCCGGTCAATATGCAGAACTGGACTTTGAAGCCTTTCAGAGAACGAATAAGGCAAGTTAGCTTTGTCAAATTTTCGGTAATCTTGATCCAATGTGGACAGGGAATGGCTCATTGATTCATCACTTTCTTTAACTCTTCAGGTGTCAGAGCAGGTTTGCGTTTATGAATAGCTCTGTGACAATTCGGGCACAAAGGGATGAGATCTGTCTCAGGGTTGTATGCTCTGGGCTGCCCTATTTCTGATAATGGCTCGATATGGTGCACTTCAAGGATAGAGGCAAGTTCTGAACCATAGGTGTCTTGGGGGATAAACCCACACACACCACATTGTTCACCATGTATTGAAAGGCATAATAGGCGATTTCTGGGATTTCGTTCCCTTTTTCTGGCTAAAGAGAGCATCACGCCGCCCTCTATTATTGAATTGCTTTCTTCTTCCCTTTCTTCTTCATCTTCATAGCCAATTAATTCCGCTATAGCCGCGATTAAGGGAACCATAATCAGGCTTATTGTTTCGGAGATTTCTGCCGAGCCATGAAGATTTGAAACCTTCCTGGTAACATTAATTTGAAAACAAGAGGTAACCTGCCAACCATGAACCGAGGAAGAGCCATTAATTGAAACGTCGAACGAGCGCTTTAACTGTTCCGTAAATGCATATGCGAGAGCATAATCATTTCGCGAGGCCCTGTTCTGAATGTGCTGTATGCAGGGAGCTGCATAAGTACCGAACTTAAGCGACACAATGTGCCGCTTAAGTCCTGATGGGCGGATAGAAAAAACTGGCCCATTACTTCTGTTGTAATTATCAAACCAGAACGACAGTCCCTGACGCGCCTCTAAAGGGTTCATTGCTCCCTTCATATGCACTCCAATATCTTTTCTAATCTGAGCTGCTATCAAATCAATTTCGTTGTCATCCATGATGATTTTCAGCTATCTGAGGTGGGCATATCAACTTTTCGAAGAAGCTTTTTCAGGTTTGATGAAACCTCATCCCGGATATCTTCCCACATGTTTCCCAGCTCCTCATCAGTATTTTTATGTTCGGCTGCAGCAAGCGCCCATAAAAGGAAATCCAAGCCTTCGACAGATATTCCAGATTTTGTCTGGCTATATATCTTTGTATAAAAATCGTGCTGCTTGTTGAGATGCACCCCAGTAGAGTGATTTGTATCCGTTTTACTAGTCAGACAGGGCTCCCAAAGCGCACCAGAAGGTATCCCGTTAACAGGGTTTACAAAAAGGCTGTCTGGATTAACGTTACTTTCGACAGGTGTGAATATTTTTATCCCGTTCCCCTGATTATTGGACACGACCGCACTGCCGGATTTCTCATCGACCGATTCAGCGGTTACTTTAGAGGTATTTGGGGTTTCAGAAATTGTCTTATTTGAATCACCATGTGATATACCGCCCGACACTTTAACTGCCTGTTTTCTACGGTATCTTCTATCTGCCTCTTTATAGGCAGGACTCAAAAGCTCCTTTAGAGCTTCTTCTAACGCAGGGTCCAGCAGAATTCTGCTCTTTTTAACATCTACACTGAAGGCTTCATCCAATTGATGGTCAAAGTCAAATTCAATTCTAAGCAAGGACCAGTGTGGATCGTCCGAACGCCAAAGCCCCAGGTAACCGCCGTAGTGTATTACCCTTCCTTCCCGATGGATATAGAAACCCTGACCGCGGTTAGATATTTTAGCGTAGTTTTTATTCTCTTCCTTCGTCATATCCTTAGCATGAGGAAGAATCCAAGCCTTTACAGTAGCATTATGAACTGTCCCATCTTCTCGCTGTATTGGAAGCACCGTCAACTTGTCCGGCAGCACCTGCTCAGATCTTTCAGGGTAAAAAGGGTTCCAATATTCAACTTTTTTGCCGTTAACAGCAATGTTTACAGTCCGATGTTCTGTTTCTTCAGGGTTGAGGTACTTGTGAAAGATTAGTGCACAATGATCTATCAGCTTTGATCTTCTTGTTTTTATGGCATTTTGTTCTTTGGTGCCACCGGGCTCTTCATAAACTTTACTTAGCAGCCTGTCACAGCGAGACCAGATAACCAGAGTTCCAGAATCACCACACATTTCTTCAAAAACTTCCCTTTCATCTTCAGATAAGGGCTCATCCAACATTACCCAAGCATTCTCCTTTGCCACATGCTCCAGGTCCCAGGTAAGCTTAAGAAGTTCATCGGAAGCACTTTTGCGAGAAATCAGAGAGTATTTCAGACACACAGAACTCGATGCAGTCTTCAAGCCTAAACCAAATTTCCCTAGAGAGGCGAGGTCTTCTCGGATTTTTGCTCCGTACTTCATGGCATTGAATAGCCCGTCTACATCCATTCCATGGCCGTCATCGCCAAAGTAAACATACTTTCTCCCATCGAGAGTCAGGTCGATACTAATATTGATGTTAGTCGCGCCGGCAGCTATAGAGTTATCAATAATATCTGCAGCAGCCGTGTAAAAATCGTATCCAGTGTCACGCAGACCATGTATCAAACGAGCCGGATCGGGATCGTTGACCATGTCGTGCAGTTGGTTGCGTTGAATCTTAGTGACTGAATCATCCATGTAATGAACCCTCGCATTCTTGGAATTTGGACAGATGGCTTTCCTGCTAAGAAATTAATCAGTATAGCCTTATTTATTAGGCAGATAAATATAACTAATAACTTTTTAAGAAAAAATGGGAAGTCATACTTTTTCTTCAGTTTACAGTGATAGTATCAAGGAGGTGGTTACAATTCGTAACGCAACGTGGTGAAGTCTAGATGACGACCTAAGCAATATTGAGTAGCAGTTGTAGTGGTCAACTAATCCCGGACAGTAAATAAAGTTTTTCTTCCGCAACTGCTGGCGCAAGCATTTCGTTGTTGCTATGCGGCCTTTGCCAGTTGTAGTAGTTCATTAAATAGTAACTCATATCTCTTTCAGCTTCTTTGAAGGAATCATAGCCTGTTGACGGAACCCACTCTGTTTTTAAACTCCTAAATAGCCTTTCCATTGGTGCGTTGTCCCAACAATTCCCCCTGCGACTCATGCTTTGAGTCATACGATAGCGCCATAATTTTTGCCTGAACTTTGTGGCAACATACTGACAGCCCTGATCAGAATGGAACAACACGCCCGATGGCCGACCTCGTTGTTCATAGGCTCTGTCTAACGCTTTGACGGCTAAGTTGGCATCTGGTTGATGAGACATAGCCCAGCCCACTACACTGCGTGTGCATAAATCCAATACTACAGCCAGATAGGCCCACTTTCTTCCGGTCCAGATATAGGTAATGTCACCGCACCACACTTGATTTGGCGAACTAACATCAAATTCCCTGTTTAGACGATTAGGTATATCCAGCCGTTCAACGGTTGCTTTTTTATAGCTATGTGAACCTGGCTGCTTGCATATGAGCTGCATATCCTTCATAACGCGCCTGATTTTGAAAAGGCCTGCTTTTATTCCTGAGTCAGCCAGCATCGCCATGATTGTTCGACTTCCCGCTGAGTTCCGGCTTAATGTGAATAACTCGTTTATCCTAGCTCGTAACGCAAGTTCATCGGTATTGTTAGACTTCACTCGATGTTTATAGTCGTAATAACTCGAACGTGGAACATCAAAGGTTTCGCAGACCAATTCAACAGGCTCAAGCTCACTTAACTGGTCTACTATCGAGTATTGTTCATCTCGTCTGACATCAAGAGAGCTGTAGCCTTTTTTAGTATGGACTTTTCACGTTCCAAGCGATCAATTCGTGCTTCAAGTTCTTGAATTTTCTGCTGCTCAGGCGTTAGAGCCTTGGACTGGGGTGTTTCACCACCACGCTCTTGCTTCAGCTGCTGGATCCAGCGCCTCAAAGCCGTTTCACCAATATCCAGAGATCGGCATGCTTCGGGCACTGAATATCCTTTATCGAGTACCAAGGCGGCGGCTTCCACCTTAAATTCCTGTGTAAAAGTACGACGTTTTCTGGTCATAAACACCTCTCATTGAGTGGTAATAATACCACCTAAAATAGTGTCCGGTTTTATTGAATCACAACAAGTCATCCATAATGATGAAGCGAAAAAAAATGTATAGTTAAAGGGGCGGAGAGGGTATTTTCTGGTATATCCCCCCGTTCAGCAACCAGTCAGTTATTTCCGTCATAAGTATTTGTTCATTGATTTTTGATGGTCCTCTGGTTGAGCATTCCCAAATAATTAAAACTCTCCAGCCAAACTCCATAAGTTTGTCCTGACTGGCGACATCAACGGTGTGCTGCTTTCTTAATTTTTTTGACCACCACTCAGCCCGACTGCCGGGTAGTTTAAACATAGGGCAGTTATGCATGTGCCAAAAGCATCCGTGCGCAAAAATAACTGCGTGATACTTGGGGATAACAAAGTCTGGTGAACCCGACAGTTTATGGGGGAGTTACAGGGGAGTTACAAGTCCACACCTGCTACCGACACTATTTAACGATTAAGTCTTTCGCGGTCTGTATTGATAAATGAGGACACTGGCAAAACTCACTTGAACGGATAAAACCAAGCCTGGAGAGAGCATAAACCGCAAAGGTTTTTACTGATTTGCTATCGAAGGGGTCTGTGAGTGATATTACGGTTTTCACCCACGGATGTTGTGCTCTAATAGAGTCGTTCAATTCATGCGAATTTGTGCAAATGACGGATACAGGCGAAAGTGGTAACTAAAGTGGTTACTCGTCTAGAGCTGGTAAACTAGCGATTGGCTACAGCCCCTGATTTTATTAGCCTTGTGAACTATCGTGGACTCTATCCGAGTTCCAGATCCAGAATATTGAGTGATGTATGTTAAGTCTTTTTGAAAAGACTTAAATCACTTAAACCCCTGTAAATAGGGGCTTTTATTTGTGAGTTTCACGTACTAATTTAATAACTAATTTGACGCGTTCAGTATGTAAGGGCGCATCAATTTTGCAACAGCCCTAAAAACGGGCACAACTACTGAATTGCCAAACTGTTTATAAGCGGCGGTATCTGCACAAACGATTCTGAAATCAGCGTCATTACTCTCCCGGTCGAAGTCAGGTTTTTCAAAACCCATCAATCTTGCACACTCCTGCGGTGTAAGCCTGCGTGGCGTTTTGAATGTTGAATCAAATTCACTTGCATAACGGCCATATTTTGAGTCGTATTCTTTCTCGCCTTCTTTTACTTTTTCCTTGTACAAAGCAACATCAGGCTCAGGGTTGTCTTCAAAAAAACGACGGGCAAACAGGTTTGCCGCCTGCTCTCTTTCAGTATTTTTCCGAATTGCAAACTCTCGGTTTTGTTCAAGGTATTCGGGAGGAAGCCCATCTTGGTTGATAAGAATTTCAGATCCATCTTTGTAGTAACGAGCAGATAGAGTCCTGGTAACCGCATTTGGGTTTGCGGGATCAATTAACCCAAATCCAAACCCATTCCCTTTAGACTGATGCTTAAGCGCATAGTGATAAAGGTAATTCCATAGGTTTGGTGTCAGCGTATACTTTTCTTTTTCTGCCAGTTCTAGCTCACAAAGAATATCGGCTACACTATAGCGGGCTTTAGGTTTCTCTATTTTGCTGAGACAAATTTGTCTGAAAGAGTCGTCAGTATCAATGAGATCTTTGCGTACCCCAACCAATACGATCCTTTCCCGATGTTGAGGAGTAAAATGTGCACCATCAATTATTGTGGGCTCCGGCTTTCGCTTTCTGACGTTACAAATAGCCTCTTCAATATCATCATCAACATCTGTAATATTAGCAACCCAGTAACCTGCTCTGTCTAAAGCACGAACAATGGTAGCGAAAGTATTCCCTTTATCATGACTCTTTAAGTTTTTGACGTTCTCCAAAACAAAAAACTTTGGTTTACGGGCCAACAGTATCTGCTCAACATCAAAAAACAACGTTCCCTGAGTGTTACAGTCGAATCCGTGAGAACGACCTAGAGAGTTCTTCTTTGATACACCAGCAAGAGAAAATGGTTGGCAAGGAAACCCCGCCAGTAGCACGTCATGCTCGGGTATGTGTTTTCTGATGCTCTCTAACTTTTCCCTATCAGAAACACTTTGCTCACCACTTTTCGTTATCTTGGTAATATCCATAAAAGTGCTGTTTTTCTCCTGATTTTCATCAGCAGAGTCTATGAAGTAGGGTAATTCATGCTCGTCTACGTAGTGGTTTGCCAGGTAAGTGCGGCGCGCCCTCTGATCCCATTCGCTGGTAAATACACACTTGCCGCCAATATCTTCAAAACCTTTTCTCAAGCCTCCAATGCCGGCAAACAGATCAATAAACTTAAAATCAGGCTCATCCCAGTGGGCAGGTTTGGCCGGCAATAATTTACTCCGAATATCTTCGATCGCATTTTCACTAAAAACTATGGGGTTTGATACGGGGTCAGCTCTCCACCGATTGAGCTTTTCACGATTTATTTGCTGTTCGTAACCACATCCAAGCTCTCGCAATCTGATCGCGAGGTTTTTTTGATCGTATACTTCAATCAATAACTTCAAAAGTTTATGACTCTCAGCTTGCAAACGCTCGATGCGAGCTCTCTCTTCGCGGTCTCCGCAATTAACTATTTCACTATTTTGCATACTATTAAAACAAAAGGGACATTTGTGTACACTTTAGCACACAACTGTCCCCCTTTAGATAATTTATATGTAATTTTATACAGTGGCTAATTTAACATCACTTATGAAATCATGAAAAGACAACAGCCAGTTTGCCTGGGTAGGCTGATAAGTTGAGTGCAAAGCATCAGGAACTACAAGTTGTAAATTCATTGAGTCCATTTGCGTAGTTTGTGCTTCGCTTATCGCTGGCTCCATGGTTATGAGGTGCTTGCGCTTAATGCGACTAGCTTCAACCAACACTTGCCGCCAGCGATCCTTACACGTCGTTTTTGCACCAAGCATTCTGAGCTTATCACATGGGTAATCTGAGCTTTTATAAGCCTGATCACTCGGGAATAAGAAGTCAGGTTTTTGCCTTCCTTCGGTGTTGGCTCCCCTTTCGAACGGAAGTCCATTTGCAGATAAAATAGTTTCGATGTGATTCTCAAATGCATGGCCACTTCTGGACTTTCGCCTGTTTTGAACGCTAAGTGAAAACCGAAGAAACTCATCAAGATCATCTCCATCTTCACCAAATCCCTCCCTTAGTTTTTCTTTTACAATATGTTTTTCCAGCTGTCGAAATGCAGACTCCTCGGTTTCCATCCATTCAATTATTGCTGAATCCGGATCTGTTACAGGACATATCTCTCTAGCAAGAGTTCGCGTAAAATCCGAGAAGTGTTTAGTCTTAGGAAAATGTGGCCCAAATTTATCAAGAATCTGCTCAAGGACATCAGTGCCATCCTGCCCGATCTCAATTCCATATCGGGCAAACATGAGCCGAATAGGTAAAACAACTTTTCCTTCTTTAACTTCAACTTTACTAAGCTTTTCTTTTGAAACCATATTCTGGACACCGAACAGCGCACGAATCTGTGCCTCATATTCGCTATCCGGTGGGCAAAATATCATCAACACTTCTCGATCTTTGGTTAAAGCAATCAAGAAAAAGTCTTCTGGAGAAAACCTTTCACTCACATCATTGGAAGCATAGTACATTCTCCACTCCGCTGATCTACCACTTTGATTATATCGAGTGTCATACCATGTAACATGATCTTCTACGACGAGAGGAGACTCGGGGTCATCGCTCAGGTAAACGAGTGTGGCTGGTAACTTCACTTTAATACCATTATCTGGCATACCTATATGTTCACCTATACCAGCTTGCTTAAGCCCACCAATTTCATGTTGATTCGAAGTCTGCCGGTTTGCATCTACCGCAGTGAGATATTTAAAAGCAGCCGAAGTAAATACGTCAGATAATTGCTCAAACATAGTCTGTTCCTTAGTCATTTTTCGCTAGACTACTTTGATTACAAAATAATTTCACTATCAGTTTGCATACAAGCCCTGCTCGGTCAGCTCTCCTGACGATGAACCACTTACCAACCATGTTTTGACAAGTAAATTTATCATAGGTTTAGCGAGCCTGTTTTTTCCTTTTAAACTACACTCCCATACGACAAGAACTCGAATCCCTAGTCTTCGTAGCTGACTCTGTACCACCTTATCCCTTGCAAAATTGCTTTCCAACTTACTTTTCCAAAACTCTTGTCGGGTTTGAGGCAATTTGAACACTGCACAGCCATGCATATGCCAGAAACAGCCATGAACAAAAATTGCCGCGTTATATTTCCTGAGCCAGATATCAGGTTTTCCAGGAATAGCTTTTGGACAAACCCTGTAACGCAAACCTTCCTTATGCAGCAAGCGCCTCAGAAGTAATTCAGGTTTGGTATTCTTTGATCTGATCGCCCGCATATTCTTGCTGCGGGTTTGTTTGTCATGAACATCCAACTATTTTACCTCGCGAAGTTGTACTGTATAAACGAAGATAGCTTACATAGTCTAAAGCTGAATAATGTTGTCGGTACATAAATGTAAGTTGAGCAACACATACTCATCAAAAGAGCTCGAATCATGTCTCCAGAGTCCTACTTAAGAGGTGAACCTACCAATACGAATATGTATGAGCTCGCCGATGGTCAGGTTTATGCTATGACTGGCACAAGTGCAAACCACGAACTTATTGTGGAATACTTACATCGAACTCAAAAGTCATCTAAAAGGCGTCAATGTGAGCTATTTGGTTCAGACATGAAAATGCGAGGGCACGAAAACTTTTGTAACTAGATATGCTATGTGGCTGACATTTTGATGAACCTGAACTCTACCACCCCTAAAATATGGGGGATTATTGTCGATGTGCTCTCTTACGAGACTCACCCAAACTAAAGCTTTATTACATTGTCCAGTGTAATTCCTACTTCGCAGCCAATTTATGTATATCTTCATAAAAAAAGCGCTGAACGCGCTTTTTGTTTTAGCAATTAAGCTGACTTTAGCCACCACAGCTCTTTTTCGGATCCGGGTGAGCCACCTGAACTCTGTCTGGCAAATCAGGACTACCAACCCCTGAACCATGCACTTTTTTCAGGCTTTCTGTTTGTAATTGCTTCATATTGTCTGACAACCTCCATTCGTCGTTATTTAGATGGATTACCTGCCCTCTGCATAATGACGTTGATTACAATCATAAACGTTATTCTCCAAAGGTATTGCCCAAATCTTTAGTTTCCAACTCGCTAATACGCCTTTTCACGTTCTACAAATTCCTCTCTGGAGTTTGCTGTCATTGAGTACGCAAACAACGCTAAACTAATCATCAAGTGAAACAGCAACATCAGATTATCTCGCACATATAGCTTGAACGGCGCGGAATCAAATATGTAGTATTTGTAGGCCAAAACCTCAAGCCAGGTTACGACGTTTACCACACAGGTTAAACCAAGAAGTAAAATGATCCCACATTCTTGCGCTGATAGCCTCTGAAGTCTGTAAACCCTCTTAAAGTAATGGCTACCAGAAAAAATATAGAGCCTCAATGCAAGATTTCGCCGAAATATGATTGGCAAAAGAAACATAGCATTAATCACTACATCAGCGATGTAATAGTGTGTATTCCACCGCATAGTGATTGGCAAAGTAGCAATATCGAGCACTTCAAAGAAACCATAAGCCAGTAAAAACCAACGAGCTGTGGCGACTTTCCAACTCAGCGCTAACCCCAACAAAATGGCTGCAAGAGGCGCATATTCCATGATGGCGTATACTTCCTTCATAACCTACTCCTTTTCTGGCTTTTCATCGGGTGAAGGACTTTGCTCTTCAAGATCGGTGAGTTTAAGTACACCAGTTAAATCTTTACCAAAAACCAGAAACAGCTCGAACATCTGGGCGTAACTCATATCTGTTTTGCCGGATTCATAGTTGCTGATGGTGGCCTGGTCGACACCAAGCCGCCTGGCCAGCTCTTGCTGGGACCAGCCTCTGTGGTGTCTCAACTGGCGGATTGAGCGCTGCACATAGCGCCTGAAGTTCTCCACTTTGTGATTGCGCTTATCAGGACTGTTCTTCACGCGCATGCATCTCCCTATTTATTCTTGAGGCTAACCTAGCAAGCAACACCATAAAACGCAACATTTCATAAACAACATTAACACACCAAACTACCCTTTATGAATACTTTTATAACCTGTTCCACTTTGCATCCATGTTAATCCTCACCCCGGTAGCAGTACCCAAACCTGAACCCTGAGCGGCAAACCTTACTCTTTCTTTGCCCTTGCCCATTGACCTGTCTATAACTTCATAGTTTATCGTTTTCGTTTGTTACAGCCTGACTGCGCTTATTTTTAGCCGGTCTGGCATATGTAAAAGAGGAGCCGGGTGTGGTGTATCGGATTTCGGAATTGGCGGCACAACTGGGTTTAGCGCGCTCTACTTTGTTGTATTACGAAAAGCGGGGGCTGATCTGTGGCAGCCGGGCCAGCAATGGTTATCGGGTTTATGGCGAGCAGGACTTACAAAAGCTCAGACTGCTGCAACAGCTACAGGCTGGCGGACTGACGCTGAGTGAATGCAAACAGGCGCTGGAGGCCAGGCTAGATCGCACTGTACTCAGCAACAGGCTCGCTGAGCTGGAAAGCGAAATTGCACATAAGCAGCAGGCGCATACTTTGTTGTCTGCGCTGCTTGGGCGCGGTTCACTGCGCGACTGGCATGCACAGGCCGATAAACTGGCACCCGATGCACACAGAAACTGGCTTGAACAACAAGGGTTTGATGAACAACAAACCCTGTACTTAAAATGGTTATCAAAAGACATGAACGAACACGACACTTATATGGCCGACTTTATGGCGGTCTTTCATCGGCTGGAACGCTGGGGACCCGGCAGTAATACCGATACACGCAAGGCGTTAACGCACATTCCTTTTACACCGAACACCGTGCTGGATATTGGCTGTGGTAAGGGCTTTGCTACTGAGTTACTGGCACAACAGACACAGGCGCAGATCACGGCAGTGGATAATGAAGCTCAGGCAATCGACAGCCTGGCGGCGCGACTAAAACACGCGGAACTGGACGCACGTGTCACCCCTCTGTGTGCCAGCATGACAGCTTTGCCCTTTCAGAGCGGCAGTTTTGATCTGCTCTGGGCTGAAAGCTCCGCCTATATAATGGGCTTTGAAGCGGCGCTGAATGCCTGGCGCCCGCTTCTGCGTTCAGCCGGTTGCCTGATGGTCAGCGATCTGGTGTGGTTAAACGAGACGCCCTCTCAGGAGGCAATCACCTTCTGGCAACAGGAATACCCGGATATGCAAACAGTTGCTGTACGACTGGCACAGATTGAGCAGGCCGGTTTTCGGGTCTTGAGCCACTTTACGCTGAGTGAGCAGGCCTGGGCAGACTATTATGGACCACTCAAAGCTGAAGTTGAACAACGACTGAGCCATCAGCCAGATTCCGCTGCGCTTCAGGACATGGCCCGGGAAATTGCCATCTACGAGCGTTACCTGGGCGAGTTCGGCTATCAAATGTTTGTGCTGCAAAGCAGCGATTGAACACGGTGAGGCTGGTAAGTTAGGTGATATGGCTTTAAAATAACTCTTTTGGACAACCAGCGGTGTGGCCACATTCACATCGCTGTACTGCAACCCTATAGGTCTGACGTATGCCACATCAAAATCGCGGTAATTTGTTTATTCTTTCAGCGCCCTCTGGTGCCGGAAAGTCAAGTTTGATTAAAGCCCTGCTGGAAAGACAAGATAAAGTCAGGGTCTCGGTGTCACATACAACTCGCGCGCCTCGCCCAGGTGAGAATAATGGCGAGCACTACCACTTTGTTTCTGTGGATGAGTTTAAAACACTTATCAACCAGAATGACTTTTTCGAATGGGCGCAGGTTTTTGATAACTACTACGGCACCTCTAAACAAGCCATCGAAAACCAGCTTGCACAAGGTATTGACGTATTCATGGACATTGACTGGCAAGGTGCCCGTCAGGTTCGTGAACTGCTGCCTGAAGTAAAAACCATCTTCATTCTGCCGCCGTCAAAGCAGGCACTGGAAGAGCGTTTAAACAACCGTGGGCAGGACTCTCGGGAAATCATTGCCTCGCGTATGGAGCAGGCCAAATCTGAATGCTCTCACTACAATGAATTCGACTACCTGCTGGTCAACGATGACTTTGAGACTGCCCTGAATGAACTGGAGCACATCGTCGTGGCTGCACGTCTGGAGCTGAAAAAGCAACAGGTGAGCCAGCAGGCTTTGATAGCAGAACTGCTGAAGTAAGTCACATCCGCGGCTGGCTGATCCGGGTTTCACACTGGCTGCAAAGATTGCAGCCACATAAAGCCGTAACGACCCGATATTTTTTAACCATGTACTTGGCGAATCCGGCGCTTTTTAGTAGACTAGCCCTTTGCTAAATGTATTGAATTTTTTGGAGTGCTTCGATGGCTCGCGTAACAGTAGAAGACGCAGTAGATAAAATTGGTAACCGTTTCGACCTAATTCTTGTTGCAGCGCGTCGCGCTCGTCAGATTGCAGTCGGTGGTAAAGACCCTCTGGTTGAAGCTGAAAATGACAAGCCAACCGTAATCGCATTGCGCGAGATCGAAAAAGGCATGGTCACCAGCGATTCACTGGACATGATCGATCGCGAAGAGCAACAAACTCAGGAAGCTGCAGAGCTTGCTGCTGTTGCTGCAATTGTGGGTGGCAATCGCTAATCCACTGCGACCAGTACGACGATAACGCCAGCTTTATAGCTGGCGTTATTGTTTCTGCAGCACAGGCCACTGAACACCTCTATCTAGACTAATAAATGTGTTAGTCGATTGGCTTCGACGTCAATTCATCGTATATTCAGTACTTAACTTATTATTAATACCAATCAAATGTCATACCAACCAAGGTAAAGGTGTTATAGCCTGACTGCAGGTAGGTTAATACGCATTTGATATAACTTCGCTGGAACATTGGAGTGTGAATGTATCTGTTTGAAGGCTTAAAGAAAAAAATATCAGAGTATCTGTCACCCGAAGATGTGGAACTGGTGCAAAAAGCCTACGTGGTTGCCCGCGAAGCGCATGAAGGGCAAACCCGCTCCAGCGGCGAGCCTTATATTACTCACCCGGTTGAAGTCACCCAGATCCTGGCCAGCATGAAGCTGGACCACGAAACACTGATGGCAGCATTGATGCATGATGTGATTGAAGACACCGACTTCAGCCAGACCGATCTGGCCGAAATCTTCGGTGATACAGTTGCCGAACTAGTGGCGGGTGTCAGTAAGCTGGACAAACTCGACTTTAAAGATAAAAAAGAGTTTCAGGCCGAAAACTATCGTAAAATGATCATGGCCATGACCCAGGATATCCGGGTGATCCTCATCAAACTGGCCGACCGCACCCACAACATGCGCACGCTGGGCTTTTTACGTCCGGAAAAACGCCGCAGGATAGCCCGTGAAACCCTGGAGATCTTCGCGCCTATCGCCAATCGTCTTGGTATCCATGACATTAAGAACGAACTTGAAGACCTTGGCTTTGCGGCCTTATACCCGATGCGTCACAGAGCACTAAAATCAGAAGTGGCCAAAGCGCGGGGTAACCGTAAAGAAGTGATCAGCAATATCCAGTCAGAGATAGAGTCTCGTCTGGAAGAAGCTGGCATTGATGCATCGGTCAGTGGCCGTGAAAAGCACCTGTACAGCATTTATAAAAAGATGCTCAACAAAGAGCTGCTGTTCAACGAAGTGATGGACATTTACGCTTTTCGCATCAACGTCAACAGCATAGATACCTGCTACCGGGTATTAGGTGTGGCGCACAACCTGTATAAGCCCATAGAAACCCGTTTTAAAGACTACATTGCTGTACCTAAGACCAATGGTTATCAGTCACTGCATACCTCTTTGGTTGGGCCGCACGGTATTCCGGTGGAGATCCAGATCCGCACCCATGATATGGATCACATGGCTGATAAAGGGGTTGCGGCGCACTGGATGTACAAAAAGTCTGGCGACACAGCGGGCCATACCGCACAGCAACGTGCCAGACAATGGATGCAAAGCCTGCTTGAATTGCAACAAAGTGCCGGTTCATCGTTTGAATTTGTCGAAAACGTAAAGACCGAGCTGTTCCCGGAAGAAATTTATGTCTTTACGCCGGATGGCCGCATCATCGAATTACCCATGGGTGCAACGGCTGTCGATTTTGCCTATGCCGTTCATACCGACGTAGGGAACACCTGTGTTGGCGCGCGCGTCAACCGTAAGCCTTATCCGCTCAGCAAAGCACTGGACACAGGGCAAACTGTCGAGGTGATCACCAGCTCTGGCGCGCATCCCAATGCCACCTGGTTAAACTTTATTGTCACAGGTAAAGCGCGTCTGGGCGTACGTAATTACCTTAAGAGCCAGCACCAGGAAGAGTCTATCCTGCTGGGTCGACGCTTACTTGACTCCGCACTGGGTGAGCATAAGCTGGATGATATTCCAACCGAACAGATAGACAGAGTACTGGAAGAGCATGACCTGAATACCGTGCTTGAGCTGTTAGTGGAAATTGGCAACGGCAACATCATGAGTATGCTGGTTGCAAAACGCCTGCTACAAGCCGATGATGAAATCGAGAGCCTGGCACAAAAAGCCAAAGCGCCGATCATTGGTACAGAGGGTATGCTGGTGACTTATGCCAAGTGTTGCCGGCCTGTCCCGGGTGATGACATCACCGCCTATGTTAGCCAGGGCAAGGGCTTAATGGTCCACCGCCAGGAATGTAAAAACATTAAAGGCTGGCAAAATGAACGTGCCAAGTACTTTGTGGTAAAGTGGGAAGATAACCCCGAAAAAGAATACATCGCAGCACTGCGGGTTGAGATCATCAACCACCAGGGTGCGTTGGCCAAATTAACCAATGTGGTTGCAAGCACACAAGCCAATATAGTGGAGATTGCAACCGAAGAAAAAGAGAGCAACCTGTACGTGATTGATCTGGGTGTTACCGTCAAAGACAGGATCCACGTTGCAAATATTATGCGCCGGATCCGGGTAATGCCAGATGTACAACGTGTAACCAGGAAGCGATAAAGGAAAGACAATGAATAAAGCCATTATTTCAACCGATCAGGCGCCGGCAGCAATCGGCACCTACAGTCAGGCAGTTAAAGTCGGTACGGCGGTTTACCTTTCGGGGCAGATCCCTTTGGTGCCTGGAACAATGGAAGTGATCTCAGAAGACTTTGCAGAGCAAACACAACAGGTATTTAAAAACCTGACTGCCGTGTGTGAAGAAGCGGGCGGCCAATTGCAGGACATGGTCAAGGTTAACATCTTCCTGACTGACTTAAGCAACTTTGCTACCGTCAATGAGATCATGAGTCAGCACTTTAAAACGCCCTACCCGGCGCGTGCTGCTATCGGCGTAAAAGAGCTGCCTAAGGGCGTACAAATTGAGATTGATGGCATCATGGAGCTGCCTTCAACCAACTAAGACACCGAGTGTATTAGTTATATTACTCAAGCCCGCTTAATGCGGGCTTTTACTTATCTGTACAATGATTTTTCATGCGCTTAACTTTGATCTTAAACACTTGACCGCATACTATTAATTTAGCAATCTGGTGTTATACGAAGCACTTTGTGCAATCTTGGTAACGCCGCATTTTTTGGCAATTTGAGGTATTCATTATCGTAGTTGGTTTAAAGCAATAAGGATAAGCCTGTGTTTAAACTCGCAAAAAATGGCAATATATTGATGGACGTCGCGGCTGCGTCGCCCCCCAGTGCAGCGTTTGTGGTTGAAGCACTCGAGCGCTCACCCTATGCTGACTGCGCAATTGATCATGAATCCATTGCCGCTTACTTCAAACAAGATACGCCTGTCACTCAGCTGATTGTGGCACAACAAAAAGATGCCCATATCGAAGTCGCATTGAGCGACGACAAAATGCAGGCCATCGCCAAACTCACCACCGCACAGGGTGGTAAAATGATCAGCCTGGAGGATGCCAAGCGCGCCATAGTCAAAGTCGGTGTCACCCGGGGCTACAAACAAGTCTATCTGGAAAACTTGCTCAAACAGCAACTGGAGTCTCTGCCAGGCACAGAAGTCACAGGCATCGTTGCTCAGGGGCGTCCGCCCGAAAATGGCATACCTGCCAAGCTGATGCCACATGTACAAACGCTTAAAGAACGCCTGAAGCAACCCAAGTTACGTGAAGACGGCACCGTTGATATGCGCGATTTTGGCGCACTGGCCAGTGTTGCACCCGGCACCTTACTGGTCACGCAAAGGCCGGCAACCCCAGGCAAAGAAGGCTTTACGGTTACCGGAGACAGCATTGCACCTAAGCCCGGAGATAGCTTTCAGCTGGTTGCCGGTGAAGGTACCGAGATTTCCCCAACCAATCCCCTGCAACTGATCTCAACCATTGCTGGTTGTCCGTCCGATGTGCCGAATGGCATGCGGGTAGACGATATCTTTACCATCAGTGACGTCAACGTACGCAGCGGCCACATTGAATTTAGCGGCAGCGTGCTGGTTACCCATAATGTCGACCCGGGCATGAAGATCAAAGCGCACGGCGATATCACCGTCATGGGGACCGTAGAATCGGGAGAATTAATTTCCGATGGCAACATCGAAGTACGTGGCGGTGTGATTGGTCACCTGGATCATCGCAACGACGATCAGGGGCTCACCTGCCGTCTGATTGCCAAAGGCGATGTCCAGATCACCCATGGTCAATACACCTATCTGGAAGGGCAGAATGTCTTTATCCAGAAACAAAGTAATCACTGTGATATCAAAGCACGTAACCTGTTACAGGTTGGCCTGGACGAATCCCCTAAGGGTAAGTTGGTCGGCGGCACCATTTTTGATGCCAAGATGCTGGTGGCGGGCGAAGTAGGCAGCAGCTCAGGTGCGACCATGGCTGTTTACCTGGCACGCAGTGGCATGGAGATAACGGAACGTACCGATCTGTGCCTTAAAGAACTGACTCTGACCGATGAGCAGATCACCAATCTGCAAAAAGCGGTCGAAAAAGCCGATAACGTAAAGGATGCTGAAAAGAAAAAAACCTTGCTGGCCAAAATCGGCGCGACACAAGAACACTATTGTAAGCAGGCCGAAGCGCTGGAACATCAGCTGTCAGAATTAGACCATACTCTGCATGATTTACTCGATAACACCCAGCTGGTGGTGAACACCTCTTTGCACTCAGGTGTCGAGATCCATATTTTCGATAAGGTCTATAAAACCACCCGCAGTTACCCGCCGTGTAGTGCCAGGTTGCTCGAAGGAAAAATAGAAATTGAATTTAAGATGTAAGGGAGCCCCTTGAGGCTCCCTTACTGTGTGTCGCCGTCGCCTCTAAAGTAACCCAGAAACTTCAGTTTTAACATGCTCAGGCCACACACCAACCTGGACCTGACCGATATGTTGCTTTTGTAATAACAACATCACCAAACGAGACTGACCAATACCACCCCCTATGGTTTGTGGCAATGCACCTGCCAGCAGGCTCTGGTGCCAGTCCTGCTCTAACCTTTGCTCATCCTGCGTCAGACTCAATTGGCGTTGCAAGCTGTCCGGACATACCCGGATCCCCATAGAGGAAATTTCAAAGGCATCTTCGAGCACCGGGTTCCAGACCAGAATATCACCGTTCAACCCCTGATACTGCTCACACGTTGGCGTTGACCAGTCGTCGTAATCCGGTGCTCTGACATCATGGATTTTGCCATCTCCCAGTTCACCGCCGATACCAATCAGAAACACAGCGCCGTACTCCTGAGCAATCGCTTTTTCTCTTTGCTTAGCACTGAAGTCTGGATACATAAGGCGCAGCGCCTCACTGTGTACAAATGTGATTTGCTCCGGTAAAAACGGCGTCAGCCCATATTCAGAAGCCAGTTGCTGTTCAGTTTCACGGATCGCGCCATATAATGTACGAACTGTGTCTTTGAGCTTATCTAAAGAGCGTTCAGACTGTGCACAGATCACCTGCTCCCAGTCCCACTGATCAACATACACGGAGTGTATTGGGGATAGTTTGTCTTCATCCGGGCGCAACGCCTTCATATGTGTATACAACCCCTGCCCAGCTCCAAAGCCATAGTCACCAAGCGTTTTACGCTTCCACTTCGCCAGTGAGTGGACCACTTCATAATCGCTGTCGCTGAGCGTTTTAACTTTAACCTTCACCGCTTTTTCGGTGCCGCTGAGGTTGTCCTGAATACCATCTCCTACCTTTGCCAGGATAGGCGCCTGTACTTCGATCAGGCCTAACTTGTCAGTCAGTTGTTGTGAAAAAAGTGCTTTCGCACGCGCTATTTGTTGTTGTGTTTGCAGATACTGTTGCAACATATCGGTTTCCTCATTCCCAATGGTGTTGAATAACGGTGCAGGCTTGCTGCGTTAAATCTATCCTCAACAAAAATGAGTAAAGATTCAATAGTCCACAACAAAAACACCTTTACACTATTTTTTTCATCAAAAATTAGCTTTAATAATTATTGAATCAATAATTAGCGTACGAAATATCCATGGAAAATTATCAAATCGATAATCTCGACCGTTCTATCCTTCATGCCTTAATGGACAATGCCAGAACCCCCTACGCCGAATTGGCCAAGCGCTTTGCCGTCAGTGCGGGGACCATTCATGTGCGAGTCGAGAAAATGAAGCAAGCCGGTATTATAGTCGGCACACGGGTCAGCATAGATGCCAAGCAGTTGGGTTATGATGTCTGTTGTTTTATCGGCGTAAACCTCAAACATGCGCGGGATTACCCGGCTACCATTGAGCAGCTGGAAGGCTTTGAAGAAGTCGTTGAAGCCTATTACACCACAGGCAACTACAGCATTTTTATCAAAGTCATGGCACGTTCTATTGACCATCTGCAGGACGTACTGATCAATAAGATCCAGACAATCGAAGCCATTCAGTCAACCGAGACCCTGATCTCCCTGCAGGCACCAATAATGCGCGAAGTAATGCCTTAGCGGGGTGCTTTTTGTTATAATCGCCGCAATTTTGTAGTTAAGAGCTGTAATGATGGAAGAAAACCGTTTTCAGCGCGTGAAGCGCATTTTGGATCAACGCCAGACTGATTTAACTGTGTGCCTGGATGAAGTCCACAAGCACCACAATCTGTCGGCCATAGTGCGTACAGCCGATGCGGTCGGCTGCCATCATGTTCATGCGGTATGGCCGCAGGAGCAAAGACGCCTGACCAATAATACCTCAGGTGGCAGTAAAAACTGGGTAGAAACCCATATGCACGATGACATCGATCAGGCCGTTGCCACTATCCGTGCACAAAATCCTGGGATCCAGCTGCTGGCCACCAATCTGAGTGATACAGCCGTGGATTTTCGTGAGATTGATTATACTAAGCCAACGGCCGTTATTGTGGGACAGGAGCGTCTGGGGATCTCAGACAGAGCGCTCGAACACGCTGATCAACACATCGTGATCCCAATGGCTGGTATGGTACAGTCATTAAATGTTTCGGTGGCTGCTGCATTGATCTTATATGAAGCACAGCGTCAGCGCGAAGCCGCAGGGCTATATCAGCGTAACGACATGCTCGACCCGACGATTAAACACAAACTCTTGTTCGAAGGCTGTCACCCTATCATTGCCAATCGCTGTGTCGAAAAAGGCATGCCCTACCCGGCTCTGGATGAGGTGGGTGAAATCGTGGCCGATGATACTTTCTGGAACACACTGAAATTCAGTCAAAAAGGATAATTATGTCTCTTCCCAATTTAGCCCAGTACGCCATAACCGATCTCAAGGGAGTCGGCCCAAAGGCCGCAGAGCGGCTGGCCAAATTGGGGATCCGCAGTGTTCAGGATATGCTCTTTCATCTGCCACTGCGTTATGAAGACAGAGCCAGAACCTATCGCATCGCGGAATTGATGCCACATACCCATGTCAGTGTTGAAGGCGAAATCGAGCAGGCCAACATCACTTTCGGCAAACGCCGTATGCTGGTATGCCAGATCAACGATGGAACAGGCCGTATTACCCTGCGCTTTTTCAACTTCAGCGCCGCGCAAAAAAACGCCATGCAAAGCGGTAAAATCATGCGCTGCTTTGGCGAAGTGCGCCGTGGCCGGGTCGGTCTGGAAATGGCTCACCCTGAATACAGTATTCGCGACGAGCTCAGTGAAACACCACAAGGCGCGGATACACTCACGCCGGTTTATCCAACCACTGAAGGGCTGAAGCAACTAAGCATTCGTGCCATTGCCGAGCAAGCTATCGCTTTGCTGCAAAAATACGACATTGAAGATCATCTGCCCGCTCAGTTCAGGCCCAACCAACTGAGCTTGAAAGAAGCCTTACTCACACTCCATCAGCCGCCCCAGAATGTGGCATTGGATCAGCTGGAGCTGGGTCAGCATCCGGCGCAACAGCGGCTGGCGTTTGAAGAGTTGCTGGCGCAAAACCTTAGCCTGCTGCAACTCAGACAGCAAGGTCAGGCCGTCAAGGCGGTATCGCTGCCGCCGAATAATATGTTAGAAACAGAGTTTCTGGCCCAGCTGCCCTTTAAACCCACTTCAGCACAAAGTCGAGTAGTGGCTGAAATTAAAGGGGATCTGCAACACCCTTTTCCAATGATGCGACTGGTACAGGGTGACGTAGGCTCAGGTAAAACCCTGGTTGCAGCACTGAGCGCACTCACGGCCATTGCCAAAGGCTATCAGGTCGCTCTGATGGCCCCCACAGAGATTTTATCAGAGCAGCATAATATCAACTTTCAGAACTGGTTTGCCGCACTGGGCATAGAAGTGGTGTGGCTGGCAGGCAAGACCAAAGGCAAAGAGCGCGAGCGCGTGCTGGAACGCATCAGCTCAGGCCAGGCGCAAATGGTGGTTGGCACACATGCACTGTTTCAGGAGCAAGTACAGTTTAGTAATCTGGCCCTGATCATCATTGATGAACAACACCGTTTTGGTGTTCACCAGCGCCTGTCGTTACGCGAAAAGGGCAAGTTTAACGACTGCTACCCGCACCAGCTGGTCATGACGGCAACACCCATCCCACGCACGCTGGCGATGACTGCCTATGCCGATCTGGAAACCTCAGTGATCGATGAGCTACCACCCGGGCGCACGCCAATCACAACCGTCGCCGTCCCGGATACTCGCCGCGATGAGGTGATTGAGCGTGTTCGGCGTGCCTGTATCGAACAGCAGCGCCAGGTGTACTGGGTATGTACTTTGATTGATGAGTCCGAAGCTTTGCAATGCCAGGCGGCAGAAGATACCGCAGAACAACTCACCAAAGCGCTGCCCGAGCTCAATATCGCACTGGTTCATGGCCGTATGAAGGCACAAGAAAAGCAGCAGATCATGCAAGACTTTAAGCAGGCAAAAAGCCATGTGCTGGTTGCAACCACTGTGATAGAAGTCGGGGTAGATGTCCCCAATGCAAGCCTGATCATTATAGAAAATCCAGAGCGGCTTGGATTGGCACAACTGCATCAGTTACGAGGCCGGGTTGGCCGGGGAGACATCGCTTCGCATTGTTTGTTGCTTTATCATGCACCTTTGTCAGCAACAGCGCAAAAGCGCCTGGGCGTGCTGCGTGACAGTAATGATGGCTTTGTGATTGCCGAGCGGGATCTGGAGATCCGCGGGCCCGGAGAAGTCCTGGGCACTCGTCAGACGGGGCTGGCGGAACTGAAAATAGCCGACTTAAGCCGGGACAAAGTGCTACTACCACAAGTTCGCAGTCTGGCTTTTACTATACTCCAACAACACCCACAAGCCGTTGAGCCACTGGTCCAGCGCTGGTTGCCTGACCGCAGTGAGTTTGCCATGGCTTAGTCATAACTAAGCCAGAATTACCTAAACGTCTCAGAACGTTCAATGATTTCAATCTGATAGCCATCGGGATCGGCAATAAAGAAAAAGCGTGCCACCAGAGTATCGCCATTATAAAACGACTTCATCTCCTTAGGCTGGTAACCTAGCACCTCTGCCTTTGCATGCACAGGTGCTAAGTCATCAACGACAACTGCTATATGACCATAGCCATTCCCCAACTCATATGGCTGCTGCGTATCATGATTCCAGGTCAACTCCAGTTCAAACTCAGCTTCTTCATTCCCGAGGTAAACCAGACTAAAGTGTTCAAACTCAATACGCCTGCGCTCGCCGAGCGCCAGTACATCATGATAAAATGCCAGAGATTTTTGCAGATCCATTACCCGAACCATGCTGTGAATGAGTTTTGCCATCAAGGAGTCCTCTATGTGTGAATTGTATGCCGCGGCCGATCCCGCCAGCTATGAAGTAATACGCCGCTCAATGCGGATTCAGGGGGCTGTGACCAGCCTCGCACTAGAGCGTCGGATCTGGGATCTGTTACAGGAGATCGCCTCCAAAGAACAGCTCAGTGTGGCTGAATTCGTTTCCACCCTCTATCAGGAAGTACTGATGCGTCAGGGGGAAGTAAAAAACCTTGCTTCTCTGTTGCGTATCACCTGTTTAACCTACTTATCCGATCTTACGTCTGATCGCCGCTAAAGGGGTAGTATCTGGTTACTACATTGACATTAGACTTTTGCTTATTAGCAAAAGCCGATACACTGATCTCGATTCATTCTTAGTAATCCTTTGAATTGTGTGAACTATTTAGGCACAAGGTATAGCGCAATCATATGAAATCTCATTTAGGCCGACGCGCATTTTCCAATATGGAGCTGTACACCCTGTTTAACGGCTACATTTATGGTGACGAAAAACAAAAGCGTGAGCAGCCAAAGCATTGGCACTTCTGGCTACCTGTGCTGGCATATTATACCGGGGCCTACAGTGACGAAATTGGCAACCTGACGCTCTCTGATATCAGTAAACAAGAGCAGGTTCGTGGCTTTACGTTTCATACACACGGTAAATTACAGGCCCGGTTTGTACCGATCCACCCAGCCCTGTGGCATGCCGGATTACAAGATTATCTGCACTTTGTAGAACAACAAGGCCAGACCCGGCTAATGTTTGATTTGCCAGCCAAGTCGGGGCGCTTCAGCGAGAAAGTCAGGATCTGGTTTTCCGGAGAGGGCGAGCGTCTTGGCTATTTGCAAAAGTGCGGTCTGCCCAATGTGGATCAGCAAGGCATGAAAACTGCTATCAGTAGCCTGAGATTAAACTTTGAGCAGCAGATACACATCTCCGCCATTCAGCAGGGCAACAAAGCCGCTATGTTCTATCTGCTGGGGCTGAAACAGGATGGCCAGATCCTCACCCAACCCAAATCGCATCAGCTCAAACAAGTGCTTACGCAAGTCAGAGTCATTAACCCCAACATTCACTGGCAACGCTTTACAGAGCGTCATGGCCAATAACCTGGCAAGCTCTGTGCGCTCAACCTGTACCAGGTGCTAAACACACAAAAAACCCGACATTGAGTCGGGCTTTCGTATCATGACGGACGAGGCTACAGTGCTTTTACGAACTCACTGAAATCTTCGCCCAGTTTTTCATCACGCATTGCGTACTGAACGATAGCTTTCAGATAACCCAGCTTATCGCCGCAGTCATGAGCCCGGCCACTCATGTGGAATGCTTCAACGGTTTCACTTTCCATAAGCATGTCAATTGCATCAGTTAGCTGGATCTCGCCTCCGGCTCCCAATGGCGTACGCTCAAGCAAAGGCCAGATATTACGTGATAATACATAGCGACCCACAACGGCAAGGTTGGAAGGCGCTTTATCAACAGGCGGCTTCTCGACCATGTGATTGATTGGTGCACTTTCGCCAGGCTTTAGCTCAACGCCCTGGATGTCTGCAATACCGTACTTGTTGACGTCTTGTTGAGGAACCGGCTCAAGCATAATTTGACTTAGCTTAGTGTCTAAGAAACGTTTAACCATAGCCGCCAGGTTCTCATTACTTTGATCTGCCGTATACTCATCCAGGATCACATCAGGTAAGACAACCACGAAATCGTCATCACCAACAATAGGCTTTGCGCACAAGACCGCATGACCAAGCCCTTTTGCTTCGCCCTGCCTAACATGCATGATAGTAACGCCTTCAGGACAAATTGAACGAACCTCTTCCAGCAGAGTACGCTTAACCCGCATTTCCAGTGTTGCTTCCAGTTCAAAACTGGTATCAAAGTGGTTCTCAATCGCATTCTTTGACGAATGGGTCACCAAGACGATTTCGGAAATGCCCGCAGCTGCGCACTCTTTCACTATATATTGAATAAGAGGTTTATCGACTAAAGGCAACATTTCCTTGGGGATAGCCTTCGTCATAGGCAACATCCGCGTACCAAGTCCAGCTACAGGAATTACAGCTTTCATAGTTCATCCATTATTACATAAAATGGCGGAAGAATTTCTCACCATAAGAATAGTTGTGTGACAGAGTATTTTAATCGAATCCGCTGGCAGTGCAAGTTTAATAATATCCCTTTTATAGCTGTGGAAATAAAAAATGCCCGCTCACTCTAAAAGTGTCGGGCATTTCTAAATACTTTAATATTTTCAGACGCTAAGTCCGATAGAGTTCTTACAGACCAGCACGCTTTTTAATAGCTGCGATCAAAGCTGAACCACCATGGCCGTTGCTCTCAGCCCAGGCGATGTCAGCGCCATCTTCCAATGCACTTTTAGGTAAGCTTTTAACGATAAACTCGCCCGCATCCACCGCGTTGTTAGCGATTGCATGGCGCAGCATGTTATTACCATTACACTGAACTGAATCGTACACGTTACGGATTTTAACCCGTGAGCTCTTTAGCGTGCTGCGGATACGTCTTTTATCGTCAGCCGCAATATATTCACACAAAGACACTGCTAACTGATCGTTCGCTTTGCTCGCAAAACTTACGGTTAATGCCGAAACGCCAAGACTCACACCAATAACTAAAGGAATTACTTTCATCACCAATCACCTAGTACTTTTTTCGTAAGAACAAACGCTCAATATTGTATCAACCAATACAATTGTTAGCAACAAAGTTATATTCCTTTATTTAGAGTTACGAACTTATAACTATACAAATTTTTCTCATCTGCTTCATATGTTTCGCTTGCAATTTCTTGCCACTCACCGGCCTGAGAGTGGTCAGGAAAGCGCGTGTCGCCAGAAACATCCAAGTCGATGTATGTTAAATAAAGCCGATTACTTAAGGGTAGAAACTGTTCATAAATATTTCCACCTCCAATGATCATAACTTCCTCACACCCGTCAACTAAAGCCAACGCATCTTGCGGTGATGAAACTACCTCAATGCCCTCAGCACGGTAATTTTGGTTTCGACTGATCACAATATTTCGTCTGCCAGGAAGAGGACGACCAATAGATTCGAATGTTTTGCGCCCCATAACCACAGGTTTATTCAAGGTGACGGCTTTAAAATGTTTCAAGTCGGCCGGTAAATGCCAGGGCATAGCGTTATCATCGCCGATGATACGTCCGTTTGCCATCGCTGCAATCATTGATATTATCACAATACACTCCACTCATACTTTTATACTAAAAAAGGGCCAAAGGCCCTTTTTGTATCAACCCGCTTAGTGAGACGCTAAGACGGATCGCGCTTATCTTTCGTAGACGACTTCTACGTCGTAATCATCTTCGTCCCAGTCATCCCAGTCATCATCGTTATCCTGAGTTGCCTGACGGTGGTAGGTATCCCATTTGAACTCGACTTCTTCCTGCTCTTGCTCTTCGAACTTATCGCGTGGCATGCTATCCAGCAGGCCTTGAATGTCGTAGCACAACTGCTGTGTATTAAACTTATTGGCAGCAGAGATACGATACACCTGTTCAGCATCCAGCTCTTCGGCAATACGCTGACAAACCTCTTCTAACTCATCCTCTGCTAGCAGGTCTATTTTATTCAACACCAGCCAACGCGGCTTGTTGGCAAGTTTTGGGCTGTACTGATGCAGCTCATTGATGATTGCGAACGCATTATCCACTGGGTCTGTGCCATCAACTGGCATGACATCGACAACGTGCAGCAATACACGGCAACGCTCCAGGTGCTTCAGGAAGCGGATCCCCAGGCCTGCACCATCTGATGCGCCTTCAATCAAACCCGGAATGTCGGCAATCACAAAGGATTTGTTCGCTTCAGGACGTACTACACCCAAATTTGGCACCAAAGTCGTGAATGGATAATCAGCCACTTTAGGCTTAGCAGCCGATACACTGCGAATAAAGGTTGATTTACCTGCATTTGGCAAGCCTAGCAACCCAACATCGGCTAGCAACATCAGCTCCAGCTTCAGGTTTCGCACTTCGCCAGGCGTGCCCAGTGTTTTCTGTCTTGGCGCACGGTTTGTGCTCGATTTAAAGCGTGTGTTACCTAAACCATGATAACCGCCTTTAGCGACCAGTAGTTTTTGTCCATGCTTAGTCAAGTCACCCAGACACTCCTGCGTATCAACATCAGTTACACGCGTCCCTTCCGGTACTTTCAGGATTAAGTCGGTGCCCTTTTTACCCGTCATATTACGGCCATGACCATTGGTACCTCGCTCGGCACGGTGGAACCGCTCAAACTGATAATCAATCAGGGTATTAAGGTTTTCGTCTGCTTCAAGATAAACGCTACCTCCGTCTCCGCCGTCGCCCCCATCCGGGCCACCGTCGGGTACAAATTTTTCGCGGCGAAATGAAACGACACCGCTTCCACCGTCTCCGGCTTCCGCGCGGATCTCTACTTCATCGACAAACTTCATGGTTACTCTCTTACTGGTTGTTCAGCACCTGCTATTATAGCAAGTTCATAGCGGCTTGATCAGCATGGGCAAATGCCTAACTACCGGTCTGTGGCGCGTATTTGACAGGAATAAGGTTAGAGCAAAATTCAAGCTCTGCTCTATAAAAACAAAAAACCCCGCCTAAGCGGGGTTTTTCAGTATTCTTTTACCGATTACTCAGCAATGATGCTAACGTATTTACGGTTTAAAGGACCTTTCTGCTCAAAAACAACTTTACCGTCTGCTTTTGCGAAGATTGTGTGGTCTTTACCGATACCTGCGTTAGTACCAGCGTGGAACTTAGTACCACGTTGACGAACAATGATGTTACCCGCTAGTACAGATTCACCACCGAAACGCTTAACACCTAAGCGTTTACTTTCTGAATCGCGACCGTTACGAGTACTACCAGCTGCCTTCTTATGTGCCATCTTTCTGTACCTCTAAATTAAGCGCTAATGCCAGTGATTTTAACTTCAGTGAACCACTGACGGTGGCCCATCTGCTTACGAGAATGCTTACGACGTCTAAATTTAACGATCTTAATTTTCTCGCCACGACCGTGAGATACAACTTCAGCTGTAATCTTACCACCGTTTACGAACGGCGCACCGATCTCGATTTTTTCACCATCAGCTACAAGAAGTACTGAATCAAATTCAATTGATGCACCAGTCTCAACGTCTAGTTTCTCTAGACGAATTGTTTGACCTTCAGTCACACGGTGCTGTTTACCACCACTTTGGAAAACCGCGTACATAATTAACTCCGTCTGTGCGCCCTCAAATCGACGCAACTTAATATTCTTCAATAGGGCGCGAAGTTTACGCTAATGTGCTACTTCGCGCAAGCCCTAGATCGCAAATAAATGAATAAAAAATAGCTAACTTGAGGGCGTAATAATATTTTCATTTATTCTAACGAATAGGTGTGATAAGCCAAGCTCTTTTTTGCTTTTTCAACATCGGAGTTCTGATCAGAAACAACCGATAAGTGCAAAAAACATACAAAAGCACTGATTTTTTAACCTCTCTTACGGCAAGTTATCGAGTCACGGTGAATTTTAATGTACACTTGCGGCTCGAACATCCCTGAATGAGGCTTTAGCTCGGAGCGTTATGGATATCAAAGCGATCCAGAGATTGATTGAGCAAGACATGCTTGCCGTTAATCGACTTATCAGCGACCAAATGCAATCTGACGTCGCATTGGTTAATCAACTTGGCTTATATATAGTCAATAGTGGTGGCAAACGGATCCGCCCTATGCTGGCACTTTTGGTGGCCAAAGCATTAGGGTATCAGGGCGATAAGCACATTACACTGGCGACCATCATTGAATTTATCCACACCGCAACTTTGTTGCATGATGATGTGGTTGACGAGTCTGCCCTGCGCCGTGGTGAACCAACTGCCAACGCTGAATTTGGTAATGCCGCAAGTGTTTTGGTTGGTGACTTTATATACACGCGTTCTTTTCAGTTGATGGTCGGACTGGAAAATATGGAAGTGATGCAGATCCTCGCAGATGCAACCAACGTGATTGCTGAAGGTGAAGTGCTGCAGCTGATGAACTGCAATGACCCAGACACGACTGAACAAAGCTACATGCAGGTGATTTACAGCAAAACAGCCAAATTATTCGAAGCGGCAACTATGCTGCCGGCTGTTGTGTTAGATCAATCAGCAGCGACCAAAGAAGCACTTAAATTATATGGCATGCACTTAGGCACTGCTTTTCAGCTCGTAGACGATGTCCTCGATTACAGCGCCAATGCTGAGCAGCTTGGTAAAAATATCGGTGATGATTTAGCCGAAGGCAAACCAACCCTGCCGTTAATTTATGCGATGCGCCACGGCAGTGAAGCGCAAGTTGCACAGATCCGCGATGCCATTGCCAATGGCAACGGGCTTGATAACCTGACGGAGATTCTGGCCACGCTTGAGCAGACAGAGGCGCTGGAGCATACCATGGAACGTGCGCGAAAAGAGTCACAAAAAGCCATTGAACAACTCAGTGTACTAGCTGAGTCAGAACACAAAGCCGCGCTAATTTCATTGGCGAAACTAGCCGTTGAGCGCAGCTACTAAGACAATCGCCAGACATTAAAAAGGCTGCTCATGCAGCCTTTTTAATCGAGTAGATTATGCGTCTTTTGGACGGTAACCTTCGATTTCAACCTCTTTACCTTCAAACAAAAAACCCACCATTTGTTCTTCCAGCTGTTGACGATGTTCAGGATCCATCATATTTAAGTGCTTTTCGTTGATCAGCATAGTCTGCTTGTGCTGCCACTGTTGCCACGCTTCTTTACTAATGTTATTGAAGATACGTTCGCCAACCTCTCCCGGATAAAGTTGAAAATCTAACCCTGGAGCTTCTTTTTGTAACTTTTGACAAAATACGGTACGTGCCATCTCTTTACCCTTTATACATTCGTTGTAACTAAGTTTACCCCATTGCCTTTAAGACTTTAACCAACTTTTTAGTTGGTGCTGCTAAACCCACCTCAGCAGGCTGCGCCAGCTCATACCACAAGAGTGGATTATCGTGAACACAATCCGGCGTCACATCTAATGAGACCACCACAGGCGTGATGGTCAGTTCAAAGTGCGTAAATATATGCACAAATGGCGACAGCGTTTGCTGGCTACCCGATAACCCTTGTTGCGCCAAAAAAGTTTCCAGTTCAGTTAGTTCACTGAACTCAAAAAAACCAAACAAGCCACCCCAAATGCCGCTGCTTGGCCGCTTCTCCATGAGTACTTTATCATCAGCTCGCACTATCAGATGATAAGCCGCTTTCTTTGGCTTGGCTTTTTTCGGCTTAGAGTTAGGAAACTCTTTCACTCTGCCCTGTTGATGTGCCTGACAACGACTGACTAACGGACAAGCCTCACAGTCAAAGTTGCTGCGGCTACACAGACTCGCCCCTAAATCCATCATCGCCTGATTATATTCTGAAACACGATCTTTAGGTGTTAGTGCATCGGTCAGTGCCCATAAATGATTTTCGACCTTTTTGACGCCATACCAACCTTCTACCATGAAAAAACGTGCCAGTACGCGTTTTACATTGCCATCCAGAATGGGATGCGCCTGACCCAAAGACAAAGAGAGTACAGCCCCAGCTGTAGAGCGGCCAATTCCCGGTAAGGCCATCACGGCTTCTAAAGTTTGCGGGAACTGACCCTGATATTCATCACGGACTATTTTGGCCGTTTTATGTAGGTTTCGCGCTCGTGCGTAATACCCAAGGCCAGTCCAGTGATGAAGCACTTCATCCTCCGGCGCATCGGCCAGGTCAATGATAGTCGGGAAACGCGCCATAAAACGCTCAAAATAAGGGATCACGGTAACCACCTGAGTTTGCTGTAACATCACCTCTGATACCCAGACCTTATATGGGGTTTTTTCAAGCTGCCAGGGTAAGGTTTTACGCCCATGTAACTGATACCAGTCGACAACCTGTTTGGCAAACCATTGGGCCTGCTCATTATTTACTGTCATTGCTAGACTCTGCTTTTACTTGCTAATACACGCGCCAGTGTATGAAGCTTTTTTCAAAGGTCAAGCTCTTGTACTTGGCGCTGTGAATAGCGATAATGTGCGCCCATTTTTTACACCGAAGATGAAGACCATGAACGAATCGAGTAAAACCGCTCTGGAACAAGCCGAACAGGAAGGCAAATACATTCGCAAAGTACGCAGCTTTGTAAAACGCGAAGGCCGCCTGACCAAAGGGCAAGCTGCCGCCATTGAAAAATGTTGGGCAACGATGGGCCTGGAGCACGCTCAGGGTCGCCTGGACTTTACCGAGGTGTTTGGCAACGACAATGATGTTGTAGTTGAGATTGGCTTTGGTATGGGCAAATCGCTGGTCGAAATGGCGAAAAATTCCCCTGACCAAAATTTTATTGGCATTGAAGTACACCGCCCGGGTGTTGGCGCCTGTCTGATGGAAGCGGATGAACAAGGTGTCACTAACTTACGCGTATTCGAACATGATGCAGTCGAAGTACTGGCTGATTGCATCCCGGATGCCAGCCTGGCGAAACTACAGCTTTTCTTCCCGGACCCTTGGCATAAAAAACGTCACCATAAGCGCCGCATCGTGCAGGCCGAGTTTGTCGAGAAATTACGCTCAAAACTGCGTATTGGTGGTGTTTTCCACATGGCAACCGATTGGGAAAACTATGCAGAGCACATGCTCGAAGTGATGCAGGCAGCACCTGGATTTGCAAACCAGTCTGATAACAATGATTATGTGCCACGTCCTGACTTCCGCCCACTGACTAAGTTTGAGCAGCGCGGTCATCGTCTCGGCCATGGCGTTTGGGATCTGATGTTCGAACGTACAGCCTGATCTGTTACTGCTTTTCGGGGCAACCAGCCCCGCTTTTTCTGGATCTCTGATGCAAAAATTAACCAACCCCAGTTTATTACTGCTGCGCAATGAAGAAGAACTGACAGGCCAGCAAATCTTGGTGGTCAACCACCAGCGCGATGGCTTTTTGTCAGAACTAAAGCAATTGAATCCGCAGGCAAATATCAGCGCATTCAGTTATGACTTTGCCGATCATCAGGCTGCCGATAAGGTCGCTAATATCACCAGCTATGTGTCACATAGCCTGCCTAAACTCAACGATATTGACCTGGTCATTTATTATTACCCGAAATCAAAACCAGAAGCACAGATGATGTTCGACAATATTCGTGCCTTGTGCTCTGAGCAAACTCGTTTACTGGTAGTTGGAGAAAATAAAGGCGGCGTTAAATCTGCAGAAAAACAACTGCAGGGCAAATGTGCAGCGCACTACAAACTGGACAGCGCTAAACATTGTATTTTATATGAGTTTGCCCAGCTACAACCCCTGGCGCAATTTGACATTGCCAGCTATCAGCAGACATTTAGCATAAATGTTGCCGGGCAG